>NZ_OLKJ01000009.1:0-238641 GCF_900291005.1 Pseudomonas sp. Kh14
CCGATGGTAGTGTGGGGTTTCCCCATGTGAGAGTAGGTCATCGTCAAGATTCATTTCGCAAAACCCCTATCTGCGCACGCAGGTAGGGGTTTTGTCTTTGCGGGCAAAAAGCCTGGCCTGCTCGAATCTCGGGGGCAGGCAGCTTCGTAGATGGCACCGGCGTTGCCGGTGTTCGCGGGTAAGCCCACTCCTACGGGGAAGGTTGCAACGCCAGGCAGGGGCGCACACCCTTCAGGACAACGTCGCCTCCCATAATTCGAGTCAGAACACTAGAATAGCCCCACGCACCTATACAGAAGCGCTCTATGTCCAATTCTGTCGAACCTGAAACCCTGGCCCAGCTGCCGTTGGACGAGCTTGTCGCCTGCCATGAATGCGACCTGCTGCTGCGCAAGCCCGTGCTGCAGCATGATGAGAAAGCCCAATGCCCGCGCTGCGGTTACGAGCTCTATGCCCATCGGCACAATGTGGTCAATCGCAGCCTGGCCTTGGTGCTGACGGCCCTTTTGCTGTTCGTGCCCGCCAATTTCCTGCCGATCATGCAGTTGCACCTGCTTGGCCAGACTTCGGACGATACGGTCTGGAGTGGCGTGCTAGGCCTGTACAACTCGGGGATGCGCGGTGTTGCCGTAGTGGTGTTGCTCTGTAGCATGGTCATTCCGCTGGCGAAGCTGCTCTGTCAGCTGGCCGTGCTGTTGAGCATCCGCTTGAACTTCGGGCGTGACTACGGCCTGATCTTCTACCGCATCTATCACCATCTGCGTGACTGGGGCATGCTCGAGGTCTATTTCATGGGGGTGCTGGTGGCCATCGTCAAACTGGTGGACCTGGCCGAACTGACCGTGGGCCTTGGGCTGTTCTGTTTCATCAGTCTGTTATTGATCCAGGTGTGGCTCGAGGTGGTGATGTCGCCCCACCAGATCTGGAGTGCGCTATCGGGGGAGGACCTGCATGCGGGCGATTGACGCAGGTATTGTTGTCTGCAATGAGTGTCACGAGCTGAACAGGCAAGAGCCAGACAGCACTTCGCAAACCTGCACACGTTGCGGCGCTATCGTGCATGCACGCCGGCCGAACAGTATTGTGCGCACCTGGGCGTTGCTGATTGCGGCGTCGATCCTCTACATCCCGGCCAACATACTGCCGATCATGACCGTCAGTACCCTCGGTCAGGGCAGCCCGGACACCATCATGTCCGGTGTCATCACCTTGCTCAAGCACGGCATGGTGCCCATTGCGGCTGTGGTGTTCATTGCCAGTATCCTGGTCCCCACGTTCAAGCTGGTGGGCATCGGCTTGCTGTTGTACTCCGTTCAGCGGCGGCAGCCGCTTTCGGCCCGGCAGCGGATATTGATGTACCGCTTCATCGAATTCATTGGGCGCTGGTCCATGCTGGATATCTTCGTCATTGCCATCCTGGTGGCAGTGGTGAATTTTGGCCGGATAGCCAGTGTCGAAGCCAACCTGGGCGCTGTCGCCTTCGCAACTGTGGTGATCCTGACAATGCTTGCCGCTTTAACTTTCGATCCCCGACTGATTTGGGATAACACGGAGTCGGATGACGACCATGAGTGACCTGCCAACGGCTAAAACCCGCCCAGCCTCGAACTGGTCGGCCATCTGGATCCTGCCTTTGATTGCGCTGATGATCGGTGGCTGGCTCGCGTGGCAGGCCTACCGCGACGCTGGCGTGGAAATTGAAGTCCGCTTCGAGTCGGGAGAGGGTATCGTCGCCAACAAGACCGAGGTCATCTACAAAGGCATGCCGGTTGGCAAGGTGAAAAGCCTGGTGCTCGACGCCAAGGGCGACACGCAGGGGGTGATCGCTACCATCGAGATGAACAAGGCTGCCGAGCCCCATCTAACCAAAGGCACGCGTTTCTGGCTGGTGAAGCCGAGTGTCAGCCTGGCCGGTATATCTGGCCTTGAAACACTGGTGTCGGGTAACTACATCGCCGTTAGCCCGGGAGAGGGGGAACGTACCAAACGCTTTGTGGCATTGAAGGTGGCGCCACCGCTCTCGGATTCTGAACCAGGCCTGCACCTGACCCTCAAGGCCGACAGGCTGGGCTCGCTCAATCGTGACAGCCCGGTGTTCTACAAGCAGATTCAGGTTGGCCGGGTGAAAAGCTACCGCCTGTCCGAGGACCAGAGCACCGTAGAGGTGAAAGTCTTCATCGAGCCGGCCTACGCCAGCCTGGTGCGCAAGCACACGCGTTTCTGGAACGCCAGCGGTGTCAGCATCGATGCTTCGCTTTCGGGTGTGAAGGTGCGCAGTGAGTCGTTGTCGAGCATTGTGGCGGGTGGTATCGCCTTCGCCACGCCGGAGTACCGCAAGGACAGCCCTCCCACCGATCCGAGCCTGCCGTTCCGCCTGTACGAGGACTTCGATGCCGCCCAGGCGGGTATCCGGGTAAAAGTGAAGCTGAGCGATTATGAAGGCCTGCAGGCGGGTCGCACGCCGGTCATGTACAAGGGCATCCAGGTGGGCTCGCTGAAAGCCCTGAAGATGGAGGACAACCTGGCCAGCGCTTCGGCCGAGCTGACACTCGACCCACTGACCGAGGACTACCTGGTAGACGGGACACAGTTCTGGGTAGTCAAACCGTCGATTTCCCTGGCGGGAATCACTGGCCTGGAAGCCTTGGTCAAAGGTAACTACATCGCCATTCGTCCTGGTGAGAAGGGCGCACGGCCAGAGCGTGAGTTCGAGGCGCGTGCCAAGGCGCCGCCGCTCGACCTCAAAGCGCCGGGCCTGCACATGGTGTTGTTCGCCGACACCTTGGGTTCGCTGGAAATCGGCAGCCCGGTGACGTACCGCCAGGTGAAGGTGGGTAGCGTGCAGAGCTATCAGTTCGCCCGTAACAGCAACCGCATCCTGATCGGTGTGCATATCGAGAAGGAGTACGAGAAGCTGGTCAATGGTTCGTCGCGCTTCTGGAACGTCAGTGGGATCACCCTGACCGGCGGCCTGTCGGGCATCAAGATCAAGAGTGAGTCGCTGCAAACACTGATGGCCGGCGGTATTGCGTTCGATACACCACGGCCCGATGTACCGCTGAAACGGCACATTCCACGCTTCCGCCTGCATGACAGCCAGGAAGCGGTGAACCGTGCGGGTACGTTGATCACCATCCGTGTAGAGCGTGCCGATGGCCTGAAACCGGGCACGGCCATCCGCTTCCGCGGCCTGGATGTGGGCAGCATCGAGAGCGTCGACCTCACCGATGACCTGCAGGCGGTGCTGCTACGGGCGCGCATTACCGAAGCGGCGGATCGTATTGCCCGTGCCGGTACGCAGTTCTGGGTGGTCAAGCCGGCCCTGGGCCTGGTGCGCACTGAAAACCTGGACACCTTGATAGGTGGGCAGTACCTGGAAGTGCAGCCAGCAGCCAAGAACCGTGGGCCACAGCGCGATTTCATCGCCCTGGCCGAGGCACCGGAGGTAGCAGGGCCAGAGGTCGGCCTGCCATTGACGCTCAGTGCGCCACGCCGCGGCTCGATCAAGCCGGGTGTGCCGGTTACCTATCGTGAGGTTACGGTGGGCAAGGTGACAGGCTTCGAGCTGGGCCAGAGCGCTGACCGCGTGCTGATTCATATCCTCATCGAGCCGCGCTATGCCGCCTTGGTGCGCAGCGGTAGCCGCTTCTGGAACAGCAGTGGTTTCGGTTTCGACTGGGGTCTGTTCAAGGGCGCTACAGTGCGTACCGAGTCGGTGGAAACCCTGATCGATGGCGGTATCGCCTTCGCAACGCCAGATGGCGAGCAGATGGGTAACCCGGCACGGCCGCAGCAGACCTTTGCCTTGTTCGAAAAGGCCGAGGATGAATGGCTGCAGTGGGCACCGAAGATTCAGATCGCCAAGTGATGTAAAAGTAGGGCCGCCAAGCGCGGCCCTGCTTTTTTGTGGGAGCGGCCTTGCGTCGCGAAAGGGGCGCGTAGCGGCCCCTCGGTTTCAGCGCAGAAGCTGAGATTGCCGGGGCTGCTCCGCAGCCCTTTCGCGACACACAGAGATCGAGTCCCACATGGGCTGTGCCCGCAAGCATAAATCGCAGGCAACAAAAAACCGACCCTAGGGTCGGTTTTTCGACTAGCGCGTCGCTTAGGCAGCTGCAGCTTCTTTCAGCGCCTTGATGTGGCCATTCAGACGGCCTTTGTGACGAGCAGCCTTGTTCTTGTGGATGATACCCTTGTCGGCCATACGGTCGATTACAGGTACAGCCAGAACGTAAGCGGCTTGCGCTTTTTCGGCGTCTTTTGCGTCGATGGCTTTAACTACATTCTTGATGTAGGTGCGGACCATGGAACGCAGGCTGGCGTTGTGGCTGCGACGCTTCTCAGCCTGTTTTGCACGTTTCTTGGCGGAAGGTGTGTTGGCCACCGTCGAGCTCCTCGAAAGACTTTAGGTAAATAGCAAACAAAATAGGCCGCGAATCATGCCGATCAGTCGAGCGGATGTCAAGGCCACCTGCAAGGTTCCGCCGAGCGGTGCGCCAACAAGCGGGAAAGATTCCTTTCTGCTGCGCGACCTGTACACTCGGGAATTTTTGGCTCCCCTGCGAAGGCGCGGGAGTATCGCACATTCGGACGCTGTCTGGCAGCGTCCTCTGTCATTGGCGTGAATCTTTTCGATGAACCTGCTCAAATCCCTGGCTGCAGTAAGCTCGATCACCATGATTTCGCGGGTGCTGGGCTTTGTTCGCGACACCATCCTGGCCCGCATCTTTGGTGCTGGTGTCGCTACCGATGCCTTCTTCATCGCGTTCAAACTGCCCAACCTGTTGCGGCGCATCTTCGCCGAAGGCGCATTCTCCCAGGCCTTCGTGCCGATTCTGGCCGAGTACAAGACCCAGCAAGGCGAGGAGGCGACGCGCACCTTCATTGCCTATGTCAGTGGCCTTCTGACCCTGGTGCTGGCCCTGGTGACCGCTATCGGCATCCTCGCTGCACCGTGGGTGGTGTGGGCGACGGCCCCGGGTTTTGTCGACAGCACCGAGAAATACGAGCTGACCACCGACCTGTTGCGGGTGACGTTTCCTTATATATTCCTGATCTCGCTGTCTTCCCTGGCCGGAGCGATCCTCAATACCTGGAACCGCTTTTCGGTGCCGGCCTTCACGCCTACCTTGCTGAACGTGGCGATGATCGCCTTCGCCGTGTTGCTGACGCCGTACTTCAACCCCCCAATCATGGCGTTGGCCTGGGGCGTGCTGGCGGGTGGCCTGGCGCAGTTGCTGTACCAGCTGCCAGCGCTGAAGAAGATCGGCATGCTCGTGCTGCCGCGACTGAACCTCAAGGACGTGGGTGTGTGGCGGGTACTGAAGCAGATGCTGCCGGCGATCCTGGGGGTGTCGGTGAGCCAGATCTCGCTGATCATCAACACCATCTTCGCCTCCTTCCTGGTGGCCGGCTCGGTGTCGTGGATGTACTACGCCGACCGCCTCATGGAGCTGCCTTCCGGTGTGTTGGGCGTTGCTCTGGGCACCATCCTGCTGCCGACCCTGGCCAAGACCTACGCCAACAAGGACCGCGAGGAGTACTCACGGATTCTCGACTGGGGCCTGCGCCTGTGCTTCCTGCTGGTGCTGCCCTGCACCCTGGCTTTGGCCATTCTTGCCGAGCCGCTGACCGTTGCGCTGTTTCAATATGGCAAGTTCAGCGCGTTTGATGCGGCCATGACCCAGCGGGCGTTGATCGCCTATTCCGTGGGCTTGCTGGCGATCATTCTGATCAAGGTGCTGGCACCTGGCTTCTATGCGCAGCAGAATATTCGCACGCCGGTGAAGATCGCAGTCTTCACCTTGGTCTGCACCCAGCTGTTCAACCTTGCCCTGGTCGGCCCGCTTGCACATGCCGGCCTGGCATTGGCGATCAGCCTCGGTGCCTGCCTGAATGCCGGTTTGCTGTTCTGGAAGCTGCGCAGTCAGCAGCTGTTCGAGCCTCAGCCTGGCTGGGCAGTGTTCCTGCTCAAGCTTGTGTTGGCGGTGGCGCTGATGTCGGCAGTACTGCTGGCGGGCATGCACTATATGCCGGCCTGGGAACAGGGCATCATGCTTGAGCGCTTCCTGCGGCTTGGGGCGCTGATCCTGGCGGGCGTCGTGACGTATTTTGGCTGCCTGTACCTGTGTGGCTTCCGGCCCCGGCATTTCGCTCGCAAGGCCTTGCACTGAGGCTTTTGGCGGGTCAGGCGTCGGTTTTTCGCATTCCACGCCGCCCTTGGGCGCTGCTGCCTGTCACCAGCGCCCGGGTGTGGTTATAATCGGCCACTTTATGAGCAAGAAGCGCGTTATGCAGCTGGTTCGAGGTCTTCACAACCTGCGCCCCGAGCACCGGGGCTGTGTCGCCACCATTGGCAACTTCGACGGGGTTCACCGCGGCCACCAGGCAATCCTGGCGCGTCTGCGCGAGCGCGGTCAGGCCTTGGGCCTGCCGACCTGCGTGGTGATCTTCGAACCGCAACCACGCGAGTACTTCGCACCCGATACCGCGCCAGCGCGCCTGGCCCGGCTGCGCGACAAGATCGAGCTGCTGGCGACCGAAGGTATCGACCGGGTGCTGTGCCTGGCGTTCAACCATCGTCTGAGCAAGCTCAGTGCCGATGCCTTCGTCAAGGCCATCCTGGTCGACGGCCTGGGCGTGCGTCATCTCGAAGTGGGCGATGACTTCCGCTTCGGCTGCGATCGCGCTGGCGACTTCGCTTTCCTGGTCGAGGCCGGCAACGCGTACGGCTTTACCGTCGAGGCCGCCAACACGGTCATCCAGGATGGCCTGCGGGTCAGCAGCACAGAAGTGCGCAAGGCCTTGTCCGAGGGCGACTTCGAACTGGCCGAACACCTGCTGGGCCGCCCGTACCGCATTACAGGCCGCGTGCTGCACGGCCAGAAGCTGGCCCGCCAGCTCGGCACACCAACCGCCAACATCCAGCTCAAGCGCCGCCGCGTGCCGCTGTCCGGGGTATACCTGGCCAGCATCGTGATCGACGGCAAAGCTTGGCCGGGTGTCGGCAATATCGGCGTGCGCCCCACCGTTGCCGGTGATGGGCGCCCGCACCTGGAGATTCATCTTCTGGACTTTGCCGGCGATCTTTACGGCCGGCGCCTGACGGTGGAGTTCCACCACAAGCTGCGTGAAGAGCAGCGATTCGCCTCCCTGGAGGCGCTGAAGTCGGCGATCGATGCGGATATCGCCGCCGCACGTGCACATTGGCACGCTCAACCGCTAACGAAGAGCCTGAAATGACCGACTACAAAGCCACGCTTAACCTTCCGGACACCGCCTTCCCCATGAAGGCCGGCCTGCCTCAGCGCGAACCGCAGATCCTGCAGCGCTGGGACAGCATTGGCCTGTACCAGAAGCTGCGCGAAATTGGCAAGGATCGTCCCAAGTTCGTCCTGCACGACGGCCCGCCCTATGCCAACGGCAAGATTCACATCGGTCATGCGCTGAACAAGATCCTCAAGGACATGATCGTCCGTTCCAAGACCCTGGCCGGCTTCGATGCGCCGTACGTGCCAGGCTGGGACTGCCACGGCCTGCCGATCGAGCACAAGGTCGAGGTTACCCACGGCAAGCACCTTTCTGCCGACCGTACCCGCGAGCTGTGCCGCGAGTACGCTGCCGAGCAGATCGAAGGGCAGAAGACCGAGTTCATCCGCCTGGGCGTACTGGGTGACTGGGACAATCCATACAAGACCATGAACTTCGCCAACGAGGCCGGTGAAATCCGCGCTTTGGCCGAGATGGTCAAGCAAGGCTTCGTGTTCAAGGGCCTGAAGCCGGTGAACTGGTGCTTTGATTGCGGTTCGGCGCTGGCTGAAGCAGAAGTCGAGTACGCCGACAAGAAGTCGCAGACCATCGACGTGGCCTTCCCGGTTGCCGATGAAGCCAAGCTGGCCGCCGCCTTCGGCCTGGCATCGCTGGCCAAGCCGGCCGCCATCGTGATCTGGACCACCACCCCGTGGACCATCCCGGCCAACCAGGCCCTGAATATCCACCCGGAATTCAAGTACGCCCTGGTCGACACCGGCGAACGCCTGCTGGTGCTGGCTGAAGAGCTGGTCGAGTCGTGCCTGAAGCGCTACAACCTGGAAGGTTCGGTCGTTGCCACCGCCCAAGGTTCGGCGCTGGAGCTGATCAACTTCCGCCATCCTTTCTACGATCGCCTGTCGCCAATCTACCTGGCCGACTACGTCGAACTGGGTGCCGGTACCGGCGTGGTGCATTCCTCGCCAGCCTACGGTGAAGACGACTTCGTCACCTGCAAGCGCTACGGCATGGTCAACGACGACATCCTTACCCCGGTGCAGAGCAACGGCGTGTATGTCGAGTCGCTGCCATTCTTCGGCGGCCAGTTCATCTGGAAGGCCAACCCGGCCATCGTCGAGAAGCTGAGCGAAGTCGGTGCGCTGATGCACACCGAAACCATCAGCCACAGCTATATGCACTGCTGGCGCCACAAGACCCCGCTGATCTACCGCGCCACCGCGCAGTGGTTCGTGGGCATGGACAAGCAGCCGAGCACCGGCGAGCCGCTGCGTGAGCGTGCACTGAAAGCCATCGAAGACACCAAGTTCGTCCCGGCCTGGGGCCAGGCGCGCCTGCACGCGATGATCGCCAACCGCCCGGACTGGTGCATCTCGCGTCAGCGCAACTGGGGTGTGCCGATTCCGTTCTTCCTGCACAAGCAGACCGGCGAGCTGCATCCGCGCACTGTCGAACTGATGGAAGAAGTGGCCAAGCGTGTCGAGCAGCAAGGCATCGAGGCCTGGTTCAAGCTGGACGCCGCTGAACTGCTGGGCGCTGAAGCCGACCAGTACGACAAGATCGCCGACACCCTCGACGTGTGGTTCGACTCGGGCACCACCCACTGGCACGTGTTGCGTGGCTCGCACGACATTGGCCATGCCACCGGCCCGCGCGCCGATCTGTACCTGGAAGGTTCCGACCAGCACCGCGGCTGGTTCCACTCGTCCTTGCTGACCGGTTGCGCCATCGATAACCATGCGCCATACCGCGAACTGTTGACCCACGGGTTCACCGTGGACGAGAACGGCCGCAAGATGTCCAAGTCGCTGGGCAACACCATCGAGCCGGAGAAGGTCAACAACACCCTGGGTGCCGATATCCTGCGCCTGTGGGTTTCGGCCACCGACTATTCCGGTGAAATGGCCGTTTCCGAGCAGATCCTGCAGCGCAGTGCCGACGCCTACCGGCGTATCCGCAATACCGCCCGCTTCCTGCTGTCCAACCTGTCCGGCTTCGACCCGGCCCGCGACCTGCTGGCCCCGGAAGACATGCTGGCGCTGGACCGCTGGGCCGTGGACCGTACCCTGCTGCTGCAACGCGAACTGGAAGAGCACTACAGCGAGTACCGTTTCTGGAACGTCTACTCCAAGGTGCACAACTTCTGCGTACAGGAGCTGGGTGGCTTCTACCTCGACATCATCAAGGACCGCCAGTACACCACCGGCGCCAACAGTGTCGCCCGCCGTTCCTGCCAGACTGCGCTGTACCACATCAGCGAGGCGCTGGTGCGCTGGATCGCGCCGATCCTGGCATTCACCGCCGACGAAATCTGGCAGTACCTGCCGGGCGAGCGCAACGAGTCGGTAATGCTCAACGGCTGGTACCAAGGCCTGAGCGAGCTGCCGGAAGGCACCGAGTTGGACCGCGCCTACTGGGACCGCGTGATGGCAGTGAAGGCATCGGTCAACAAGGAGCTGGAAAACCAGCGCACCGCCAAGGTCATCGGCGGCAACCTGCAAGCCGAAGTGACCCTGTACGCCGACGAAGGCCTGAGTGCCGACCTGGGCAAGCTGGGCGACGAGCTGCGCTTCGTGCTGATCACCTCGGCCGCCAGCGTGGTGCCGTTCGCGCAGGCGCCGGCCGAAGCCGTAGCCACCGAAGTCGAAGGCCTCAAGCTGCAAGTGGTCAAGTCCGGCCACACCAAGTGCGGCCGTTGCTGGCACTTCCGCGCCGACGTCGGCAGCCATCCGGAGCACCCGGAAATCTGCGGCCGTTGCGTCGACAACCTGACCGGCTCTGGTGAGGTGCGCCACTATGCCTAACCCTGCAGCGGGGCGCTTCGGGCGCCTTGCATGGCTGTGGCTGAGCTTGCTGGTCCTGGTCGTCGACCAGGCCACCAAGCTGTACTTCAACAACGCTCTGACCATGTACCAGCAGATCGTGGTCATTCCTGACTACTTCAGCTGGACCCTGGCCTACAACACCGGTGCCGCGTTCAGCTTCCTGGCTGACGGTGCGGGTTGGCAGCGCTGGTTGTTCGCCGTGATCGCCGTGGTGGTCAGCGCGGTACTGGTCGTCTGGCTCAAGCGCCTGGGGCGCAACGAGACCTGGCTGGCCGTGGCGCTGGCGCTGGTGCTGGGTGGGGCGATTGGCAACCTGTACGACCGCATCGTGCTGGGCCATGTGGTCGACTTCATCCTGGTGCACTGGCAGAACCGTCATTACTTCCCGGCCTTCAACGTGGCCGACAGCGCCATCACCGTTGGTGCGGTGATGCTGGCGCTGGATATGTTCAAGAGCAAGAAGTCCGAGGATCCGGTCCATGACTGACACCCGTATCGGCCAGAACACCGAAGTCACCCTGCACTTCGCGCTGCACCTGGAAAACGGCGACACCGTCGACAGCACGTTCGATAAAGCCCCGGCCACCTTCAAAGTGGGTGATGGCAACCTGCTGCCGGGCTTTGAAAACGCCCTGTTCGGCTTCAAGGCCGGTGACAAGCGCACCGTGGTGGTTGCCCCGGAGAACGCCTTCGGCCAGCCTAACCCGCAGAACGTGCAGGTCATGCCGAGGTCCAACTTCGAAGGCATGGAGTTGTCCGAAGGGCTGCTGATCATCTTCAACGACGCCGCCAACACCGAGCTGCCGGGTGTGGTCAAAGCGTTCGATGACGATCAGGTCACCATCGACTTCAATCACCCACTGGCTGGCAAGACCCTGACCTTCGAGGTGGAGATCCTCGAGGTGAAGGCCCTGTAAGCCTGGAGCCGAGCATGCAAATCAAACTCGCCAACCCGCGCGGCTTCTGCGCCGGGGTCGACCGGGCGATCGAGATCGTCAACCGCGCGCTGGAAGTCTTCGGCCCGCCGATCTATGTGCGTCACGAAGTGGTGCACAACAAGTTCGTGGTGGAAGACTTGCGTAACCGCGGCGCCATCTTTGTCGAAGAGCTGGACCAAGTGCCGGACGATGTCATCGTCATCTTCAGTGCCCACGGTGTTTCCCAGGCTGTGCGCCAGGAAGCTGCTGGCCGTGGCCTGAAAGTGTTCGATGCCACCTGCCCGCTGGTGACCAAGGTTCACATCGAAGTGGCCAAGTACAGCCGCGATGGCCGTGAGTGCATTCTCATCGGCCACGAAGGGCACCCGGAAGTCGAAGGCACCATGGGCCAGTACGATGCCAGCAACGGCGGCGCCATCTACCTTGTCGAAGACGAGGAAGATGTTGCCAACCTGCAGGTGCGCGACCCGAACCACCTGGCTTTCGTCACCCAGACAACACTGTCGATGGACGACACCAGCCGCGTCATCGATGCGCTGCGTGCGCGGTTCCCGAACATCGGTGGCCCGCGCAAGGACGACATCTGCTACGCCACCCAGAACCGCCAGGACGCCGTCAAGCAACTGGCCGGCGAGAGCGACGTGGTGCTGGTGGTGGGCAGCCCGAACAGTTCCAACTCCAACCGTTTGCGCGAGCTGGCTGAGCGCATGGGCACCCCGGCCTACCTGATCGACGGTGCCGAGGACATGCAACGCGGCTGGTTTGACCAGACCGCGCGGATCGGCATCACCGCCGGTGCTTCGGCACCCGAAGTGCTGGTGCGTGGCGTGATCGAACAGCTCAAGGCCTGGGGCGCTACTGGCGCTGAAGAGCTGGACGGGCGCGAAGAGAACATCACCTTTTCAATGCCCAAAGAACTGCGGGTTCGCTCGCTGATCTGACGGGCAGCACCGCCGCCAATGCAGGGGCTGCTTTGCAGCCCTTGCGCGACTCAAGACTGTTCCTGCAATGACCGCGCTAGCAGCGGTCATTGCTCAGGTCCTCCGTAAGCAACCTGACTCTGCCGCTTGATGCCAGCACCACCTGATATCGGCTGCGAGCAGCGGCGCGTTCGCACATTTCCAGTGTTGCGCCCAACCAGCTGTTGCCCAACGTCATTGGCACGCCCAGCGCACTGAATTTGAACTGCTCACCGCGATTGCTGGTTATTTTCAGCGGCTTTGGAAGGCGCTGTTCGCGCAGCACCTGCCGGTTATGCTCCAGCACTACCCGCCACCCATTCCCCCAATTACCGTCCAGCGCCAGCACCAGCACCGGCTGACCCTGCAACAGCGCATGGCTGCGTGCACTGCGCAGCGCCTGCGCCAGATCACGGGCAGCCGCCGCCCGGTGCAGGTCATCGCTCATTCGGGCGTAGGCCGGCATGCCCAGTTGGGTCAGCAAGACCGCCACGGCCAAGGCCGACAACATTTGTATCAGTGTTACGCCGCGTTGCTTCACCGTGCATTCCTCCCTGGACGTGCTTGGCTATAGCTTCCTGGCGGTTGGACAAGAGGTCCAGTCGCCCAAGTTGAAAGCAATGACGGGAAAAGTCGCAGGAGGTGCAGGGATGCACGAAAGGCAAGGGGGCATGACGCTTCTGGAAGTGCTGTTGGCGGTTGTGGTCGTGGCCGTGGGTATGTTCGCCGCAGCGGGGCTGCAACTGCAGGCCTTGCAGGCTGTGGACAGCGCGCGTCGCAATGGGCAGGCGGCAATGGCGGCGCACAGCGAGCATGAACGGGGGCGTCGATGAGGCGCGGCCAACGTGGTTTTGGTTTGGTTGAGCTGATGTTGGCGCTGACTATCGGGTTGATGCTGTTGGCGGCCGCCAGTCAGCTCTTTGCATCGGCTCACCAGGCCTGGCGCCTGCAAAGTACTGCGCTGCGCATGCAGGATGAGGCGCGGCAGGCGTTGCTGCGCATGGCCCAGGATATTCGCATGGCCGGCATGTTTGGCTGTTTGCGCCTGAAACCTTCCGATTTCGATGACCCGGCATTACAGCAGGTCTTCGCTCGCCCCCTGGTGATCGAAGCGTCCACCCTCAGCCTGATCGTGGCGGAGTTGCCTGGGCAAGCTGGCCGACCTGACTGGTTTCTGCACACCAATTGCCTGACCGAAGTGTCTGTCGATGAAGCGCGCAAGGCTGGGGACCCACTGGTGTACCCGGTCAGCAGGTATGTCTACCAGCTCCAGGACGATAAGCTGAGGTTCAAACGCGGAAACAGCAAATTTCAACCGTTGGTTGATAATGTGCAGGCGATGCGTGTGGAGCGTGTGCAGATGGTGGGGGGAGAGCGGGTGGATATCAGCCTGACGCTTTACGAACCCACGCTCAAGGTTCAGCAGCGCCATGAGTTGAGCGTCGCAATCCGCAACCCGGTCCCCGCTTCATGACTCACCAGCGTGGCGTGGTTCTTCTACTGGCCTTGGTCCTGAGCGTCCTGCTGGGCCTGCTTGCCACATCTGCCCTGCGCGACGCGCTGGTGGAAACGCGGATGACCGGCTACCTGAGCGATGGCCTGATGGCGCTGGAAGAGGCTGAGGCCACTTTGCTGGCTGGGGTACGCGAACTTGAACGGGCGCCCCCTGACGTTTGTAACGCGTGCCTGCCACCGCCCAGGCCGCACGATCTGGTTGGGCAGTGGCAAGGAACCCAGACCGGCTTTTTCCAGCTGCAGAACCTGGGTGTCAGCACACGTGCCGCGCACATGCCCGAAGGGCAGCCGGTTAGCCTGTTCCGGATTACCGCCGTCAGCAAGCAAAGCCGCTCACGGCATGTGCTGGAAGCGGTCTACGCCGTGGCCGGCAATCAAACCCAACGCATCACCTGGCGGCAAAGATTGCGAGGAGACTGACATGCAGCAAGGCTTGAGCCTGATCGAGTTGTTGATTGTGCTGGCCGTGACCGGCATTCTGGCAGCCATTGCCTACCCCAGTTACAGCGACCAGCTTCGGCGAGCCGCGCGCAGCGAAGTGGTTGGCCTGCTGCATGATGCCGCCCTGCGCCTGGAGCGCCACCGCGTGCGCACTGGCCAATACGCCGAGGGCGACCTGGTCTTGCCCGAAGGTACCCGCTACTACAGCCTGCAGGCCCAGCGCGACAGTGACACCTTCACGCTGCGCGCCCGGCGGCTACCGCATGGGCTGATGGCGCAGGATGGCTGTGGCGATTTCCAGCTCGACCAGGCTGGCGTGCAGCACAACCCGGGCGCCGTTGAGCACAGCACGCACTGTTGGGGAAGTTGAAGGTTCAATGATGCCCGGTGCATCGCGGTTTTACTTCAGGTGTTGGATCGACAGATGAGCAAGCAAGTAGTGGTGGTTGGCGGCGGGGTGATCGGCCTGCTGACGGCATTCAACCTGGCAGCCAAGGTCGGCCAGGTGGTGGTGTGCGATCAGGGCGAGGTTGGCCGAGAGTCGTCCTGGGCTGGCGGTGGCATTGTCTCGCCGTTGTACCCGTGGCGTTACAGCCCCGCCGTGACCGCTCTGGCGCACTGGTCGCAGGACTTTTATCCACAGCTGGGCGAGCGTCTGTTCGCCAGCACCGGCGTCGACCCCGAAGTTCACACCACCGGGCTGTACTGGCTCGACCTGGACGACGAGGCCGAAGCATTGGCCTGGGCTGTGCGTGAGCAGCGGCCGCTCAGTGCCGTGGATATTTCGGCGGCCTACGATGCGGTGCCGGTGCTGGGCCCGGGCTTCAAGCACGCCATCTACATGGCTGGCGTGGCCAATGTGCGCAACCCACGCTTGGTCAAGTCGCTTAAGGCGGCGTTGCTGGCGCTGCCGAACGTGACCTTGCGCGAACACTGCCAGATCAGCGGCTTCGTGCAGGAAAAGGGGCGCGTGACCGGTGTCCAGACGGCTGATGGCGTATTGGCGGCGGATGAGGTTGTGCTCAGCGCAGGCGCCTGGAGTGGCGACCTGTTGCGCACCCTTGGCCTTGAACTGCCGGTGGAGCCCGTGAAGGGCCAGATGATCCTGTTCAAGTGCGCTGAAGACTTCTTGCCGAGCATGGTGCTGGCCAAGGGGCGCTATGCAATCCCGCGACGTGACGGGCACATTCTGGTGGGGAGCACGCTGGAACACGCCGGGTATGACAAGACCCCGACCGGGGATGCGCTGGAAAGCCTGAAGGCATCGGCGGTGGAGTTGTTGCCAGAGCTTGAAGGCGCCACAGTGGTGGCGCACTGGGCGGGACTGCGGCCGGGGTCGCCAGAAGGCATCCCTTACATTGGGCCTGTGCCGGGGCATGAAGGGTTGTGGCTGAACTGCGGGCATTATCGCAATGGGCTGGTGCTGGCGCCGGCTTCGTGCCAGCTGTTTACCGATTTGCTGACAGGGGCCGAGCCGATTATCGACCCGGCGCCGTATGCGCCAGAAGGGCGTTTGGGCTGAGGGCCTCTTCGCGGGTAAACCCGCTCCTACACGAGCGGGCTCACCCGCGAAAGGGCCGCAGAAACCAACACAGATTTCAGCCAGTAATCGGTGCGTGTAGGGGCGGGTTCACCCGCGAAAGGGCCGCAGAAGCCAATACAGATTTCAGCCAGTAATCGGTGCTTGCAAGTGCCGGCTCGGATAATGCTGCTCATACACCTTGCACACCCGCAGCACTTGCTCATCGGCAAAGCGCCCGGCCACCACCTGCAGGCCCACCGGCAACCCCTCGCGGGTAAACCCGCAGGGCACCGAGGCTGCCGGCTGTTGGGTCAGGTTGAAGGGGTAACTGAACGGCGTCCACTCCATCCATTGCGCCATCCCCGACCCAGGGGGTACGTTGTGTCCGGCTTCGAACGCCACCAACGGCAGCATCGGCGATATCAGCACGTCATATCGCTGATGAAAGGCATTCATCTTCGCAATCAATTCTGCCCGGGCCTCAAGCGCCTGAGTGTATTCGCCAAGGCTGATCTGTGCGCCTTGTTCGGCGATCCAGCGCAGCCCCGGGTCAAGCAACGCTTTCTGCTCATCGCTCAAGGCACTGGCCAACCGCGCCGCACCGGCAAACCACAGGGTATTGAAGGTTTCCAGCGGGTCGCTGAAGCCCGGGTCCACTTCCTCTACCTGCGCACCCAGCCGCGCCAGGCGCTGCACCGCTTGCGCCACCAGTGCCTGGATCTGTGGGGCGACCTGCACGTAACCGAAGTTGGCGCTGTAGGCGATGCGTAGCCCGCTCAGATCTTGCTGCTGGCTGAGCCAAGGCGCCTGCCGGGGTGCGCCGGCCAAACCGTCGCGGGCATCGGGGCGCGCTACGCAGTCGAGCATCAGCACCGAGTCGTCCACGGTACGCGTCATCGGCCCCAGGTGCGACAGCACGGTCATGGCGCTGGCCGGCCATTGCGGTACATAGCCGAAGGTCGGTTTGATGCCGAAGGTGCCGGTAAAGGCGCAGGGGATGCGAATCGAACCACCGGCATCGCTGCCCTGATGCAGCACCCCCAGGTTCAGCGCGGCGGCTGCCGCAGCACCACCAGACGAACCACCGGCAGTCAGCCTGGTATCCCAAGGGTTGCGAGTAATGCCGTAAAGCGGGTTGTCGGTCACGCCTTTCCAGCCGAACTCCGGCGTGGTGGTCTTGCCTACCAGCACTGCACCGGCTTCACGCATGAAGGCGCTGAAGGGCGCATCGACCTCCCATGGGCCGGCGCCCGAGGTAGTACGCGAGCCCTTGCGGGTAGGCATGCCGCGGGTCAGGGTCAGGTCCTTGATCGAGGCGGGTACACCATCCAGTCGGCCACAGGGTTGGCCACGTTGCCAGCGCTGTTCGCTGGCACGGGCGGCGGCGCGGGCACCTTCGCCGTCGACATGGCAGTAGGCGTTGACCGCCGGGTTATACAGGTCAATGCGCGCCAGCACATCGTCGACCACCTCGACGGGTGACAACTGGCGGCGCTGGTACAGTTCGAGCAGTTCGACGGCGGTGAGTTCGCCAATCGCGGTTTTCTGGGTCATTTCAACGGGCTCCCGGGTTGGCGGCCTGGAACATGGCGCGCAACAGGACGTCGCAACCATCGGCCAGGTCCTGGGGCGCGGCATTTTCGATTTCGTTGTGGCTAATGCCACCTTCGCATGGCACGAAGATCATCCCGGCCGGGCCCAGCTCGGCGAGGAAGATTGCATCGTGACCGGCGCCGCTGACGATATCCATGTGGCTCAGGCCCAGCGCACGCGCCCCTTGGCGCACGGCATCCACGCACTGCTCGGCGAAGTACAGCGGCGGGAAGTCGGCTGTCGGGGTCAACTGATAGCTCAGGCCATGTTTCGCCGTGCTGTTTTCGATGGCTGCGCGCACTTCGCTGACCATGGCGTCGAGGTGCCCAGGGTCGAGGTGGCGCAGGTCGATGGTCATGTGCACCTGGCCGGGGATAACGTTGCGCGAGCCTGGGTGCAAGGTCAGGCAGCCGACCGTGCCGCAGGCATGTGGCTGGTGCGCGTGAGCGACGCGGTTGACCGCAGCCACCACCTCGGCTGCGCCGACCAATGCGTCCTTGCGCAGGTGCATGGGCGTGGGGCCGGCATGCGCCTCGACGCCGGTAAGGGTCAGGTCGAACCATTTCTGCCCCAGGCAGCCCTGGACCACGCCGATGGTGGTGCGTTGGTCTTCCAGCACCGGACCTTGTTCGATATGTGCTTCGAAGTAGGCGCCCACGGCGTGCCCGGTAGGCACGCGCGGGCCGGCGTAGCCGATGCGCTGCAACTCAGCGCCGACCGACAGACCTTGGTCATCGACCTTGTCCAGGGTTTCCTGCAAGCCGAATTTACCGGCAAACACGCCTGAGCCCATCATGCAGGGCGGGAAGCGCGAACCTTCTTCGTTGGTCCATACCACCACTTCCAGCGGGGCTTCGGTGGTCAGGTGCAGGTCGTTGAGCGTGCGCATCACTTCGAGGCCGGCCATGACGCCGTAGCAGCCATCGAACTTGCCGCCGGTGGGTTGGGTGTCGATGTGGCTGCCGGTCATGATGGGCGGCAGGGCAGGGTTGCGCCCGGGGCGGCGGGCGAAGATATTGCCGATGGCGTCGACGCTGACCGTGCAGCCGGCCTCTTCGCACCAGTGTACGAACAGGTCGCGAGCCTGGCGGTCGAGGTCGGTCAGGGCCAGGCGGCATACGCCGCCCTTGGCGGTGGCGCCGAGTTGGGCCAGGTCCATCAATGATTGCCACAGGCGCTCGCGGCTGACCAACGGGCCTTGGCCGAGCAGGTGCTGCGAGGGATCGATGCGGGTGTTCATGGTTCATCTCTCCTGAAATTACTGGGTGGCTTGTACCGGCCTATTCGCGGGTGAACCCGCTCCTACAAAGGCCTCGCAGGGCTGGGGGTGGTGACACCTTTGTAGGCGCGGGTTTGCCCGCGAAAGGGCCGGTACAGGTAAGCACTGTCGGGTCAGGCGCTAAGGGCCAGGTAACGGTTCTTGATGCTCGGGTCCTCGCGGAACTGCGCCGCACTGCCCTGGTAAGCGACGCGGCCCTGCTCCAGCACATAGTGGCGATCAGCAAGGGCATCGCAGACCATCAGGTTCTGCTCTACCAGCAGGATCGACAGCCCTTCGTCCTTGATCCGTCGCAGGATCTTCACCAGTTCATCGACAATCACCGGGGCCAGGCCCTCGGTGGGCTCGTCGAGGATCAGCAGCTTGGGGCCGTTGAGCAGGGCGCGGGCGATAGCGAGCATCTGTTGCTCACCACCGGACAGGGCAAAGCCACCGTTGCGGCGACGCTCCTTCAGGCGCGGGAACATGCTGTACACGTCCTCCAGCTGCCAGCGGCTGGCCTTGCGCACGGCAATCTTCAGGTTCTCCTCCACGCTGAGCTGGCGGAAAATGCCGCGGTGTTCCGGCACCAGAGCAATGCCGAGCCGGGCGATATCGAAAATTTCGCGTCCGACCAACTGCTGGCCGTTGAAGCTGATCTGCCCCTGTCGTGGGCGGACGATGCCAAGGATGCTGCGCAAGGTGGTGGTCTTGCCTGCACCGTTGCGCCCCAGCAGCGTTACCAGTTCGCCAGCCTCAACCTTGAGCGAGACACCTTCGAGCACATGGCTCTTGTCGTAGTAGGAATGGATCGAATCGACGTTGAGCATCAGGCGGCCTCTCCAAGGTAGGCGGTGCGTACGCGCTCGTCGTTGCGCACCTGTTCAGGGGTACCCTCGACCAGGATCTGGCCGTGACTCATCACCGTGATGCGCTGGCTGATCGACATGACAATGCTCATGTTGTGTTCAATCAGTAGCACGGTATGGTCGCGCCCAAGGTCGCTGATCAGGTCGGTCATCACCGGGATGTCGTCGATGCCCATGCCCGAAGTGGGTTCGTCGAGCATCAGCAGGGTGGGCTTGGCGCAGATCGACATGCCCACTTCCAGCACTCTTTGCTGGCCGTGCGACAGCTCGCCCGCCAGGGTGTCGGCACGGGCGCTCAGTTTCAGGCGCTCCAGCACCTGGTCGGCGGTGTTCCAGTGGCTGCGCTTGTGCTCGACACTGCGCCAGAAGTTCAGCGCGCCCAGGCCATCACGGCCCTGGGCGGCCAGGCGCAGGTTCTCGCGCACGGAAAGGTTCTGGAACAGGCTGGTGAGCTGAAACGAACGCGCCATGCCAAGTGCCACCCGCCCGTGGGACGGCTTGCGAATGATGTCCTGGCCATTGAACAGGATCTTGCCGGCAGTGGCCTGACGTTCGCCGGTCAGGCAGTGGAACAGGCTGGTCTTGCCAGCGCCGTTGGGGCCGATAATGGTGTGGATGGTGCCGGCTCGCACTTTGAGGTCAACGCCCGCGACCGCCTTGAACGGCCCGTAAGCCAGCTCCAGCTGGCGGGTTTCCAGGAGGTAGTCGCTCATCACAGGGTCTCCTTGGTCTTGGCCTGGGGTTTGTCATCGGCATTGCGGGTGGCCAGCAGGCGCTTGCCCAGTTCGGTAAGGCCGCCCCACAGGCCGCCACGCATGAACACCACCACCAGAATCAGGATCACCCCCAGCAGCATCAGCCAGCGTGGCCAAAGCTCCGACAGCACGTCACCCAGCAGCACGATGGCGCCGGCCCCCAGCAGCGAGCCGAACAGTGAGCCGGTGCCACCGACGATGGTCATGATCAGGATGTTCTCGCTCATCATCAGGTCGATGTTCGACAGCGGCGCAAAGTGCAGCAGCATGGCGTACAGCGCCCCGGCGATGCCGGTGATGGCGCCCGACAGCATGAACACCAGAATCTTGAAATGGCGGGTGTCGTAGCCGATGGCAGCGGCGCGGGTCTCGTTCTCACGGATAGCCAGCAGGGTGCTGCCGAACGGCGAACGGATCACCCGCAGGGCTGCGGCGAAGATCAACAGGAACAGCACCGCGACGAACACATAGAAGTGCCGCGGATCGGCCAGGTCGACCAGCACATGGCCGGCGATTTCGATATTCGGCCGTGGCACATCGAGCAGGCCGTTGTCACCGCCGGTCCAGTCGCTGAGGGTATAGGCCAGGAAGTAGGCCATCTGGCTGAAGGCCAGGGTCAGCATGACGAAGTAGATGCCCGTGCGACGGATCGCCAGTGCGCCCACCAGCAGCGCGAGAAGGGCGCCGAACACAGCTGCGCCAAGCAGTGCGGCGAACATGCCCCACTGCAGGTGGATCATCAGCAGCGCTGCGCCATAGGCGCCCACGCCAAAGAAGATGCCCTGGCCGAACGACAGCAGTCCGGTGTAGCCGAGCAGCAGGTTGCAGGCCAGTGCGGCCATGGCAAAGATCAGGATCTCGGTGGCCAGGGTGGCAGAGGGCAACAACAGCGGCAGCGCCACCAGGCTGGCAACTACCAGCGACAGCAGCGCCGGGGCGCGGCCCTTGGCGACTGGCAATGGGTTTTTCTCGCTCATCTCAGGCTCTCCCGAACAGGCCGTAGGGACGGACCAGAATCACTGCTGCCATGGCGCCATAGATCATCAGGCTGGCACCTTGCGGCCAGAGACTGGTCATCATGCTTTGCACCACACCCACCAGCAGGCCGCCAACCAGCGCCCCGCCGAACGACCCCATGCCGCCAATCACCACCACCACGAAGGCAATGCCGAGGATTTCCGGGCCGACGAAGGGCTGGGCGCCCCGTAGCGGCGCGAACAGCACACCCGCCACACCGGCCAGGCCCACGCCCAGGGCGAATGTCAGGGAGAACAGGCGGAAAATGTTGGTGCCCAACAGCGACACGGTTTCGGTGCTTTCGCTACCGGCCCGCACCAGTGCGCCGAAACGGGTGCGTTCCAGCAGCAGCCACAGGCCAATACCGATCAGCGCTGCGAAGCCGATCAGGAACAAGCGGTAGTAGGGGTAGATGAAGTCGCCGAGTATCAGCACCCCGCGCAGTTCGGGTGGCACGGCAATGTTCTTGCCCACCGGGCCCCAGATCAGCACCGACGCTTCCTGGATGATCAGCGCGATGCCGAGGGTGACGAGGATCTGGAAGGTGTGCGGCAGGTGGTAGATGCGTTTGATCAACAGGCGCTCGACCGCCCAGGCCAGCGCGGCCACCACCAGTGGCGCAATCAGCAGCGCCAGCCAGAAGTTGCCGGTGACGGCCACGGCGGTGTAGCACAGGTAGGCGCCCAGCAAGAAAAACGCGCCGTGGGCGAAGTTGACGAAGTTGAGCAGGCCGAAAATGATCGTCAGGCCCACGGCGATGAGGAAGTAGATCATCCCCAGGCCCAGGCCGTTGAGCAGTTGGAACAGGTACAAATCGAGCATGAGCGTGCCCTCGACAGCGCGCCGGGCGGCTGCCTGTACAAGTGTTTGTGACTAACGCCGCAGCTTCAGGCCAGGGCGCAACCGGTGTGATTGACCTCGACGAACGAGCGGCCCGAACTGATGACTTCGGCCAGGTCGTCCTCGTCGCGCATCTGCCCCTGGGGCTTGCCGCGCAGCAGGTAGTAGTCCTTGAGCACCTGGTGGTCACCCGGGCGGATCAGTTCTTCGCCGGTCGGGCCCTGGAAGCGCATGCCCTGCAATGCCGCAGACACGGCGGCCCCGTCCAGGCTGCCGGCCTTGACGATGGCTTCGAGCATCACCTTGGTGCCGATGTAGTCGGCGGCCAGCGGGTAGTTGGGGTTGATGCCATAGGCCTTGCGGGTGGCGGCGACCAACTGTTTGTTCAGCGGGGTGTCGACCTGGTGCCAGTACTGCGCACCCAGGTACACGCCCTCGAGCACGTCGCTGCCCAGTTCCTGGAACTGGTCGAGGCCGGCAGACCACACCATCAGCACTTTCATGCGGTCCTTGATGCCGAAGTTGACCGCCTGGCGCAGGGCGTTGGAGGCCTGGCTACCGAAGTTGAGCAGCACCAGCACGTCGGGCTTGGCGGCGATGGCGTTGGTCAGGTAGCCGGAAAATTCCTGCTCCTGCAGCGAGTGGTAGCTGTTGCCGATGTGTTCCACGCCGAGCTCGGCGAACACTTTGCGGGCGTTGTCCAGCAGGGCATCGCCGAATACGTATTGCGGGGTGATGGTGTACCAGCGCTTGGCCTGGGGCAGCTGGCGGCTCATCGGCACCAGGGTTTCGCGGATGGCACCATAGGTGGGCACCGACCAGCGGAAGGTTGAGGCATTGCAGTCCTTGCCGGTGATTTCATCGGCGCCCACAGGCGTCATGAACACGCCGCCGGCTTTGTGGATCTCCTTGGACACCGCCAGTGCCGAAGACGACAGGGTGCACCCCTGGAAGAAGCGTGCGCCATCCTGGCCGATGGCTTCCTGCACCTTGCGCACCGCCTTGCCGGCGTTGCCTTCGGTGTCGATAACTTTGTACTTGAGCGGGTGGCCGAGCAACTGCGGGTGCTCGGCGATGGCCAGGCGCGAGCCCATGTCGGCGTACTTGCCGTAGCTGGCGAAGGCGCCCGACATGGACTTGAGCCCATAGAAGGTCAGCGGTTGGTCGGCGAATGCCCGGTGTGCCCCCAAGGGGAGGCTACCTAAGGCACCCAGGGCAAGGCCTGCCTTGAGCAGGGTACGTCTTTGCATGAGTAACTCCTTGTTTGTGGTTATTAGGCAGGAGTGGCAATGACAAAGCGGGTACGGCCGGGCCTGTGTGCAGGCCTCTTTACAGGCGCATCAGTGGTGGTGATCGAACTCCAGCAGGAAGTTGCGGGCAACCTCGCCTTCCAGCGCGGTCATGTGGTGCTCGGCGTCGCACATGTGTTCGTGCATCAGCCGGCGTACGGCGGGTTCGTCGCTGGCGCGCAAGGCGGTCAGCAGTTGCTTGTGGTAGCCGATGTTGGCGGCGGCGAACTGCTGGCGCTTGGGCAGGTAGGCCTTTTTCAGCACCACCAGGTCGCGCAGCAGGTCGTTGAGGAACACCGCCATGAAACGCAGCAACGGGTTGGGGCAGCGGTTGGCCAGCAAGGTGTGGAATTCAAGTTCCGCCAAGCGCTGCTCACGCTGGCCTTCCTCGCTGTCTTCCGGCGCGCTGCAGAAGTCGATGTTGGCCTGCAGCGCGGCGTAATCGGCTTCGCTCAGCTTGCCCATCACCGACACCGCCAGTTCTACCTCAATGACTTTGCGCAGCTGGTACACCTGTTCACCGTCCAGGTGCTGAAAGTGCAGGTAGTTGCGCAGTGCGCGGCTGGCTGGCTCGGTGCCCACTTCGTTCAGGTAGGCACCCCCGGTCGGGCCGGTGCGGGTGCTGACCAGGCCCTCTACCTCCAGTGCCTTGAGCGCTTCGCGGGCGGTGCCCTTGGAACATTCGAAATGCTCCATCAGCTCACGCTCGGTGGGCAGGCGGTCGCCGGGGTGCAGCGCTTCGGTGACGATCGAGCGCTTGACTGATTCGACGATCACATCGGACAGCTTCTGGCGCTTGCGTTTGGGTTTGAGCATTTCGCTATTTTTCATATTTATGCGGATAAATAGGATTTAGCGAATTTTGGCCGGACGGGTCAATGCTGGCGGGGGGGAGGGGTCGTAAATGGTGTGAAAGGGTCGGGGAGGGATATGTGGAACACGAAATTGCAGATAAAAACTGTGGGAGCGGGCGTGCCCGCGAACACCGGCGAAGCCGGTGCCATACACCGTGGTGCCTGCTTCGCGGGCAAGCCCGCTCCCACAGATTTCGAATTGGTTTCAGGATTGAACAGACATCGTGTTCAGTCTTGGTGGCCAGGGCCCTGCTGCAGGTGGGCCTGGCTGCAATACCACTCATTGCCCTGCTGCAGCGCACGGTCGTTGGGCAGGTGCACGCCACAATGGGCACAGCGCACCATCTTCAGCGGCGCATCCAGCTTCGCCTCGGGGTGCGACTGCTGGCTGACTTTGTACTTGCGCCACAGCCAGAACGCGGCGGCGATCAGGGCGATCCAGAAAAGTAGGCGAACCATGATGTCCAGCTTGTCGATTGAAGAAGCCGACAGTCTAGGACGCGGCCAATAAAAAAGGGAGGCCCAAGGCCTCCCTTTCATTCACCACTGAAGGTCAGTCGAACAGACCAAAGGTCATGTAGCTGAACCAGGAACGGTCTTTCTCGGCTTCTTTCGGGCCTTCCGGCACGATCGGGTCGCCGTTCTCGTCTTTAGGCAGCAGCTCTCGCGGCATCTCGTCGCGCGCGTCCTGGAACTGCTTGACCACGTCCTGGTTGGCGCGGGTTTCGCCTGGCGGTAGCGGGGTATCGGTTTCGATCAGGCCCAAGGTGGCCTTGGACAGCCAGCCGCGGCCGTCAGACTCGGTCTGCTTGGGCTGGAACTCGCCATCGACCAGGCTCGGGTGGTCCGGATAGTTGAGCTTGAGGGTTTCCAGGCTCGTGGCGGCCAGTTCGTCCAGGTGCAGCTTCTGGTACGACTCGACCATCACGGCCAGGCCGTCACCGACGGACGGGGTTTCCTGGAAGTTTTCGACCACGTAGCGGCCACGGTTGGCAGCTGCTACATAAGCCTGGCGGCTCAGGTAGTAGTCGGCCACGTGGATTTCGTACGAAGCCAGCAGGTTGCGCAGGTAGATCATGCGCTGCTTGGCGTCTGGCGCGTAGCGGCTGTTGGGGAAGCGGCTGGTCAGCTGGGCGAACTCGTTGTACGAGTCGCGGGCGGCGCCCGGGTCACGTTTGGTCATGTCCAGCGGCAGGAAACGCGCCAGCAGGCCACGGTCCTGGTCGAACGAGGTCAGGCCCTTGAGGTAGTAGGCGTAATCGACGTTCGGGTGCTGCGGGTGCAGGCGGATGAAGCGCTCGGCGGCCGACTTGGCGGCCTCGGGCTCGGAATTTTTGTAGTTGGCGTAGATCAGCTCGAGCTGCGCCTGATCGGCATAGCGGCCGAACGGGTAGCGCGACTCCAGGGCCTTGAGCTTGTTCACGGCGCTGGTGTAGCTGGAGTTGTCCAGATCAGCCTGGGCCTGCTGGTACAGTTCGGCCTCGCTGAGGTTCTCGTCAATGACCTCTTTATTAGAGGAACAGGCCGCGGTAAGCCCGAGGATGGCGATCAGCAGCAGGTGTTTCACTCGCATGGCGGCTTGCGTCCCTTTGACGGCCGCTGTCTTGGGCGGTGCCGTCCTGTTATGATGAGCGCCCCGGCCAACCCCGGGACAAAAGAAGCCGTATTTAACCACAAGCTCGCAGCCGAAACCAAAGGCTGTGCGCCCGCCGAATCGAGCATGTCCGAGATCATTCAACTTAGCGCAGAGGTACCGTCCGAACTGGGCGGCCAACGCCTCGACCAGGTCGCCGCCCAATTGTTCGCCGAGTACTCGCGTTCGCGGCTAACTTCGTGGATCAAAGAGGGCCGCCTGACGGTCGATGGTGCAGTCGTGCGCCCTCGAGACCTTGTTCATGGTGGCTCTCTGCTTGCCCTGGAGGCCGAACAAGAGGCCCAGGGCGAGTGGATCGCAGAAGATATCGAACTGGATATCGTCTACGAAGACGACCACATCCTGGTGATCAACAAGCCTGCCGGGCTGGTTGTGCACCCGGCGGCCGGGCATGCCAGCGGCACCCTGCTCAACGCGCTGCTGCACCATGTGCCAGACATCGTCAACGTGCCGCGCGCCGGTATCGTGCACCGCCTGGACAAGGACACCACCGGCCTGATGGTGGTGGCCAAGACCCTGCAGGCGCAGACCAAGCTGGTCGAGCAGATGCAGGCTCGCAAGGTCAGCCGCATCTACGAGTGCATCGTGATTGGCGTGGTGACTGCCGGTGGCAAGATCGACGCGCCCATCGGCCGTCATGGCGGCATGCGCCAGCGCATGGCTGTAACCGACGGCGGCAAGCCGGCGGTCAGCCACTACCGCGTACTCAAGCGCTTCCGCTCGCACACCCACGTGCGGGTCAAGCTGGAAACCGGCCGTACCCACCAGATTCGCGTGCACATGGCCCACGTGGGTTTCCCACTGGTTGGCGACCAGACGTACGGCGGGCGCTTCCGCATTCCGCCCGCTGCCAGCCCGACCATGGTCGAGGCGGTCAAGACCTTCCCGCGCCAGGCGCTGCATGCGCGTTTCCTCGCCTTGGCCCACCCGATTACCGGTGAAGTCATGAAGTGGGAATCGCCACTGCCGGATGACTTCGTCTGGTTGCTGTCGCTGCTGAACCAGGACCGCGAGAGCTTCATCGGATGAGTGAGCTGACGCAGGCGTTGCTGTTCCCCGACTGGCCGGCCCCGGCTTCGGTCCGCGCCTGTGTCACCACCCGTCAGGGTGGCGTCAGCCTGCCGCCCTATGAAACCTTCAACCTCGGCGACCATGTTGGGGATGACCCTGCCGCGGTCGCCGAGAACCGCCGCCGCCTGAGTGAACAGTTCGCCATCCAACCGGCCTGGCTCAAGCAGGTGCATGGGCGGGTGGTGGCGGATGCCGACCCGGCCGTGGTGGCCGAGGCCGATGCCAGCTGGACCCGCCAGCCTGGCATTGCCTGCACCGTGATGACCGCCGATTGCCTGCCTGCGCTGTTCTGCGACCGTGCCGGCACCCGCGTGGCGGCGGCGCATGCTGGCTGGCGTGGGCTGGCGGGTGGCGTGCTGGAAGCCACGCTGGACCGGCTGGCGCTGCCGCCAGAAGAGGTGCTGGTGTGGTTGGGGCCTGCCATCGGCCCGCAAGCGTTCGAAGTGGGGCTGGAAGTGCGTGATGCCTTTACCGCCGTGCACCCGCAAGCAGCTCGGGCATTCGTCGACGGCGAACGGCCAGGCAAGCTGTTGGCGGATATCTATGAGCTGGCGCGTATTCGCCTGGCTGCCCGTGGCGTGACTGCTGTTTATGGCGGTGGCTTGTGCACGGTCAGTGATGCGCGGTTCTTCTCCTATCGCCGTACCCCGCAGGGCGGGCGTTTTGCATCGTTGGTCTGGCTGGACCCGCGCTAGCCTGTACCGGCCTCTTCGCGGGCACGCCCGCTCCCACAGAGATTCCGCAAACGTTGAAACCGGTGGTGTAACTGTGGGGGCGGGCATGCCCGCGAATGGCCCCCATTAATCCAACAGGTTGACTTTGGTCAACCCCGCTACGCTTGAATCTTCCAGAATCAGCCTTATCTATAAAGTCATCTCAGGCAGGTTTCTTTATAAACAGGCGCTGTCCATCGCTCCGACCTGCCCTTTAAAGGAAGGTACACCATGCGAATAGACCGTTTAACCAGCAAGCTGCAACTTGCAATATCCGATGCCCAGTCTTTGGCCGTTGGCATGGACCACCCTGCCATCGAGCCCGTGCACCTGTTACAGGCGCTGCTCGAACAGCAGGGCGGCTCCATCAAACCGCTGCTGATGCAGGTAGGCTTTGACATCAATGGCCTGCGCCAGGGGCTGGTGAAAGAGCTCGACCAACTGCCGAAAATACAGAACCCTACCGGCGACGTGAACATGTCGCAGGACTTGGCACGCCTGCTTAACCAGGCAGACCGCCTGGCACAGCAGAAGGGCGACCAGTTCATTTCCAGCGAGCTGGTGCTGTTGGCCGCCATGGACGAAAACAGCAAGCTCGGCAAGCTGCTGCTGAGCCAGGGCGTGAGCAAGAAAGCGCTGGAAAATGCCATCAACAACCTGCGTGGCGGCGCGGCAGTGAATGACGCCAACGCCGAGGAATCGCGCCAGGCGCTGGACAAATACACCGTCGACCTGACCAAGCGTGCCGAAGAGGGCAAGCTGGACCCGGTCATTGGCCGTGACGATGAAATCCGCCGTACCGTGCAGGTGCTGCAACGCCGTACCAAGAACAACCCGGTGCTGATCGGTGAGCCTGGCGTGGGTAAAACCGCCATTGCCGAAGGCCTGGCCCAGCGCATCATCAATGGTGAAGTGCCCGACGGCCTCAAAGGCAAGCGCCTGCTGGCGCTGGACATGGGCGCGCTGATTGCCGGTGCCAAGTACCGCGGTGAGTTCGAAGAGCGCTTGAAAAGCCTGCTGAACGAACTGTCCAAGCAGGAAGGCCAGATCATCCTGTTCATCGACGAACTGCACACCATGGTTGGCGCCGGCAAAGGCGAGGGCGCCATGGACGCCGGCAACATGCTCAAGCCGGCCCTGGCCCGCGGCGAGCTGCATTGCGTAGGTGCCACCACGCTGAACGAGTACCGCCAGTTCATCGAAAAGGACGCCGCCCTGGAGCGCCGCTTCCAGAAGGTGCTGGTCGAGGAGCCGAGCGAGGAAGACACCATCGCCATCCTGCGTGGCCTGAAAGAGCGCTATGAAGTGCACCACAAGGTGGCCATCACCGACGGTGCAATCATCGCAGCGGCCAAGCTCAGCCACCGCTATATCACCGACCGCCAGCTGCCGGACAAGGCCATTGACCTGATCGACGAAGCGGCCAGCCGCATCCGCATGGAGATTGACTCCAAGCCGGAAGTGCTCGACCGCCTTGATCGCCGCCTGATCCAGCTGAAGGTGGAGTCGCAGGCGCTGAAGAAAGAAGAAGACGAAGCGGCGAAAAAGCGCCTGGAGAAGCTGACCGAGGAAATCGAGCGGCTGGAGCGTGAGTATTCCGACCTGGAAGAAATCTGGGCTTCGGAGAAAGCTGAAGTGCAGGGCTCGGCGCAGATCCAGCAAAAGATCGAGCAGTCTCGCCAGGAGCTGGAAGCCGCCCGTCGCAAAGGCGACCTGAACCGCATGGCCGAACTGCAGTACGGGGTGATCCCGGACCTGGAGCGCAGCCTGCAGATGGTCGACCAGCACGGCAAGACCGACAACCAGTTGCTGCGCAACAAGGTCACCGAGGAAGAAATTGCCGAAGTGGTGTCGAAGTGGACCGGCATTCCTGTGGCCAAGATGCTCGAAGGCGAGCGTGAGAAGCTGCTGAAGATGGAAGAGCTGCTGCACCAGCGCGTGATTGGCCAGAGCGAGGCGGTAACCGCCGTAGCCAACGCCGTACGCCGCTCACGTGCCGGGCTGTCCGACCCGAACCGGCCAAGTGGTTCGTTCCTGTTCCTCGGCCCGACCGGTGTGGGCAAGACCGAACTGTGCAAGGCGCTGGCCGAGTTCCTGTTCGACACCGAAGAGGCGATGGTGCGCATCGACATGTCCGAATTCATGGAGAAGCATTCCGTAGCGCGCCTGATCGGTGCACCACCAGGCTATGTAGGGTATGAAGAGGGCGGTTACCTGACCGAGGCCGTGCGCCGCAAGCCTTACTCGGTGGTGCTGCTGGACGAGGTGGAAAAAGCCCACCCGGATGTGTTCAACGTGCTGTTGCAGGTGCTGGAAGACGGCCGCCTGACCGACAGCCATGGGCGCACCGTGGACTTCCGCAACACCGTGATCGTGATGACCTCCAACCTGGGTTCCGCGCAGATTCAGGAACTGGTGGGTGACCGCGAGGCACAGCGTGCTGCAGTGATGGATGCGGTGGGGGCGCACTTCCGTCCGGAGTTCATCAACCGCATCGACGAAGTGGTGGTGTTCGAGCCTTTGGGCCGCGAGCAGATTGCCGGTATTACCGAAATCCAGCTGGGCCGCCTGCGCAGCCGCCTGCTGGAGCGCGAACTGTCGCTGAGCCTGAGCCCAGAGGCGTTGGACAAGCTGATTGCCGTGGGTTACGACCCGGTGTACGGTGCGCGGCCGCTGAAGCGTGCGATCCAGCGCTGGATCGAGAACCCGCTGGCGCAGCTGATTCTGGCAGGCAAGTTCTTGCCGGGTTCGGCGATCACCGCCAAGGTGGAAGGCGACGAAATCGTCTTTGGCTGATTGTGTTGCACCATGAGCCCCGCGTTTGCGGGGCTTTTTTTGCCTGTTGCCAATGCCGGCACAGCCCAGCTATTTCGGGCCTTTGCGCCAATCCGGGGTAACCGTCTGAAATTTTTGAAATTTTTGCTTGCATCAAATTTAGAGTGCCCCTAATATACGCCGCGTTGTCAGGCACTAAGCGAATCACCAGCAACATCGGCGATCGCAAAACAACTTACAAATCAGTAAGTTGAATGAAAAAAAGTGGTTGACAAGCAAAACGAAGAATGTAGAATAGCCGGCCTCAGCAGCGACAACGCGAAAGCGAAGAAGCTAAAGAGTCCGAAGCGAACACAGTCTTCGGAGTTGTACCGAAGTTCAGTTCCGCGATAGCTCAGTCGGTAGAGCAAATGACTGTTAATCATTGGGTCCCTGGTTCGAGTCCAGGTCGCGGAGCCAATCTCGGGGTGTAGCGCAGTCCGGTAGCGCGCCTGCTTTGGGAGCAGGATGTCAGGAGTTCGAATCCCCTCACCCCGACCATTTTCCGGGTCGTTAGCTCAGTTGGTAGAGCAGTTGGCTTTTAACCAATTGGTCGTAGGTTCGAATCCTACACGACCCACCATGTAGAAAAGGGCATCTCCAAAGAGATGCCCTTTTTTTTGAAACACTCGGGGTGTAGCGCAGTCCGGTAGCGCGCCTGCTTTGGGAGCAGGATGTCAGGAGTTCGAATCCCCTCACCCCGACCATTTTTGGGTCGTTAGCTCAGTTGGTAGAGCAGTTGGCTTTTAACCAATTGGTCGTAGGTTCGAATCCTACACGACCCACCATGAACAAAGGGCATCTCGCATGAGATGCCCTTTTTCTTTTGCCCCGAAAAATGCGCTATCGGTGCAAATCCGATCTGTATCCCTTTGCCACACCGCCCCTTTGTAGGAGCGGGTTCACCCGCGAATGCGGCAGTGCAGCCACCATCGCATTCACAGGTAAACCCGCGCCATGCAGGGCATGGGGGCGCCTGTTAGTGCAACTTCAGGCGCGGCTCGGTGCCCCGGCCAATCTTGCTGCCCAGCATCATCAACGCCGTGCGGAAGAACCCGTACAGCGCCATCTGGTGCATGCGGTACAGCGACACGTAGAACATCCGCGCCAGCCAGCCTTCCAGCTTCACGCTGCCCATCAGGTTACCCATCAGGTTGCCCACCGCCGAGAAGCGCGACAGCGACACCAGCGAGCCATAGTCCTTGTACTCGTAAGTCGGCAGGGCCTTGTTCTCCAGGCGCGCCTTCAGGCTTTGCGCCAGCATCGATGCCTGCTGGTGCGCCGCCTGTGCGCGCGGCGGCACGTTACGGTCGCTGCCAGGTTGCGGGCAGGCGGCGCAGTCACCGAAGGCGAAGATGTTGTCGTCGCGGGTGGTTTGCAGGGTAGGGCGCACGACCAGCTGGTTGATGCGGTTGGTTTCCAGGCCATCGATGTCCTTGAGGAAACCTGGCGCGCGGATACCGGCTGCCCACACTTTCAGGCTGGCCTGGATCACTTCACCGTCCTTGGTTTTCAGGCCGTCCTCGGTCACTTCACTGACTGCGGCGTTGGTCATCACCTTCACACCGAGTTTTTCCAGGGTTTTGTGAACCGGTACGCTGATGCGCTCCGGCAGCGCCGGCAGAACGCGCGGGCCCGCCTCGATAAGGGTGATGTGCATGTCCTTGGGCTGGATGCGGTCCAGGCCATAGGCCGCCAGCTCGTGGGCAGCGTGGTGCAGCTCGGCCGCCAGCTCTACACCGGTGGCACCGGCGCCGACAATGGCTACGCTGATTTTCTCGCTGGCCACGTCGCCGGCGTGGGCACGCAGGTAGTGGTTGAGCAGTTGCTGGTGGAAACGCTCGGCCTGCTTGCGGGTATCCAGGAACAGGCAGTGCTGCGCTGCGCCCAGGGTGCCGAAGTCGTTGGTGTTGGAGCCCACGGCGATCACCAGGGTGTCGTAGCCCAGGGTGCGCGCAGGCAGCAGCTCGCGGCCCTCTTCGTCGAGGGTGGCAGCCAGTTGAATCTGTTTGCCTTCACGGTCCAGGCCGCTCATGCGCCCCAGCTGGAAATTGAAGTGGTTCCACTTCGCCTGAGCCACGTAGTTCAGTTCGTCTTCCGAGGAGTTCAGCGAGCCGGCGGCCACTTCGTGCAGCAGCGGCTTCCAGATGTGCGTGAGGTTGGTGTCGACCAGGGTGATTTCGGCCTGCTTGCGCTTGCCCAGGCTTTTACCCAGGCGGGTCGCCAGTTCCAGGCCGCCGGCGCCGCCGCCGACAATCACGATGCGATGAGTCATGGGAATATCTCATAAGGTTTACGGAATGCGTGGCCCTGGGGGCCGGCCGCAAACTGCACGAGGGGAGGGCGAGCGCGAAGCAGCTCATAGCACCAGTCCACTCAGCAGGCGGCTGATGAGACCCAACCCGATGGTCACGGCCAGCACCAGCACAAGGAGCAGCCACGGCCGGAAGGGCCTGCGCTCGACTTGGTGCTGGGGGGCTCGCAGATACTCATCGACACGACGCTGATCTTCCGGGTTCAGGCGGCTGGTCATGGTGGGCCTCGTCAGGTAGACGTTTGTGACTACGCAAACGCTACAGCGTTCGCGCAGGCGCTTGAAACAAATGATAATGCTTTCTATCCCTGGCGCCGAGTGTACGCCATCGCAAACAGTCGCTGCACTGGATCAAAGACTGATACCTACGTCGAAGACGATGCTGCGGCCCAGGTTGCCGCGCAGGAAATCCGGCGCATCGGGGTGGGCAAACAGTACCCGGGCAAAGGTTGGCCCGACTAGCGACAGCGAGCGCCAGCCTTGGCGCAGGTATTCGGTAGGCGGCGGGAAGTGGGTGTTGAGGTCGAGCACTTCGCGCTTCAGGCTGGAGAACGCGATGATGTCCAGCTCGTTCAGCTCCAGCCCGCGTTCCCGGTAATTGTGCGCCTTCTTGCGCAAGGTGGGCGCCAGGCGCCCCAGCAGTTCGGTGGCACTGATGCGCCGTGGGCGTGCTTCGCGGCGTACCAGCTGCGCCAGGGAAAACGCACTGCGCCGCCGCTGCAGCTCCTCGCGCCATTCATCGTTCAGCCGGCGGCCCTCGTCGAGCACGAAAAACACCTCGAAGGCGGCGTCGCGGAACAGCACGTCTGGTGGCTCCTGCCCCGCCGGGGTGAAGTCCTCGCTGCGGTAGGGAATGTTCAGCCCCTGCAACAGGCGCTGGCACACCCAACGCTCCCGCTCCCACTTACGGGCGTTGGAGAGAAAGGCATTGGCTTGTTCGGCCTGGATGGTAAGCAGGCGCAGGTAGTCTGAGTCATCCATGCAGACAAGCTTAGCCGCTAATCGATGACGGTAAGATGCTGTTTAAGCGTGAGAATCAGCCCAGCACCGGCCACTGCTGCACCAGCCCGACCAGATGCACCAAGCCAAAGCCCAGGCAGATCAGCGAACTGACCACGATAAAACGCTGCGAACGCCCGGTGCCCGCCAGCAATACTGGCCCCAGCAGGCCGCGTAGCAAGTACACCAGGGTGATCAGGCAAATGACTGGCAGCAGCAAGGGCAGCCGCCCGATCGCCCCGGCAGCCGACAGCGCATAGGCCGACCAGGCCAGCAACACGCAGGCGATGGCGGCGGTGATCAGCGCCGGGTAGCAGCGGCCCTTCTCGGCGGCCACCGCCATGCGCTCACCGGCCCCGAACAAACGGTACCAACGCGGCCCCACGGCGATGATGGCCAGGTGAATTACACCGATGGTGGCGTTGAGTGCCGCTGCCAGTAGCAGGGCGGGGTTGGTTCCTTCCAGCATGACCAATGCTTCCTGCATCGAATGGAAGCGTCAGCCTACCGCAGCCGAAGGAATGGGAGAAAGGGTGTAGACTCGGTTTTATCCACATGGCCGCAAAGGGTATTGTTCAGGTGATCAGCGCGCAGGTGTTATCCGGCACCACCCTTACCCTTGGCTGGCTGGGTTATGTGCCGTTGCTGATCTGGGCGGTCAGCCGGGTTCGCTGGGTGGAACTGTTTACCGACCGGCGCCGCCAGCATTTGCTGTTTGGCACGGTGTTCTGCCTGTTTGCGCTGTGGCTGGTGCGGCGCGACTTTGATACCGGAGTGTCGTACCACTTTATTGGCATGACGGCGGTCACCCTGTTGCTGGACTGGCCGCTGGCGGTGCTGGGTGGGTTCATGGCCCAGCTTGGCTTGCTGGCGCTTGGGCGACAAGACCTGGCGGCGTTGGGGGTGAACGGCTTGTTGCTGATTGGTTTGCCGGTGCTGATTACCGAGGTGTGCGCGATAGTGGTCGAGCGCGCCCAGCCGCGAAACCTGTTCGTTTATATCTTCTGTTCGGGGTTCTTCCCGGCAGCGCTCACCGTGCTGGTTTGCGTACCGGCGGCGCTAGGGTTGTTGTGGCTCGACGGGCGGTTTGCCCTGCCGGAATGGCTCAGCGACTTTGTGGGCTACCTGTGGCTGATGATGTTCCCCGAGGCGTTCATCAACGGCATGGTGATCAGTGCGCTGGTGGTGTTTTGCCCCGAGTGGCTGGAAACCTTCAACCGCACACGGTACCTGCAGGCGCCCTGGAAGGAAGATGAGCGGTGAATGTGTGGTGGCTGTGCCGGCCTCTTCGGGGGTAATGCACAGCACTCAGAGGTTGCACTCTCACTGTGGGAGCGGGCATGCCCGCGAACACGGGCGAAGCCCGTGCCATCCACTGCGGCGCCTGCTTCGCGGGCTTGCCCGCTCCCACAGGTACCGCGCGGGTTGTGGGCCCGCGTTGTATTTGTGGATCAGCTCAATGCCGCGGCTCCAGGTCCCCCGAATACAGCTCATCTTCGGACTCTTCCGACCCCGGAATCTTGTGTTCCTCAGCCGCCCAGGCGCCCAGGTCGATCAGCTTGCAACGGTCCGAACAAAACGGTCGGAACGCGTTTTTTTCGCTCCATTCCACAGGCGCGCCGCAAGTCGGGCAATCGACGGTCAATGGCTGGCTCATGGCTGGCCTCCTTTCAAAGTCAGGTAAAAGTGGTGCAGGCGGTCAATCTGCTCATGCAGTGCGGCCAGGCCGCCGTCGTTGACCACCACATCATCGGCATGGCGCAGGCGATCCTCACGGGCCAGTTGGGCCTGAAGAATCGCCTGCACCTGCTCGGCGCTGGTGTTGTCCCGCGCCAGGGTACGCGCTATTTGCAGGTCCTGCGGCGCATCGATCACCAGCACGCGCTGGGTCTTGTGGTACTGCCCCGATTCGATCAGCAGCGGTGACACATACACCGCATATGGCGACTGCGCCTTGGCCAGATAGCTGAAAATCTCCTGACCGATCAGCGGGTGCAGCAGTTGCTCCAGCCATTTGCGTTGCGCCGGGTCGGCGAATATCAGCTGGCGCAGGGCGGCGCGATCGAGCTGGCCGTCGCCCTGCAGCACGTCCGGGCCGAAGCGCTCGACGATGCTGGCCAGGGCGGGGCGGCCAGGTTCGACAACCCAGCGCGCCGCCTGGTCCGCATCGACCAGGTGCACGCCAAGCTCGACAAAGCGCTCGGCAGCGGCACTTTTGCCGCTACCAATGCCGCCGGTCAGGCCGAGAATCCAGGGGGTAAAGGCCGCAGTGGTCATCAGTATCCAAGCAGTTGTATGTATGAGGCGTATATTTCATCACCCCAGAGCACGGCAATCCACCCCGCAATTGCCAGATAAGGGCCAAACGGGATAGCCGTGCCCAAGGCATGCCGGCGAAAACGCAGCAGGCACAGGCCAACAAGCGCCCCGACCACCGACGACAACAGCAGCGTCAAAGGCAGCACCTGCCAACCCCCCCACGCCCCGATCAGCGCCATCAGCTTGAAATCGCCATAGCCCATGCCTTCCTTGCCGGTGACCAGCCTGAACACCCAGTACACCGTCCACAGGCTGAGGTACCCGGCCACTGCGCCCCACAGTGCGTCGGCTAGGGGCACATGGATGCCAAAGGCATTGACGATCAGCCCTAGCCACATGGTCGGCAGCACCAGCACATCCGGCAGCAGCTGGTGGTCCGCATCGATCAGGCTCAGCGCCAGCAGGCACCAGGTCAGCGGCAGAGCCAGCAACGCCTCTACCGAAGCGCCGAAGCGCCAGGCCACTACCAGCGACAGCAGCGCGCTGGCCACTTCCACTACCGGGTAACGCAGGCTGATGCGGTTTTTGCAGGACGAACAGCGCCCGCCCAAGGCCAGGTAGCTGATGACCGGAATGTTCTCCCACGCACGAATCCGGTGCGCGCAGTGTGGACACCGGGAGGCCGGTAGGCACAGGTCGAAACGCGCGTGCTGCGTGGTCGGCAGCCCCAATACCTCTTGCGCCTCACGCTGCCATTGCCGCTCCAGCATGATCGGCAGGCGGTACACCAGCACGTTGATAAAGCTGCCCACCAGCAGGCCGAGCACCGTGGCAAGGGTTAGGAAATACGCTGGCTGTTCAACCAGCAAAGCCCATAAAGTCATGTTCAGATCAAACTACCCAACTGGAAGATCGGCAGGTACATCGCCACCACCAGGCCACCCACCAGCAAGCCCAGGATCAGCACGATGGCCGGCTCCAGCAGGCTGGTCAACTGGTCCAGCGCCTGGCTGACCTGTTCCTCGTAATGGCTGGCGGCTTTTTCCAGCATCTGGTCCAGCGTGCCGCTGGATTCACCGATGGCCGTCAACTGCACCAGCAAGGGGGGAAACAGCGGTTCACCGGCCATCGCCTGGTTCAGCCCTTGCCCATTGGCCATGCCTTGGCGCAGCCGCAACACCGCCTGCTCGTGCAGGTCGCCACCCGTTACCCGCGCCACCGTCCCCAGCGCATCCAGCAACGGCACCCCGGCGCCGTAGGACGTTGCCAGGCTGCGCGCAAACCGCGCCAGCGCGGCCTGCCCCAGCAACTTGCCAAACACGGGCAAGCCCAGCACCCGCCAAGATATCCACAGGCGCGCTGGCGCGTGCTGCCGGTAAAGCTGGCGCACGGCAACACCCAGCACCAAGCCCATCACCAGCAGCAGCGGCGCAAACCGGCTCAGCCCTGTGGACAAGTTGATCACCCATTGGGTAAATGCCGGCAACGCCGCGCCCATGCCCGAGAACATGCTCTCGAATTTAGGAATCACCTCCAGCAACAAGATCGCCGACACCCCCAGCCCGGTCAGCAACAGCAGCAGCGGGTAGATCATCGCCTTGCGCACCTTCTTGTGCAGCACCCGACGCTGTTCCAGCATGCCGGCCAGTTGCTCCAGCTGGCGGTCGAGCGTACCGGACTGCTCGCCCACCCGTACCAGGTTGCAATACAGCGCATCGAACCATGCCGGGTGACGCTGCAACGCATCCGCCAACCCCAGGCCCGAGGCCACATCCTGTTTCAATCTTTCCAGCAACGCCGCCTGCGCCGCATCGCAACCACTGCGGCCCATCACCTCGAACGCTTGCAGCAGCGGCACGCCGGCCTTGAGCAACGTCGCCAACTGCCGGCTGAACCCCGCCGGGTCTGCCTTTTCGCGCCGCTTTGGCAAGCTGAACGCCAGCCCGCTGGCCGGCCGCAAACTCGCCACCGTGATGCCCTGGCGAATCAGCCCGGCGCGCACATAAGCCGGGCTGCGCCCGGGTGTTTGGCCGCTGACCGGCGCGCCATTGGCGTCGGTGCCGTGCCAGCGGTAGAGAAGTGAAGATGAAGTCATGCAAAGGTCCTTGTTCAGCCCCGGCGACAAGCCTGGAAACAGCTTGCCGCGTCCATGCAAGGGCACGCGTCCGTGATGCTCACTAGAGTAGTTCAGCGAAGATGACGCCCGTGCGGGCAGGGGTGACAAAAGGTGTCTGTTCAGGCCTACTGCGCCGCTGCCGGTTGGGGCGCAACTGACCTCAATGTGTAAGCGAATCAAAAAGGAACTACGTTCATGAAAGGGCAACGCGGTATCACCCTGATCGAACTGATGATCGTCGTCGCGATCATCGGCATTCTGGCGACCATCGCCTTACCGATGTACACCAACCACCAGGCACGCTCCAAGGCCGCGGCCGGGTTGCTGGAGATCAGCGCGCTGAAGACGGCGATGGATCTGCGGCTGAATGATGGAAAGGATGTAGCGGATGTAGCCGCCCTGGGTGGCCAGCCGGCGACGGCACATTGTGCGATCACGGCGAGCGGCAAGGCTGCAGATGGCAGCGGCAGCATTGTCTGCACCCTGGTGGATGCGCCGGCCAACGCGCTGGGCAAGGCCCTGACCCTGACGCGTTCGGCCAGCGGCTGGGCGTGTACGACCGACATCGAGGAAGACCTGGCGCCCAAAGGGTGCAAGGGGGCTTGAGGGCAGGGCAATAAACCAGCGGAAACAGGGGTTTGCGTTACGGGTGTGAGCAGTGGTACGTTGCGCTACACGCCGGTGTAGCTCAGTCGGTAGAGCAGCGCACTCGTAACGCGAAGGTCGCAGGTTCGATTCCTGTCTCCGGCACCAGAATCAGTTGGCCTATGGCGATTTCTCGCTACTGGCACCAATAGAAGCCCGCCTTGTGCGGGCTTTTTTGTTCCCGCTTTTTTCCCCACGGATCTGCGTGTTTTTGACTTAACGGTTCGCAGTTTTCCACTTAGGGTTGGACGTATTTTTAGATAATGGTTAGCTGTCGATCAGGTTTTGGCCAGTGTTTACGGGGTGAGAACCGAAATTTTTCTAGATAATGATTTTTCCGTTTAGAGATAATTTTGAGATGCCCCAGTTTTCGCACCACGACCTGCAAGCTACTGAACCCGTCCTTCGACTCGCCGCTGGTTGACGTTCTGGCCGAGCTCGAGTTTCTGCGCAGGCTGAGGCTGGAAGGGGACACTCCACCTCAGGTGTTCTTTCAGTTGAAGGCGCTGTTCCACACGCTGGAGAGCTTGGGGTCTGCTCGAATCGAGGGCAACCACACCACACTGGCCGACTACATCGACAGCAAGGTCGAAGGGAAGGCCGAGAGCACCGATCAGTTACTGGAAATTGCCAACATCGAGAAGGCGATGGATTACATCGAAGAGGTGATCAAGCCTGGTGCAGACCTGACAGAGCATACGATCCGAGAATTGCACGCCATGACCGTAATGGGGTTACGGCGTGAAGGCGATAAAACGCCAGGCGCCTACCGGGAAGGGGCGGTCAGGATCGCACAGGCGGAGCATCTGCCTCCAGAAGGTGTGCTGGTGCCGCAGTACATGCAGGAGTTGGTCAGCTTCATCAATCGCGACGATTCCCCTAAATACGCGCTGATGAAGGTCGCCCTGGCGCACCACCGTTTCGGTTGGATTCACCCATTCGGCAATGGAAATGGGCGGGTGGTAAGACTGCTGACCTATGCGCTGTTGATGAAGTACGGTTTCAACGTGAACACGGGTGGTCGGGTGCTCAACCCTACTGCGGTGTTCTGCAATGACCGGGACAAGTACTACACCATGCTCGGGCTTGCCGATACTGGCACCACAGCAGGGCTGGAGGCATGGTGTACCTATGTGCTGCAGGGCATCCGCGACGAATTGGAGAAGGTGGACAAGCTCACCGACTATGGCTATCTCACGAAGTGCATTCTGTTGCCGGCGGTGAGTTTTGCACGCAGTCGGGAGTGGATTACCGAGACCGAGGAACAGATTCTGGTCAGCGTCATAAAGATGAAGGTTGTGAAGTCGAGTGACATTGCTCAGGCACTCCCCGCGCTCACGGCTAACCAACGGACTTATCAGATCAAGAACCTGGTAGAGCAAGGCATGCTTCTGCCAATCAACCCAGGTTCGAGGCAGTACACCATTGGCTTCTCCAACAATTACCTGGTGCGTGGGGTCATCAAGGCACTGAGGGAGCAGGGGTTCATTCCAGAGCCACTCGACAGGCCTTGAATAATTGCAAGATCGGCACTAATTCAGCTTGAATTCGTCTCCTTTCGTGAACATTAAAGCGCGAATGTAAGCACGATGCTCGAATATTCCACGCCCTGTGTGGGAGCGGCCTTGTGTCGCGAAAGGGCCGCAAGGCGGCCCCGGCAATTCTTGCGCCACCGCTGAACTGTGCCCTGCAACACAGTTCCCTCTCCCCACAAAACCCTTTCAAGCTACTTCGGAGCAGCTTTTCAAAGCATGCGCAGCCGGGCAGTCGAACAGGTATCGCTACCCGAAACATTACCCCGTACCTGTGTGAGCCAACTGTCCTGCTCAATTTCTAAAAGCTAGCGCGATCCCTGTGGGAGCGGGCAAGCCCGCGAAGGGCTGCAAAGCAGCCCCAATCAAGCCGGAAAACGTTAACTGACTGGCATTAGGGCTTGCCCGCGAACACGGGTGAAGCCCGTGCCATGCACCGAGATACTGACCCGCCATACGCACGTATAAAAAACAGTGCCAATGCAATTTTCGTCAGCGACCTGTGGTACGAGCCCTGAAAGCCCCCGGCAATGATTTTTGGTGTACTCCCCAAGCCGGTAGCTCGCACGTTCACTACCCATGTGATGGACGCCTATTCCAGTACACCGCTTTCGTGCGCCAGACGTTCTCTCTTTACTTCGCGGTCCTGCAGCAACCTATCCGCTTGGGCGAATATTGCGCCAACCTGTGCCCGTCTCTTTCTCCTGGAAAGAGACGGGCGCTTCTAGCACTGCTGCAGCCCTGATCGCACATGGCTTTGCGGCTACTCCACTCGTGACAATCGGCGTGACAAACGCCGATGTCACCAGCAACAGCGTTGTAGATGATGGTGCCGCAGACCAAGGAATGGACTGCACCTGACTGACAGTCAGGCATGCCCCTGTCATCGCAGTGCTGCATGCACCCGGCTCAGGATCTCGCGGCACTGGTCTCGTCAGCCAATGCAGCCTCCACCCGCCCACCGGTAACGGTGCTCAGGGAGCCAGATCATGAGATGCCCTTGCTCCCGGTCTTAAGGAGCCGCCAGTCCAGCGTAGAGGACATTTCCCACATGTCGCAGGTGCCTTGATCCCTAAATAAGGTCTGTGCTAGGACTAGATCTTGGGAGGAACTCATTGGCTCAATGCTGAAGTTGCGATATTTGAAAGCGATGAATGCGTAGATTTATAATTGGCGCTTGCCAATTAAACTGACTGTCGCTGGAATGAAAAGTAGCTCAAGCAGTGGCAGAGCTACTTTGGATACGGCAACAGCATGATGGGTGATTATTCGGATTTGTCACCTATGTTGATGGCAAAGTGAGTGCAAATAAATATTTGTCCATCATGGCGGAAAAGGTGCTGAAAGTATTTTAGGTTTCCATATTTTGGAGGTAACGAAATGAGGTCTTCACTGAAGCTGGAAGCTATTCCGGTAAGCTCGTCGGCGTTAGTTTCTGACACAAGATTATAATATTTATCCCACCAGGTGCTAAAGTTCGAGCCGTTATAGTATGTCACCAAGTATGTACGATGAACCCCAAGTGGGTTGTAGTTGGTGACTAGCTTGGAATAATGTGTCTTTATATATTCTTTATCGAGGCTATTTAGTCTCATTGACTCGATTATTGTATACAGCAAGCCTTCGTTTTCGATTAATAAGTCGAGTTCGCCTGCGCTTTTCCCGCTCTGAGATATCCCTTCCCTGGCTTGGTCGCGGACATCATAGCCATTAGTGCGACCCATACTTGCTATCATTTCTCTGAGAAGATCATTTACTTCGTCCTCAGTCCATGATTTTTTACTCATTCGGGCAGTTCGATGTAGAGCCCAAAGTAAATCATCTTCAAAGTCTGAAAAGCCTTGTATTCTAGAGAATTTCTTTTTGATTCTTTCGCGCCCGAGGTCGTGAAGTTGGAACATGTTCACACGCTGTCGATTGATCTCCTGAATAAAGTCTCTATAGCAATTTGTGTCGTGTACGACGATTGACTTATCGTGCGTTGTCACGGCTTGAAGTATTGTGTTGACGACTATCTCCTGCCTCTGAGTGGCATTAAGGGATGAGGAAATAAGTTTTTTCCCCTGTGGTGAACAGTTGAGTAAAGCCATCCATGCCTTATATTTTTCAAAAGCCGCCATGTCATCCTTGACAGAATCTAGATACTTATAAATCAGACGCTCTTCGCGATCAATAACGATTTGATCCTCTGAGTTTAGTAATTTTCCAAGCAGGACGTGGCTGGTGTGAGGGTTTTTTATGTTTTCTTCAAAAAAAGCCGGGCAAATCACATGGGCATTAGCCATGATTCACCTCTACGTCACTTGATGATAATTTCGAGCTTTTCATTAGTTGGATTTGAATGGTGTCTTTTATTTCGACATCCATAAATCCTTTCGGCCAGTTGAGGTCGCCATTGGGGCTAATTTCTACTTCCTCAAGCTTGCTATGTGTATTATCTCCCTCGCGATGAAGATAATATATGTTAACGTCTTTTTGAGCTAGCTTTGAAGAATCGTCGACTATTCGTAGTCGCAGTCGTCTAATTAATGCATCGCTATGGGTTTCAATTAAGAACTTTTTATTTTTCTCAAGCGCGATTTGAATAAGAGCATCTGCTAGCCAGGCTTGCATATTTGGGTGAAGATGGATCTCCGGTTGTTCTATTATTGTCAGGGAATCTTTGGGTGATAAGTAAGCTTGGACAAGGATTGGCAGGACTTGTGATATCCCAAACCCAACATCGGTCAGCTCCAGTTTTACTTTATTCTGTGTGATAACAATTTTGTGAATGATGTTGTTGACTTTGTCTACATCTATCCCAATATTGAATGGGGCAAAAAGTATGTTGATGTCTGTAAGGATGTCTGGCCGGTTCTTTAATACTTCGGCAAGCTCGGTGCCGTCTGATGAATTGAGTTGCTGGTGATGCACTGACTTGTCAAGCAAATAGTAACGTTGTGGGAAAGCGCGCAATGGACTTACGTGATTTATTTGTAGATTCGATATGTTATCTAAAAGATGCTGTGCTACATAACCTATGTGATGCGCGATTATATTCGCGAATGGGTCAGCGCTACCTTGAGAAAACATGAGTCCTAAATAATCCGCAGTGGACTTCATGTTTGGTGCAACTTTCAGGTTGTCAAATCTTAATAGTTTAAATATTTCGGGTCTGGACCTGTTTAGGCAGTCTTGCTCAAAGATCTCGGAGCTGATTTTCCGTTTGTCCTGGCGATTTTCAATCTTAAGAATGGTGCGGTTGTAGCGACCAATTAAGTGAAACTCAGATATTACAAGGTTGTCGGACTTTGTGTCGTATCTAAAAGAGTAACTGCAATGCCTTGGGATTGATTGCCCCAGTTCTTCACTCGCAAGAACCTCAATGCAAGACTTTATCCTTGCTAGGGATGCATCATGGATGAAGCGCTTTATGCTGTCTTCGAAAAAAGCTTCGTGGACATCTGTAGGGAGTTTTCTGTATAGCGAAATTGTTTCACATAGCGTGCTGGTGAATTTTTCAATATATTCCCGTTCTTTTTTTCGGCCTCGGGCAGGCTTGAAACTGGCAGAGGTTGTGATTAGTTTGTTAAGTTTTTTTGATGGTTCTGCGTGCTCTTTCAGTTTTTGAAGGCAGTGCTGATGGACGTAAAAAAGTACATCCAGGCTAGACTCTCTCGCTCTTCTGATTGCCTCAATAAGTTTTGTTCGATAAGTGAATGAAAATGAGAAATTAATTTCTTTGGATGGGTTGCGAGAAGGGAAAACATTGAGGGTTTCGCCTAAGCCGACTTTATTGCCATTAAGCCTTAAGGCGCCATCAAAAATGGTGTCTGACTGCTGGTTGGAGTTGCTGTCTGCGGACTGAGAAAGCATTAGCAGTGAGTTGAGTATCGCGCTTTTTCCGCTACTGTTGGAGCCTAGCAAGATAGTTAGTGGTTTGAATTTTAGCGAAAAACTTTCAAAGGCTTTGTAGTTTGTTGCTGTAAATGTTCCGATTTTCATAACGAGTCCATGTTGTTTTGGATGATGCCATTATGGCATCATTAAGGTGCTTGAATCAATCTAAGGGCGAGTTTAGGGCTCTTAATGTAGTCTTCTGAGGTTCGCTCGAAATTGCTACCTGAGCATTCGTTGTTTCACCTTGCGTAAGCCAGGTTAGCACGCAATCATGCGGTAGCATTTGGCTGTACTCACTAGCTTGCCTCGCCGCCATCAACATCAGCATTCTTGAGGCGTTGCGTACGGCGAGCCCGTCTCGTTTATTGTCACCTTCGTTAGGTGCCTCCTCAGCAGGTTACGTCATTCCCCAACCCAGAGACGTGCGCGCCTATCCCACTGTGCAGGTTTCCCTGGCCGCGCTAAATTTTGCTATCTGGTCTTGGCAATCTGGATACGCTCGGCACGGCGGCGCCTCAAACGATTCCAGGCATTTCTGATTTCGCTGTTTACCCTTGGTAAACAGCATGGGTTTGGCCTGTCGAACGGTCATCGTGACGGACAATCACGGCAGAGCACGACCCTGGTCAGCATCTCTAGCTGTACAAACACGTTAGAATGCTTATGATACATCTGGAAATTGTTCGGGCAGTCGCGCGGGCAGTTGAGTACGGCTTGCTTAAAGGAAATGTCGTGCACAGTACGTTTGCCTAATATGCCAGCCAAATATAAAGCTAATTTCAAGGTGATATAGCCATGGATGCTGACGATAAAATTTGTGATAATTGTGCGTTGCCAGGAAGTGCATGTACTTGCGGTTATTGCGAGGAGTGTGATCAAAAAGAAGCAGATTGCATCTGTGATTTTTGCAGCGACTGTGGAAGAATCGTAGATAACTGTGCTTGCGACAAATGCATTCACTGTGATGAGAAAGAGGCTGAGTGTGCTTGTAATACTTGTAAAGACTGTGATGAAAAAGAGCCTGAGTGCATCTGTGATAATGGTTAATTACGCTGTGCTTGGCGATCTTTTACGCAATGCTCTATGAGAGTTTAGAGCCTTCTAAGGAGCTGATTTTTAATATTTTTGTTATTTTAGGGGGGGTAAGATTTCGCCGAATACAGCCAGGAGCCGAAAGTCCGCTGCTGGCTATTATCTGACCTGTATGAATGACCGCTTGGGTTGATAGCTGCCGCTCCGATCGGCTGCTTTCGACCTATGGCAGAAATTGTTCTAGGGCTTAGTGCTGTCAGCGCAGGCCTCATCACCGGCAAGGTGCCTACCGCAGGAACATCACAACTTCCAGGCTTGCGCCAGACTGTGGGAGCCACGCTTGTCGGCTATGGGCCGTTAAGCAGCCCAATATCCATCGTCAGCCATAGTCGGTGATCATAGTTTTCACTCAAATCCCTTCAAAATATCATATCGTCAGAAGTGGGCATTCTTTCGTATAGCATTAATCAAAAGAGTCAAAAAATTTCCGATTCGATTCCACGGAAAGCCATCACTAGCTGATTTGGTTATAGATACCCTTTGAGGTACGTCAAAAAATCCACCAAATTCCAGCCCCACGAAAATCGGGCCCTCACGACCAACAACCGTCCGTCTGTCTCCGCACCACTAAAAATGGCAATGGTCATTTATTTCGCTCTAGACCTTGTACGAAAAAAACCTGCGCGAAGAGCATGTTGTGTTAAAAATAGGATTGGAATAGTAATTTACAACCCGTAGACTTCGTTTTCTTCCTTCCTTCATTTGCCTGATCGCCGCTCGGCGAATTTTTTATAAATCCTAGAGCGGCGATACTTACTGCGTCATCAGACAGTCGGTTTCAGTATGTAGTTGAGTGCGTCGGCTATGGCTGCAGAGCGTTTTTTCAAGAACTTTTCATAGTCGTCATCCGCGATACCGAAGGTCTTGGTGTTACTGATTAAGTGTGACTTCAGTGAGGCAGTAAGTTTCGAGTTGGAAAGCTTGAAATCGCTGATGTAGGCGCTGGGCGCTTTGGCGCGAATCTTGTTGTTGGAGGCAGCATCTATCAACGTGATATTACCGACCCAGTTCGGCTCGGCACCGTCATGATGTTTGTGTAGGTAGGCCTTGGGGAAAAAGTGGTGAAAATTTCTGCTAGAGGAAATTTTGAGGTTAGAATTGTCCAGTATCACATCGCTGTCATCGTCAAAATTCTTCGGTTTTTGCGAGGCCAGCAAGCAGAGAATGGCCTTGACGTACGCGTTGCTGGCAGAGAACCAAGTGGCCTCGATATCGCTAGCGGACACCCGAAGTTCACTGGGGGCATACTTAGGTTGGCGACCCTTGAGAATCGTACCCATGGCTTTCAGGTCTTCTGCAATTTTGGTTTCCGTAGAGCCGCTGTATCGCCAGTTCAATCCGACCCAATAGAAGAATTGCTTCAACAACAAGGCCTGGGTCTCAGTTGGCTTCTTGTTGCTATTTTTGTAGAAAAAGTAAGTGAAGGGAACCAGTAACGATGCATACGGAAGTAACTGTGAGACAGGAACGTGCAGCTTGCTCCTGATAAAGTCTACGGCTGTAAACATTGATGAAACCATCGGGCCCCAATGGGCTATGAAGGTTTCCCGGCGGATCTTCAGAATGTCCTTGGCTCGGATGCTGCCTTTGGTGATTGCCGCCACGGCCTGTAGCACAGTTGCTGCCGGAATCGTTTCGAAATTCGCCTTGGCGAGGCTCTTGTCGTCTTCATCGCGACCGTAAAGTAGCTCTTCATATTTCAGAGCAAGGTCGAAACTCTTGGTTTCGTCGTAGGTCATCGCGACCATGATTTCAAAGAGCGTCAACGATCTCCCGCCAGTATTGATGCGGGAGAAGACGTCACAGGCGATGTCGATCGGATAATCCTTGATCGTGATTGTGGCGAAATCGTACGTCGTGAGTCGGGCCTTGTATTCCTCAATCAAATCCGACTTGGCGGGGCCGATCTCTCTGAACAGTTCGCCCAGCCTACGGGTAAGCAAATCATGCACCGGGATGTAGGAACGTCCCTGTTCTTGCTGACTAGTAACGATCTGATCGTCATGCGAAGGATCGTAGTCAAGGTTTATAAATATATCTCGATAATCGATTTCGACATTGTCCTTGGTGATGCGAATTCCCTTACGAATGGCATAGAGAGAGGTAATGCGTTGCTGTCCATCGAGGATATATTGTGCGTAATCACCTTTCGGTATGTCGGGTAACTTGTGATTGCCAATATTTTTGACAGAACGCAGGGCATCCTTGGTTTTCCAGAGGATGAAAGTACCGATGGGGTAGCCCTTCAGGATGCTGTCGATCAGCTTTGCGCTTTGCTCCTTGTCCCAGACAAATTCTCGTTGAAACATAGGGAGCTTGATCTGGCCGGAGTCGATTTCGAGGAACAGCGTTTCGTACTGCTTGTTCGCGTTCTCCGGGCGTAACAACATCCGAATGTTATCCTGTTCTGGCATGCTCAGGCTAGTCACGTACTTCCCTCTGGTGAAGTTTGATGTGGGTGGTCAACGCTTGCGAGCGTGTATCAGCAGACATCGCGGTCGTCGTTCGTGAACGATTGGTGATGATTTCGTTTGGCCATCATTACTCAATCATCCGTGATCATCAACTGCTGAGCTCATCTCTACGAAATCCCGACAAACCCAATCGATGTCCTACGAGAGCTGAAATTCTGTAGCGTTCCCGTCCATCTACGGAAAGGAATTCAGTGATGGCAAAGCGGTACGAACTCTCGCATGAGGCCTAGACTGTGGTCGCCGATCTTTTCACTGAACCCCATGGCCGGGGGCGGTCCCGCCTGTGCGACCGTCTGATGCTCGATGGCGTGATCTGTGCGTTCTGCTCGGGCGCTGTCCGAGCTACCCGAGCCTCATTCGGCGTGCGAATAAAAGGGGCCTGATGAGCCTGCCTATCATGCTCTAGGCCGCAGTCGCAGTGGCCTTACAACCAAAATTCACATGTTCTGCGACCCCAACGAGACGCCGTTGGGTTTCCTCTTCTCTGGCGGTCAAGCCAGTGACATTGGCTACGCCCATCCTAGAACGAAGTAAAGCCTTCCATTGAGCCAACGTGACTGCCCGTGAAGGCGCTGCAAATGATTGCTTGCTGAGAAGGGCTGCGACGCCGAGACGCTTCGGCGCTATTGCGACCAATATCGAATGCAGCCCGTCCTCCCGCTGAGCTCAATCAAGCGCAAGCCGAATCGAGGTTTACCTAGACTGATTGATAAGTCGAAGTACCGACAGCGCAATATCATCGAGCCTATATTTGGCTGCATCATTGATCCGCTAGCAGAGTGTTAATCAAGGGAGCACAAATAATTCCCGATTCGATTCCACCGAAAGCCATAACTAGCTGATTTGTTTATAGCTACTGTATGAGGTACTTCAATAAGTTCACTAACTTCCAGTCCCGCGAAAACCGTGCCCTCCCATCCAACAACCGTCCGTCTGTCTCCGGCACCAGTAAATTCAAGGGTTACAGATTTTTTCCTGTGATCAGTATGTCGCTCGTGACAACAGGGTGACAGCAAAAAAGCCCCGCATACCTCATTGGATGCGGGGCTTTTTCGTTTAAAAGCATATACCTCAAATGGCAACGCACGATAGGTTCACTGAGCACTTCTATCAGGCCGCTGAGGAGCTCTGGCAGGCGCTTTCACCCACACGGGTGCCGACACGATTGCTTGATTGGAGGACTAGATCATTCACCGCTGCCTATTCTGCGGCCAGCAGTGCCATCGCTCGCTTCAGTGAGTGGGGGGCAGATGGTCAGAAAAAATGGGCACCCGAAGCACGTTAAGTAAGTGCCATTCGGGTCTGTCCCCCTTTTTTTATTTTCGGGAGTGAACAAAAAGGGGGAGGGCTCTAGTTCCCAAACCGCTAGGTCGTGCCTAGTCCTAAATCCGCGTTGCTCGTAGGAATCGTCTCGTTAGCTGCTCGAGGCCTCATTTGCCCCTTCTTAGCTGTTAGGTTCTTTCGCTCCTACAGTTCGCAAGGGACTCTGAAATGCGCGTCAGTCTGGATGGGCTTGGCCAAGCAGTAGACGGTGATGTAACCACCACAGGTGCGATTTGCATCGCCACCGGGGAAGGTTACCTCGACGAGGGACGAATGGTCCTGAGGATGGGGGATCCCACCACACCTTGTCCACTTTGCGGGCTGGAAGGAAAGGTCGTCGAAGGGGTGTGGCACTTCATCTCGGATGGCCAGCCAGTCGCGATGGATGGCGCGTTAGTTGATTGCGGTTGCCCAGAGGGTAGCAACCGGGTGGTGGCGCCTTTAGGGGAAATGCCCCCGCCGCGGCTGCCGGTTGCCGTACGCACTAGCCTCAAACCCGCTGGCTCTGGGAGCTCTAGCGCTTTGGCAGGGGCTTCGCCCGCTATGGTTGGCGGGTTGCCAGGGCAGATGCAGCCGGGATTCTATGTGGTGCCGCGGAGCATGTCGTTCCCGCAGATTCTGTTGGAGCTGACTAGCCATGATTCGACCTTGCCCATTTCGTACCTGCAACGCCTGAACCCGACTTTCGAGCAGGGGTTCAAGGCAGGGGAAATCTTCGTCATCGGCGATCCGGATAACGGTTATGCCTGCACCCAGGAGGAGGGCCAACTCATGGCGGCCGCCGAGCGCGCACGACGTTCCTTGGCTGTACTCGATTTTGCCGAGTCAGATTTCATGATGGAGTATCAGGCTGAAATTGCCGGACTGCTTAGTGACGCCAGTCTCTCCATGGGTGTGGGTAAGGACATGATGGACCACGGCCTCCGGCAGCTTCGCAGCACACTTGGCAACATCGAGCGTTTGCATCAGCAAGAATTTCTGCGCCATGGCCATCTGAATAGCCCATCCTTCTTCGCCGAACGACGGCTGTTATTGGAACAGCTAGATGGTCAGCTGAAGGCGACTTTTCTAAATAAACATCTGAATCTAGGGGCCTACGAGCGGCTGAAGAAAAGCTTGAATATCTCGACCAAGAGCCTTGTGCATCATTGGTCGAAAGCCGGTGGGCCAGGGCAGATTCCTGGGTACGCCACATACTTGGACAAAGTGGCGAAGCTTAGTAAGTACCTTCGGTATGGTGGGCATGTCGGAATTGGCTTAGGTGGTACATCTTCCTATCTGAAAGTCCAAGAGGCCTGCCGTGCAGGGGAAACCGAAGGCTGCAAAAAAATTCGTTTGTCTGAGGCAGGTGCTTTCGCTGGGGGGCTGGCGGGAGGGATAGTGGGTGGCAAGATTGCTGGGATCACTGCGCTCGCTGTATGTGGGGTGTTCTCTGCTGGTACCGCGGGTTTCGGGGCGCCGGTATGTGGCATTGCGCTGGTCGGGGGAGGGGCTTTTGCTGGGAGCATCGCCGGTGCGGAGGGCGGTGAGCAAATGGGCGAGCTGATCTACGAATCACATTATGACTGAGTTCGAGAGTTGGCCCGTGTGGCTGAAGTGGATAATGCTGGCGTGTCCGTTCGTGATCGCGTTGGCCGGTTGTGCGGTCAGTGCATTCATCGCGGGTACAAGAAATTTCACGGTTGCAACCTCGGCTATCCAAAGTCATCCCGGCCTGGAGCAAATGAAACTGTTTTTGGGCACGCGGCGCTTTGGCGCTCGGTGGCTGCTTATAACGTTTCTTTGTGGAATACTCATTTGGCCTGGCGTACATATGCGCCGAGGGCATCTGGACATCGAAGAACTAGAAAACTTCCCTGCAAAACTTAAGTTGGCTCTACAGGTATCCACGTGGCTGACGGCCTTTGGCTTCGCTTGGATGTGGGTGACCTATGGATTCATCAAGGCGTAGCCGTTCCACCCCCCTGTAGGAGCGGGTTTACCCGCGAACGCGGGCGAAGCCCGTGCCATCCACCACCTACCCAACGCAATTAAACATGGTCCTATAACCCAAAGGTTGAATCACATGCACTTCCTGCCTTCCAGGCGCAGCAACGACCTCTAGCCCCCCTCCCGCGCGATGTGAATGCATAATCGGTAGTGTGATGCCGGTTTTATCCGTGCTTAAGCTTTTAATCAGCAAAATATTGCCGATTCCTGCCATGCGCACTATGATAATCAGCATTAAAGTACTGATTAATGGTGTCCCGATGCCGCTCAGACTCACGATCCAGGCTTTCTCCGATGGTGCATGGCGCGATGCAGCGACACTTACGGTTGAGAACCCCGAGCGTGTTGCTGATGGAAGGTGCCTTGTCGCCTACGACGGCGACTACATCATCGCGAACGTTGATCGCATGGAAGATCGTTGCGAACTCGCCCTAAGCGTTAACCTTCCGTTGAACTGGGACCACCATGACGTCAAAGGGTATCCAGCATTCCTCTACGACATCATTCCCTCTGGTGCTGCCAAGGACTCTCTTGAATCCCGCTACGGGCGTCTTAAGCCTGAAGGCGTGGAAATGGGGCTTTACCTTCTGGAACGTTTCACGCCGGCGCCTATTGGGCACCTGCGCATCAAGGAATCGGTGGAAGGCCTTCAGCCGGACCGGAACGAGGCTTTCGCGCGTGCTGAGGTCGTGGACAGGACGAACGAATTTCTTGAGTACGCCTATGAAACCGGCGCGGCGTTGGGCGGTGCTACCGGTGCCAACGGGCAAGCCCCCAAGCTGGTCATGACCGAAGCCCACAACGGTGCTCTCTACGCTGATGCGATGCTCCCCGATGACCAGGCGTGCCGTCACTGGCTGATCAAGTTCGCGCGTAATCGAGGCGGCGAGCGCGACCAAGACATCCTGCGAACAGAGTTTCATTACTACAAGGCGGTTGCTGCCCTCGGCCTTGATACGGTTCCCACTGATGGTTTGGCGCTTGAAGAGGCAGTGAAGCCAAGCCTCTGGATGCCACGATTTGATCGCCGAGTAGTGGATGGCGTGGTGGAGCGGATACCGCTGGAGTCGGTGTACTCGATCTGCGGTATTACCGGCTACGCGCATCCGATGGCGCATGCCGAAGTGGTTCACCGACTGGTAGGCCTATGGATCGATAACGGCCAGCAGGATGAGGTGGACGACCTGGTGTTCGAGTACGTGCGGCGCGATCTGCTGAACCGCATTCTAGGGAACACCGATAACCACGGCCGCAACACCTCCATCATGCGTGTGGGTGGGAAGTTTCGTTTGGCGCCAATCTATGACCTCGCGCCAATGATCCTGGATGAAGAGGGTATCACACGGACGACGAAGTGGGCGGCGGAGCGCAAGGGGTCTTCCAATTGGCGCGATAACTGCGCTGAGCTGGTTGGTTACACCCATCCCGATGTCCTGCTGCAACGGTTGATGCATGCGGCTGAGGCGTTTAGGGCGTTGCCCGATCTGCTGACCGATGCGCCCGAATCGATGCGCAATGCAGCCTCTCTACCCGTGAATAACCTGGACAAGCGACTCGTGGAGTGGGGACTGCGATGAAAAAACTACAGCCTGAAGAGCGCGCCCAGCTCGTAGAGGATATCGTCAAGCGCAACGCGGCGGGGCTCGATCCAATTGGCACGTCCATCCGCCGTCTGCGGCTCGAAGTCACCGGGCTTGACCAAGAGACCTTCGCGGCCATGTGCAAGATGTCCACGAAAAGCCTGTACGAACTGGAAAGCGGGAAGTCGAATCCGAAGCTCAGCACTTTGGAGGCCGTGCTGCGTCTATTTGGTGTGCGGATGGGGATGGTGATGACTGCCAAAGATAAGCCCACTGCAACGCTCGTCGGCAACACTGTCGGCCAGTTGAAGACTGGTGGGCCAATCTCTGTGGCCGCGCCGCTAGCCAGTTCCTGCGTGGTGGCCGGACCGAAACGAGGGAAAAGCCCTGCGGCAGTCAAAGCGAAGAAGGCAGTGTCGAGGCCGGCATCGCCACGGGCTCGGAAAAGCAGTCAGGAACAGTGAGATTGATGTGGGATGCAAATAAAGCCTCATCCCATTTTCCTCTAGATGATCGGTTGCGGCATTAAGTCTGGTTGTTCGCAGTAGTTCTGAACCACGACGGCTTCATGCTTGTAACGATCATGGGCGCTTGTGCGCCAAACAGACCGTATCTCGCTGCCCTGCAGCACCCTATCCGCTTGGCTGAATCTTGCGCCAACCTGCGCCCGTCTCTTTCTCTGGAAAGAGACGGCACTTCAAGCACTGCTGCAGCCCTCATCGCATTTGGGTTTGCGGCCCCCCCCCTCGTGACAATCGGCGTGACAAACTCCGATGTCACCAGCAACAGCGCTGTAGATGATGGTGCCGCAGACTAGGGAATGGATGCACCTGACTGACAGTCAGGCATGCCCCGATCATCGCATTGCTGCTTGCATTTGGCTCAGGATCTCGCGGCGCTGGTCTCGTCAGCCGATGCAGCCTCCACCGCCCACCGGTAAAGGTGTTCAGTGTGCCAGATCATGAGATGCCCTTGCTCCCGGTCGTAAGAGCCGCTAGTCCAGCGAAATGGAAATTCCCCACAGACCGCAGGGGCCTTGATCCCTGATAACACTCAGCATTCTTGGCGGGATGACGTGTGGCGAGGATCTGCAAAACATTGGTTTGTTTCAGGTACGGATGGCCGTGTTGGATTGATCGGCGACGATAAGCGCTTCTTGATCAGCCGATCCCTGCATCAGACTGAGAGCTGGAGCATTGCTACATACCTCAATATTTTTGACAGCGTTCCATCTTCTCAGCTACCGCTAAGCGAAGAATCGTTGGCAGAGGCGCTTGCCCACTACCTGTAAGTAGTCACTTTGCGAAAGTCGGGAACCCGACGCCCAGCTGCACCGACCCTGTGTGTAGTCGATGCACTGCCCCCGAGCGGGGTTTTCTTTGTCACCAGCCTGGAGGCGCCCATGAAAGCCCTAGCTAGGAGCAGAAAAATGGCAAGCAGCCCAGAAAGGGTCGTAAGAGGCGGTGGATGCATCGCTGGCCACTAAAGGCATGTGGACCGGCGCTGGGGCGGGGTTCGTTGGCTTCCTGGTCCAGGCCAACTGGATTGGCATCATGGGGTTTGTCCCTGTGGTGCTGGACCTGCTGGTCAACACCTGGGTGAAGCCGCTGAAAGCCAGGCTCGCATCGAAGTGTTCAAGGGGTAGTGCCGCCCATGAGCAACCGCATTGTGGTCATGCTGCGGACTGAATGGTCTCTGGTTTCCTAGAGACCCTCACAGAATTGCCTGCTGCCAATATGATGGCATACTGACTAGTCCAACTGACAAGGAAATGGACTTGGGGCGACGATGGGCGACTATCAGGGTATGCGTTGGTTCAAAACGGACTTTCAGGTTCAAACCCCGGAGGATAATCGCCATTGGGCTGACGATGATCTGCGTCTACATGACCGACGGCCATTAGTAGAAGGTAAGGCCTGTGAACTGGGCATTCAGGAGAAAGCCAAGCGCTTTCTACGACGTTGCCACGAGCTCGAACTTCAGATGGTCGGGATCACCGACCATAACTTTTCGGAGAAAACCGAACCGCGGGACTGGTTCCTCACCCACCTCGTCGAACAAAACAGATCGGTGGCCAAGGACTTGGAACGCGAACCGCTGGCTATTTTTCCAGGTTTTGAAGTTGACATCGGCTATCACGTTCTTTGCCTGTTCCAGCCGGCAAAGAAACAGCGGGACATTCAACGCCTTAACATGATCCTCAGCAAGCTTGGGTTGGCCGAGCATGAGCGCTTTCGGGCTGGGGTGCCTATGCAGCTGCGCCGTTATGGGCGTACCGTCAGCCTGAAAGAGCTGATTGAAGTTGTTCAGCATCACGATGGAATTGTGATCGCCGCCCATGCAGATCAGGCCGATGGCATGTTGTCGTCGCCCAACAATATCGCGGACTACCAGATACCCCAGTTGCTCGCGGTGGAGGTCGCCACCTACCCGATGCCGACAAAGATTCGGTCAATCTTGGACGGAAGTAATCGGGAGTGGTCCAGGCGCGGACGTCAGCCGGCTTACGTCCAATCGTCCGATGCCAAATCGTTGAAGGTAGGCGAAGACGGACAACCGCTGGCTAACTCATTGGGTTATCGGTCGACCTGGGTGAAAGCTTCGAAACCTTCCATTGCGGCCCTTCGTCAAGCCTTCTTAGACGGTGCATCTCGGCTCAGAATTCAGGACGCTCGCCCCTCGGATGAGCAGACGCATCCACGCATCGTTTTTCTTAAGTGCCGCGGGCTGACGTTCCTTGCTGACCAAGACGTGTATTTCTCGCCCAACCTGAACACGATCATTGGCGGCCGCGGAACTGGAAAGTCGACGTTAATGGAGTTACTCCGCTTTGCGTTTGCTAGGGATACCGGCAGTCAGTTTTCCGCGTCTATCAAGGCGAAGTTTGATCGCCTTCGACAGACCTTTTCCGGTGATGCCGAAATCCAGATCGGCTGGGAAGCGGTCCCAGGTCAAGTGGATGTCATTTCGCTACAGCCGCAGGGGCCCCATCAAGTTGTGCAGGGCGAAGTTCTGGATACCGCAGCGTACCTCAAGCAGATACCTATCCAATTCTACAGCCAACAGCAACTCAGCGACCTCACCAATGTTGGTGGAGAAAGCAGCTTGCTGAGCATGCTGGATGAGGCCTGCAGTGCGGAGCTGCAGGCACTCAAAGCCCGCGAAAATACTCTACGAGCCGAAATCGTGCAGATCTTCGCTGCTTCTGATCAATTAGCCGAATTGCGTAATGCTGAGAAGGACGTGGCGCAACAGCTGACCGAGCTCAATCGTCAGTGGCAAGCTCGTAAAGAGATCCAGGCAGAAGCGCTGCAGTTCCAGCGAGCCGAGGCCGGGCGTCAGTACTTTGAAAAAGCCAAGGCCCAGTCGGTAAGCGATGCTGAAGGCATTACCGCACTTGCCGAAACGCTTGCCCAGCCGGGGGTATTGAACGATGGCAAAATCGAAATTTGGCCCAGGGCGGATTGGTTCAATGCCTATACCGAAGGTGCATCAGCGCTGCGTGTGAAGTACTCGGAAAAACTGATTGCGCTGGCATCATCCATGCGTCGGGAAGCCGCTGAACTAGACCATAGGATGCAGGGTTGGGAGGCGGTATCGGCCGAGCTGAGGGCTATCAAAGACGGCTTTATGCAAGCTTGCCAGGAAAGGGGGTTGCAGCCTCAAGACGTCGCTCGGCTTCAGGAAATCGAAAAGACGCGGCAGATTAAGCAGGAAAACCTTGATCAGTTGCGAAAGCAGATCGTGGGCTTAGAGCCTTCGGTAGAAAAGCTCTCCGCTCTACTAGAAAAGCTTCACGGATTGTGGGCTGAGCAACTGTCTGTTCGTATCCAAACCGCCCAGGAAATCACCAAGAAAGCTAATCGCTCGATCAATATCCTTGTGCAGCCGATGGGTGATAAAGCTCATTTTGACCGTGTTTGGGAGGGGTTAGCACCGGACGGACGTGCCCGCATCGGTAGGGCGTGGACACAGATTGGCGAGGTGTTGTTTGCGGATTTTCACAGCTACGTGACTGCTAATCGGCCACCGGCTTACTCGCCTTGGCTGCATATCAGAACCGTCTTGATGGAAAAGATCCCTGTGCCTCAACAGTTGGAGGGACTCACCGTCGATATTCTTAAGCATTTTGTCGAACAGAAGGATAAATGGCGTGCTGCACGGTTGGTTCGCATCGAGGATCAGGTTGACCTTGAACTGTACCGTGCAGATGGCACCTTAGTCGGGAGCATTCAAAGCCGGGCGCTGTCAGAGGGGCAAAGGAATACGGCCGTTCTTAAACTACTCTTGGCGCAAGGTGATGGCCCTATTGTCATCGACCAACCAGAAGATGAGCTTGACTCGAATTTTATCTACCATGAGTTAGTGCCCTTGCTGCGTAAGGTCAAGAATCGTCGGCAACTGATTTTAGCTACCCATAATGCGAACCTACCCGTCAACGCTGACACCGATTTGGTCTTTGCATTGGATGTTAGAAAGGGCCGCGGAGAGCGACTAGCGGTAGGCGGACTCGACCAATCTGAGACAGCGAATGCGGTGCTAAATATCATGGAGGGCTCCGCTGAGGCATTCAAGCGGCGTTTCGACAAGTACCACTTTTAAAGTTGATTAGTTGGGGCTTGCTGAGATGCAACGTATGCCACGAGATACGCTGCCAGTTGTTGAAAGCTAAGGGCTGCCGTTCGCCGGTAGCTGCCCCCACGAGAAGCAGCTGAACTTGACTTTGAAGTGTATAGGGCAGAGCCCTCTGGCGGCTGAAGAAAGGCTGAGAACAATTTTAGAGATGAAGATCATTCTTTTAAGAATAATATTCAATGTCTTTTGTCTTGATACGATTCCTGTCTCCGCACTCTATTTACGCCGCATCCAACCTTTAAGTTGGTCTTGATACCATTCAGCTTTAGCCGACTTTTCCTACAACTCCCAGCGTCCATTCACATCCCCCCAAACCTTGCATTGCAGCCCCCACGACGCTACCGTGCTCCAGTCGCGGCCAACTCCGCGACCGGGTTTGGCGACCCGAACGAAAAGGCGCATCGGCGCCCCCGACCACGATTGCAGGCGCTTTTTTTGCGTCCGCAGTTTCGTGTAATGGCGGCTGTGCGTGGGAGACCTTCGGGTCTGCCGAGTTCCTTTTCCTCGGTTCGCCAACCTGCGTACAGCTGCCACCCTAATCGTTTGGCGACGGTCAGCGTGGTGCTTCAATCGAAAAGGACCGCATGCATGCTCATCTCAAGTCCATCCAGGATCCTCGCATCCGTTCTCCTCCGCCGTTCCGCAACGGCCCTCAGCTACTTCACTCTTAGCAACCCCCGCTTCGTCTCCACCCAATCGGAGGCCCTCCATGTCTGACCAAGAACGCCTCTCGACCATCCAAAGCTACGCCTGGACCCTGGAACTGCTAGGCGAGGCCCTCGTCCAGCACGACGAAATGCTCGAGTGCGAACACAACCCGCGGCTGAGCTTTCGCAACACGGCCGGTATCCATCAGGCGATCCGGATCATCAGCCGGTTGGCCAGCGAGCAGTGTGGGAAGGTAATGGAACGAAGCGAGCAGGATCTGCAGCGTTAGGCCAGTTCGTTGCTCGAGGGTGGGGCCAGATTGGGGCTGCTGCGCAGCCCCCGTTGACTCGAGTTCAACCTATGGTGATGGCCGCGTTCAGCAGCAACACCACGATCAAGCCAACCACCGCCACGATAGACTGCACCACCGAGATGGTCTTGGTGGCTTCGCCCATGGTCATGCCAAAGGATTCTTTCACCATCCAGAAGCCTGCATGGTTCGCATAGTTGAAGAACAGCGAACCGCAGCCGATGGACAAGGCCAGCAAAGGCAGGTTGAGGCTGGGGGCTGCACCTGCCAGCGGTGCCAGCAAGCCGGCAGCACCCACGATGCCGACGGTGGCAGAGCCGGTAGACACCGAGAGCAGCATCGCGATCAGCCACCCCAGAATCAGGGGAGGGAAGGCAGATTGCTGGGTCAGGTGCACAATGGCATCGCCAACCTTGGCGCTGGTCAGCATTTCCTGAAAGGCACCGCCACCGGCAATGATCATGATGATCGAGGCGATTGGCTTGAGGCTTTTGCCCAGCGCATCGCGCAGCTGTTCGGCGTCGCCGCCGCGGGCAAGCACCAGGCTGGCGCCGGCGAACAGCACGCCCAGCAGCATGGCGATCAGCGGGTTGCCCAGGAAACTGGCCATCTCCAGCAGCGCATTGCCTTTGGGCAGCAGCATCTCGGCAACGGCATGCACCAGCATCAGGATGGCCGGCAGCAATGCGGCCAGCATGCCGACCATTACCCCGGGGCGGGGTTGGCCATTGGCTTTTTCAGCCAGTGTGAACTGGTCCAGCAAGGCCTGATCGGGCCGCGTGCTCATGCGCGGTGAAATGAACATGCCGTACAGCGGGCCGCCCAGGATCATTGCCGGAATGGCGGCCAGGAAGCCATAGAGCATGGTGGGCCCAACCGAGGTCTTGAGCACGGCGATGGCGGTCAGGGGGCCTGGGTGCGGCGGTACCATGCCGTGCATGGCGGCAAGCGCCGAAATGACCGGCACACCTACATACACATACGCCGAGCCTTTGAAGCGCGCCTTGCTTTCCAGTTTGCGCGCCACGCTGAATATCAGCGGCAGCATGATCACCAGGCCGACTTCGAAAAACATGGGGATGCCAATGACGAAGGCAACCAGCATCATGGCCCAAGGGATCATGCGGTCGGAGGTGCGCTTGAGGATGACATCCGCGACCTGTTCCGTGACGCCAGCGTCAGCCAGGATCTTGCCGAGCATCGCACCCAGCGCAATCACCACCCCCACTGCGCCCAGTGTCTTGCCGGCGCCGGTGAGCAGGTGGGAGACGATGCTGCCTGGCGCCATATGCGTCGCGAAGCCCACACCAATGGACACCACCAGCAAGGCCAACAGCGGGTGCATTTTCAGGCGCGAAACGATGAGCGCCACCAGCACCAGAACACTGGCCAGTGCTGTCAGTAATAGCTGTATATCTAAGGGAGTCATTCAAGGAGTCTCGGTTGGGCTGGCGCTCGGCTGCACTCAGGGTTTGAAGGCGTGACGGGCGTTTCCACGGGGCATGCCAGGTGGCTGCCGTTGCGGCTGCTGCTGCGGTTTCGAGGAAGGGAACGCGGCTTTGCGCTAGCTGCCGCTTACAGGCGGCCGCCTGGCAACGGAAGATGGGCAGCAGGGAGGCGCGGCGCTGAGGCCGGCGGGTGGTGGTGTGGCGACGGGGCACTCGGGCAGCATGTTCATTGTTTGATTCACCTTGTTGTATGGTCATCTATATGAATCTGGCCAAAGTATTTGCGCTGCCGTGGAATACTGTCAAGTGAAGGTAGTCGCATCATCTTGGGTGGCCATTTGGCCCCGGCAGGCAATACTTCTCTCTATACGCAGGCGTGTTCCTGGTGGCGCGCGCCGCTGGGAGGTGTCTGGTGAACAAATTAACGATTGTGGGTGCCGGCCTGGTCGGCGAGGCGGCGGCGCAGATCATCGCCCGGGATGAGTTGTGCCGTGAGCTGGTGTTGATGGACGTGCAGGGTGAACTGGCGCAGGGCAAGGCGCTGGACGTTTGGCAGGCGGCTGTGGATTCAGGGTCCGATACCCATGTTCACGGCGGGGCCAAAGCCGAGATGCTGGAGGGGTCCGAGCTGGTGGTGATCACGGCGGGCGTGCCGCGCAAGCCCGGCCAGTCGCGCCAGGATGTATTGAGTACCAACCTGCCAATCCTCGACAGCATCATGGCGGATATCAAGCACCACGCGCCGACAGCGACGGTGCTGGTGGTGTCCAACCCGGTCGATGTGCTCACCTACCGCGCCTGGAGCGTCAGCGGGCAGGGGCGCGACAAGGTGTTCGGGCAGGCGGGGGTGCTGGATACCGCGCGCATGAAGTGCTTCATCGCCGAGCAAACCGGGTTTTCTGCACGGGATATCACGGCGCTGGTGCTGGGCGGGCATGGCGACAGCATGGTGCCGCTGATGCGCTACTGCCAGATCGGCTCGGTGCCGCTGTCGCACTTCCTGTCCAGCGAGCAGATCGAACAGATTGTCGAGCGCACCCGTAAGGGCGGCGGCGAGATTCTGGGGTTGAAGAAGACGGGGAGCGCCTGCGATGCACCGGGCGTGGCCATTGCGCAGATGGTCGATGCGATCGCCAACGGGCGGAACCGTATTTTGCCGGCGGTGGCGATTCTCGAGGGCGAGTATGGGCGAACGGATATCGCCATGGGTGTGCCCTGCGTACTGGCAGAGAAGGGGCTTGCGCGGGTGATCGAGTTGCCGCTGGATGCGCAGGAACAGGCGATGTTCGACCACTCTGCCGACCAGGTGGCGCGGGATATTGCCGAGATGAAAGCCTTGTGAGCGGCAAAGCAGCTTCAGTTGACGCGCTCGATGCAGGAGCGCCCTGGTGGCGCTCCTGCACGTCGTGCCTGCATAGATGATTCTGCAAGGGCCGTGTGGCAGCCCTCAGCGCTGATAAGCCTTGCCAAAATGCCGTTCCAGGCGCGCCTGCAGCAGTTCCAGCAGTATCGACAGCACCCAGTAGATCACTGCGGCGGTGGTCAGCATTTCCAGGTAGCGATAGCTCGAACGCCCATACGACTGCGCCAGAAACATCACCTCCCAAACCCCCATCACGGAAATCAGCGACGAGTCCTTGAGCATCGAGATGAACTGGTTGGCGGTGGGCGGAATGATCACCCGCATGGCCTGGGGCAGGATGATGTGGCAGAAGATCTGCGGCGTGCGCATGCCCAGCGCCAATGCTGCTTCACGTTGCCCACGGGCCACGCCGAGGATGCCGGCGCGGAAGATCTCGCTCAGGTAGGCCCCGTAGTTCAGCGACAAGGCAATGATGCCGGCGCTGATGGCGCCGGGTACCAGGCCCACCTGCGGCAGCCCCAGGTAGATCAGCAGAATCTGGATCAGCAGCGGTGTGCCACGGAAGAACGAGGTGTAGAAGCTGGCCACACCTACCAGCACCGCGCTGTTGGATAACCGTGCCAGCGCGGCGGCAAAGCCGAGCAGCACGGATACCACCATCGAGCACAGGCACAGGAACAGGGTCAGTGCGGCGCCTTGCAGAAAACCATTGGGCCCCAGCTTGAAACCGGCCAGGTTGGGAAACTTCTCCAGAATGATGGCGAACTTCAGGTCAAAGCTGAGGAAGAAGGCGACAAACAGCCCGAACAGCGCCAGCCAGGTCAGCAGTAACCGGGTGCGAAAGCCGAACAGGCCGGTGCCCGCAGGCTTTGCCACGGGCTTGGGGGAGGGGGGGAAGGTGCTCATTTGCTGATGTCGGCGCCAATCCATTTCTGCGACAGCTTGGCCAGGGTGCCATCAGCCTTCAGCTCGGCGAACACCTGGCGTACCTTGGCATCCCACTCGGGGTCGCCTTTTTCGATGGCCACCGCGTTGGGCTCTTCATACAGCGGCGCGCCGGCCAGCTTGAAGCGCTTGTCTTGCTGCAGGCGCGGCTGCGCGGTCACCAGGTTCGTAATAATGGCGTCCAGGCGCACGCCAGTGCCCAGGCCCAAGTCCTGGAAGGCGACGTTTTCAGTGTCGTAGGGCGCAGCCTGCACGAAGTCGAACGGGTAGTCGATCTTCTGGTCTTCCTTGCCTTCAATGACCAGGTTCTTGTTCAGGTAGCTTTCGTAGCTCGATGCACTGATCGAACCCACCTTGCGGCCTTCCAGGTCTTTGGCGCCATGGATGCGCTCATCCGAGGCATTGACCACGATCACGGCGGGCGATGCGTAGTACTCCACGGGGAAGTCGAACACTTCGGCGCGCGCCTTGCTCGGGGTCATCGAGCAAATGCAGATGTCGTAGCGCCCGCTCCAGCGGCCAGCGGCAATCACGTCCCAGGACGGTGTTTCCAGACGCAGTTTGACGCCGAGCTTGTCGGCCACTGCCTTGGCCACGTCCACGTCGTAACCGTCGAGCTGGTTATGGTCATTGAGGAAGGAAAACGGCGGGTAGCTTTCCATCAGCACGTTGACCATTTCCTTGCGCGATTCAACCCGCTCCAACGTGGCGCCAGCAAAGGCTTGGGTGGCAGTTGCGAGCAGTACAAGGCCCGCACCCAGCAGAGAAGAAAATCGCATGTACATACCTGATATGTTGGGCAAATGGGTGATAGGGTATTTAATAGTTATAACCCTAATCCCCATAATGAATTTTATTCATAAGAACCTTCAGAGAAGTTATATGGCAGAGCGAACGATGGTAATTCTGGACGGTGGCATGGGCCGAGAGCTGCAGCGCAGCGGTGCACCGTTTCGCCAGCCCGAGTGGTCGGCGCTGGCGCTGAGCGAGGCGCCGGAGGCGGTCGTGGGCGTGCATGCAGCCTTCATCGATGCGGGTGCGCAGGTCATCACCAGCAACAGCTATGCAGTAGTGCCGTTCCACATCGGTGAAGAACGCTTTGCCGCCGAAGGGCGACAGCTGGCCCATATCGCAGGCCAGCTTGCGCGGCACGCGGCAGATAGCGGCGCGCACCCGGTCAGGGTGGCAGGTTCGTTGCCGCCGCTGTTCGGGTCCTACCGCCCCGACCTGTTCCAGTCCGAGCGTGTGGCAGAGGTGCTGACCCCGCTGCTCCAGGGCCTGGCCCCGCATGTTGACCTGTGGCTGGCCGAAACCCAGAGTTCCGTGGCCGAAGTGCGGGCCATTCATAGCCATTTGCCGGCAGATGGCAGGCCGTTCTGGGTGTCCTTCACCCTGCAGGACGAGGACGTCGACGAGGTTCCGCGCCTGCGTTCCGGTGAACCGGTGGCCGAAGCCATCGAGGCCGCAGTCAGCCTGGGCGTGGCTGCGGTGTTGTTCAACTGCAGCCAGCCGGAGGTGATCGGCGCCGCCATTGATGTCGCGCGCTCGGTCATCGAGCGACACAACGCCGAGATTGCCATCGGTGCCTATGCCAACGCCTTCCCGCCGCAACCCAAAGAAGCCACTGCCAACGATGGCCTGGACGAACTGCGCGAAGACCTCGATCCGCCGGGTTACCTGGCATGGGCCAAGGACTGGCGTGCGCGGGGTGCCAGCATGGTCGGCGGTTGCTGTGGCATCGGCCCGGAGCACATCGCCGAGCTGAAGCGCAACCTGGCCTAAGCGCCCACGTGACCGGGCGGCTTTTGCAGCGCCCGGTCCGCAGCCATTAAAAAAAACGCCAGTCAGACCCGGATTCCATCGTTTTTCAGGCCCCCGCCATCTCCCTATAGTCCGCTGAAGGCCGATGCTGCATCGGTGTACACAACTCAGCTGGGCGGGAAGCGGATATGAACAACAACGAAAAATTCGAGGGCAATGCTGCGGCCGGTGTGGGGACGCGGGTCGTGTGGAGCGGGGAGCAGGTACAGCACCCGTACAACGCCACGCAGACCCCGATCGTGGTCAGCGCCGCTTATGGCTACAACGATATCGATGCCTGGTACGACGTGGCGCAGGGCAAGCAGCCTGGCTTCATCTACAGCCGCATGAGCAACCCCACGGTCGCCACGCTGGAAGCAAAACTGGCCGAGCTGGAGCAAGCCGAGTCGGCAGTCGCCTTCAGCAGCGGCATGGCGGCCATCAGTGCCGTGCTGCACACCTTCCTGTCCAACGGCAAACGCGTGGTGTCGACCCGCGACAGCTATGGCGGCACCAACAAGATCTTCGAAGAGTTCCTGCCGCGCATGGGGGTGCAAGTGTGCCTGTGCGATACCTTGGACACTGAAGCGCTGGAGCGCGAGATTGCCGCCGGTTGCGACCTGCTGTACCTGGAAACCCCCACCAACCCGACGCTGAAGGTGCTGGACATTCGTCGGCTGAGCGCCGCTGCGCACAAGGTGGGGGCGCTGGTGGTGGCCGACAACACCTTTGCCACGCCACTGAACCAGAACCCGCTGGCGCTGGGCGTTGATGTAGTGGTGCACAGCGCAACCAAGTTTCTGTCCGGGCATGGTGACGTGCTGGGTGGGGTGGTGTGCGGTGCGGAGGCGTTGATGGCCCAGGTGCGGCACTACCGGGAAATCAACGGTGCGGCGCTGGACCCGTTCTCGGCCTACCTGATCATCCGCGGTATCAAGACCCTGGCAGTGCGCCTGCGCCAGCAGCAAGCCAGTGCCATGGCGTTGGCCCTTTACCTGAGCACCGAGCCGCTGGTTGAAGCGGTGAACTACCCAGGTTTGCCGGCGCATGCCGGGCATGCCATTGCCAAGGCGCAAATGCGCGGGTTTGGCGCCATTGTCAGCTTCGTGCTGAAGGGCGGCATGCCGACCGTGGCCCGTTTGCTGCCGCGGCTGAAGTATGCCCATCGGGCCGGTAACCTCGGCGCGGTAGAGACCATCTATGGCCCGGCGCGCACCACCAGCCATGTCGAGAACACTTTGGAAGAGCGCCTGGCGCTGGGCATTTCCGAAGGGCTGGTGCGCATTTCAGTGGGCATCGAGGAAACCGATGACCTGCTGGCGGACCTGGCACAGGCCTGTGCATCGGTGCGTGAGGAACTGGCCGTCGCAAAGGAATTGCACGCTGACGCAGACGCCTGCCAGAGCCCGGTGCAGGCCTGAGGCTGGCGCGTAGCACCCACCCGTGTGGTGGGTGCCACTTCATGAAGTCGAACAAAAACAATATGCAAGGCAACTCGATTCGCTCTGCCAAGACGAGGTCGTTGCTACGTCCTTGCCCGCCAACTTTCATGAGTAACCCACAATGTCCGTGCAGACAACCACAACTAGAAATGCCTCGGCGCATACCTTCAAGCAGGATATGCAAACCCGCCACATCGTCATGCTGGCACTGGGCGGTGTGATAGGCACCGGCCTGTTTCTCACGTCGGGCTACACCGTTAACCAGGCCGGCCCGTTGGGCGCGGTCATCGCCTACATACTCGGCGCAATCATGGTGTACCTGGTCATGATGTGCCTGGGTGAGCTGGCGGTACACATGCCGGAAGTCGGCTCGTTCAGCAGTTACGCCACGCGTTACCTCGGCCCGGGCACCGGTTACATGGTGGCCTGGATGTACTGGCTGACCTGGACGGTGGCCATCGGCTCCGAATTCACCGCCGCGGGCATCCTGATGGTGCGCTGGTTCCCCGACACGCCGGTATGGATGTGGAGTGCGCTGTTCGGCGCCGCGGTGTTCATCAGCAATATCATTTCGGTGCGATCGTTCGCCGAAACCGAATTCTGGTTGTCACTGGTCAAGGTGTTGGCCGTCATCGCCTTTCTGGTGGTGGGCGGCGGGGCCATTCTGGGTGGCTTCGAGATCCAGCAGGCGCACAGTGCAGGGCTGGGCAATTTCACCCGTGAAGGGTTGTTCCCCACCGGTTTCTGGTCAATTGCCATGACCCTGCTGGCAGTGGCCTTCGCGTTCTCGGGTACCGAGCTGATCGGCATCGCTGCCGGCGAAACCAAAGACCCGGAAAAGAACGTGCCCAAGGCCATTCGCACCACGGTGCTGCGCCTGGCGCTGTTCTTCATCGGCACCATCTTTGTGCTGGCCACCTTGCTGCCGCGTGAACAGGCCGGGGTTATTGAAAGCCCGTTCGTGATGGTCTTTGCGATGATTGGTATCCCGTATGCGGCCGATATCATGAACTTCGTCATCATCACCGCGCTGCTGTCTGCTGCCAACTCCGGCCTCTACGCCGCTTCGCGCATGCTCTGGACCCTCAGCGACCAAGGCAACATGCCCCGCCGTTACGCCACGCTGTCGCGCCGCGGCACACCCTTCAATGCGATTGTGCTGAGCATGGCTGGCGGCATGGCTTCGCTGTTGAGCAGTGTGTTTGCCCCCGACACCATCTACCTGGCGCTGGTGTCGATTTCAGGGTTGGCCGTGGTGGTGGTGTGGATCAGCATCGCGGCCAGCCAAATCGCATTCCGCCGTCATTACATCGCCAGCGGCGGCAAGCTCGAGGACCTCAAGTTCCGGGTGCGTGGCTACCCGTTCGTACCACTGGGGGCCATATTCTGCTGCGTACTGGCCTGCGTCGGCATTGCCTTCGACCCTGCTCAGCGTGTTGCCCTGTACTTCGGCTTGCCCTTCATTGCCTGGTGCTACCTGGCCTATTGGCTGACGTGCAAGTACCGCAGCCGCCGTACGGGCCCGGTGGAAATTGTCGCCCCAGGTTCCGAGGCCGCCTGAGCAGGTGATACTAGGCCACCGGAACCTAGCCACGAGAAGCCGCCGATGACCCAGAAAACTTTGCCCCCCCTGAACTGGCTGAGAGCCTTCGAAGTGTCGGCGCGTTACTTGAACTTCACCCATGCGGCAGAAGAGCTGCACCTTACCCAAGGGGCGGTGAGCCAACAGATTCGTCACCTGGAAAGCCAATTGGGTGTGGCGCTGTTCAAGCGCCTGCCGCGCGGGCTGGGGCTGACCGAAGAAGGGCAGTCCTACCTGCCGGTGGTGCAGGACGCCATCAGCCGCCTTGCGGTAGGCACCAATGAAATCTTCGGGCAACGCCAGCGTCGGCCCCTGAAGGTACGGGGCAGCCTGTCGTTTTTGCACTTCTGGCTGGCCCCCCGGCTGGCCGACTTTCGGCGTTCGCACCCGCAGGTGGACATCCGCTACATCAGCAACCTGTGGGTCAAGGAGCTGGATGCCGAAGATGATCTGGAAATCCGCTGGGGCAGCGGGCAGTGGGCCGGGGTGGAGGCGCAGCGCCTGACCCGCGACGTGCTGGTGCCGGTGTGCGCCCCCGCGCTGCTGGCCAGCTGCCCGCTGCGCGACCCGCGCGACCTGGCCCGTGTGCCGTTGCTGCATGTGCTGGGTTACGAGGAGGGGTGGGGCTACTGGCTGGAGCGGGTCGGCGCCGATCAGGTTGACTCTTCCAGTGGCCTGCAGTTCGACACGCTGGTGTCGACCCTGCGCATGGCGGAGCTGGGGCTGGGCGTGGCGCTGGCACGCTCGTCGCTGGTAGAGGACCTGCTGCAGGAGGGGCGGCTGGTCGCTCCTTTTGCCCAGCGTATCGAGGCAAGCGAGTCGTTTTTCCTGGTACGCGGCCTGGGTGAAGCGTTGTCCCCCGATGCCCAGGCGTTCAGCCATTGGCTGGTGGCCATGGCGCATCGTTAATTTACGTAGCTATCTGGAGCACCGATGCAGTACACATCCACGCGCGGCAACGAGACACGGGTCGATTTCCGCACGGCATTGCTTTCTGGCCTGGCCGATGATGGTGGGCTTTATGTGCCCACCTCGGTGCCGGTGTTCAGCCCACAGGAAATTGCCAGCTGGTCGTGGTTGCCCTTCGACGAACTGGCCTGGCGGGTAATGGCACCGTTTGTCGGCGATACCCTCGACGAGCCTACCCTCAGGGCGCTGGTCAGCGACAGCTATCGCGGGTTCCGCCACCGCGGTATTGCGCCGTTGCAGCAGCTTGGTCATAACGAATGGATCCTGCAGCTTTTCCATGGGCCTACCCGGTCCTCCAAGGACTTTGCCGCGCAGTTGCAGGCGCGCTTTGTCCGGCACTTTCTGGGGGCGGAGTGCGAGCGGGTCATGCTGGTCGGTGCCAGCAACGGCGATACTGCAGTAGCGGCTATCGAAGCGTTGCGGCATTGCCCTGCAGCAGGCTTGCTGGCGCTATACCCCAGCGCAGGCACGCCCGCCGACCGCGCGGCAGTGATGCGCAGCGCCGCGTCTGACAGCGTGAGCTGCGTGGCCGTGGATGGCAGCTTTGACGACTGCCAGTCGCTGGTGTCGGCGCTGCTGCGTGACTGGCCATGCCCCGGGCTGATTCCGGTCAGCTTCAACTCCACCAACTGGGTCGGTGTGCTGGCGCAGATCGTGTTCTATTTCCATGCGGCGCTGCAGTTGGGTGGCGGGATACGCCCGGTCGGGTTCAGCATCCCCACGGCCAGTTTTGCCGAGATCTACGCGGGGTTCATTGCCCAGAAAATGGGCCTGCCGATCAACCAGATCATCGTCTCCACCAACCGCAACGATGCCTTGCACCGGTTCATCCACTGCAACCGGTACAGCCGTGGCTCAACCAGCCAGACCTTGTCACCGGTCATGGACTTTTCGCTGTTCTCCAACCTGGAGCGCTTCGTCTGGGAACTGTATGACCGCGATGGTGGGGCGACCCGGGCACTGATGGAGCACTTCGAGGCGTGCGGCGAGCTGAGCATCGGCAACCGCCAGTGGTTGCATGCGCGCATGCTGTTCGACTCCTATGCCGTGGACGACGTGCTGATTCGCGAAGAAATTGTCACGCTGTTCCATGAAACGGGCAGCGCAGTAGACCCCCATGCCGCGACAGGGGTATTCGCCGGGCGCCTGCACCGGCGCAACATCGGTGCGCCCATCGTCACGCTGGGGCAGTTTGCCCCCGAAAAGTCTGCCGGGCTGCTGGCGGAGCTGGGGGCCTGGCACGGTGAGGTGCCCGCCGGCGCGGTCGGCACAGCGGGCGATGGGCCGCTGTTGGCACCTGACGACCTGGCCGGTGTTCATGCCTTGTTGGCCCGGTTGCAGGCTGGGCGATGAAGCGCATCCTCGACCCCCTGGACGAGCGCATTCTCGCCGAGCTCACCGCCAATGCGCGTATTGCCCACGCCGAGTTGGGGTTGAAGGTGAACCTGTCGCGCAATGCGGTACGCCAGCGCATCGAGCGCCTGGAGCGCGACGGCGCCATTCAGGGTTATACCCTGCGCATCGGTGAGGGCAGACGGCCGGCGTCGTTGATCAACGCGGTGATCTTCGTCTACCGCTATGACCGCATGCGCGGTGACGCGGTACTCGATGCGCTGCGCCAGATCCCCGAGGTGATCCAGTGTGAAGTGCTCAGCGGCGAGTTCGACCTGATGTTGCGCGTCGAGGCCTCCAGCCCGGAGCGGGTGCACCATGTGTGGAAGGAAATCGCTGCCATGCCCGGGGTGGAGAACACGGTGACTTCGTTCGTCCTGGCCGCGGTGGTCTGAACCGCGTCTTTGCATTGGCTAGCACAACGCCGCCTGGGTTCGCGCCCTGGCGGCGTTGTGCGTTTTGCCCTGGCGCAGGTGCGCGCTTTGCACTGGCCAGATTGGCCAATAAATACAGCGGATTGCCATATTCAACTGGCAGTGCACGGCTCTTACGCTAGTCCTCATCGACCCACTGCCTGGACAGGACAGCAAACCATGACCGAATACAAAATTGCACTCGTTGGCTTTGGTGGCGTTAACCGCGCTCTTGCCCAACTGATCGCCGAACGCAATGCGCGCTGGCAGCAAGAGTTGGGCTTTGGCCTGAAAATCGTTGGTGTCACCGACTTGTTCCTGGGGTCGGTGATCGACCGCGACGGCCTGGATGCCGCCATGCTGGCCGCGCTGCCGGCCCAGAAGGGCGCGCTGGCGCAAATCCCTCAAGGTTCGGCCGAGGCGTTCAATGAGGCGGTGATCAAGCAATCAGGCGCCGACATCATCGCCGAGGCCACATTCACCAACCCCAAGGACGGTGAGCCGGCGGCAACCTTCTGCCGCTGGGCGCTGGAGGCGGGCAAGCACGTGGTCACCACCAACAAGGGGCCGATTGCCTTGCATGCCCAGGCGCTCAAGGCCTTGGCCAAGGCCAACGATGTGTCGTTCGAATACGAAGGCGCCGTGATGAGCGGCACACCGGTGCTGCGCATGGCGCGCCAAACCCTGGCGGGCGCGGGCCTGGTAGGTTTCGAGGGCATTCTCAACGGTACCTCTAACTATGTGCTCACGCGCATGGAGGAAGGGCTGGGCTTCAACGAGGCGGTGGCCCAGGCACAAGCGCTTGGCTTTGCCGAGGCTGACCCGACCGCCGATGTGGAAGGCCATGACGTACGCCTGAAGGTGGTGATCCTCGCCAATGAGTTGCTCGGCGCCTGTCTGCAGGTGGGTGATGTGGCCTGCAGCGGTATCAGTGCCATCGACAGCGCGGCTATCGAGCGGGCACAGGCGGCGGGCGAGCGTTGGAAGCTGATCGGCAGTGCCCGCCGTGAAGCCGATGGCTCGGTGCGAGCCAGCGTCGAAGCGAAGCTGCTGCCTGGCCATCACCCCTTGGCAGGTATTTCAGGCGCCACCAATGCGCTGGCGTTCGACACCGAGTTGCTGGGGGCTGTAACCGTGTCCGGCCCGGGGGCGGGGCGCATCGAAACGGCTTTTGCCTTGCTGTCGGACATTGTCGCCATTCACGCGGCCGGCCATTCGGCCTGAGGAGCAACGTTCATGAGCCTGACTTCCGTATCCCGGGCGCTTGTTCAGCAACCCGCCTTGATCGATGTGTACAACCCCTTCGATGGCAGCCTGGTTGGCAGCGTCGACAACCTCGGCGCAGAAGCGGTGCCTGCCTTGCTCGCCCGTGCCCGTCAGGGTGTGCGTGAAAGCGCGGCGCTGCCCCGGCACCGCCGGGCGCACATTCTTGAACACGCCGCTCAACTCATTGAACGGGATGCGGCAGACTTTGCCGGCCTGATCGTCGATGAAGCGGGCAAGACCCTGCGCCAGGCCGAGAAAGAGGTCAAACGCTGCATCAACACGCTCAAGCTGTCTGCCGAAGAGGCACGGCGCAACGCCGGTGAGGTGGTGCCTTTCGATGCCTATGAAGGCTCCGAATCGCGTCAGGGCTGGTTCACCCGCGAGCCGTTGGGGTTGATCCTGGCCATTACCCCGTACAACGACCCGCTCAACCTGGTGGCGCACAAGCTGGGGCCAGCACTTGCAGGGGGCAATGCGGTCATTCTGAAACCCTCGGAACTGGCCCCTCTTTCTGCCCTGAAACTGGTGCAGTATCTGGTGGATGCAGGGTTGCCGGAGGCCGTTGTCACTGTAGCCACAGGGGGCGCCGAACTGGGCAAGGCGCTGGTGGCTGTGCGTGAGGTGCGGATGGTTTCCTTTACGGGTGGTTTCGCGACGGGCGAAAAGATTGCGCACGGGGCTGGTTTGAAAAAGCTTGCCATGGACCTTGGCGGCAATGCCCCGGTGCTGGTGCTCAAGGACTGCGACCTTGAGGCCACGGTCGAGTCGTGTGTGTCGGGCGCGTTCTGGGCGGCCGGGCAGAACTGCATCGGCACCCAGCGCATTCTCGTAGATGCCTCGATCTATGAGGCGTTCCGCGAACGCTTCGTGGCATTGACCCAGGCGATGGTCTGGGGCGATCCGGGCCGGCGCGAAACGGATATGGGGCCGATGATCACCGAAGCGGCTGCCCGACAGATCGAAGAACGCGTCAACCAGGCGCTTGAGGGCGGTGCCCGCCTGCTCTGCGGCCACCAGCGTCAGGGGGCGATCTATGCGCCGACAGTGCTCGAAAGCGTGGACCACGTCAGCCGGCTGTGGCTTGAGGAGGTTTTTGCACCGGTGGTGATGCTGGCGCCCTTCGAGACTGTCGAGCAGGCGATAGCGCTGGCCAATGCCCCGGAGTACAGCTTGCATGCCGGTGTGTTCACCCGCGACCTGTCGCTGGCGTTGAGCCTGGCCCGGCGTATCGAGGCCGGCGGTGTAATGATCAACGACTCTTCCGACTACCGCTTCGATGCCATGCCATTTGGTGGGGCCAAGTATGGGAGTCTTGGGCGTGAGGGAGTGCGGTTCGCCTACGAGGACATGACCCAACCCAAAGTCGTCTGCTTCAACCAGATGGGTTGAGGGGGAGGGTACCTCGATGATCACTCGCTACGGATCAAGCGCGCGGATGTCACTGGCGGTCAGTTACAGGGGCCTGTTTGAAACGGCAGGCATCGTGGCCGACGACCTGCAACAGGATGTGCAGGGGCAGTTACGTCAGGCGCTGAGCGTGATCGACGGCCTGATGGGGCAGGCCAACGTCGGCAAGGCGCAGCTGACGCGGGTTCAGATGTGGCTGGCCGACTACCGCCACTTCGACCTGGTCAACGAAGTGTACGACGCCTGGTTGCAAGGCTGTGCAAAACCGGTGCGGGCCTGCGTGGGCGCCGACCTGGGGGCTGGCTACCTGGTAGAGGTGCAGGTGTTTGCTGTGTGCCCCGAATAGTTTTTTTTCTATGACGAGTGCCACGGGTCAGTGCACAAACCGTGGTACCGCCCGTACATAGATCAGTTCGCTCACCAGCTCTACCAGGGTTTGCGTGATCACGGCTGCCGCCGCCAACCCGCGCATCTCTTCTGGCAACGCCAGCGCCAGCGGCAGCACCACCAGCGAGTTGCGCGTGGCTGCACTGAACGTCACCGAGCGTGCCTCGCTGGCCGGCAGGCGCAGCAGGCGCGCACAGATGAAGCCGAGCACCGGGGCCAGCAGCATGAAGCCGATGTATACCGGAACCACCGGCAGCAGACGGTCGAAATCACGCAGTACCACGACAATCTGCGAAGCGATCACCACCATCAGCACCAAGGCCATGGCCGGCACCGGCAACCACGCCCAGGCGTCGTTCCAGGTCGCGACTGCGCGCGAGCGCCGGGCACCGGCGCTGGTGAGTACCGCGAGGGCCATCGGCACCACGATCAACAGCACGAAAGCTTCCACGAACGGTGTGATGGAGATTGCCACCTGGCTGCCACCACCCAGCATCAGGGCCAGGTACACCGGCAGCAGCACCAGTTGCGCCAGCAATAACACGGGGGTTGCGGCCAGGGTCAGGCGTGAGTCGCCTTTGCCAATGTGGGTGAACACCACCACGTAGTCGATGCAGGGCGTGAGCAACACCAGCAAGGCCCCGACGAGGATCGCCGGGTGTTCCACCAGCCCACGGGTGATGGCCCAGACAAGCAGCGGAACGAGAATGAAATTGGCCAGTAGCAGGGCCGTGATGAAGCGGCGGTTACCCAGGCCCTGGCGCAGGTCGAGGAAGGGTATTTGCAGGAACATCGCGTACATCAGCACGGCGATGGCGGGGGTGATCAGGGCTTCAAGCTGGCGCGCAGTGTCGCTGGCCAGCAGGCCGAAGACGATAGCGGCCAGTACGGCGGCGAAGTAGATGGGGATCTGCCGGGTTTCGAGTTGCTCTCTGGTCAAGGTGTGGCCTGTGGTTGGTGGTGTCAAACAGGGTAATACGTGATGGCACGTGGCTGCTCGAAATCATTCCCTGTGGGAGCGGGCGTGCCCGCGAACACCGGCGCAGCCGGTGCCATCCACCGCGTAGCCTTCTTCGCGGGCACGCCCGCTCCCACAGGATGTGTATCAGGCCTGCGAACGTGTTTCATGGTCCGTTCACGAAAAAGCCCGGCACTGGGCCGGGCTTTTTCACTTCAGGCAAGCACCAATCAGTTGCCGTAAACCGGCAGCTTCTTGCAGATGGCCTTGACCTTCTCACGCACGGCGTCGATCACCGCTTCGTTGTTCAGGTCGGCCAGGATGTCGCAGATCCAGCTTGCCAGTTCCTTGCACTCGGCTTCCTTGAAACCACGGGTGGTAACGGCTGGGGTGCCGAAACGCAGGCCCGAAGTGACGAACGGCGAACGCGGGTCGTTCGGTACCGAGTTCTTGTTGACGGTGATGAAGGCTTTGCCCAGGGCGGCGTCAGCATCCTTACCGGAGATTTCCTGCTTGATCAGCGACAGCAGGAACAGGTGGTTCTGGGTGCCACCGGAAACCACGTCGAAACCGCGCTCGATGAACACGCTGGCCATGGCCTGGGCGTTCTTCACGACTTGCTGCTGGTAAGCCTTGAACTCTGGCTGCAGGGCTTCCTTGAAGCAGATGGCCTTGGCCGCGATGACGTGCTCCAGCGGGCCGCCCTGGGCGCCCGGGAAGACGGCGGAGTTCAGCTTCTTCTCGATGTCGGCGTTGGCACGGGCCAGGATCAGGCCGCCGCGCGGGCCGCGCAGGGTCTTGTGGGTGGTGGTGGTGACCACGTCGGCGAACGGAACAGGGTTCGGGTACACGCCAGCGGCAACCAGGCCGGCAACGTGGGCCATGTCGACGAACAGGTAGGCACCGACCTTGTCGGCGATGGCGCGGAAGCGGGCGAAGTCCAGAACCTGCGAGTAGGCCGAGAAGCCGGCAACGATCATCTTGGGCTTGTGCTCGACAGCCAGGCGCTCGACTTCGTCGTAGTCGATCAGGCCATTGCCGTCGATGCCGTACTGGATGGCGTTGTACAGCTTGCCCGAGGAGCTTACCGAAGCACCGTGGGTCAGGTGGCCACCGTGGGCCAGGCTCATGCCCAGGATGGTGTCACCGGCAGACAGCAGGGCCAGGTAGACGGCAGCGTTGGCCTGGGAGCCAGCGTGCGGCTGTACGTTGGCGTAGTCGGCGCCGAACAGCTCCTTGGCACGGTCGATGGCCAGTTGCTCGACGACGTCGACGTACTCGCAACCGCCGTAGTAGCGCTTGCCTGGGTAGCCTTCGGCGTACTTGTTGGTCAGGACCGAGCCCTGGGCTTCCATGACTGCCGGGCTGGTGTAGTTTTCCGAAGCGATCAGCTCGATATGCTCTTCCTGGCGCAGAGCTTCTTGCTGCATGGCTTCGAAGAGCTCGGCGTCGTACTTGGCAATGGTCAAATCACGGCTGAACATGGCGGTCCTCAAGGATCGGGGTAATTTGGGTGTGCATTCTAACCGATTGATTCGCGGCTGGCATATGAAGTGGCGTCAAGTCGCAGACCAATGGGCTTCATCTTGCATCCCGCGCCGTTTCTGGGCTGGGCGGGGGCAGGAGTTGACCTGGAAGTCCGCTTTTTATGCAGGATTGTGTCGCGACACCGTACTTGTAGGCGCGGGTTTACCCGCGAAGAAGGCGGCGCGGTGCATGGCACCGGCTTTGCCGGTGTTCGCGGGTAAACCCGCTCCTACGGGGGACCTTGCGAGCAGGCAGCGTGCGGGTCAATGGAACATGAACAAGGTCTCGTTGGAGAATTGCGCCTCGAACTGATGCGCCGGCATCGGCCGCCCGAACAGGTAGCCTTGCACCTCGTCGCAACCATGCTCGCGCAGAAACTCCAGCTGTTCGTGGGTTTCCACGCCCTCGGCGATGACTGCCAGGTTGAGGCTGTGGGCCATGGCGATGATCGCCCGGGCAATCTGCGCGTCTTGCTCGCCTTCGGGCAGGCCGTCGACGAAGGTCCGGTCGATCTTCAGGACGTCGATAGGGAACTGCTTGAGGTAGTTGAGCGACGAGTAGCCAGTGCCGAAGTCGTCTACCGCAATGCTCAGGCCGAGGTTCTTCAGGCTGGCAAGAATCTGCAGCGCCTCGTTCACCTCGCGCATCAGGATGCTTTCGGTCAACTCCAGTTCCAGGCATGCCGGCGGCAGGCCGCTTTCTTCCAGGATGTTGGCAATCCGAGTGCCTAGCTGGCCGTCGGAGAACTGCCGCGCCGAAATATTCACCGACACTTTCGGCACCCGCACCTTGGCCTTGTGCCAGGCCTTGAGCTGGCGGCTGGCCTCGCGCAGCACCCAGTCGCCCACGTCCACCACCAGGCCCAGTTCTTCGATCACCGGGATGAAGTCACCCGGCGGCACCAGGCCACGGGTCGGGTGACGCCAGCGCAGCAGCGCTTCGGCGCCGGTCAGGCGCTTGCCGTCGCCACTGAACTGCGGCTGGTAGTAGAGGATGAACTCGTTCTGCTCCATGGCATGGCGCAGGTCGCTTTCCAGCTCCAGGCGCTCCAGGGCGCTGGCGTTCATTTCGGCCTGGTAGAACTGGAAGTTGTTCTTGCCGCGCTCCTTGGCGTGGTACATGGCGGTGTCGGCGTTCTTCATCAGCTGGCTCAGCTCACTGCCATCCTGCGGGCTGAGGGCGATGCCGATGCTGGCGGTGACGAAGAACTCGCGGTTTTCCAGCACGAACGGCCGCACCAGGCTGCCGAGGATGTTCTCGGCCACGTGGATGGCGCGGTTCAGGGCCATTTCGCGGGTGGGGCGCGGTTGCAGCAGCAGGGTGAACTCGTCGCCGCCCATGCGTGCCACCGTGTCGTCGTCATCCACGCAGGCCAGCAGGCGCAGGGCCATGTCCTTGAGCATGCGGTCGCCGGCCGCATGGCCGAGGGAGTCGTTGATCGGTTTGAAGCGGTCGAGGTCGAGGAACATCAGCACCACCCAGGCCTTCTGCCGCTCGGCCTGCTGCAGGGCGTTGTACAAACGGTCCTGGAACAGTGTGCGGTTGGGCAGGTGGGTAAGGGCGTCGTAGTAGGCCAGGCGGTGAATGCGCTGTTCGCTGGCCTTGCGTTCGCTGATGTCGGTGAAGAAGCACACGTAGCTGGCCAGGTCGCCTTCGTCGTCCAGTACCGCGGTGATGCCGACCCAGGCCGGGTAATGGTCGCCGTCACGGCGCTTGAGCCACACTTCACCTTCCCAGCTGCCGCGCTGGTGCAGTTGCTTGACCACATAGCGCAGGTGGCCTTCCTGCTGTTCGTCGACAGTGAGCATGCCCGGCAATTGGTCGAGCACTTCACTGACGGCGTAACCGCTGACGCGGCTGAACGCCTCGTTGGCCTGGACGATATAGCCGGCCGGGTCGGTGATGAGGATCGCCGAGGTGGAGTGTTCGAATACGGTCGCGGCCATGCGCAGGTCTTTTTCGGCACGACGTTGCTGGCTGATGTCGCGGCCCACCCCGAGTACGCCTTCGAAGCGCTGGTCATCGTCCCACACCAGCACCAGGCGCAGCTCGATCGGGATCTTGCGGCCATCGGCACGCAGGCAGTCGAACAGGAACAGTTGGGTGGGTAACTGGCTGCACAGTTGCGCCATCTGCGCCGGATCGCCCATGGCCTTGCTGACACGCTCCATCAGGCTGTAGATGCCGGTGAGCTGGGCCGGGTTGGCGACGATCGACTGCCAGCCGTTGGCGAAGATCCAGTCGGCCTGGTAGCCCAGCACGCTCTGTACCGAGGGGCTGACATAGTTGAGCTTGAGCTGGTTGTCGGTGGAAAAGATCACGTCACTGATGCTTTCGGCGAGCATGCGGTAGCGTTGCTCGCTGTCACGTAGCGACTGGCTGGCCTCGATCTGAACGGTCACATCCTTGCCCACACCGATGATGCGCGTCACCAGGCCTTCGGCGTTGCGGCTCAGCACCTGCTCGCGGATGTCGTAGCAGCGCCAGCTTCCGTCGCGGTGGCGGAAGCGCAGCTGGCAGTGCAGCGGTTGGTCATGACCGCTGTCGCGCTGTTGCTGGCGCAGTGCCTGGTAGTGTGCGGCGTCCTCGGGGTGCAGCAGCAGTTCCCAGAAGCGGTCGCCCATCTGTGCCAGCTCGGTGCGGTCGTAGCCCAGGGTCTGGCCGAGGTGGCGGTTGCTGAAGATCATCCGCTGGCTCGGCACATCCTGCACATACAACTGGTCGGGTACTGTGCGTACCACGTCCGACCAGAAGCTTTCGCGTTCCAGTAGCGACAGCTCCACCTGTTTGCGGCTGGTGATATCGCTGATGCTGAGGATCACCGCCTGATAATCACGACGCTGCAGCGGCAGCCGGGCCATCAGCCACAGGTGCAGCTCGGTGCCCTGCGGTGTCGGCAGACGCACTTCCAGCTCCAGCAACGGGCGTTGTTCGATCAGTGCGTCGATCAGTTGCATGCCGACGCTGTCTCGGCTGTCGCCAGTGCCATCGATCAGCCGCTGCCAGGCACCTTCGTGACAGTCGATGTTCAGCAGCTGGCGCGCCACCTGGTTGACCTCGGTGATCTTCAGCTCCAGCAGCAGCGAGCGGCGCAGGTTCGGGTCCAGCGCCAGGCTGTGCTTGAGTGCGGCCCGGTTACGCAGGTGGTAGCGGTCGAGCTGGCCGGGCAGGCTGGACAGGTCGAGCACGCACAGGGCAACGCCGGTGCCTTCAAAAATTTCCTGATAGCGCCGGCGGTCTTCCTGCAACGCCCGCTGGCGGCGACGCATGTTGATCAGCGCCAGCACCGGCAGCAGGGCGCAGAACAGCACCAGCAGGCACTTGCCGATCAGCGCCGGCAATAATTTTTGCTGGGCCAGTTTGGCGTCGAACAGACCGCGTAGCTGCCAGGTGCTGTTTTCGATAAAGGCCAGCATCACGCTTTGCAGCGGTTCGTCGCTGGTGTCGGCTGCGGCATGGCGCTGCAGCACCTCGCCGCTGCGGCTGTTCTCCAGCAGCCACTGCGGGTGGCCACTGCCCTCTAGGTGGAGGGTGAGCTCGCGGTAATAGTCCGGTGACAGGCGCAGTAGCCAGTAGCCGCTACCCTGTGAGGCATCCTGGCGCAGCAACAGGTACAGGATGTGGTTGTCGGCCGAATTGGTGAAGAAGTACGGGCGTCCCTGGCTCAGCACGAGCAACTCGTCAAGCGACTGGCGGTCGGGGCTGCCGGCCAGGCTGTCGGCGCGTAGCTGCCCGGTGTTGTCCAGCCAGGCCACGCTCTGCAGGGCGGGGAGGCGCTCGCGCAGGGTGCCGAGCAGGCTAGGCAGGGCGGCAGGTGTTGGTGCATCAAGGTAGGGTTGCACCACGTTCACGGCCTGTTGCGCCTTGAGCGCCATGTTCAGGCTCAGGTGGTCGGCCAGTTCCGCGGAGGCGTCCAGGCTCTGTTTGCGCAATTCGGCCTGGGTATGGTTGAACTGGGCGAACAGCTGCCACAGCAGCAGGCCCAGCAGGATCAGGGCCAGCAGCGCCAGCGCACCCTTGATCGACCCGCGCAGGATAGTTGCGGGTGCTTGTGGGGCGGAACGCAATGACGACGGATGAGTAAGGTTGGTCAAGCGTTGATCCTGCGATTGGGCTGGCGATGGCAGGGAATGATCGTGCACGGTGCGTGCCGGCGCCGGGCTTGCGCACCGCGGTGGCGCACTATAAGGCCGGATACCCGAAACCGGCTAGCATGCCTCGGATTATGGCAAAGTGCCAGCCATGCTGACCGATGGTGGCTGCCTGGTGGTTCGGCAAGCCCCTGTAACCTGTGCGAGAATAGCGCCCGCTATACATGACAACGCATCGGAGATGTTCGGTTTTGGTTACTCACTTTTCCTCCAATGGCCTCGATTCCGCCTGCGGGCGCAGCAGTCAGACCCTTGTCAGCACTGCCGTGACCGAGGACGTATCCTGCAAGTCTTGCCAGCGCTCGCTGGGCAAACCCGAGGCGGCCGCTGCCGCAAAAAGCAAGGCCCCATCGCTGGCTGAACTGCGCAAGACCGCCAAGGTGGCAGCAGAGCCGGCTGTTGCCGTGGCGGCGGCCAAGCCGGCAGCCAAGGTGGTCAGCACTGCGCCTGCACCGGCCAAACCGGCCAAGGCGGCCGAGCAGCAACCTGCCCGCAGCGGCAGCTTCAGCGTGAAGTCCGCCTGGGCCGCGCGCCTGGCCGAGCAGGGCGACCGTTGCCGCTTGCCGCGGGGCAAGGCCAAACAGCGTCACGTCTGAGTCTCTTCGGCTGCTGTGCCGGCCCTTTCGCGGGCTCGCCCGCTCCCACAGGAATCGCGGATTCTTCAGACTCTGTGGTGACGCTGTGGGAGCGGGCATGCCCGCGAAGAGGCCGGCACAGGCAATGAATTCATCCCAGTGACCGCACTGATCACACCCCACCATCGGCCCCTCCTATGCAACGCCGCGCGTTGGCGTAGAATGGTCGACTTTGTTCAATGACACCCCGTAAACACATCCCACTGGCCACCGCGTGCCGGGGCGATCGGCGATGTCTTTACCTATCTGATTAGAGGGCTTGGTTTTGGCTCAATACGTCTACACCATGCATCGGCTGAGCAAGGTCGTGCCGCCGAAGCGGGAAATTCTCAAGAACATTTCCCTGTCGTTCTTCCCAGGCGCCAAGATTGGCGTACTTGGCCTGAACGGCGCCGGTAAATCGACCCTGCTGCGGATCATGGCGGGCGTCGACAAGGAATTCGACGGCGAAGCCCGTCCGATGCCCGACATCAACGTGGGTTACCTGCCACAGGAACCGCAACTGGACCCAACCAAGACCGTGCGTGAAGTGGTCGAGGAAGCGGTCAGCGTAATCAAGGACGCCCAGGCCCGCCTGGACGAGGTCTACGCGGCCTACGCCGAGCCGGATGCCGACTTCGACAAGCTGGCCGCCGAGCAGGCCAAGCTGGAAGCCATCCTGCAGGCCGCTGATGGCCACAACCTGGAGCGCCAGCTGGACGTCGCTGCCGACGCCTTGCGCCTGCCCGCCTGGGATGCGCGCATCGAACACCTGTCCGGTGGTGAGAAGCGCCGTGTAGCCCTGTGCCGCCTGCTGCTCTCGGCACCCGACATGCTGCTGCTCGACGAACCCACCAACCACCTGGACGCCGACTCGGTGGCCTGGCTGGAGCGCTTCCTGCACGACTTCCCGGGCACCGTGGTAGCCATTACCCACGACCGTTACTTCCTCGACAACGTCGCCGGCTGGATCCTGGAGCTGGACCGCGGCGCCGGCATCCCGTACGAAGGCAACTACTCGGGCTGGCTGGAAGCCAAGTCGGAGCGTCTGGCGCAGGAATCCAAGCAGCAGAGCGCCCACGAGAAGGCCATGAAAGAGGAACTGGAGTGGGTGCGCAAAGGCGCCAAAGCCCGCCAGTCCAAGTCCAAGGCCCGTCTGCAGCGCTTTGAAGAAATGCAGTCGCAGGAATTCCAGAAGCGCAGCGAAACCAACGAAATCTACATTCCGGCCGGTCCGCGCCTGGGTGACAAGGTTATCGAGTTCAAGAACGTCACCAAGGGCTACGGCGACCGTGTGCTGATCGACAACCTGTCGTTCTCCATGCCCAAAGGCGCCATCGTTGGCGTGATCGGTGGTAACGGTGCCGGTAAGTCGACCCTGTTCCGCATGTTGATGGGCAAGGAGCAGCCGGACTCGGGCAGCATCGAGATCGGTGAAACCGTGCAGTTGGCCTGTGTGGACCAGAGCCGCGAGGACCTGGACGGCGCCAAGACCGTGTTCCAGCAGATCTCCGACGGTTCCGACCAGATCCGCATCGGCAACTACGAGATCCCTTCGCGTACCTACGTTGGCCGCTTCAACTTCAAAGGTGGCGATCAGCAGAAGTTCGTCAAGGACCTGTCCGGTGGTGAGCGTGGCCGCCTGCACCTGGCCCTGACCCTGAAGGAAGGCGGTAACGTTCTGCTGCTCGACGAACCGTCCAACGACCTCGACGTCGAAACCTTGCGTTCGCTGGAAGAAGCCCTGCTGGACTTCCCGGGCGCCGCGATCGTGATTTCCCACGACCGTTGGTTCCTGGACCGTGTGGCTACTCACATCCTGGCGTACGAAGACGACTCGAACGTGGTGTTCTTCGAGGGTAACTACACCGAGTACGAAGCCGACCGCAAGAAGCGTCTGGGTGATGCTGCTGCCCAGCCGCACCGTGTACGGCACAAGAAACTGGCCCAGTAAGCCGGTTTTCTGATGCACAAGAATGGGGCCCAAGAGGCCCCATTTTTGTGCCTGGCGGACCGCTATAAATGGCGAAGCGTAGGTGTATTTTGTATACACTTACATAAAACGCACCAAATAATTTCAAAAAAACGACATTTCGCCCTATTCCGGTGCGATTGCTTCTTGGTACATTTCTGAAAAAAACCAATAAGTCCAATCCTCTTGGTGAGATGTCTACCATGATCGAATCTGTCGACAATTTCCTTGCACGCCTAAAGCAGCGTGACCCAGGCCAGCCGGAATTCCACCAGGCGGTGGAAGAGGTGCTGCGCACCCTGTGGCCATTCCTTGAAGCCAACCCCCACTATCTGCAGTCCGGCATCCTCGAGCGCATGGTCGAGCCCGAGCGCGCCGTACTGTTCCGCGTCTCCTGGGTCGATGACCAGGGCAAGGTGCAGGTCAACCGCGGTTACCGCATTCAGATGAGCAGTGCCATTGGCCCGTACAAGGGCGGGCTGCGCTTCCACCCGTCGGTCAACCTCAGCGTGCTGAAGTTCCTGGCGTTCGAGCAGGTGTTCAAGAACTCGCTGACCTCGCTGCCCATGGGCGGCGGCAAGGGCGGCTCGGACTTTGACCCGAAAGGCAAGAGCGACGCCGAAGTGATGCGCTTCTGCCAGGCGTTCATGAGCGAGCTGTATCGCCACATCGGCGCCGACTGCGACGTACCGGCCGGTGACATCGGCGTGGGTGCCCGCGAAATCGGCTTCATGTTCGGCCAGTACAAGCGTCTGGCCAACCAGTTCACCTCGGTGTTGACCGGCAAGGGCATGACCTATGGCGGCAGCCTGATCCGCCCGGAAGCCACCGGCTATGGCTGCGTTTACTTCGCCGAAGAAATGCTCAAGCGTCAGGACAAGCGTATCGACGGCCGCCGCGTGGCGGTGTCCGGTTCGGGCAACGTCGCCCAGTATGCTGCGCGTAAGGTCATGGACCTGGGCGGCAAGGTGATCTCGCTGTCTGACTCTGAAGGTACCTTGTATGCAGAAGCCGGCCTGACCGACGCCCAGTGGGACGCCTTGATGGAGCTGAAAAACGTCAAGCGCGGACGTATCAGCGAGCTGGCCGGGCAATTCGGCCTGGAGTTCCGCAAGGGCCAGACCCCGTGGAGCCTGCCGTGCGACATCGCCCTGCCATGCGCCACGCAGAACGAGCTGAGCGCCGAAGATGCCCGCACCTTGCTGCGTAACGGCTGTATCTGTGTGGCCGAAGGCGCCAACATGCCGACTACCCTCGAGGCTGTGGATATCTTCCTGGACGCCGGCATTCTGTATGCCCCGGGCAAAGCCTCCAATGCGGGCGGCGTAGCTGTGTCGGGCCTGGAAATGTCGCAGAATGCCATGCGCCTGCTGTGGACGGCCGGTGAAGTGGACAGCAAGCTGCACAACATCATGCAGTCGATTCACCATGCATGCGTGCACTACGGTGAAGAGGCTGATGGCCGGATCAACTACGTCAAGGGGGCGAACATCGCGGGCTTCGTGAAAGTGGCCGATGCGATGCTGGCTCAGGGCGTGGTCTGATCTGAGACGGTAATGGGCCGCTTTGCGGCCCATCGCGACGCAAGGCCGCTCCCATAGGCTCTCACAGGCTACCAAGGGTTGGATTGGTGTCCAATTTCTCGGGGGCAGTCCAGCTTGTGGGAGCGGCCTTGCGTCGCGATGGGCTGCAAAGCAGCCCCAGGGCCTCAACCCTCACCCAGAATCTCAACCACCTCTATCACCTGTTCCCCCACCGGCCGCTGCCAGACCACCTCATCACCCGGCCCAGCCCCGAGCAACGCTCGCCCCAATGGCGAACCCCAGTTGATCAAGCCCCGCCCGGCATCCGCCTCATCCTCGCCCACCAGCTGCACCAACTGCTCCTGGTCCTGCGCATCGACAAACCGCACCCGGCTACCAATCTGTACCTTGCTATGCGAAGTCGCCGCCGGTACCACCTGGGCGCTTTGCACCCGCGCGCTGAAGTAGCGCAGATCCCGCTCGGTATCGGCCAGCCGTTGTTTGTCACCCCGTTCGCCCTGCGCCTGCAATTCGCTGCGCAAGGCATTCAGCTCGGCCACCCGCGTCTGCAGCTGGCGCAGGCCGCTGGCCGTCACGTAGTTGGGCTGTTCACTGATGCGCCGCTCGACCGGCTGGTCGGCCTGGTCGGCGGCTTGGTCTTCGTTGACGAATGCTCGGCTCATGCAGGGCCTCCTTGTGCATGAGACCATCATGGCAGGCCGCCGGTTTAAAGGGATGTCCGTTTGCGACTCAATTGTGGCGATAGGCCTTGGCAGCGCCGCGGTCCTTTTCCTGCTCCCACTCGCGGTCACGCTGGTCCCAGAAGCGCTCGTGGTATTGGCGCTGTTCTGCGCTGTTCTGCATGGCATGACATTGGCGGAAGCCATCGTCCCAGCCGGTTTCGTACTGACGCTCGTGCAGGTAGCGCGGTACGTTCTTGCGGAAGTTGCCCACCATTAGCCCGGCAGCCTGGCGGCCACTGCTGCAGCCGTCCTGGAAGCCATCCGCATAGGCAGGAGGGTAACCGTGGTTGACCATCTGCTCGTGGGTGGTTTCGCAACCTGACAGCGACACCGCAATGCACACGCCGAACCAGTACCGCGACATAGCCACAAAGCCCTCCAGTTGATGGTGGAGAGTCTAGGTGGCGATTTGTCGGGTAGGTGTCAAAACAGTGTCAAAGAGTTGGTTCAGTCACACTGCTTTACTAGCCTGACTGGCCAATTCGCGGGCAAGCCCGCTCTGACAGGTACTTGCACAGGCCTCGGATCGTGTGGGGACCCTTTGGGAGCGGGCGTGCCCGCGAAAGGCTGCAAAGCGGCCTCAGTAGTGATACCACTTCAGCTCCAGCATCACCTCGTTTTGCGCCGTAGCCAAGTGGCTGAATTCCCGCGAGGCACTCAACCGAAGCCCAAGGTTCTGGCTGATCTCCCACTGCTGGTTCAGGCTTACACTGCGACGCACTTCGCCGTTGGTGAAGTAATCGCCCTTGGCCTCCAGTGTCATGTTGCCCAGCCCATTGCGCCACAGCAGCCCGCCATTGAAGCCAGCCGCCGGGGCAATGAATTGAGCGAAGTCGTTGTGATGCTCGACCCGCACCGTGCCCAAGGCAAACCCCAGCAAACCGTCGGCCAGCTGCCAGGTGCCGCCAGCGCCGCCATTCACATGGCTCACCAGCACTTCGTCATCATGCTTGCCCGGCACCCGCTCCAGCCCCCCAGCCACTTGCCATGACCAAGGCTTGAGCAGCTCGTTTCGGGGTGTCAGTGAACGGATGGTGGCCAGGTCCAGGCGCTGCACCTGCCAATCGTTGCCTTCGTACTGGCGCAGCTTCAATTGCAGGATTTCGATCTGTGCGCCCAGCGGGAAGCCATAGGCGTTGTCATTCAGGTCGTGGTAGGCCATGCGCAAGCCATATTCGGCGTAGGCGCGGTCTTCACGGGTGCCTACGCCCAACTGCCAGGTGCGCGAGTCATGGCCATCCTCGGGCAGGCCGGGGCGCTCGATCTGCAGGGGCGGCGGCGGGTTGCTGTTGATCGCCCGCAGCAACTCGAAGCTTCGTTTGGCCTGCCCTGGGTCGCGTTCCTGGCCATTGGCCCGATAGCGCTCAAGGCGATACGCGGCATCTTGCACCAACGCTTGGCGTTCGCGAGGCAGGGCCTGGAATTCTGGGCTTTGCAATTGCGCAGTGTCGGCGCTTACAGCCAGCACCTGGCGCTTTTCGTCGTGGTCGAGTGGCTCGGCCCTGGCCAGCAATTCACGTTCGCGAGAGGGGCGGTAAGTTTCGCTGGCGACCAGGCCGGAATGCTTCACGGCTTTCACCGTGTCGGTGGGAATGGCGGTCAGCGGGAACTGAGACGTCAGGTCCAGGCTCGGCCGGGCCACTTGCAGCAGCTCCAGCAGGCGATACGAGCAGTTTTCGTCGAAGAAGAAGTAGTCGAACTGGATCTGCTTCAGCTCCCAAACATGCTCGACCATACGTCCGGTTTCTTCGGGGGTCAGGTCCAGCTGGTATTCCCACAGGTCGCGGTTTTCCAGGCTGCGGTATTCGGACAGTTTTTCCTGGTAGGGCATCAGCGCAAACAGCCCCGGGTAGCCGCCCATCAGGCCTTTCCAGGCGTACAGGATGCTGTTGTCGCTGCCTTCGATATAGGCACCGAAGTTGATGGCGTAGCTCAGCAGCGTGGTGTCGTCGCTGCGAGTGTTGGACTGGTCGATGCGCAGCAGGGTGTGCCCGAACATCGACGACGGGCTGTTCAGGTAGGCTGCCGGGAAGATCAACGCGGCGCTGTGCGGGTCGATCGACTGGTACCAGGTCTTGAATTCCTGGCAGTCCGGTTGTGGCAAGTCTTGCAGGTCGAGCTGTTCGCGCAGCCAGCGGGTGCGCGCGGGGAATACGCACTGGGCGTGCTTGTCACCGAGGCTGGCCGGGGCATACAGCGCAGCGACCGTAGCCTTGAGTTCCTGGTCCGGATGGTGCGCGCCATCTTCGGCGAGGAAGAACGCATCATCATCCACATAGCTGCGCCAGCCGCCGAGCTTGGCGGTTTCGTAATGTCCAATGGCGAGCCAGTAGGGGGTATTGGCCAATTGCTGGATACGGCCTGGATCCAGCATGGGGGCGGCATGAACAGGGGCGCAGGCACACAGCGCCAGGGCAGCGAGGCGTTTGAGCATATCGGGCAACTACTTCTTGACGATGCCGAAAAAGGCGAAACCCGCCCCGGGTGGGGCGGGAGCAGCTGTGCTTAGGCCTCGGTAGCGTATTTGGCCAGGCGTGGGTCGCTCTTCAGAACGGCCAGGGTGTTGCTGTGGACAGTTTCGGCAGTGACGTCGGCGCTGCTGAAGATCTGGTTGAAGTGCTGGTGGGTGACCGAGTTGAAGTAGCTGCGGTCCTCCGGTGCTACGCCGAGAACGACGGCATAGGTGGTCAGTGCTTCGCCCTGGCCCATGGCCATGTCTTCGGAAAGCTCGTTCATCATGCCGTTCATGGCGAACCAGGACTTGCCGCCGTAGGTCAGCGAAGCCTTGGTCGAGCAGCCGTTGGTGCCGGAGGTCATGCCGAAGGTGGCGTTACCGGAGGTGCCGTTGGTGGTAGAAGCCAGGAAGTGTGCCGGCGTGCCGCGCTGGCCTTCGAACAGCATGTTGCCCCAGCCGCAGTTCGGGCCGCCTGGCGCTTCGGCCATGGCGTTCAGCGAGACCACGGTGAACAGAGTACCCAGAAGAATCCGTTTCATAGCATTTGTTCTCTTTGTCTTAACCAAGGGTCAGGGTTTCTGGCAACTCGGTTGCCAGGTCGGGAAAGCTTTTCACCCACCCGCGCAGCTTGGAGTTTAGGCACGATCTAAAGGTTGCGTTGTTGATTGCGAAAAATTTGCTGTCACAAGACTGCACCGGCTGCGACATAAAGTCCCGTGGAGCCTTGCAAGGCGCGCGCGGGCAGCGCCAGAATGCTGCGTATCTGCCCCGCCGAAGTAAGGAAACCCAATGCCCGATCCTGTCGCTGCGCGCCTGCGTCTTGCGCCTGAAGCCCTGACCCGGCGTTTCTCCCCCGAGCAGTTTGCTTTTACCCATACCGACGATCTGGAGCCGTTTCGCGGAGTTCTGGGCCAGGAACGTGCTGTCGAGGCCCTGCAGTTTGGCGTGGCCATGCCGCGTCCTGGTTACAATGTGTATGTGATGGGCGAGCCCGGCACCGGGCGCTTCTCGTTCGTCAAGCGCTACCTCAAGGCCGAGGGCAAGCGCCAGCAGACCCCGGCCGACTGGGTCTACGTCAACCACTTCGACGACACCCGTGAACCACGCGCACTGGAGCTGCCGTCCGGAAGCGCCGCCGAGTTCATCAGCGACATGGGCGGATTGATCGACAACCTGCTGTCGACGTTTCCGGCGGTGTTCGAACACCCGTCCTACCAGCAGAAGAAGGGCGCCATCGACCGCGCTTTCAACCAGCGTTATGACCGCGCTCTGGATGTGATCGAGCGCGCATCGCTGGAAAAGGACGTTGCCTTGTACCGCGATGCCAGCAACGTCGCCTTCACGCCGATGGCTGATGGCAAAGCGCTGGATGAAGCTGAGTTTGCCCAATTGCCGGAGGAGGTGCGCGAGCAGTTCCACGAGGACATTGCCCTGCTTGAGGAGCGCCTTAACGAAGAGCTGGCCAGCCTGCCGCAATGGAAGCGCGAATCGAACAACCAGCTGCGCCAGCTCAACGAAGAAACCATCACGCTGGCGCTGCAGCCGTTGTTGGCGCCGCTGTCGGAAAAGTACGCCGAAAATGCGGCCGTGTGCGCCTACCTGCAATCGGTGCAGTTGAACCTGTTGCGGACGTTGGTCGAGCAACTGGTCGATGACAGCAAGTCCGACGCCGTGGCCCGCAAGCTGCTCGAAGAGCAGTACGCGCCCAGCCTGGTCGTGGGCCATCATGCTGACGGTGGCGCGCCGGTGGTGTTCGAGCCGCACCCGACCTACGACAATCTGTTTGGCCGTATCGAATACAGCACCGACCAAGGTGCGCTGTATACCTCCTATCGCCAACTGCGCCCAGGCGCGCTGCACCGTGCCAACGGCGGCTTCCTGATTCTGGAAGCCGAGAAAATGCTGGGCGAGCCGTTCGTATGGGACGCGCTCAAGCGTGCGCTGCAGTCGCGCAAGCTGAAGATGGAGTCGCCGATCGGTGAGCTGGGCCGTGTTGCCACTGTCAGCCTGCAGCCGCAGGTGATTCCGCTGAACGTCAAGCTGGTGATCATCGGCTCGCGTCAGCTGTACTACGCACTACAGGACCACGACCCGGACTTCCAGGAGATGTTCCGCGTGCTTGTGGACTTCGATGAAGACATGCCGATGGTCGACGAGAACCTGGAGCAGTTCGCCCAGCTGTTGCGCACCCGCACCAACGAAGAGGGCATGGCGCCGCTGACCAGTGACGCGGTGGCGCGTCTGGCCACCTACAGTGCTCGTCTGGCTGAAAACCAGTCGCGCCTGTCGGCGCGTATCGGCGACCTGTTCCAGCTGGTCAGCGAGGCTGACTTCATTCGCCAGCTGGCCAGTGACGAAATGACCGACGCAGGCCACATCGAGCGTGCACTCAAGGCCAAGGCCACTCGTACCGGCCGTGTGTCGCAACGGGTGCTGGACGACATGCTCGCCGGCATCATCCTGATTGACACAGAAGGCGCGGCCATTGGCAAGTGCAACGGGTTGACCGTGCTGGAAGTGGGGGACTCGGCGTTCGGCATGCCCGCGCGTATTTCGGCCACCGTCTACCCCGGCGGCAGCGGTATTGTCGATATCGAGCGTGAGGTCAACCTTGGCCAGCCGATCCACTCCAAAGGGGTGATGATCCTCACCGGTTACCTGGGCAGCCGCTATGCCCAGGAGTTCCCGCTGGCGATCTCCGCAAGCATCGCCCTGGAGCAGTCCTACGGCTACGTGGACGGCGACAGCGCCTCGCTGGGCGAAGCCTGCACGCTGATCTCGGCCTTGTCGCGCACGCCGCTCAAGCAGTGCTTCGCCATCACAGGCTCCATCAACCAGTTTGGTGAAGTGCAGGCGGTGGGTGGGGTGAACGAGAAGATCGAGGGCTTCTTCCGCCTCTGCGAGGCGCGTGGCCTGACCGGCGAGCAGGGGGTGATCATTCCGCGTGCCAACGTCGCCACCCTGATGCTTGACGAGCGCGTGTTGCAGGCGGTGGAGAACGGCATGTTCCACGTCTACGCGGTCAGCCAGGCTGATGAGGCGCTGAGCCTGCTGGTGGGCGAGGAGGCCGGGGTACTCGACGACAAGGGGCTGTTTACCGAGGGCAGCGTCAATGCCCGGGTGGTGGAGCGCCTGCGTGAAATTGCCGAGATGATCAGCGAGGAAGACATCGAGAAGGCAGAAAAGGAACGCCTGGAAGAGGTGATTGCCCAGGCCAAACCCGCCTGAGTCAATAAACTGGCGCTAGCGGCGATGTGCTACCGTTCAGCGCCAGTTTTCCATCTTTCTGAGCGGTTCCTCTATGCTGGAACTTAAGGACGGTACAGCGTTCAGGATGGAAACAGCCTGAGGGTTTCGGGCTGAACAAGGCTCATTGGAGGGGACGCGGCCATGCGCAACCTCAGCCTCACACGCCAGTGCCTGGGCCTGGTGACCCGTATCGAATGCAGCATTCGTCCACTGGCCGGGGATAACGGCATGTGGACCCTGCTGTTCGCCGCCGGCATGGCCGGTGAACAACCCTCCGCGATCAAGGCGCAGGGCCCGTTTCATGGGCCACTGGTGGCCGAATCGGTGCTCAATGCCATCGTCGACAGCCTGACCATGCATGGTTATCAGGTGGCCGATGACCCGCAGATCTGGTGTCTGCATTTGCAGGCGCAGTTGCGGCGGATCAATGGTGAGCGGTGTCGCAACCTGGGGGATTACCAGTTTCATCCTGAGACCTGAAGAATGCCGAGGCCGCTTTGCGGCCCATCGCGACACAAGGCCGCTCCCACAGGTACAGCATCGGCTTGCTGTGGGAGTGTGGCCTTGTGTCGCGATCAGGCTGCGGAGCAGCCCCCGGGCTTTTGCTGTAACAGGTGGCTGGCTATACTCGCCGTCGCTTTTTTAGTCACCTGATGAGTCCTGAACTTCATGGAACGTATCCTCGAAAACGCGATGTATGCCTCGCGCTGGCTGCTCGCACCGATCTACTTCGGCTTGTCCCTCGGCCTGCTGGCCTTGGCGCTGAAATTTTTCCAGGAAGTGGTCCACGTCCTGCCCAATGTCTTTGCGTTGAGCGAAGCTGACCTGATCCTGGTCATCCTGTCACTGATCGACATGTCGCTGGTTGGTGGCCTGCTGGTGATGGTGATGATTTCCGGCTACGAGAACTTCGTCTCGCAACTGGACATCGATGAAAGCAAGGAAAAGCTCAACTGGCTGGGTAAGATGGACTCTTCGTCGCTGAAGATGAAGGTTGCCGCGTCGATCGTGGCGATTTCCTCCATTCACCTGCTGCGGGTGTTCATGGATGCGCAGAACATCTCCACCGATTACCTGATGTGGTACGTGATCATCCACATGACCTTCGTGGTCTCGGCGTTCTGCATGGGTTACCTGGACAAGCTGACCAAGCACTGAGTCCGCCAGGCCTCACTGCAACTCCTGTGGGAGCGGGCATGCCCGCGAACACCGGCAAAGCCGGTGCCAGCCACCGCGTGGCCTGCTTCGCGGGCACGCCCGCTCACACAGAGATCGAGGTTCAACTGACGAGTGGCGTCAGTCATGCCTTGCGCATTCTCCCTTCCTGTACAAAAAATGAGCTCTCATGCGTGGTTCCCATCGCGAGGTGCTCTCATGAACCTGCATCAGCTCAATACCGAGGCCAGGGCTGGCCATGTCGACGAACTGAACCTGATCGCCATCGAAGGCGGTGACTACCTGCTCGAGGCCCGGGTCAAAGGCCATCCTCACCCCCTGTCCGATACCCGCGGTGAACGCTTGCGCGTGCACTCGGTGGAGGATGCGCGCAAGTTGCTGCAAACCATCCCTATGGTCTCGATGAACCTGGTGCACTGGTCGGTGCAGGACGAAATGTGCGGCATGGGTACGCACCCGGAAGAAGACCTGAAGGTGCCGATTTCCCAGCGTTCGGCCTGGTAGCTGCTCGCAGCGCCCCAGTGTGCTAGGCTGCTCGCCCTTTTTATCAAGGGCGCGGCTGCATTGCGCCCTGCAGTGGAGCACGACAATGTCCGAACTCAACCTGTCTACCGACGAAACGCGCGTCAGCTACGGTATCGGCCGTCAGCTGGGCGGCCAGCTGCGCGACAACCCGCCACCAGGCGTTAGCCTGGAAGCCATCCTGGCCGGCCTGACCGACGCCTTCAACGGTGCCGACAGCCGCGTCAGCGAAGCCGACCTGTCGGCCAGCTTCAAGGTCATCCGCGAGGTGATGCAAGCCGAAGCTGCAGCCAAGGCCGAAGCCGCTGCTGCTGCTGGCAAGGAGTTCCTGGTCGAGAACGCCAAGCGTGAAGGCATCACCACGCTGGCTTCGGGCCTGCAGTTCGAAGTGCTGACCGCTGGCGAAGGCGCCAAGCCGACCCGCGAAGACAATGTGCGTACGCACTACCACGGCACCCTGATCGACGGCACCGTGTTCGACAGCTCCTACGAGCGCGGCCAGCCGGCTGAATTCCCGGTAGGCGGCGTGATCGCTGGCTGGACCGAAGCCCTGCAACTGATGAACGCTGGCAGCAAATGGCGCCTGTACGTGCCAAGCGAGCTGGCTTACGGCGCCCAAGGCGTTGGCAGCATCCCGCCGCACAGCGTTCTGGTGTTCGACGTCGAGCTGCTCGACGTTCTGTAATGCCCTGGAGGCCGGCCCTGCCGGCCTCAATTCCAGTCTGTCCCCCCAGGGCGCAACGCCCGCGCATAGCAGAACAGAAACAGATTCCGTACCAGTTCCTTGAGCACCCCCGGCTCACTCGAATTCAGCCCGCTCATGTCCAGGTCACCCTGGTCACGCAGTTCGTCGAGGGCTTCTTCTTCAAGCACCGCGCACACTTCGCCGGTTTCCCGATGAAGAATGCGCAAGTAGGGGTGAGGGCGTTCCAGCCAGGCGTCGATCAGATAAGTCATGGCTATTCTCCTTGGATAGCAAGTCCAATGAGAATAATTCTTATTAGCAGAATAGCAAGCACCAATTGGCGGTTTTTTGCCTGATCAGACTTTGCGGACGAACTCGGACTTCAGCTTCATGGCGCCGATGCCGTCGATTTTGCAGTCGATGTCGTGGTCGCCGTCGCACAGGCGGATGTTCTTGACCTTGGTGCCAACCTTGACCACCAGGGACGAACCCTTGACCTTGAGGTCCTTGATCACGGTGACGGTGTCACCGTCTTGCAGGATGTTGCCGACCGAATCTTTCTTCACCACATCGTCGCTGGCCGCCTCGGCATCGCCGCTGGCCGACCACTCATGGGCGCATTCAGGGCAGATAAGCTGAGTGCCATCCTCATAGGTGTATTCGGAGTTGCATTTTGGGCAGGGTGGCAGAGTGCTCACTTCGGTTCCTCAAACAAACAGACGGGCGGTTAAAAGCCCACATTGTAAAAGGTATTTTTCCGGAAGTGATTATGTCCGGACAAAAAGCACCACGGGCAAGCCCACTCCCCACAAATGGTGCAGGAGCGGGCTTGCCCGCGAATGAAGACGACTCGGTCTGTCAGTGCGTACGCGCGACCGCAAACTCGCTCAGTTCAACCAGCGCATCCCGGTACTCACTGGCAGGCAGCACTTCGAGGCAGGCGATGGCGCGTTTCACGTAATCGCGCGCCAGCTCGGCGGTGTATTTCAGTGCGCCCGATTCTTCGACCGCAACGCGAATCTGTTCCAGATCCTCCAGGCCACCTTTCTGGATCGCCTGGCGTACCAGCGCCGCCTGCTCGGTAGTGCCTTCGCGCATGGTGTAGATCAGCGGCAGGGTAGGCTTGCCCTCGGCCAGGTCGTCACCGACGTTCTTGCCCAAGGTCTGCGAGTCACCCTTGTAGTCCAGCAGGTCGTCGACCAGCTGGAAGGCCACGCCCAGATGGTCGCCAAAGGTACGCAGGGCTTCGCGCTGCTCGTCGGTGGCCTGGGCCAGCGCCGCAGCACTGTGGGTAGAGGCTTCGAACAGCATCGCCGTCTTGCCGCGAATGACCTCCATGTAGACTTCCTCGGTGGTGCTGGCGTCGCGTACGCGCGACAGTTGCAGCACTTCACCTTCGGCAATCACCCGGGTGGCCTTGGACAGGATCTGCATGACCGGCATCGAGCCCAGCTCGACCATCATTTCGAACGAGCGCGAATAAAGGAAGTCGCCCACCAGTACGCTCGGCGCGTTGCCCCACAGGGCATTGGCGGTAGAGCGGCCACGGCGCATGCCGGACATGTCGACCACGTCGTCGTGCAGCAGGGTGGCGGTGTGCAGGAATTCGATGGTGGCGGCCAGCAGGCGCAGGTCGTCGCCTTCGCGGCCCAGGGCCTTGCCACACAGCAGTACCAGCAGGGGACGCAGGCGCTTGCCACCGGCGGACGTGATATAGTCGCCGATCTTCGATACCAGCGGCACGCGCGAGGTCAGCTGCTTCTTGATGATCTCGTCGACGGCGCTGAAATCATCAGCCACCGCGCGGTAGAAGGTTTGGGGTTGCATCGGCTGCTCCAGTGAGGTTGCGCGGCATGCTAGGTCGCGGGTCCCGGTGTGTCAAGGCGCGGTGCCAGCTGGCCGGGGGCGGTACTTGCAAGCAAAACCGCGGTTGCGTACAATCGCGCACCCTAACTTCCTGGGCAGCACCTGCCTTACGCAATTGCGCCGGGCCGTTCCAGCCCTGTGCAGCCATGCCAGCCAATACTCATCATATAAAGCGCTGGGTGAGCAGGATTATCGGAGAAATACCATGTCTTACGCAGTAATCGTTACCGGCGGCAAGCAGTACAAAGTCGCTGAAGGTGAATTCCTCAAGATCGAAAAACTGGAAGTCGCCACTGGCGAATCCGTGACCTTCGATCGCGTTCTGCTGGTCGCCAACGGTGAAGAAGTCACCATCGGTGCTCCAGTTGTTGCTGGCGCTAAAGTAGTGGCCGAAGTCGTTTCGCAAGGCCGCCACGACAAGGTTCGCATCATCAAGTTCCGTCGTCGTAAGCACCACATGAAGCGTATGGGCCACCGCCAGTGGTTCACCGAGATCAAAATCACCGGCATCCAGGCTTAATCCCCTAGATCCCCTGAATTTATTTGGAGAATTGAACCATGGCTCACAAGAAGGCTGGTGGTAGTACTCGTAACGGTCGCGACTCAGAATCGAAACGCCTTGGCGTGAAGATGTATGGCGGCCAGGTTATCAAGCCAGGCAACATCATCGTCCGTCAGCGCGGTACCGAATTCCACGCTGGCTACGGCGTTGGCATGGGCAAGGACCACACCTTGTTCGCCAAGATCGAAGGCGTGATCAAGTTCGAGAAGAAAGGCGAGTTCATGCGCCGTTACGTGAGCATCGTCGCCGCTTAATCGCGACGTCGCTCCAGAAGCCCCGTCATGCGACGGGGCTTTTTCGTTTGTGGTGAGCCTCTTGCAAAGCTGTTTGTCTGGGTTGCCGGCGTTGGTTTCTACGGTCGTACGGGGCCGCCGCGCTCATTTTTGCAAGAGCCTCATGTTTTTGAGTCATTCAGCTCGTCTACCGACGAGAGGCGGTTTTAATGAAGTTTGTTGACGAAGTATCCATTCGGGTCAAGGCCGGTGACGGTGGCAACGGTTGCATGAGCTTCCGTCGCGAGAAGTTCATCGAGAACGGCGGCCCTAACGGCGGAGACGGCGGTGACGGTGGCTCGGTGTACATGATTGCCGACGAAAACCTGAACACCCTGGTCGACTACCGCTACACCCGTCACCATGAAGCCCAGCGTGGCTCCAACGGCGGGAGCACCGACTGCACCGGCAAGAAGGGTGAAGACCTGTTCCTGCGTGTGCCGGTCGGCACCACCGTGATCGATGCTTCCACACAGGAAGTGATCGGTGACCTGGTTACCCCCGGCCAGAAGCTGATGGTCGCGCAAGGTGGCTGGCACGGGCTGGGCAACACCCGTTTCAAGTCGAGCACCAACCGTGCGCCGCGCCAGACCACCCCAGGCAAACCGGGTGAGCAGCGTGACCTGAAGATGGAAATGAAGGTGTTGGCCGACGTCGGCCTGCTGGGCTTGCCGAACGCCGGCAAGAGTACCTTCATCCGTTCGGTCTCGGCTGCCAAGCCGAAAGTTGCCGACTACCCGTTCACTACTCTGGTGCCAAACCTGGGTGTGGTCAGCGTTGACCGCTGGAAGAGCTTTGTCATCGCCGACATCCCCGGCCTGATCGAAGGCGCCTCTGAAGGTGCCGGTCTGGGTATCCGCTTCCTCAAGCACCTGGCGCGTACGCGCGTGCTGCTGCACCTGGTGGACATCGCGCCGCTGGACGAAAGCAGCCCGGCCGATGCCGCCGAAGTCATCGTCAACGAGCTGACCCGCTTCAGCCCGTCGCTGGCCGAGCGTGAGCGCTGGCTGGTGCTGAACAAGGCCGATATGGTCATGGACGACGAGCGTGACGAGCGTGTGCAGGAAGTGATCGATCGTCTGGAGTGGGAAGGCCCGGTCTACGTGATCTCGGCTATTTCCAAGCAGGGCACCGACAAGCTCAGCCACGACCTGATGCGCTACCTCGAAGACCGCGCCGACCGCCTGGCCAACGACCCGGCCTACGCCGAAGAGCTGGCCGACCTCGACCAGCGCATCGAAGACGAAGCCCGTGCCCAGCTGCAGGCCCTGGACGACGCCCGTACCCTGCGTCGTACCGGCGTCAAGAGCGTGCATGACATCGGCGACGATGACGGTTGGGACGATGATTTCGAGGACGACGAAGACGGTCCGGAAATCATTTACGTGCGCGACTGATCGGTTGCAGTACACTAAACGCCGCTCTCTGGAGCGGCGTTTTTGTATCCACGGTATCTACAGATTCGACATAGGTTGGAAGAAGATGCGAAGCAAGGTGACGGGCGCCAAGCGCTGGGTCGTTAAGATTGGCAGTGCTCTGCTGACCGCCGATGGCAAGGGCCTCGACCGCGGTGCAATGGCCGTTTGGGTCGAGCAGATGGTCGCGCTGCGTGAGGCAGGCGTGGAGTTGGTACTGGTCTCCTCCGGGGCCGTGGCTGCCGGCATGAGCCAGCTGGGCTGGACCAAGCGACCGAGCGCGATGAACGAGCTGCAGGCGGCTGCCTCGCTCGGCCAGATGCGCCTGGTGCAGGCCTGGGAGTCGAGCTTTGGGGAGCACGGGAAGCACACCGCGCAGATCCTGCTGACCCATGACGACCTGTCCGACCGCAAGCGTTACCTGAATGCCCGCAGCACCCTGCGCACCTTGGTCGATCTGGGCGTGGTGCCGGTGATCAACGAAAACGACACCGTGGTCACCGACGAGATCCGCTTCGGCGACAATGACACCCTGGCGGCGCTGGTGGCCAACCTGGTCGAGGCCGACCTGCTGGTGATCCTCACCGACCGCGATGGTATGTTCGATGCCGACCCGCGCAACAACCCCGAAGCGCAGTTGATCTACGAAGCCCGCGCCGACGACCCTTCACTGGATGCCGTGGCCGGTGGTACCGGTGGTGCCCTGGGCCGTGGCGGCATGCAGACCAAGCTGCGTGCGGCGCGCCTGGCTGCCCGTTCCGGTGCCCACACCATCATTATCGGTGGCCGCATCGAGCGCGTGCTGGACCGCCTGAAGGCGGGTGAGCGCCTGGGCACCTTGCTGTCCCCTGAGCGCGGCATGATCGCTGCGCGCAAGCAGTGGCTGGCCGGTCACCTGCAAACCCGTGGCACCCTGGTGCTGGATGCCGGTGCCGTGCAAGCGCTGCGTCAGGCCAACAAGAGCTTGCTGCCAGTTGGCGTGAAGACAGTGCAGGGCAGCTTCCGTCGTGGCGAGATGGTGGTGTGCGTCGGCCCGGACGGTGTTGAAGTGGCTCGCGGCCTGGCCAACTACAGCGCCCTGGAGGCGCAGAAGATCATTGGTCAGTCGTCCGAAGCCATCGAGTCGATCCTTGGCTACAGCGCCGAGCCGGAACTTGTACACCGCGACAACCTGGTGCTGGTATGAGCCTGCTGAAGAACGTAATCGCTGTGGCAGCGTGCGTGCTGCCGATGTTGGCCGGCGCCGAAGAGGTCGGCCAGGTGTCCACCGTGTTCAAGTTCGTCGGGCCGAACGACCGCATTGTGGTCGAGGCCTTCGACGACCCTAAGGTAGAGGGCGTGACGTGCTACCTGTCCCGGGCCAAGACTGGCGGGGTGAAGGGGGGCTTGGGGCTGGCCGAGGACCGGGCGGAGGCATCGATTGCCTGTCGTCAGGTCGGGCCGATCAACTTCAAGGGTGAGCTCAAAGATGGCGAGGAAGTGTTCAAGGAACGCACCTCGCTGGTGTTCAAGACCATGCAGGTGGTGCGCTTTCTCGACAAGAAGCGCAATACGCTGGTGTACCTGGTGTACAGCGACCGCATGATCGAAGGCAGCCCGCAGAATGCGGTGACTGCCATTCCGATCCTGCCTTGGGCTCATTGATAGCCTGCCCGGCCTCCATTCGCGGCTTATACGGTCTTGGTAGGAGCGGTTCACCCGCGAAAGGGCCGGCCCTGCTGGCCAATCTCCACCCGCCGTTCACCGTTGCCACCACCACCGTATTCGCGGGTAAACCCGCTCCTACACGGTGGTGGACACGCCTCGGGGGTTGGACACAGGCCGCCGTAGGAGCGGGTTTACCCGCGAATGGGCCGCAAAGCGGCCCCATCTACCTCAGGCCAATTCCTCGGCCTGATCATCACGCACAACCGCCTTCACTTCATCCAGCCGGCTGATGAACTTCCAGTCCGCCTCGTCGATGTAGATGCCGTTCGGCCCGCTGCCACCTTCCAGGTCGATCGCAACGTGCGCCGATACCTGTGGTTTCACACTCGCCAGGATCGGTACGAAGCCCAGCTGCTGGCTGGTCTCCAGCAGTGCCGCCTGGTTGCGTTCGTCGATGTCTGCCGCTTCGTCCAGGTAGTACGGCAGGCGAATGCGCCCGGCCAGGTCACGGTCCATCAGGTGCAGCAACAGGTACATGTTGGTCAGCGCCTTGATGGTCATGGTGGTGCCGTTGGACGCCGCACCGTCGATGTCGGCGTGGATGATCGGCTGGCCATTGACCTTGGTGATCTCGAACGCCAGCTCGAACAGGTCCTTCAGGCCCAGCTGGTTGTGGTTGGCCGCCACCAGCCGTGCCAGGTACTCCTTGGCCTCTTCGTTCTTGTTGTCCTGATCGGCACTCTGGGTCAGGTCGAAGACCGACAGGGTTTCGCCTTCTTCGTACTGGCCGGCACTGTGGATAATCTGGTCGATGTGCTTGAGCGCTTCCTTGTTCGGCGCCAGTACCACGCGGAAGCTTTCCAGGTTGGACACCTGGCGCTTGTTGATCTCGCGGTTGAACAGGGCCAGCTGGTGCTCGAGGCTGTCGTAGTCGCTGCGGATGTTGCGCAGGGTTCGGGCGATGTCGGTGACCGCAGCGCGGCGTGCCTTGGCCAAGGTCAGGGCTTCGTCGGTACGGTGCGCGTAGGCGTTTACCAGCAGTTGCAGGCGACGTTCCATGTCGTCTTCGCTGTCGAACTTGGCAACGCCTTTGAGGCGCACCTGGGCGTACAGCGCCTCGATCTGGTTGTCCACCCGCTGCAGGCCTTGCCAGCTGTCCTGGTAGTCATTGAGCAGCGGCAGCAGGTTGTCCATCGAGTCGTCGATGGCTTCCATGTAAGGCGTGCCGTAGGGCAGGTCGGCCGGCAGCAGCTGGCGACGGCGCAGGGCGTCTTCCAGGGTGCGCTGCTTGGACTCGAGGTCGCCGAGCTGGCGGCCGACCAGTTGCAACTTGGCTGACAGCTGCTGGACGCGCTCAGTGAAGGCGTCGCTGGAGCGCTTGAGTTCGTCCTGGGCCGCTTCCAGCTGCGAGAGCTGTTCCAGCTTCTCGGGTTCTTCGGCGGCGAGGGTTTGGCTACGGCGGAAGTCTTCCAGCGCCTTCTGCGCGTCCAGCACTTCCTGGTACAGGGTTTCGGTCTGCGCTTTGGACGCGGAGCGGTCGGCGGCCACGGCCTGCTGGGTCTTGAGCTGCTTGAGTTCTTTTTCCAGGCGCTCTTTCTGGTCGCGCAGGGCGGCGCGGTCGGCCAGGGCCTGCAGGGCCGGTGGGTCGATGTGGGTCAGGTCGATGGCCAGGCCTGGGGCCTCGAAGCGCTCGCCCTTGAAGCCGTCGAGCACCGCTTCCAGCGATTTTACCCACAGGTCGCTGTCGTCCAGCTCGATGCCGCGCTCGCCCAGCGGCAGGCTGAACAGCGCACCGTTGAACAGGCGCATCAGGCGGTCGACGTCCTGCTGCGAGAACTCTTCGCGCAGGCGGGCATAGCTGTTGTTGTCAGCGTGATCCAGCTGCTGCTTGACCTGCTTCAGGCGTTTTTCCAGGTCGCGTACGCGCTCGTCGAGGTCTTCGGCACTGAACTGCCGTGACTGGGCCAGCGCGCCGGCCAGCTCGTCGTGGGCGTCTTTGGCCGCCAGCAGTTGCTGCTCCAGTACCTTGACGTCATCGACCAGCGCAAAGCGGTGCTTGAGCACCGAAAGCTCGCCTAGCCAGCGCTGGATACCGGTAATTTCACGCTCCAGGCGCATCAGCTCCTGGGTGCCGCCACGCTGGTCGTTCTGCAGGCGGTCCTGCTCGCCACGGTAATGCTCGGACTGGATGACCAGCTCTTCCTTGCGCGCCATGGCGTATTCCTGCCAGGTGCCCAGCAGGGTGTCGAGCACAGGCGAAATGCGGTGCAGCTTGCCACGCAGGATGTCGCGCTGGGCCACGCCACCAGCCAGGGCCTCGACCAGCGGGCCGGCAGCGACCAGGGCGTTGTAGTCCTGCTCCATGCGGCGTACGTCGCGGAAGGCTTCCTCGCACGCAGCGATGTAGTCGACGCTGCCCGAGCGCAGGCTGTGCTCGAAGGCGTCGAGGAACAGCTGCTTGAGCTTGGCGGCGGTGATCTCACGCATGTGCAGCAGGTTGATGAACAGCGCGCGGAAGGTTTTCAGGCTTTGCTCGCTGGTGGAGCGCAGCGGGATCATGGTCAGGTCCAGCGGCACCGAAGTGTGTCCGCCCACCAGCAGCCGGCGCAGTTCGTCCGGCTTCAGCTCGTAAGCCTTGATCCCCAGGCGCTCAAGGTTGGTGAACAGCTCTTTCTGACGCAGGCAGGTGTCGTTCTTCTGGTAGTGGGCCAGGTCCAGTTCGCCTTTGTAGGCGAAGAACTGGTGGCCGAAACCGCCACCCGGGCCGCGTCCGACCACACCGATCACGTGCGGGCCGTGGGGCAGGCTCAGTTCGCAAAGAATGTACGACGTGTCGCTGGCGAAGTAGAAGCGGCGCGACTGCTCAAGGCTGTACTTGCCGAAGCTCATGTCCGACATGCGTGCCAGGATCGGGAACTGCAGGGCGTTGATCGACGCCGATTTACCCAGGTTGTTGGCGCCGTATACCGACAGCGGGTGCTCCAGCGGGAACAGGCCAAGGCTGTAGCCGGCGGTGTTGAGCAGTGCGAAGCGGCGGATGCCGTAGCGTTCCTGGCTCATGCGTCAATCTCCTGTTGCTCTTCGCGGATGGCCCGGGCCAGGGCGTCCTCTTCGCTTTCCTCGCCCTGGAAAGGCGTGAGGTCGAGCGGGTCGTCGGTACGGTTGAGTTCTTCGGCGCTTTCTTCCTCGACCAGTACCGGGGTCGGCAGCGGCAGGGCGCTGTGCAGGGTGGCGGCCAGGTCGCGGTCCTGCTGCACCGACAGGCACACATCGAGGAAGCGGTGCATGGGTGGCAGGAAGCGGTAGATGCCACCTTCCTCATGGGCGAAGCCGAGCTGGGTCATGCGCCGCAGGATTTTTTCTTCCAGCTCGTCCACGGTCTGTACTTCGGCCTGCAGGAACAGGTCGCGGTACTTGTCCAGCAGCGAGGGCAGTTCGTCGCGGCCGATGCTGCCGCCGTCGAGCACGGCCATCGGGTCGCGGCCCTGGTCGGCAAGGTGCTCGACCAGGATGAAGGTGAACAGCGACAGGCGCTGTGCGGTCTTGTTGACCTGCGCGGCGGTCATGTCCGGGACGAAGTAGTAGAAACCACGGGTATCGCACACCAGTTCGAAGCCCAAGGCCTTGAACAGGGTGCGGTACTGGTCCTGGAAGTTCGACAGCTGGGCGTACAGCTCAGGGTCGCGCCGGCTGACGTGGAAGCCTTTGAACAGCTCGCGGAAGATCGGCGCGAGCTGGGACAGTTCGGAAAGATCAAGATGCATGGGCTGGGCTCGCGTTGGGTTCGGTAGGCGCGCTAGGGGCGTCTTCGCGGCTGGAGGTCAGGGCGAACGAATGCAGGCTGACCAAGTGTTCCTGAGTGGTGTATTCGCGGCGGTCGAGGCGTTCGCGCTTGAAGCGCTTTTCCCGCGACAGGCGCGAGAACCAGTACAACAGCTCGTCGGTGGCGCCTTCGGGCTCCTGCTCCAGCAGCCAGACCATCAAGTCGGGCAGTGGCAGGGCCTGTTCGCAGCGTTCGGCCATTTCCTTGACCGTGCGCGGGGCACGGGGCAGGGCGCCGGACTGGGTCTTGTGGGCTTTGGGGAAGCGCGCCGGTTTGGGCTCGAAGCGGGCCAGTGCGTAAACGTAGGCCTCGACCTGGCTGGCACTGCCAAGGAAGGTGCTTTGCGGGCGGGTGAACATCGGCATGGCCGCCTGCGGTACGGCATCGATGCCCTTGCGCCGGATCACCGACAGGGCCAGTGCGGCGCCGCGGGTCACGGCGTTGTGCCGGCGGGCTTCTTCGCGCAGCGGTAGCAGCAGTTCGCGGGCGTGGCGCAGGGTCAACTGGGCGCTGGTCTGCATTTCCAGAATGCGCGCGTGGGTGCGCAGCAGCATGTCGTCGTCGACCAGGTGGCCCAGGCGCGCTTGTTCGCCCAGCAGTTTCAGCAACACGGTCTCGACCTTGCGTACACCCTGCTCGAAGGCGCCGTCGGCGTTGACCAGCTGAATCATCGGCTCGACGTATTCGTCCCAGGTGGCCAGCACTTCGGCATAACGCTGGCGCAGCGGAATCTGGCGATTGCTGGTCTTGGCCCGTTCGGCCACGGCCACCAGTGCCTGCTCGTCGTTGTCGAGCTTTTTCAGCACATCGCGCACGCGCATGTCGAGCAGGCGCAACTGGCGTGCCAGGTCGTCGCTGTCGCGGTTGTCGAAGGCATCCTGGATGTGCCCGGCCAGGCGCTCCAGGTGGCGCAAGTAGGCTTCGATCTCCAGGCACAGGCCCAGCCGGTGTTCGCGGCGCAGGTAGGCGAGGAAGTCGTGGATCTGTGCGTTGAGCTCGAAACGGTTCGGGCTCTTGGCCACCGGCACCAGGATATCCAGGCGGATCCACACGTCGAGTAGCTGGGTGATGTCCTGCGGGGTGCTTTCGAGCTGCTGGCGGGCCACATGCTGGCGCAGTTCGACCAGGCTCAGGGTGCCCTGGTCGAAACGCTCGCACAGCGGCTCGATCAGGGCCCAGTGTTCGGCTAGGGCGCGCAGGACGCGCTTGGGTTCGATCATTGGCTTCGACTCGTTGCCAAGAAAAAGGGGGCGATTGTACTGCATTCGCGGGGGTGGTTTTTACCCCTTGGTCTGTAATGAGAGATAACCATGGGATGTGCAGGTGCAGGGCGTTGTTCATGTGACGGCGCTCGGTCTGATAGGCGCTGCAAAAACCACGGCGTACACGTTAGAATGCCCAATTGCGTTCACCCCCTCGGATATCCGCCCCTTGCTGACCGAACCCCGTCGCCGCGCCTACCTTTCCGCCATGCAAGTGGTGCACTGGCTGCCGCGCGCCGAGCTGCCGTTCGCCGCACCGTCACGGCCCGAGCTGCTGCTGCCGGTGGCGCCGGTCGAGGACATCGATTTCGAGGTCAGGCCGGCATCGGCAGCCAACGAAACGCCCGTCACCCCCCAGGCCCGCTCCGGCGAGCGGCCAAAAATCGAGATCCCGCGCCCGGGCAGTGTGCCTAAACCCGCCGTCAAGCCCGCCGAGGCACAAGAGCAGCTCGCTGCTCCGCGCCCGGCGCCGGTGCCGCCACCGCGCTTCTCGCTGCAGTTGTTGCGCGCCGGCAGTTGCCTGCTGCTGGTTGAGCTGGCCACCGGTCAGCCGTTCCAGAGCCGCGATCCCTCCTATCTGCTACTCAAGGACATGCTGCGCGCTGCCGGCCTGCCCGACGCCCCGCAGATCATCGGCGAGCCGGTACGCTGGCCACTGCTGGTGCGCGGCAACATGGACCAGGGGCCGGAGGCTGCGCGCGATTTCGTCCAGGGCTTCGTTCAGGCGCGCCTGGAAGACGCACCGTGTACCTGTCTGTGGCTGGTCGGCCTGCCGGCACTGCGTTTTGCCGCCAATGCCGATGCCGACGCCTATTACCAAACCCTGACGCTCGACGGCCTGGGCGACGCCTGGGCATTGCCGGGCCTTGAACTGTTGATGGACGAGCCGCAACGCAAGGCGGACGTCTGGAAAGCCATGCGCCAGCTGATGGCGCGCTGGAAGAGCGTTGAATGAGTGACTCGATCAGCTTCCGCCCGATGACCGAGGCGGATCTGGATGCCGTACTTAAGATCGAATATGCCGCATTCAGTCACCCCTGGACCCGTGGAATCTTTCAGGATGCGCTCAAGTCGTACGAAGTCTGGCTGATGTTCGATGGCCAGCAGCAAGTGGGCCATGGGGTGATCAACGTGATCATCGATGAAGCGCACCTGCTCAACATCACCGTAAAGCCGGAAAACCAAGGCTGCGGCCTGGGATTGCGGCTGCTCCAACACCTGATGGCCCGGGCCTATCAGCTCAATGGCCGCGAATGCTTTCTGGAAGTGCGCGCCAGCAACCAGTCGGCCTATCGTTTATATGAACGTTACGGTTTCAACGAAATTGGCCGCCGCCGCGACTATTATCCGATCGCCGGCGGCCGTGAAGACGCCCTGGTGATGGCCTGTACCCTGTTCGAAGACTGACTATGCAGGGGCGTACCCGGGCGCGCAGGCTTTGTTCTCGGCAGGGACGGATAAAGAATGAGAAAACTGCTTTTGGCAGCGAGCCTGTGTAGCGCAAGCGCTGCTCACGCTGACGAGCGTGACGTGTGGATGTTCGCCCAGTGGGCGGGTGATCATCAAACCCGCCCCTTCCGTGAAATGCTGGTAGATGCCCGGCTTTACGGTGTAGTGCCAATTCACCAGTTGCTGCGCTCGGCATCGGACTGGAAACTGTGCAATGCATCGCCTTTCGCCGTACCGCCCCCCGGCAATTGGGCCGCTGTGCGCTCGACCCTCGCGTTGATCAAGGCACTCGACGATCAAGGCATCCTGCGCCAGTTCGAGGTGGTTTCGGCTTACCGTGAGCCGCGCCTGAACGCCTGCGCGGGCGGGGCGGCCAACAGTGCGCATACCCGCGCGTTCGCCGTCGATATACTGCTGCCGGCCTGGGCCGACCCCAATCCGCTGTGCCGTTTCTGGCAGCAGCACGGCCAAGCCTGGAACATGGGGCTGGGCCGCTACCCATCAGGCCGTATCCATTTGGATACCGCCGGTTATCGCACCTGGGGTGGTGATGGCGGTGCGGGGGCGTCGTTCTGTATCAACCCCAAATGAGCCAGGCACTCCCGGCATTCGTCCATTATCCACCCGGCGAAGCGCTGGCGCTTGCCGCTGTCGGCCAGAGGCTGCGGGCTGAGCAGGTGGTAGGCCGAGCCATCGCGCACAAAACCGAACGGCGCCTGCAGCTGCCCGCTGTCGAGTTCGTCGCGCACCATCAGGGCTGAGGCAATGGCCAGGCCCAGTCCGGCGCTGGCGGCCTGAATCGACAGGTAGAAATGTTCGTAGTCGCTGCGTTCGCAGTGCCGCGCCTGCTGGCCGCTCAGGCGCAGCCAGGTGGGCCAGGCAGCAGGCCGGGTGGCGCTGTGCAGCAGCCGTTGGCCATCGAGTCTGGCGCTGGCGGCGGGGTGGCACACCGGGCCGATCCATTCATCGCAGATTTTCTGGCTGTACAGCTGGTTGTCCCAGTGGAAGTCGTCGCGGCGAATTGCCAGGTCGACACCGCTGCGGGCGAAGTCCAGCGGGCCGCCTGCGGCTACCAGGTGCAACTGAAGGTCGGGGTGGGTGGCATGGAAGCGCGGCAGGCGCGGTATCAGCCAGCGCATGGCAATGGTCGGCTCGCAAGACAGCACCAGCACATTGTCGCGAGCTTGTTGCTGCAGGCGCTGCACAGCGCCTTCGAGTTGTTCGAAGATCGCCTGGGTGGTGCTTTGCAGGGCACGACCGGCGGGGGTGAGGAAAATGGCCCGGTTGCGGCGCTCGAACAGTTCCACGCCAAGGCTTTCTTCCAGCAGGCGTATTTGGCGGCTGACCGCGCCGTGAGTGACGTGCAAATGTTCGGCGGCACGCACGAAGCTTTCGGTCTGGGCGGCAATGTCGAAGTAGCGGAAGGCGTTGAGTGGCGGCAGTTTCATGATATCCCTGTTCAGCTGTGCCGGCCTCTTCGCGGGTAAACCCGCTCCTACATGGCCACATATTTCCCTGTAGGAGCGGGTTTACCCGCGAAGAGGCCAAGGCAGGCTGTACATATCTGTGAGTAAAACTATCAGATTCATCTCAGCATAAATCGATTTTTCCGCATCTGTAAGCGCTTGATAATCGGCGGTCTGTGCATTTCCATCGCCTATCGAGAGCCCTCAGCATGACCGAACTCATCGCCGTCGCCCTGTTCACCCTGCTCGCCGTCATCAGCCCCGGCGCGGACTTCGCCATGGTCACCCGCAGCAGTTATGCGCAGGGGCGCAAGGCCGGGCTGGCTGCTGCTGTGGGCATCGCCCTGGGGGTGCAGGTGCATGTGTTGTACACGGTGTTGGGCATTGCCGTGATCATCAGCCAGAGCCCGACGCTGTTCTTCGTCATGAAGGTGCTGGGTGCGGGCTACCTGATCTACCTCGGGTACAAGTCATTGACCAACACCCGACGCATCAGCCTGGACGGGGTTGGCCAGTCTGCTGCCAGCGTACTGCAAGCGCTGCGCACCGGCTTTTTGACCAACGCCCTAAACCCCAAGACCATGTTGTTTGTCATCAGTGCCTTCACCCAGGTGGTGCAGCCTGGCAGCCCGCTGGCGCTGAACTTCGCCTACGGTGCGTTCATGTCCGTTGCCCATTGGCTATGGTTCAGCCTGGTGGCGGTATTTTTCTCCAGTACGGCATTGCGCAGGGCGATGATCGAGCGGCAAGTGCTGGTGGACCGGGCCATTGGTCTGGCATTGATCGGGCTTGGCCTGGCTGTGGCGGTGACCGGAATACGTTGAGGCGACGATAGCTGCGCCGAAACCTGTGATTCGGCGCCCGGCTGCTGCGGGATTGGTTGGCGCGGGCATCAGCAACTTTTTCGCAGGCAAAGAAAAAGGGCTTACCTTGCGGTAAGCCCTTTGTCTTGTTTGGTGGCTACACAGGGACTTGAACCCCGGACCCCAGCATTATGAATGCTATGCTCTAACCAACTGAGCTATGTAGCCGATGGCGCGCATTATTCTCTTGAACGCCCCCTCTGTCAACACTCATTTCAAAAAAAATTTGCACGCTTTCAAAAACTTAGCGGCCAGCCCCGGTTTCAGCGCACCACAAGCCAGTGCCCGAGCACGCCCAGCAACTGCAACTGCTGGGCTGCAGCCAAGGATTGCAGGCTTTGGCCAGGCTGGTCGAGGTTGAAGTCGCCGCTTACACGGCGATGAGCCACTTGTTCATCCATCATCCACAGACGCTGCCCTTGGTAACCGGCAAGGCGCTCCAGCACCTGCCTCAATGGCATGTCTGTGGCTTTCAGGCGGCCATTGCGCCAACTGTCAGCGGTTTTCAGATCAGCCTTACGCACCGGGTCGATGCGTGTGTCATCGAAGGTTACCCGCTCACCCGCCGAGACCATCCGCTGCTCACCCCCCTGGGTGACCATGGCCTTGCCACTGAATACCACGAGTTCGTCGCGCCCTGCATGGCGGGCTATCTGCAAGCGAGTGCCGTATACCTGGATGCGTGCGTTGCCCACTTCCACGTCCATGGCGCGCCCGTCGAGCACGACTTCCAGATGCACCTGGCCCTGCACCAGGTGCAGTTGGCGGGTGCGGCCGCGCAGGTCGACGTTCATCGCGCTGGCGCTGTCCAGGTTCAATGTCGTGCCATCCGCCAAGCGTATGCTGCGGCGCTCTCCCACATCGGTGTGCAGCTCGCTGGCCAGACGCTGCATCAGCGGCCAGTACAGGTAAGCAGCAGCACCCAACCCTAGCAAAAACGCAAGCGCCAACCATTTACCCAGGTGACTGCGACGGACAGTGACATGCCGTGGGCGAGGGCGGGCAGGTGCGGGTTGCAGCTGTTGCCAGAACGTCTCCAGCTCGGCGTAGGCGTGGGCGTTCTCTTGTACCTGACACCAGGCCGCAAATGCCTGGCGCTGGGTTTCGTCGCAACCGGGCTGGCGCAGCAACGAAAACCACGCCAGCGCTTCCTGTTGCGGATCGGGCTGCAGCTGCTTGGCGGACATCGGGCTCATGGGGGCGGTCTGCTCACGATAGGGGCCGTTTGGCCTAACGATGACGGGAGTCATTGGCAGAAGATGCTAATTATATTGAGAACCATTTTCAAGTACGCGGCGACAGGGGGATAAAAAAGGTAGCTATGTATCTATTTGATTCCTGATAATCGGATCCCAAACCAGAGGACGGAGATTTAGGCAAATGGCCACCAGTAGTGCCTCCACCGCATCCAACCCGGCAGCGGCAAGCCAAGCCTCGCCGATGGTTATGCGTATCATCGGTTTCTGCGCCTTGGCGCACTTGATCAACGACCTGATCCAGTCGGTGCTGCCGGCGATTTACCCGATGCTCAAGGCTAACTACGACCTGAGCTTCGCCCAGATCGGCATGATCACGCTCACGTTCCAGATCACCGCCTCGCTGTTGCAGCCGTGGGTTGGCTTCTTCACCGACCGCCGGCCCACGCCAAATCTGTTGCCGCTAGGCACCCTGTGCACATTGGTGGGGATTGTGATGCTGGCCTTCGTTGGCAGTTTCCCGATGATCCTGCTGGCGTCGGCGCTGGTGGGCATTGGCTCGTCGACCTTCCACCCGGAAACCTCGCGTATTGCACGGCTGGCCTCGGGCGGGCGCTTCGGCCTGGCCCAATCGACCTTCCAGGTCGGTGGCAACACCGGTTCCGCTCTGGGCCCGCTGCTGGCAGCGGCCATCGTCATACCGTTCGGTCAGACCCATGTGGCCTGGTTCGGCCTGGCCGGGCTGTTCTTCCTCGGCGTTACCCTGATGCTGCGCGGCTGGTACAAGGAACACCTCAATCAGGCCAAGGCGCGCAAGGCAGTTCAGGCCACCCACGGCATTTCGCGCAATCGGGTAATCGCGGCGCTGATCGTGCTGGGCTTGCTGGTGTTCTCCAAGTACTTCTACATGGCCAGCTTCACCAGCTACTTTACCTTCTACCTGATCGAGAAGTTCGGTGTGTCGGTGGCCAGCTCGCAGCTGCACCTGTTCCTGTTCCTCGGCGCGGTGGCGGCGGGCACCTTTTTTGGCGGGCCGATCGGTGACCGTATCGGACGCAAGGCTGTTATCTGGTTTTCGATACTGGGCGTGGCGCCGTTCACGCTGGCGCTGCCGTATGCCGACTTGTTCTGGACCACGGTGCTGAGCGTGGTGATCGGCTTTATCCTGGCTTCGGCGTTTTCCGCGATCGTTGTGTATGCGCAGGAACTGGTGCCGGGCAGCGTGGGCATGATTGCCGGGATCTTCTTCGGCCTGATGTTCGGTTTTGGCGGCATTGGCGCTGCGCTGTTGGGGTACGTAGCGGACCTGCGTGGTATCGAATATGTGTATGGGTTGTGTTCGTTCCTGCCATTGTTCGGGTTGTTGGCGGTGTTCCTGCCAAGTACAGGTAAACGCTGAACGCGCCGGGGGCCTGACAGCGGCCCCCGGGCAATTGACTAGCCCCCTGGAGGTGGCTAGAGTGCCGCCTCTTTTTTCAATCACCTGCGTAGTAGCCAAAGCAATGCGCCGTACCCAGTCCCTCCCACACGCCCGCCAGCCTGCCCTTCAGGCGCTGCGTCGTGCATGGCCGAGTGACACGGTGCTCAAGCGCCGCCGCAGCGTGCTGTTTGCCTTCACCTTCTCGCCACACCTCGCCTGAACTGATCTGCGCTTTAGCGTCGCTCGCCGTTCCGGCGTGCGCGTCTGTTTCTGCACGTCTTTTCGGTTTGCCAGGAGTGGTACATGAACATGCGTTTATTGGCGGGCCTGTTGTTCGCCGTTTCTGTCGTGGGTTTCAGTTTGGGGGCCAGCTTGCCGCTGGTGTCGTTGCGCCTGCATGAAGCGGGGGCGAGCACCCTGGAAATCGGCATCATCTCGGCCATCCCTGCCGCCGGCATGATGCTCTCGGCTTTTCTGGTCGACGTCTGCTGCCGCCATCTCACCCGGCGTACTATCTATCTGCTGTGTTTCAGCCTGTGCACGGTCAGCATCGCCTTGCTCGAGTCCGCGTTCGGCTCGTTGTGGCTGCTGGCGTTGCTGCGCCTGGGCCTGGGGCTTGGCATGGGGATCGCCATCATCCTCGGCGAGTCGTGGGTCAACGAACTGTGCCCCGAACATAACCGCGGCAAGATCATGGCCCTGTACGCCACCAGCTTTACGGGCTTTCAGGTGCTGGGCCCGGCCATGCTGGCAGTGCTGGGCGCCGATAGCCCGTGGATCACGGGTGTTGTCACGGTCTGTTATGGGCTGGCGTTGCTGTGCATTGTGCTGACTGTGCCCAACGACCATGTCGAGCACGAAGAGGGCGAAAAAAGCTTCGGCCTGGCCGGGTTCTTCCGGGTGGCACCGGCGTTGTGCATGGCGGTGCTGTTCTTCTCGTTCTTCGATGCCGTGGTGCTGTCGCTGCTGCCGGTGTACGCCACCAGCCATGGCTTTGCCGTTGGCGTGGCGGCGTTGATGGTGACGGTGGTGTTTGCCGGCGACATGCTTTTCCAGCTGCCGCTGGGCTGGTTGGCCGATCGGGTTGAGCGCACAGGGCTGCACCTGGCGTGCGGGCTGGTGGCGATGGTGATCGGCATCGGTTTGCCTTGGCTGCTGAATCTGACCTGGCTGCTGTGGCCGCTGCTGGTGGTACTGGGCGCGGTGGCGGGGGGGATCTATACCTTGGCGCTGGTGCTGATCGGGCAGCGCTTCAAGGGCCAGGACCTGGTCACTGCCAACGCCAGCGTGGGCTTGCTCTGGGGCGTAGGCAGCCTGGTCGGGCCGTTGGTCAGTGGGGCGGCCATGAATGTCGCGCCGCATGGTTTGCCCATGGCGCTGGCACTGATGGCCGGGCTGTTCGTGTGCTTTGCCAGGCAGTCATACCGGCGCCGTGGGCGGATGCGGGCTGTGGCGCAGTGATATCCTTTTACGCTGCGCCGATGCTTACCCAATAGCGCGTCCTGTACTCGACCCGCACGGGCAGGCTGCGGGTGAGCAGTTGCAGGATTTGCCCGGTGTCAGCCAACTGATAGGTGCCGGAAACCTTCAAGCCCGCCACTTCTGGAGCGCAGCGCAACAGGCCCGGTCGGTAGCGGCCGAGTTCGCTGGCAAACTCGGCAAGCGGCATCTGCTGCACGCTGAGTACACCTTCGGTCCAACCCCAGGGGTCGTTGTGCAGTGCTCTGGCCTGAATGCTGCCTTCGGCTGTGATTTGCAAGGTTTCACCGGGCAGCACCTGCCTCGCTGACGCCGAGGCAGGGAACAGCGTGACTTCACCACGCCGCACCGACAGCAGCAGGCCCTGGCTGTTTTCGCGCAGCAACAGCTGGCCATCGAAGGTGGTCAGCGGGCCGACAGGGGTGGCGACGTGGAATGGGCGGTTGTCGTTGGGGTTGCTGTCCAGGCTGACCTCGCCATGGATCAGTTTCAGCTGGCGTTGTTCCGCGCTGTAGTGCAAGTCGATGGCACTGGCAGTGTTGAGCTGCAGACGACTGCCGTCACTGCCTTGCCATTGACGCCGTTCGCCTGTGGCAGTGCTGGTGTCGGCCAGCAGTTGTGGCAGGCCCAGCGGTTCGCGCGCGGCCCAGCCCAGGCTGCCGCCGACGGCCAACAGCCCCAGCAACTTCAGGTGGTCCCTGCGGCTGGCTTTTGGGTGCTGGCTAGCGTCCAGGGTGCGCCGGCTCAGGTCCTTGGGCAGCCCGGCCAGTTCATCACCCAGATTACTGACCCGCTGCCAGGCCAGGCGGTTGTGTGGGTGGCTGGCCAGCCAGTGTTGAAACTGCTGCTCGGTGCGCGGGCTGGGGGTATCGAAACGCAGCTTCACCAGCCAGTCGATGGCCTGATCGACCTGCGCCTGTGCGGGCGTACCATCAGGCATCGGCATAGCGCAACCGGTAGCAGGCGCCCAGGGCTTTGGCCAGGTCGCGCTCAACAGTGGCCCTGGACACTCCTAGACGTTGGGCAACCTGCACGATGCTCAAACCGTCTAGCTGGGCCAGCAGGAACGCTTGGCGGACGCGCGGTTTCAACTGCTGCAAGGCGCGGTCGAGGCGTTCCAGGCTATCGAGGAGGACAAGCTTATCCTCTTCGCTGGGCACTTCTGCTTCGGGCAGGTGAGCCAGGCTCTCCTGATAGGCCCGCTCCAGCGCGCGGCGTCGGAACTGGTCGATCATCAAGCCACGGGCGATGCTGCTGAGGTAGGCACGGGGTTCTTTGAGCGGTGACACCTGGCGGGCGCGCAACAACCGCACGAAGGTATCCTGGGCCAGGTCTGCGGCATGTTCACTGCAACCGACCCGGCTGCGTAACCAGCCACGCAACCAGGCATGGTGAGACTGGTAGAGCAGAGCGACCTCGGTGGGCTTGAGCGTGTCGTTGATCTGCATCGTAGAGAAGGCCCAGTCCAGTGATGTGTGCGATTGTGAATAGTTCTCAATTCTATGCGGGGAAGATGGCGCGGAGCAATGGCATGCCAAAGATTAGCTGCGCAAGAACCGGCGTTTGCCCGATGAACGGCTGCGCTAAGCTGGAACTGCAATCGACTTGATGGAGGTGCCATGATGCTGGCCGACCTTTCGCCTGAGGCCTATCGCGAGGCCGCGCAACACCTGGCGGCACTTGACCCGGACTGGTCACGGCATATCGCAGCGATCGGGCCCTGCCTGCACCAGGCTACCCCGGGACGGGAGCCTTATGAGGCGTTGGTGCGGGCGATTGCCTATCAGCAACTGCACGCCCGTGCCGCCGAGGCGATCCTGGGGCGTTTGCTGGCACTGTTCCCGGCAGATGATTTTCCGCAGCCAGAGCAGTTGTTGGCGGTAACCCCGGAAACCCTGCGTGCCTGCGGCTTTTCGGCGAGCAAGCTGGTGACGGTCCAGGGCATTGCTCAAGCCACCTTGGAGGGCTTGGTACCGACGCGGGAGCAGGCGTTAACCATGGCTGACGAGGCGTTGATCGAACGCCTGGTGGCGCTGCGTGGGGTAGGGCGGTGGACGGTGGAGATGCTGCTGATCTATAGCCTGGGGCGTTCTGACATTCTGCCGGTGGACGATTTTGGCGTGCGCGAGGGGTATCGGCGGCTCAAAGGGCTGGAGACGGCGCCGACACCGGCGCAAATGCGTTCGCTGGGCGGCGCTTGGCGGCCGTTTCGTACCGTGGCGGCCTGGTACCTGTGGCGGGCCTGAGGTTTTTGCATCGCCCGTACAGGCAACAACATATCCGGGAATCGAAGATGAACCCCTACACCACCCCCGACCAACGCTGGCAAGCCGTAGAGTCCCGCGACACTGCCGCCACGGGCCACTTTGTCTACGCCGTACGTACCACTGGCGTCTACTGCCACCCCGGCTGCAAATCACGCCAGGCCAAGCGCATGAACGTCGAGTTCTACGACACTGCCGCGGCTGCCGAGGCTGCCGGCTACCGTGCTTGCAAACGCTGTATCAGCAAGGCCAGCGCCACCCGCCACAGCCAGCTGGTTACCCACGCCTGCCGCTTGATCGAAACCAGCGACCCCGCGCCAAGCCTCGGCCAACTCAGTGCACGGCTGGCCGTCAGCCCCTTCCACCTGCATCGGCTGTTCAAGGCCGAAACCGGGGTTACCCCCAAAGCCTACGCCATGGCCTTCCGTGCCCGGCGCCTGCGTGCGCACCTGGAAGGCGGCCAGCACTCAGTCACCGATGCTATCTACAACGCCGGCTACAACTCCAACAGCCGCTTCTACGAAAGCGCCGACCAGCGCCTGGGCATGCGCCCCCGGCAATACCGCGCCGGCGGTGCCGGGGCAACCATTCACTTCGCCCTTGGGCAGTGCTCGCTGGGTGCAATACTGGTCGCCCAGAGCGACAAGGGCATCTGCGCGATTCTGCTGGGCGACGACCCCGAGGGCTTGTTACACGAGCTGCAGGATCAGTTCCCCAAGGCCCACCTGATTGGCGGCGATACCGCCTACGAAAACATGGTTGCCGAAGTGATCGGTTTCGTCGAAGCGCCAGCCTTGGGCCTCGCCCTGCCGCTGGATGTGCAAGGCACCGCGTTTCAGGAGCGGGTGTGGCAGGCGCTGCGTGAGGTGCCGGCCGGAAGCCGGGTTAGCTACACCGACATCGCCGAGCGCATTGGCGCCCCCAAAGCCGTGCGGGCGGTAGCCATGGCCTGCGCGGCCAACCGTATTGCCGTGGCCATCCCTTGCCACCGCGTGGTGCGCCGGGATGGCGACATCAGCGGTTACCGCTGGGGCGTGGAGCGCAAACAGCAATTGCTGAAGCGAGAAACGGCACTCTCCTGACCGCCCGAAGCCGCGTAGAATCTCCCGCCAAATCGAATTGCAAAGAGGAATATTCGATGAGGCGTGTCAGCCTTGCCCGTTATTGCCCAGGTGTGATTGCCCTGCTGGCCCTGATGCTGTTGTTTGTCAGCCCGACCTGGTCGGCCCCGGCCACGCCATTGTCCAACCTGGCGGCTGCCGAGGCGCCCGCACTGGACGAAAACGCCAGCCTCGAACAGCTGAGCGACCGCTTGGACCTCATCCGGCAAGGCGTCACCAGCGAGGCCAACGACGACGTGCTGTCGCAACTGCGCCTGGGCGCGATGCAGGTTCAGCGTCAAGCTGATGCATTGAGTGCGCTGCGCACTGCCGATGTGGGAAAACTCGACGATCAGCTGAAGGTCATCGGCCCGGCCCAGCCGGACGAGGCCGCTACCCTGACGCAGCAGCGCAAAGCGCTGGAGGCCGAGAAAAAGGCGCTGGTAGCCCAGCAGGATCAGGCCACCAAGCTGACCCAGTCGGCCCGTGACCTGTCCACGCAAATCGTCAACCTGCGCCGCAGCCAGTTCAACTCGCAAATCACCAGCCGTGCAGCCTCGCCGCTGAGCCCGGCGTTCTGGCAGAGCATCATCCGCCCCACCCAGGACGACGTGGCGCGCCTGCGTGATCTGCGCGGCGAGGCGGCCGATGCCATCAGCAGCGCCTTCAGCGCCGAAAACCGCTGGCAGTTCGTTGCCAGCCTGGTGGCGGCAATTCTGGTGTGGACGTTGGTAAGGCGCGTGCTTGAACGCTTGCTGGCCAGTGCCATGATCCGTTGGTTACCGGAGGGCCGCCTGCGCCGCAGCGCCTTGGCTCTGGGCGTTAGCCTGGCAACCCTGGGCACCATCGCCGGCTCGGTGTCGTTGCTGCGCTGGGGGCTGGAAAGCAATGCAAGATTGGGTTCGGATATCGCCAGCCTGACCAATCACATTCTCACTCTGGTGGTGTTCAGTGCCTTCATCACAGGCCTGGGTCGCGCCATGCTGATGCTGCAGCGTCCGTCCTGGCGGCTGCCGGCGATCCACGACGAAGTCGCCAGTGCGCTGGGCTGGTTCCCGAAGGTGCTGGCATTGGCACTGATGGTCATGATGACCATGGAGCGCATGAACAGCGTGATCGGCGCCAGCCTGGCGCTGACGGTGGCTGTCAACGGGCTGACCGCGCTGGTGGTGGCGCTCACCTTTGCAGGCGCGCTGCTGTGTTACCGCCGCACCCTGCGCAAGCATGACCTGGAGCGCCCGACGGGCCTGGCCGGGCTCATCCCGTTCGTGATGGTCATCTGGCTGACGTTGATCCTGCTGGCCCTGCTCACCGGCTACCTGACACTCGCCTATTTCCTCACCGCCAAGCTGTTGTGGGTCAGCCTGGTGATCACCTGCGCCTACTTGCTGACCACCTTCTTCGGCGACCTGTGCGAAACCCTGCTGTCGCCCCGCCAGCCCGGTGGCCTGGCACTGGCGTCGACCCTGGGTCTGGCGCCTCGCCACCAGGCCCAGGCCAGTACCATACTGGCCGGCATCGGCCGCACTGTCGTGCTGTTCCTGGCACTGCTGCTGGTGTTGATGCCGTCGGGCACCAGCCCTAGCGAATTGCTGTTGAGTCTGGGCGACTGGGATGGGACCGGCGGCAAGGTGCTCGGCAACCTGAACATCGTGCCGCAGGACATCATGCTGGCCTTGGCGATCTTCCTCGGCGGCCTGTTCGCCATCCGTGTGGTCAAGCGCTGGCTGAGCGACCGCCTGCTGCCGGAAACCGAGATGGACGCCGGTATGCGGGCCTCGCTGGTGACCTTGGTGGGTTACCTGGGTTTCCTGTTCCTGGCCATGCTGGTGATGTCGACCTTGCGTATCAACCTCACCAGCCTGACCTGGGTGGTCAGTGCCCTGTCGGTCGGTATCGGTTTCGGTTTGCAGCAGATCGTGCAGAACTTCATTTCCGGCCTGATCCTGCTGACCGAGCGCCCGGTGAAGGTCGGCGACTGGGTCAGCCTGGCGGGTGTCGAGGGTGATATCCGCCGCATCAATGTCCGCGCCACCGAGATCCAGATGTCTGACCGCTCCACGGTGATCGTGCCCAACTCGCAGTTCATCTCGCAGAACGTGCGCAACGTGACCATGGGCAACGCGCTGGGCGTGGTCAGCATTACCCTGACACTGCCGCTGGAGACCGATGCCAACCGTGTGCGTGAGCTGCTGCTGGCGGCTTACCATGAGCATGAGGCGATTCTGGATGCGCCAGCTACCTCGGTGTCGTTCAAGGACCTGACGGCCAGCGGCATGGTGATTGGTGTGAGTGGCTATGTGGCCGGGCCGCGGCAGGTATCGGGAGCCCGCAGCGACCTGCTGTTCACCATTCTTGGCCGATTGCGTGATGAAGGCATTCCACTGTCTTCGCCGCAGAGCATGGTGCTGGTGCAGGAGGGGGCGCGGCCGGCTGACGAGTCGGTGTAGGCATCGGGTGGGCTGTCCAGCTGGCAGGAGCGGGTTTACCCGCGAAAGGGCCGGCCCTGCTGGCCAATTTCCACCCGCCGTTCACTGTTGCCGCCGCTACCGTATTCGCGGGTAAACCCGCTCCTACACAGATTGGTGGTGGACACACCTCTGGGGTTGGACACAGGCCGCCGTGTAGGAGCGGGTTTACCCGCGAAAGGGCCGGCCCTGCTGGCCAATTTCCACCCGCCGTTCACTGTTGCCGCCGCTACCGTATTCGCGGGTAAACCCGCTCCTACACAGATTGGTGGTGGACACACCTCTGGGGTTGGACACAGGCCGCCGTGTAGGAGCGGGTTTACCCGCGAAAGGGCCGGCCCTGCTGGCCAATTTCCACCCGCCGTTCACTGTTGCCGCCGCTACCGTATTTGCGGGTAAACCCGCTCCTACGCAGATTGGTGGTGGACACACCTCTGGGGTTGGACACAGGCCGTCGTGTAGGAGCGGGTTTACCCGCGAAAGGGCCGGCCCTGCTGGCCAATTTCCACCCGCCGTTCACCGTTGCCGCCACCACCGTATTCGCGGGTAAACCCGCTCCTACGCAGATTGGTGGTGGACACACGTCGAGGGTTGGACACAGGCCGTCGTGTAGGAGCGGGTTTACCCGCGAACACCGGCAGGGCCGGTGCCATAACGCGGCTCCTTGCGATATCAGCCCAGGCAGCGGGTTACATGCTTGACCGACTGATAGGCTGACAACCCCCAAGGCCCCAGCTCACGGCCGATCCCGCTGCCCTTGGTGCCCCCCCATGACGTTTCGACGAACACCGCCTGCACCGAGTTGATCCACACATGACCAACCTCCAGCGCATCGGCCACGCGCTCGGCGCGCTCCAAGTCGGCGGAGCACACCGTGGCTACCAACCCGAAGCGGCTGTCATTGGCTTCGGCAATGGCCTGTTCCTCGCTGGCAAAGCGCCGTGCACAGAGCACCGGGCCAAAGATTTCCTCGGTCCACAGGCGGCTGTCCTTCGGCACATCGGTATACAGCGTCGGGCTGACGAACCAGCCTTCACGGTCCAGTGCATGGCCGCCAGCCAGGCACTGCAAACCTTCTTCCCGCGCCGTGGCAAAGTAGCTGGCTACTTTCAGCCATTGTGCCTGGCTGGTCAGCGGACCCATGTCGACCTCTTCGGTCAAAGGATTACCCACCCGCAGGTTTTCCAGTGCCGCCTGCAAGCGCGGCAGCAGTGCATCGGCAATGCCGTCCTGCACCAGCAGCCGCGATGTGGCCGAACACATCTGGCCGGCGTTCCAGGTGATGCCGGCAACAATCCATTCCACCGCTTGGTCGACATCGCAATCATCGAACACCACGATGGCCGACTTGCCGCCCAGTTCCAGTGTCACCGGCCGGCACTGCGCCGACGCGCTGCGCATCACTTGGCTGCCGACGCTGTTGCTACCGGTGAAGGACAGCTTGTCCAGGCCGTTGTGATTGCTCAGCGCGGCGCCGGTCTCGGCCTTGCCGTTGACGATGTTCAGCACCCCGGCGGGTAGGCCCAGGGCGTCGGCGATCTGGCCGTAGGCCTGTTCGATCAGCGGGGTGACCTCTGAAGGCTTGAGCACCACGGTGCAACCGGCGGCCAGGGCCGGGGCAAGTTTCCAGGCGCTGGTCACCAACGGGAAGTTCCACGGCACGATCAGGCCGACCACGCCCACCGGTTCAAGGCGGGTGCGGGCGGTGAAACCCGGCGCGGCCAGCGGCACAGTGCGGTTTTTCGATGGCAGCTGCTCGGCCAGCTCGGCGTAATAGCCAAAGGTGGCGATGGCGTCATCCAGGTCAATTTCCGCTTCGTGACGCGGTTTGCCGTTATTGCGCATCTGCAGGGTGACAAGCGCTTCACGGCGTTGCCCGAGCTGTTCGGCAAAACCACGCAGGAAGGCGGCACGTTCACTGGCGCAGGTGCTTTTCCAGGCGGGCAGGGCGCTGCGGGCAGCGGCGACGGCCTGGTCGACCTGGCTCACGCTTGCGGCCATCAGCTCGGCGAACGGTTGCCCCAGCGCAGGGTCGGTGACACTGATGCAGTCGCTGCCTTGGCCTTCGACCCAATGGCCGGCGATATAGTGGGAAGTGGTCATGGTCGGTTTCCAGTCAGGCCATTTCGGCGGTGGTCACAGGCGTATGCGCGGTGCTTTTGCAACGCACCCATCGCGGGCCCAGGGGGCCATAAACGCCAGCAGGTTCAGGGAACAGGTTGAGCAACAGCAGGTACAGCACGCCAGCCAGCCCCAGCGTGACCGGCAGGCTCAGGTCGATGCCGCCCGCCAGGTCGCCCAGTGGGCCGACGAACTGCCCCGGCAGGTTGACGAAGCACAGGCCAACCGCCGCGCTGGGGATCCACGCCCCCATGCCGCGCCAGTTCCAGCCGTGCAGGAACCAGTAGTGGCCACCACGCTGGCCGCGGGTGAATACCTGCAGGTCGTCGGCGTGGTAGAAGCCGCGGCGGGTAATCAGGCCAAGGATCATGATCACCATCCACGGGCTAGTGCAGGTAATGATCAGCACGGCAAAGGTCGATACGCTCTGCACGAGGTTGAAGGTGAAGCGGCCAATGAAGATGAAGCCGATCGCCAACACGCCGATCAGCAGGGTGGCGCCGGCTCGGCTTAGCAAGCGTGGGAACACGCTGGACATGTCCAGGCCGGTGCCATACAGCGCGGTGGTGCCGGTGGACATGCCGCCGATCACCGCAATCAGGCACACCGGCAGGAAGAACCAGCTTGGCGCTACCGCCAGCAGGCCGCCGACATAGTTGTTGGCGGCAATGTAGTCCGGCGCCTGGGTGGCGACCAGGGTGGCCGTACACAGGCCGAACAGGAACGGAATCAGCGTCGCCCCCTGTGCCGCGATCACTGCCAGCATGATGCGTGCCTTGGGGGTTTCGCGTGGAATGTAGCGTGACCAGTCACCCAGGAAGGCGCCAAACGACACCGGGTTGCTCATGGCAAGGATCGCCGCGCCGACGAACGCAGCCCAAAAGCCTGCCTGGCCGAGGTTGACGCTGCCTGCGTAGCCGGCATCGAAGGGCCCGGCAAAGGCGACGATGCCCAGCAGGAACAGCAGGCTCGAGGCCCAAACGGCAATCTTGTTGACCCACAGCATGAAGCGGAAGCCAAAGATGCATACCACCAGGACCAGCACCGCGAACACACCGTAGGCCAGGCCCAGGGTCAGGTCGGTCTCTGGCAGGCCGGCCAGGCGCTTGGCACCACCGACCAATGCATCGCCCGAGCTCCATACCGAAAGCGAGAAAAACGCCACCGCCGTGAGCAGCGACAGGAACGAGCCGACGATGCGCCCGTGTACGCCAAAGTGCGCGCCCGAGGAAACGGCGTTGTTGGTGCCGTTAAGCGCGCCGAACAGCCCCATCGGTGCAAGGATCAGCGCGCCGATGCCAACGCCAAGCAGAATCGCCCACACACCCGCCTGGAAAGACAACCCGAAAAGCACCGGGAAGCTGCCCAGTACGGCGGTAGCGAAGGTATTGGCACCGCCGAAGATCAGGCGGAACAGGTCTAGCGGGGAGGCGTCGCGTTGATCGGCGGGGATCTGTTCGACGCCGTTGGTCTCGATACCGGTCGAGTGGCTCATGGTGGTGCTCCAGCGCGGTTGTTGTAGCCAGCGCAGTGCGCGGGCCTTTTTGTGGGTGCGATGGCAGGGCGGCAGTGCCGCGTAAAGGGTGATCAGGCCGGTGTTACGACCGACAGGTGCTCGTGGCAGGCCAGCCACTGGTCACCATGGCGACGGAAGACGATGGTCTCGCGCTCGCTCAACGGGTGCTCTTCACCGCCGATGCGGATACGCGTGGCCACATCGTGCATGAACACAGCCACGTCGCCTTGCAGGCTTACATGGGCGTTGCCCGATTCGCAGGCAAGCACGGTAAAGCCCTCGGCCTGCCACTGGGCCCAGAGCTCTTCATAGGCGCGACGCGACAACAGCGGATACGGCAAGGTGTGGAACAGAAAGGTGGCGTCTTCGCTGAAGCAAGCGAAATAGCGGGCGGTGTCGTTGCTGGCGAACGCCGCGACGAGGTCGGCGGCGGCTTGCCGCACTTGAAGTGTCTGGTCCACGGGAGTGGCCTCACGGTTTATTGTGATTGTGGTGAAGCGATTCTGGTGGCGGTGGGCGAGGGGAAAAATCGCTGGCGGCAAATAATCAGTTCAGGAATTTGTGAAGTGATGGGGGACGCCAGAACAGGCAAGCCGACTGACGGTCTCTCCCACCCCCCATCCTTGCCTACGCTGATACTCCCAACCCGCTGAAGCAAGGAGATCCACCGTGGCCTTCCAATACAAGCGTCTGGACAAGAACAACGCAGCCGTACTGCTGGTCGACCATCAGACCGGTTTGCTCTCGCTGGTAAGGGACATCGACCCCGACCGCTTCAAGAACAACGTGTTGGCCCTATCCGACCTGGCCAAATACTTCAAGCTGCCGACCATCCTCACCACCAGTTTCGAGACGGGGCCCAACGGCCCGCTGGTGCCGGAACTGAAAGAGCAGTTCCCTGATGCCCCCTACATTGCACGTCCGGGCAACATCAACGCCTGGGACAACGAAGATTTCGTCAAAGCGGTAAAAGCCACCGGCAAGAAGCAGCTGCTGATTGCTGGTGTGGTCACTGAAGTATGCGTGGCCTTCCCGGCCCTGTCGGCATTGGAGGAGGGCTTCGAGGTATTCGTCGTCACCGACGCCTCTGGCACGTTCAACGAACTGACCCGTGATTCGGCCTGGCGACGCATGGAGGCTGCCGGGGCGCAGCTGATGACCTGGTTCGGCGTGGCCTGCGAACTGCACCGTGACTGGCGCAACGACATCGAAGGGCTGGGTACCCTGTTCTCCAACCATATCCCGGACTACCGCAACCTGATGACCAGTTACAACAAGCTGGCCAAATAGTGCCTCCCGGGGGCTGCACGACAGCCCCCACATCAATCTGCAAGCGAAGCGGCAAACTGGCATTAATCGACCATACTCACTCTTCATTCGCCTTCAGGAGCGTGTCATGTCGAAGCCGTCCAGCAAGCCCCCCCTAAAACAGCCAGAAAAGCTGGGCGGCAAGGCCTACGAAAAAGCGCTCAAGAACCTGCATGTAGAGCTGGTGAAGCTACAGGAGTGGGTGGTCGCCAAGGGCCTGAAGGTATGCATTGTCTTCGAAGGCCGCGATGGCGCCGGCAAGGGCGGCACCATCAAGGCCATTACCGAGCGTGTCAGCCCACGGGTGTTCCGTGTGGTGGCGCTGCCCGCACCGACCGAGCGGGAAAAGACCCAAATGTACCTGCAGCGCTACCTGGGCCATCTGCCAGCGGCGGGCGAAGTGGTGATCTTTGATCGCAGTTGGTACAACCGAGCGGGCGTTGAGCGGGTAATGGGCTTTTGCTCTGGTGAGCAAGTGGACAAGTTTCTGGCCGGTGTACCTGTGTTCGAAAGGGTCATGGTCGATTCGGGGATCATCCTCATCAAGTACTGGCTTGAAGTCAGCGCCGATGAGCAGACCCGGCGCCTGCAGGACCGCATCAACGACGGCCGCAAGCTGTGGAAGTTATCGCCGATGGACCTCAAGTCGTATACCCGCTGGGATGACTACACCCAAGCGCGTGACGACATGTTCCAGGCGTCGGATACCGCCTGGGCACCGTGGTTCATGGCCAATTCCAACGACAAACGTCGCGCGCGACTGAATATCATCAGCCACCTGCTCAGCCGTATTCCCTACAAGGACATAACCCGCGACCAGCAGGTGAAGCTGCCCAAACGCGGCAAGATCGGCAAGTACAAGGCGGTCGCCTACCCGTTCAAGTTCGTCGAAGAACGTTTCTGAATCCCTCCCAGCAGGGAGCTGCGAAGGTACGAGCTCATGCCACATGACGGCAGCCTGTTGCAGGCGACGGTGGTATTCCTTTTGGCGGTGGTACTTCTGGTACCGCTGGCGCAGCGTTTGAAAATGGGCGCAGTACCGGGATACCTGTTGGCGGGTATCCTGATTGGTCCGTCGGTGTTTGGCCTGCTCGGCAACCCGGACAACGTGGCGCGGCTGTCGGAAATGGGCGTGGTCATGCTGTTGTTCGTGATTGGCCTGGAGCTGTCCCCAAAGCGTCTGTGGACCATGCGCCGGGCGCTATTTGGCGTCGGCAGCTTGCAAGTGGGGCTGACCGCTGTGCTGCTTGGGCTACTGGCATTCTGGCTGTTCGACCAATCGAAACCTGCCGCCATCGTGCTGGGCCTGGGCCTGGCGCTGTCGTCCACCGCCTTTGGCCTGCAGGTACTGGCCGAGCGCAAGGACCTGGGCAAACCTCATGGCCGCCTGGCCGTGGCCATCCTGCTGTTCCAGGACATTGCCGCCATTCCCTTGATTGCCGTGGTGCCGCTGCTCGGTGGCGATGTCAGCACTGCTGACGAAGGTGCCTGGCCCTTGCTGGCTGTGGTTGTCGGCATTGGTGTGCTGATTGTTTTTGGCCGTTATCTGCTGACCCCGATATTCAAGTGGACGGTGGGTTCGGGCCTGCCTGAACTGTCGACCGCCACGGCCTTGCTGGTCGTGCTGGGCACCGCTTGGTTGATGGAGCATGTGGGTGTGTCGATGGCGCTGGGGGCCTTCCTGGCCGGTGTGCTGATGGCCGAGTCGCCGTTTCGCCACGAACTGGAAACCCAGATCGAACCGATCAAAGGCCTGCTGCTGGGACTGTTCTTCGTTGGCGTAGGTATGAGTGCCGACCTGCGCCTGCTGTTCGGCATGCCGCTGATGGTGCTGGGCCTGACTGTGCTGCTGGTGGTGATCAAGCTGCCCTTGCTGTATGGCCTGGGGCATACGGTCGGTGGGCTCAACCAGGCCCAGGCGCTATGCCTGGGCGTGGTGCTGGCTTCGGGTGGCGAGTTCGCCTTCGTGGTGTTCAAGCTGGCGCTGGAGCACCAGGTACTCACCCAGCAGGTACACGACCTGCTGGTGCTGGCCATCACCTTGTCGATGGCGGTGGTGCCCTTGGTCATGATGGCCTTGGCGCGGCAGCTGCGCGATGACAGCCCTGTGCAGGCATCCCCTTAAACGGGGCAGTGAGTTGCGCCGTGCTGGTGCATTGAATATCGGGAGATGAATCATGCAGTCGAGTTTCAAGTTGGACAGCGCCCTTTCGCGGGGCTTGCTCGATGTGCTCATCAAGGCCGGTCTGGTGGCAGCCTTGGTGATCTTCGCCTTCCAGGTGTTCCAGCCGTTCCTGGAGTTGATGCTGTGGGCGGTGATTCTGGCGGTCACCTTGTACCCATTGCATTGCCGCATCCAGCGCCGCACCGGGCTCAAGCAAGGCTATGCGGCGACGCTGGTGGTGCTATTGGTTCTGGTGCTGCTGCTGGTGCCTATCTACCTGGTGGTGATGTCCATCGGCGAATCGGTGGACAGCCTGGTGACGCTACTCAAGAGCGGCGCCTGGAGCGTGCCGGTCCCGCCTGATTCCGTGGCGGCCTGGCCACTGATCGGGCCGAAGGTGTACGCGCTGTGGTTGGCGGCCTCCGAAAACATGGCCAGTGTACTGAATCAGTGGATGCCCCAGATCAAGGGGGCCGGGCTAACGGTGCTGGGCGCTGCGGCCAGCGCCGGCGGGGCCTTCCTTCTGTTCATCGGCGCAATCATCATTTCCGGGGTCATCATGGCCTTCGGTGAACGAGGTGAAATCGCTACCCAACGCATCGCCATGCGGGTTTCAGGCGCAGAGCGCGGTAAACCCTTGGCCACGCTGTGCACGGCCACCATTCGCGCGGTGGCACAAGGGGTGATCGGCATTGCCTTCATCCAGATGCTGCTGATCGGTGTCGGTTTTGTCGTCAAAGGGGTTCCCGGTGCCGGGATGCTGGCCATCGTCATCCTCATGCTGGGCATTGCCCAGGCCCCGGCGACGCTGGTGACCTTGCCGGTGATCATTTATGTGTTCAACGCCGAAGGCTTCACGGTGGCGACCATCATTTTTGCCATCTACACCTTCGTCGCCGGCCTTGCCGACAACGTGCTCAAGCCGCTGCTGCTGGGGCGCGGAGTTGATGTACCGATGCCGGTGGTACTGATCGGGGCATTGGGCGGCATGGTGGTCAAAGGCATCATCGGTTTGTTCATCGGCCCGGTAATCCTCGGCGTGACGTACGTGCTGTTCTGGCAATGGGTTGCGCTGCAGGTGCCGGAGCAACCGGCACCACCTGCCGCCTGAGCCATGCCCAAGCGCTGCTATGGCCTGGGGCTGCTGATGGTGCTGGCCGGTTGCACTCAGGTTGGTCCGGATTTCGAGAAGCCCCAAGTGCCGTGGCTGGACGGCTGGAGCACGCCAATGCTGGAGCAGGCCGGGCGCAGCGCGGCTGCGCCCGGCCTGCGCCAGTGGTGGGCGGTGTTTGCCGACCCGACGCTGGACGCGCTGATAGCCGAGGCCGACGCCAACAACACCAACCTGCGCGTGGCTGGCCTGCGTATCGCTGAAGCCCGTGCCCAGTTGGCCATCGTGCAGACCGGGCGTTATCCGCAGCTGCAGCAACTGAGTGCGCAAAGCCTGTACCTGAAGCAGGATCAGTCTGGTACGCCTTCGGCCCGTGATTCGGTGTTCTGGCAATCCAGCGTGGGCTTCGACATCGGCTGGGAAATTGACTTCTGGGGCCGCTTCAGTCGTGCCATCGAAAGCGCCGATGCCGTCTACTTCGCCTCCCAGGCCAACTACGCCGATGCCATGCTGCTGCTGCGTGCGCAAGTGGCCGACACCTACTTTGCCCTGCGTACCGCCGAGGCGCGGCTGGCGATCGCACAAGAGAACGCCAAGCGCCAGGCGCGTAGCCTGGAGATTACCGAGCGGTTGTTCCGCCACGGCGAAAATGACGAGCTCGACTGGCAGCAGGCGCGTACTCAATATCTGGCGACCCTGGCCACCATTCCCGAATTCGAGAACCAGCTCAATGCCCTGCGCAACGTACTGTGCTCGCTGCTCGGCCGCCCACCCGGGCCGCTGCCGCAGTTGGAGGCCGGGCATGGCCAACTGCCCTTGCCCAACCGGGCAGTGTTGCAGGATGTACCTGCCAGCCTGCTGCAGCGCCGCCCGGACATCCGCGCCGCCGAGCAGGCAGTGGCGGCGCAGTCGGCGCTGGTCGGGGTGGCCGAGGCCGATCTTTATCCACAGCTGAGCTTGCTCGGCAGTATCGGCTGGACCTTCCTATCGGCCAATCATCTGCCCGACACCTTCGACCTGGCGGCTGGCCCAAGCCTGATCTGGAACCCGTTCGACTATGGCCGGCGCAAGAACACCGTACGCGTGGAAGATGCCCGGTTGCAGCAACTGATCGAGTTGTACCAGCAGGGCGTGCGCGAAGCCGCCCGTGAGGCCGACGATGCTGCCAGCGGGCTGGTGCGCTCGCTGCAGAGTGCAACCATTCGCGACCAGGCCTCTCAGGCTGCACAGCGCTCGCTGAATCTGGCCAGCTCGCAGTACCGTGAAGGCTTCGCCGATTTTCAGCGGGTGCTCGATGCTCAGCAACTGCTGTTGCAGCAACAGGACGGTTACCTGGTCAGCCGTGGCAACGCGGTCAGCAGCCTGGTGACGTTGTACAAGGCCATGGGTGGTGGTTGGGACGCCAGCCGCGCGCCGATCGACCCGGCCACCCGCCAGCAAATGCAGCAACGCACCGACTGGGGCGAGTTGCTCGACGAGCCAGCCCCCACCGCGCATGCACAAGGTGAAACCGAATGAGCGACGCCACGCCAACGCCGCCCCCGTCAGCCCCGGATCGCGGCATGCGCTGGGTGCTGCTGCTGATTGCCGTCAGCCTGCTCTGGTACTTGCTGGCTGACCGCTATACGCCGTACACCCAGCAAGCGCGCCTGCAGGCTTACGTGGTCCCGGTGGCCGCCGAAGTGGCCGGGCAGATCAAGCGTGTGGCCGTAGGCAACAACCAGGAGGTGCGCCAGGGCGATGTGCTGTTCGAACTCGATCAGGAGCAGTACCGCATTGCCCTGGCCCGCGCCGAAGCCGACCTTGATACCGTGCGCCGGCAGATCGGCGCCAGTACCGCCGGCATCGATTCGGCGCAGGCAGCGCTGGTGGCAGCCCAGGCCAACGAACGCAAGGCGCGGCAGGACGCCGAGCGCCTCAAACGGCTGATTGACGAAGACCCTGGTACGGTGTCGGTGCGCCGCCTGGAAGGCGCCCAGGCCACTCGTGACCAGGCCATCAGCCAAGTGGCGGCAGCCCGCGCCGAAGTGGAGCGCGCCCGTGAGCAGCAGGGCGGGGCACAGGAAGACAACGCCCAACTGCGCAGTGCTGCGGCCAATGTGGAAAAGGCCCGCCTGGACCTTGCCCGCACCGTGGTGCGTGCCGACGCGAACGGGCTGATCACCGACCTGCGCACAGACGTTGGCCACTATGTCGGGGCAGGTAGCCCGATGATGACCCTGATCAGTATCCATGACGTGTGGATAAGTGCCGACATGACCGAGAACAACCTCGGTCGTTTGCGCCCTGAAACCCCGGTGCTGGTGGTGCTCGATGCGCTACCGGGCACCGTGTTGAAAGGGCGTATACGCAGCATTGGCTATGGCGTGAGCGTGGGCCAGAGCACGCCGCCGGGTACGCTGCCGACCGTGCAGAATAGCCGCGAGTGGCTGCGTTCAGCGCAGCGCTTTCCGGTGATTGTCGAGCTGGAGCGCGACCAGCTTCAGGACAAGACCGTGCTGCGGGTCGGTGGCCAGGCCGAGGTCATGGCCCTGCCCAGCGAAGGCAACCCACTGAACCTGCTGGGCCGGTTGTTCATGTGGCTGATGGGCTGGCTGTCGTATGCCTATTGAATTGCGCCGCCTGCGCGCACTGCGCCTGGCCTGGGGCGGGGCGCTGTGCCTGGCAGTGAGCTTCGGTCTAGGCTTGCCGGTGCCGATTCTGGCGCCGGTGTTTGCGGTGCTGTTGCTGGCCATGCGCAGTCAGCCATTGCCCCTGCGTGCAGCACCGGTCCTGGCGCTACTGGTGCTGCTCGCTTGCGGCAGCGGTTTGCTGCTGATTCCGCTGTTGCGCCATGCTCCGTTGGCTGGGGTGTTACTGGTCGGGGTGGGTGTTTTCCTGACCTTGCGCTATGCGCTGAAGGGCGGCAACGGCTTGCTGGCCAACCTGCTGGTGATCGGCCTGACCATGATCGCCGCTGCCGGCACCAGTGACTTCACCCTGGCATTGTCGGTGGTCGAAGCGCTGGCCAAAGGCATGCTGCTGGCAGTGCTGGGCACGTCGGTGGCGCATACGTTGTTCCCCGAACCTGCCAATGCGCCAGCACAGCCGGTGCCGCCGCTGTTGGGCAGCGAGCATGTCAGTTGGGTGGCGCTGCGTGCCACGTTGATCGTGATGCCGGCCTTTCTGCTGGCATTGATCGCTCCTGACCAGTACATGCCATTGATCATGAAGGCTGTGAGCGTGGGGCAACAAGCAGGCGAAACCCGCGCGCGGCACGCCAGCCGCGAGCTGATCGGTTCAACCTTGCTTGCCGGGGTGTTGGCGATAGTGCTGTGGGTAGCGCTGAGCCTGTTCGTTCACCTGTGGATGTTCTTCTTGTGGGTCCTGCTGTTCGCCCTCTGGCAGGCTCGGCGCCTGTATCAGGCGGTGCCGAGCCGGCACAGCCCGGCGTACTGGGTCAGTTGCCTGACGACCATGCTGATCTTGCTGGGGCAGTCGGTGCAGGACAGTGCAGGTGGGCAGGATGTGTACAAGGCGTTTGCGGTGCGTATGGCGCTGTTTCTGGCGGTATCGGTGTATGCCAGCGCCATGTTGATCTGGATTGACCGGCTTCGGAGTCGGCGCGGGCTTCTTCGCGGTTAAGCCCGCTCCCCCAGGCCATTCAGGGCTGCCAATCAATCCCACTCTCTTCCAGGTACGCATCCACCGCTGCGCCCACCGTCGGATGAAAGGCCTTCTCCCCCATGTGTTCGAACAACTCGAACTGGCGCATCTTGTCCTTCACCGGGTCCTTCATTTCGGCGAACTGCAACTCCACCCCCCGCGCCTCCAGTGCCCGGTCCAGCTCGGCCAGCATGTCCGCCGAAGTGATATCGATACTGGTCACAGGCTCAGCGGCAATCACCACCCGCTGCACAGGCGTTGGCGACGCGTCCACCGCCGCCATCACTGTGTTCTGGAACTGCTCGGCGTTGGCAAAGAACAACGGCGCGTCCCAGCGCAGCAGCACCAGCCCTGGAATACGCCGGGCCTGTGGATAACGCTGTATGTCATGGTAGCCGCGCAGCCCATCGGCCCGGCCGAGCACTGCGTAATGCGGCCGCCAGCCGTCCCACAGGAACTCGATCACCGACACCGCCACTGCAATGCAGATACCGGGAATGGCGCCGAACACCGCCACGCCGACAAAGCAGGTGAACGACAGCCAGAACTCCCACTGCTGCATGCGGAAGATACGCTTGAGGTCGGCAAATTCGAACAGCCCCAGTGCAGCGGCAATCACCACCGCAGCCAAAGCGCTGTTAGGCAGGTGCTGCATCAGATTGGGCGCTACCAGCAGCAACAGGGTCACCGCCAGGGCGCCGATGATGCCGGTGAGCTGGGTCTGCGAGCCGGCAGCTTCGGCCACTGGGGTGCGTGACGAACTGCTGCTGATCGGGATGCCCTGGAACAGCCCCGAGGCCACGTTGGCCACGCCCAGGCCGAACATTTCCTGGTTGGGGTTTACCCGCATCTTGAGGCGCGCGGCATAGGAGCGTGACAGCACACTGGTGTCGGCGAACGACACCAGCGCCACTGCAATCCCGCCCAGTAGCACCTCGACCAGGTCAATGTCGCTGACCCAGGGGAAGACGAAGCCGGGCAGGCCCTGAGGCAATTGCCCGAGTACCTTGACGCCTATCTGATCGAGGTTGAACACGCTCACTGCCAGCGTCGCCAGTACCACGGCGATCAGGATGCCCGGCAGGCGCTTGAACGGTTTGAGCAGCAGAATCAGCGCCAGGCTACCGACACCCACGACAAAGCTTGGCCAGTGCCCTTGGCCGGCGTATAGCGCCTGGCCCAAGTACCAAAGGTCGCGCAAGGGGCCTTCGCTGTCGACTTTGATGCCGAACAGCTTGGGCAACTGGCTGATCAATACGGTCAGGGCGATGCCGTTCATGTACCCATAGCGGATGGGCTTGGACAGCAACTCGGTGATGAAGCCCAGGCGCAGCAGCCCGGCAATCACACAGAACGCCCCGGCGACCAGCGCCATCATGCTGGCGATGGCGATCGCCCGCTGCGGGTCGCTGGCGGCGTATTGCACCACCACAGCCAGGATAGGCGCGGCCAGCGCCGAGTCCGGGCCCAATACCAGGATACGGCTGGGACCGAACAGGGCATAGGCCAGCAGGGGGATGATGGTGGCGTACAGGCCATAGATGCCGGGGACGCCGGAAGCCTCGGCGTAGGCGATGCCCACAGGCACCAGCATGGTGGTGAGCACAAGGCCGGCGGCGATGTCCTTGGGTAGCCAGGCTGCCTTGTAGTGGAGCAGGGTGACCAGGCCGGGTAACCAGCGTTGCCAGTCGAAACGAGTGGGTTGGGGCATGGTGTCGGCTCTGGCGAGAAGGGCGCTGAACCTCAGCTTAGATGCTGGGATCGAGTGCCGCTTTGCGGCCCGTTGTCATCAAAGAATCGATCAATGCCCTGCTGGCCCCCGACAGCTGGCGATGTGGCGGATAGATGACCGAGAAGGGCCGTCGGGCCCCCTCGTAATCCTCCAGCAAGCGCACCAACCGTCCCCGCTGCAGGCGTTCTGCGACTATGAACTCGTAGGTCTGGCAGATCCCGACACCTTGCTCGGCCAGTGAGATGCACCCCAGCACATCGTCCGCCACCACCGGATTTCCCTGCGGAACGAAGAGCAGTTCCTCCTCTCCTTGACGGAACTGCCAAACGCCTGGCCTGCCATTGCTGGGCATGATGAAAGGCAGGCAGTTGTGTCCGGCCAGCTCCGCCAGTGATTGCGGCCTGCCGGCACGCGCGAGGTAAGCTGGCGCGGCCACCAGGCATAGTCGAGCCTCCTCTAGCCGACGCGCCACCAAGCTACTGTCCGGCAGGTCGCCAAGGCGAATAGCCAGGTCATACCCTTCGGCCACCAGGTCGACATTACGATTGGTGATGTTCAACTCGACCTGCACTTTCGGATAGCGCAGGGTGAAGGCTGCCAGCATGGCCGGCAACCGGTGATGCCCATAAGTGGTCGGCGCGCTCAGGCGCACACGGCCCTGTACTTCGCCATGGCCGCTCAGGGCTTGCTCTGCACTGGCGATCTGCTGGAACGCAGCGCGCGCCTGCTCGACGTATTCCAAGCCACTGTCGGTGAGACTCAAACGACGCGTGGTGCGGCGTAGTAACTGCACCCCCAGGTGCGACTCAAGCCGCGAAATGGCCCGACTAACGACCGACGGGGTGGTCGCCAAGGCCACCGCTGCCGCACTGAGCGAGCCACGTTCGACCACTTCCAGCAGCGTCTCGACATCCCCCAGGTGACCAAACCGTCGCGCCATTTTGTTCTCCAAAGCAAAAATGCTTTTCCACAGGCCCAATTTATCGCTTGTCTGATCGCCAATAAAGTGTCGGTCAGTGCACGGCATCCCGCCTGTGCCTGAATGGAGGGAATGCTATGCGTACTTACCAACGACTGGCCCTGGCTGCTGTCATAGGCAGCGCGAGTCTGGGCGCTCATGCGGCGAACGTCCTTGTGGTACTGTCTGACGAGAGCCACCTGGAGCTTCGCGACGGCAAGGCATTTGCAACCGGTTTCTACCTCAACGAACTGTTGGAGCCGACCAAAACGCTGCTGGACGCAGGCCATCAAGTTACCTTCGCTACTCCCCTCGGTCGCGCGCCGACGTTGGACCGCAGCTCGGCCGCGGCCCAGTACTTCGGCAACGATCCGAAGCAACTGGAGCAATATCAGGCGCTGCTGGATCAGCTGCAGCTTACTTCTGCGAAGCATTCGCCGGTGATCAGCCTGTCCCGCGTGGAGCAGATTGGTTATGGCAACTTCGATGCAGTCTATGTGCCGGGCGGCCACGCCCCGATGCAAGACCTGCTCGCCGACCCGGCGATGGGGCGTCTGCTTCGCGCTTTCCACGCCGAGGGTAAAACCACCGCGCTGGTTTGCCACGGTCCCATTGCTCTGCTCTCGGCGCTGGAGCGGCCGCAGAAGCTGATCCAGGCACTGGAGAACGGGGACCGGACAGCAACGCCCGAAGACTGGATTTATGCCGGCTATCGCATGACAGTCATCAGCAATCAGGAAGAAGAACAGGCCAAGGGCCTGCTCGGCGGAGGGCAGATGAAGTTCTATCCGCAGACCGCCCTGGAGCGCGCCGGCGGGCAGTATCAGAGCAACCCATCGCCGTGGGCGCCTAATGTTGTCATCGACCGCGAATTGATCACTGGGCAGAACCCGGCGTCAGCGGCCCTGGTGGGCCAAGCCATATTGCATCGTCTGCAGAAACACTAACGGTAGAGACACGCCATGACGCAACGTACTTTTCTTGTTACAGGAGCCAGCAAAGGCATCGGCCGGGCAATCTCCGAGCAACTGGTGGAGGAGGGCCATCAAGTCGTTGGTATCGCCCGCCAGGCTGCGGATGCCAGCTTCCCCGGCGAACTGATCGCCACCGACTTGAGCGACTCAGAGCGTTTGATTGCGACACTGGCCGACTTGACCAAACGCTATGCATTCGACGGCCTGGTAAACAATGTGGGCCTGGTCCGTCCCCAGCCACTGGGCGAAATTGACCTGGCAAGCTTCGACGAAGTAATGCGGGTCAACCTGCATCCCGCGCTGCAGGCGACCCAAGCGCTGCTGCCAGGGATGCGCGAGCGCTGCTGGGGCCGCGTGGTGAATATCTCCAGCCTGACCGTGCTCGGCATTCGCCAGCGCACTTCTTACGCCGCTGCAAAGGCAGCGCTGGTCAGCTTCACTCGCAGTTGGGCGCTGGAACTGGCCCAGACAGGAATCACGGTTAATGCAGTTGCTCCAGGGCCGATCGAGACCGAACTGTTCCGCAGTGGTAACCCGGTAGGCAGTGCTGGCGAAGCCGCCTATATCGACGGCGTGCCGATGGGGCGGCTCGGGCAGCCACACGAGGTCGCTTCGGCAGTGACCTTCCTGCTCGGGGATCGCAGCGCTTTCATTACCGGGCAGACAATCTACGTGGATGGTGGCGCATCTATCGGTCGCAGCGGTCTGTGATGACAGGGGGGCAGGCGGCTACCCATGGAAATACGGTAGAACGAATGTTCCCACCCTGCATCCCAGAAAAACAAAACCCCTGAGGTGCAGGCCTCAAGGGTTTGTAGTTACAGCAGGCTACCGCTTAGACGTTGAAGCGGAAGTGCATCACGTCGCCGTCTTTGACGATGTAATCCTTGCCTTCCAGACGCCACTTACCGGCCTCCTTGGCACCGGCTTCACCCTTGAACTGGATGAAGTCGTCATAGGCCACCACTTCAGCACGGATGAAGCCTTTTTCGAAGTCGGTGTGGATAACGCCGGCTGCCTGCGGGGCAGTGGCTCCGACGCGAACGGTCCAGGCGCGTACTTCCTGCACGCCGGCAGTGAAGTAGGTCTGCAGGTTCAGCAGCTCGTAACCGGCGCGGATCACGCGGTTCAGGCCAGGCTCTTCCAGGCCCAGGGCCTCGAGGAACATGTCCTTCTCTTCACCGTCTTCCAGCTCGGCGATTTCCGCTTCGATCTTGTTGCACACCGGCACCACTACCGCGCCTTCTTCCTCGGCAATGGCCTTGACCACGTCCAGGTGCGGGTTGTTGTCGAAGCCGTCTTCGGCCACGTTGGCGATGTACATCACCGGTTTGCTGGTCAGCAAGTGGAAGCCACGGATGACGGCCTTTTCGTCGTCAGCCATGTGCTTCATCAGGCTGCGCGCAGGCTTGCCTTCGGTAAAGTGCGGGATCAGCTTTTCCAGAATGGCCTTTTGCGCCAAGGCATCCTTGTCGCCGCCCTTGGCGTTGCGGGCTACCTTCTGCAGTTGCTTTTCGCAGCTGTCGAGGTCGGCGAAGATCAGTTCGAGGTCGATGATCTCGATGTCACGCTTGGGGTCGACGCTGTTGGAAACGTGGATCACGTTCTCGTCTTCGAAGCAGCGCACCACGTGGGCAATGGCGTCGGTCTCGCGGATGTTGGCGAGGAACTTGTTGCCCAGGCCTTCGCCTTTCGAGGCACCGGCAACCAGGCCGGCGATGTCGACGAATTCCATGGTGGTTGGCAGGATGCGGTTTGGCTTGACGATTTCAGCCAGCGCAGCCAGGCGAGCGTCGGGCATAGGCACGATGCCGCTGTTCGGCTCGATGGTGCAGAAAGGGAAATTCTCCGCCGCGATGCCAGACTTGGTCAGGGCGTTGAACAGGGTGGACTTGCCGACGTTGGGCAGGCCGACGATGCCGCAATTGAAACCCATGGGTATTCCCCTCTCTAAAGGAAATCAGGCCTTCTGGCTGTGCAGCTCGCGCATCGCCTTGGCGAAATCGCCGGCAAGCACGTCCGGCAGCACGCCGAGGGCAAAATCGATGCTGGCGTCGAGCTTCTCCTGCTCGGCGCGCGGCGCGCGGCCCAGGACGAAGTTGGATACCAGTTTGGCGTCACCCGGGTGGCCGATGCCAAGCCGCAGGCGGTGGAAGTCGTTCTGGTTACCGAGCTGCGCGATGATGTCGCGCAGGCCGTTGTGCCCACCATGGCCGCCGCCGCGCTTGAGCTTGGCAACGCCCGGGGGCAGATCGAGTTCGTCGTGTGCCACCAGTATCGCTTCCGGCTTTATGCGGAAGAAATTGGCCAAGGCCGCTACGGACTGGCCGCTGCGGTTCATGTAGGTGGTGGGGATCAACAAACGAACGTCGTTGCCCTGATGGCTGAATTTAGCCGTCAGGCCGAAATACTTTTTGTCAGCGGTCAGCGAAACACGCTGGGCGCTGGCAAGGCGTTCAACGAAAAGAGCCCCTGCGTTATGCCGGGTCTGTTCGTATTCGGGGCCGGGGTTACCCAGGCCAACGATCAACTGGATGGCGGTCACGTCAGGGGCTCTTCCTTGGAGTTGGTGGGTTACAGTGCGCGCGGCACTGTAACCCGATCAACGCCGGCGTGCGAGTGGATTACTCGGCAGCGCCTTCTGCTTCTGGAGCAACGCGTGGAGCGTGAACGTTGGCAACAGCTTTGTCATCACCGTGGGCCAGAGCGACGAACTCTACGCCTTTCGGAGCTTTCAGGTCCGACAGGTGGATGATGGTGCCGATTTCGGCGTTGCCCAGGTCAACTTCGATGAACTCAGGCAGGTCTTTGGCTTCGCAGGAAACTTCGATCTCGGACTCAACGTGGGAGATCTCGCCGCCTTTCTTGACCGGGGCTTCTTCGTTGATGAAGTGAACCGGAACCTTGGCGGTCAGCTTCTGGCCAGCAACGACGCGAACGAAGTCAGCGTGCATGATGAACTGCTTGGCTGGGTGGCGCTGCATGGCCTTGATGATGACGTTCTGTTTAACACCGTCAACGTTCAGTTCGATAACGTGGCTGAAGGCAGCTTCGTTTTCGAACAGCTTGGTGATTTCCTTGGCCAGGATGGTCAGGGATTGAGCTTCTTTATCACCACCGTAGACAACGGCTGGGATGCTCAGCGAGTGACGCAGGCGGCGGCTCGCACCTTTCCCCAGGTCAGTACGCGCTTGGGCGTTCAGAATAAAATCAGTCATTTTGTTTCTCCAAAATAGCCCCCCGAGGGCGTTTGCGACCAGCGCCAACGGGGATGGCAAAAAAGCCCCGCCCCAACACAGGTTGGGGCGGGGCGCTTCACATCAACACGTGTCCCGCTTAGCGGAACATCGCGCTGATCGATTCTTCGTTGCTGATGCGGCGTACCGCTTCAGCGACAACCGGTGCGATATCCAGCTGGCGGATACGATCACAGGCTTGAGCAGCGGCGGACAGCGGAACGGTGTTGGTCACCACCAGCTCGTCCAGTACCGACTTCTCGATGTTCTCGATTGCGCGGCCCGACAGGACAGGGTGCGTGCAATAGGCGTAAACCTTGGCAGCGCCGTGCTCTTTCAGGGCCTTGGCCGCGTGGCACAGGGTGCCGGCGGTGTCGACCATGTCGTCTACCAGGATGCAGGTGCGCCCTTCGACGTCGCCGATGATGTGCATAACCTCGGAGTGGTTAGCCTTTTCGCGGCGTTTGTCGATGATACCCAGATCGACGCCCAGGGACTTGGCGACAGCGCGTGCGCGCACGACACCACCGATGTCCGGGGAGACGATCATCAGGTTCTCGAAACGCTGGTCTTCGATATCGTCAACCAGTACGGGCGAGCCGTAGATGTTATCGACGGGGATATCGAAGAAGCCTTGAATCTGGTCAGCGTGCAGGTCGACGGTGAGTACACGGTCGATACCTACGACAGTGAGCATGTCAGCAACGACTTTGGCGCTGATGGCTACACGTGCCGAACGCGGACGGCGGTCCTGGCGGGCATATCCGAAGTAGGGAATCACGGCGGTGATTCGGGATGCTGAGGAGCGGCGGAAGGCGTCGGCCATCACTACCAGTTCCATCAGGTTATCGTTGGTCGGGGCGCAGGTCGGCTGAATAATGAAAACGTCTTTACCGCGAACATTTTCATTGATCTCAGTACTGATCTCGCCGTCGGAGAATTTACCGACAGAGACGTCACCGAGAGGGATATGCAGCTGACGTACGACACGCCGAGCCAGATCGGGGTTAGCGTTCCCCGTAAAGACCATCATCTTGGACACGCGCAGTACCTGAAGGCTGAGGGTATACCTGGATGAGTATAAGGAAAATGGCAGGGGCGGCTGGATTCGAACCAACGCATGGCAGGATCAAAACCTGCTGCCTTACCGCTTGGCGACGCCCCTGTATCTGTTGCTGCGAACGCTCATGCGCTCGACTTCTTGACCAGACTTTGCAGCTTGCGATGCAACATCGAAATATTGCTTCCTTTCGCCACAAACCCTGTTTGGGTCGCTGAAAGAAGGGCCAGAACTTTATCAGCTTCGGCTTTGCTTGGGAAGGCCCCAAACACACAACTTCCAGTGCCGGTTAGTCGAGCCTCAGTGAATTTTCCCAGTGAATTCAACGCATTGCGAACTTCAGGGTAATTCTGCTCTACCACCGGTTGGCAGTCATTTCGACTGTTTCCCTCGGGAACGGGGCGCATCTTAAGGGGGAGAGAATCACGTGTCAACTGTGGATGTGAAAAAATTTCTACTGTGCTGACAGACACTTGCGGCACCAGCACGACATACCAGGGTTCGATCGGGTCGACCGGTGTCAGTTGTTCGCCTACACCTTGCGCGAACGCTGCGTGGCCGCGTACGAACACCGGCACATCGGCGCCCAGGCTAAGCCCCAGTGCGGCCAGGCGGTCTTCGTCCCAGTCCAGTTGCCACAGGTGGGCGAGGGCCAGCAGGGTGGTCGCGGCGTCCGAGCTGCCGCCGCCGATGCCACCGCCCATGGGCAGAACCTTGGTCAGCCAGATGTCGGCGCCAAGCGTGGTGCCCGATTGAGCTTGTAGCATGCGTGCGGCCCGTACGATCAGGTTGCTGTCGTGGGGGACTGTCTCGATTTCGGTGTGCAAGCGGATCACGCCATCGTCACGCAGGGCGAAGCTCAGTTCGTCGCCGTGGTCGAGAAACTGGAACACCGTTTCCAGCTCGTGGTAACCGTCCGCGCGGCGGCCGATGATGTGCAGCCACAGGTTGAGCTTGGCCGGGGCGGGCAGGGTGAGCTTTTGCATGTGATCAATGCCCCAGCTGGCGCGGCTGCCAGTCCTTGACCACCAGGGTCACGTCCAGGTCCTTGCCGTGCAGCTTCAGGCGCTCGGGCAACCAGTAGCCGTTCTGTTCGGTGTAGCTCAGGTACTGCACCTGCCAGCCATCCTGGTCGAGGCTGGCCAGGCGGCTGTCGCCATCGAGGGTCAGCTTGCTCTTGCTGTCGGGGGCGGGCAGGCCGCGCACCCACCAGACCAGGTGCGAAACCGGCAGTTGCCAGCCCAGTTGTTCTTCCAGCAGGGCTTCCGGGCTGGTGGCTTCGTAGCGGCCCTGGTTGGCCACTTCCAGCACCACGCCACCCGGGCGGCCGGTAAGGCGTGCGGCGCCTCGGCCCAGCGGGCCGGCCAGGCGAATGTCGTAATAATCCTGGCGTTGCAGCCAGAACAGCGTACCGCTGCCGGAATCGCGCGGGGCGCGGATGCCGACCTTGCCGTTGATCTGCCAGCCATCGAGGCTGCTCAGCTGCGCTTTGTGGGCGCGCCACTGCTGCGGGTCGCCGTGGCCCTGCAGGGCCTCACGGCTACCGAAGCCGGCGCAGCCGACCAGCAGGGCGATCATGGTAAAGGTGATGCAATGGCGCAGGAACATGGCGTTAAAGAGTCTCGGATCCGGTCAGGCGCAAAAGGGTCTTGCGCAGGATAGGGCTGTCGGCCTGGGCCTCGAAGCCCTTGGCCCATACATGGCGAGCTTCGCGGCGCTTGCCGTTGGCCCACAGTACTTCGCCCAGGTGGGCGGCCACTTCGTGGTCGGGGAAGTTGGCAAAGGCCTGGCGCAGGTAGGTTTCAGCGACGTCGAGGTTGCCCAGGCGATAGTTGACCCAACCCAGGCTGTCGAGCACTGCCGGGTCATCGGGGGTCAATTGGTGGGCCTTGTCGATCAGTGCCTTGGCTTCGGCATAGCGGGTGGTGCGGTCGGCCAGGGTGTAGCCCAGGGCGTTCAGCGCCATGGCGTTTTCTGGCTCGCGGGCGATGATGGCGCGCAGGTCTTTTTCCATCTGCGTCAAATCGTTGCGCTTCTCGGCCAGCATGGCGCGGGTGTAAAGCAGGTTGAGGTCGTCCGGGTAGCGCTGGATGGCTTGCTGCAGCACCTGATTGGCCTGGGCGTCCTTGTTGTTGTTGCTGTAGCTTTCCGATTCGATCAGGAATAGCTGGATGGCGTAGTCTGGCTGGGCTTCGCGCGCTTCGGCGAGCAGGCGCGAGGCATCGCTGCCGCGACCGTTGGCGATCAGGATGTCGGCCTGGCGCAGCTGTGCCGGCAGGTAGTCTGGGCCTGGGCCGACCAGGGCGTATTCATCCAGAGCGCCAGCAGGGTCGTGGCGCTCCTCGTGGATGCGGCCCAGGTTCAGGTGCGCGGCGTCAACGTAGCTGTCGCGCTCGATCAGCTCCTGCAAGTAGCCTTCGGCTTCATCCCAGTCTTTGTTCTCCAGGCACACCAGCGCCAGCGAGTAGCGCAATTCGTCATCATCGGGGTATTGCTGGACCAGACTGATGAACTCGCCTTTGGCATCGGCGATACGGTCCTGTTCGACCAGGGTGCGAGCGTAGGTGAGGCGCAGGCGTTTGTCGTCCGGGTTGTCGCGAATCGCCCCGCGCAGCAGTGGCAGGGCCTCTGGACCACGGTCCAGGGCCTGCAGCAGACGGGCGCGCAGCAGGATCGGGGCGATTTCGCCGTTTTGTGCCGGGTGCGACTCGAGCAGTTCCAGGGCTTCTTCGGTCTTGCCGTCCTGGTTCAGCAGCAGGGCCTTGCCGAATATCAGCTGGCCGTTGTCGGGGTATTTCACCAGCAGGCGTTCGAAACTGTGTAGCAGGCCGTCGCGGGTGCTCTGGTCGGTTTCGGCTGCGGACAGGGCGAGGAAGTCGAAGTGGGTGTCGCCCTGGCCCTGCAGTACCTTTTCCATGTAGGTCATGGACTCGTCATAGCGACCGGCGCGGGCCAGCTGGATGGCGGCGGCGCGCTGGGCGTCGAGGTTCTGCGGGTCGTTGCGCGCCCAGACCAGTGCATTCTCCAGTGACGGCTCGTCGGCGCCGAGGTACTCGGCAATGCGGTAGGCGCGCTCGGAAACTGCTGGGTCCTGGGTTTTTGCCGCCTGATCGGTGTAGTTGGCCAGGGCGATGTCGAAACGGTTGCGCTGGCCGGCCAGCTCTGCCACCAACAGGCTATAGAGTGTGTCCTGCTTGAACGAACCATACACCACGGGCTTTTCCGCCTCTGCCTTGCCAGCTTCGGCGACGGGAGGCTCGGCCTTTTGCGGGGCCAGGCTTTGGCAGCCCTGTAGCAGGGCGAAGGCAAGCAGCAATGCGTATGGTTTGTTCATAGAAAGGCTTATAGGAGGACTCACCGGCGGTCGGAGCATGATGACACAAGCGCGGGGGCAAACCCACCTGCGAAGGTCGTGGTTTACAGGCTGGGTGGTGCTGAGTAGGACAGCGGGGTGGGGGAGAGGTTCGCTGGGGGCTTCTGACGCAATGACCCAGCCCCTGCCTGTATATTTTACGTCCCTGGAAGCAGGAAATGGGAGAGCACAAGCGCCATGAGAAGCGTAATGTGCGGAGTTAGGGGCTGTTCCCGGTTCACATGGGTAGCCAAAGAAAGGCGCAGGCCATGGCCACTGCGCTTTCATAATTCCGCTTGAGCTTGTCGAAGCGCGATGCGGCCGCCCGCTAGTGTTTCAACCGGGCGAAGGCGTTTTCAACCAGGTGCAGCCTGAAAAACCTTGAGCCATTTACCCGCCGCGATCCTCGAATCTACCGTCAGGGTTAGTCGCACCGACAATTTTGTCGAGATCACCGGTCAGGATAGATCCGCTCATATAGTGCCACGTCGCTGGGGCAGTCAATTTCTCCCCAGGGAGCGTGCGTCGCCACGCCGGCGACTGGAAAACCTTCGCTGACTAGTGTCCCTAAAAGCGATGTCATGTCAGTTTGGTCGCGTGCCTGAGGCGTGAGCCCTTGCAATTGTTTTTTCAATGCCTGCCAACCCGCTGGCGTGACTTTGAACAAGCCCATGTACTGGCCCTGAATGACTTCAAGACTGGTAGCGGTCTGTCCAATAGCGCTCACCCATCCATCGACTAAGCGGAAGTTCTCCAGATCTGGTAGCGGATCGTTGAAGCGTTGCTGCCAGAGACGCACTGCGGCGGGATCGTAGCCCAGAACAATATCGGCTGGATGGTTAATTAGCTCGGATACTAGGGTGCTGTCGTAGAAGATGTCACCGTAGCTAACAAGGCAAGGCTCTGCGCTCAACCAATCGCTGGCGCAATTTAGAGAGCTGAAAATACCGGAGCTGTGCCAGCGATGGTTGTGAAACAAAGTGTCGGCGAATGGCGCAAGCATTTCGCTTCGATAGCCTGCAACGATGCCAACCTCGCTGACATCGCATCGACGGAGCGTTTCAATCGCGCGCTGTAGCAATGGCACACCGTTAAAGGGTACCAAGGCCTTGGGGCGTTCATCGGTCAGGGCTTGTAAGCGGCTCCCGCGACCAGCAGCAAGAATGATGGCTTTCATGAAAAAGCTCCAAAGGCATGTCGCACGCGTTGAATATCCAATGGATCTGCAGGTAGTTCACGCTCGGGGTGCCACATGATCCCGGTATGCCGACGGTGGTCGTCATACACAGCCTCGATCACGCCGTCGTCGGCCAGGGCTAGTACGTGGTAGCCGTCGGGCGCCTCGCGAAAGCCGTATTCATGATAGGAATTCACTCGCCGCCGTTGTTCTTGCATGTTGATCATGTGCTCACCTACATGGCCGGCCAAGCGTTCCAAAGTGCCGCCAGCTCGCGTCAACATTACCTGCATGCCGCGGCATACACCGAGCACCGGAAGCCTTAGATTTTCCGCAAGATCAAGCAAGACCCTCTCAGTGACGTCGCGTGTGTCGGCTGACCCACTCAGGGCCTGGCAACTCCCTCCACCAGTAAGCAGGAGGCCCTGAGGGCGCAATGATTGGACTAACGCCATGCTGACTCTCGGATCGTTTGGAAGGTACAGCGGGGTCAGCCCACATTGGCCTAAGAATTCAACCCAGCGCTGGTCAAGCGCGTCCCGCCATTCCTGGCGTTCGGCGTTGAACTGCCTGAGCATGGTCAGCCCAACCAAAATCATGCCAGCACCTGTATACGCCGCTCGGCGCAGTCGAGCAGCAGGCTTGTCGCCGCCAATAGGGTTTTGAATCGAGTATCGCCCACGCCGATAGCTGCGGGAATGGCGAACTCTCGGGCTCGGATCGACATATGCGAGTTCTCGCCTCCGTAGGCGGTGATGAAACCAGCAATGCGGTGGGTAAAAATCCAATCAAAACCCGGATCAGCGTTTTCGATTAAGACAATGCAACCCTCTATGTCCGGTGCCAATTGCCCTGGAAGCACATGGGCCACCCGCGCATGAGTGGCACTTCGAGTGATGAAGTTGGGATTGCACCAGTGCACTCGATGGCCGAATAGATCTTGCGGCTGACAGATGATGCTTGGCGTACGGACTAACTGCGTTTCATACCAGCGGCTGCGGTTGTGAGCAATCGCTTGGTGCAAACGTTTGCGATCGATGTCGGCGTAACCGCTGGTAAAGTCGGTGATTTGCGCAAAGCTGAGTTGGTCGCGGTCAAGACCATGTACCTCACCCCAATCGCATAGTGAGCGCAAAACATCCGAAACAAACGCTGCATAGAGGTATTTGAGCTTCTCGCGCGATGCAATAGCGGCCTGAGCAAATTGGAGGAACTGCTCGGCGGAAACGTTAAGACCGCACTGGTCGAAAGCTTGCTGCATGGCGTTGACCTGGGCCCGAGATACAGTTGGCCCGTTCGTAGATTTTGGGGGGCGTTGTAATGGGCGCTGCCAGTCAAAATAACTCTCCGGAGTCTCGTCGTAGCGCGCCACACGTATATCGTAGGTACCGGGCCGGACATGACCGTGGAGCTTTAGGAAATCGTCCTTATGCAACGTCTGGAAATCGCTGGCCATCTCGCGACCGATACTATTGACCCCTCCGGTCACATGATCGATGAAACCGGCAGATACTACCCCCGCTGTTTCCAGCGATTTAATTATTGCGGTACCTACGAACGCTGCACGGGCAGCGCCAGCGAATACTTCAGCGACTACGTTGGCCGCCGATAGAGCATTCCTCATACGTTGCAAGGACTCGCCCCGAGGTTGCCTCGCCATTAAACTCTGCACCTTGTCAGTAATACTCGGTAGACGTGTCAGGTCGGAGAAGAACGGGCCGCTGGGGGAAATAATGTGCTCGGTCAACTGGCGTAGCTCGTTCAAGTAGCATTCGTGCTGCTCGGTACTAAGAGTCCGGAGCGCCGGCAGCGCGGCAGCGGCATCGGGGCTAGTAAGCTCTGGCGTGAAGCAAGTAGGAATGATCGCGAACTCGATCTTGTCATGCAGATGAGGATGCATGGCCAAGTACTCGCCGCACTGTTCGACTACGCGCTCGGCAACATCTTGAGGTACCGAGGCAGGGATGAATGACTCGATGCTGTGGGCAATGCAGATGTAAGGAGAGCCACCCACCTGGTACATCAGCGGTTTGCGCCGCAGATCCCGGTAGCCGTATCGGAATCTGGCAGAGGCCCAATTAAGGTCAGTGATCAGCTCCTTATATAGCGAGTAGGCTAGCGCCCGCGGCTTGGTACCGATCATTTCCGCTGGGTTCCAGTCCGGCATAAGGCCAAGGAAGGCGGTCGACGTAGGACGCAGATGGTGTTGCTTGCAGATCAGCTCTTCGAACTGGGAAACCTCGTGCTCCAAAACTTTGCGTAGTTGGGCGTCGGCAAGTGCGTTGGCATTACGGGGCCCATCTGCGGTCATGGGACGCACTTGGAATAGCAGAGGGCCATCGACAGTGATCGCGAACTCTATGTCCAAGGCATCGCGCCCGGTTAGAACTTGTACCTCTTCGAGCAACGCAAACAGCCCTAGTAATTCCGCAGGCTCGCTTGCCGCCTCGCTGCCAAGTGAGACGAAAGAGTGCACAGTCTCGTTGCCGGTAGTGACACCGTCAGTACTGGCACCTGGTACATAGTCAACTACGTAATATGGCAAACCCGTCTCTGGATCACGGGTCATCGCCACTCCGCTGGCCAATACTCCTCTCGCCATCTGCTGCACCAGCACCTCATCGCGCTCGCGAGCTAGGCCGTAGGAGGCGATCACCGTCTTGATGGCTTCGCCGAGTGCCTGGCCGCCACACACATCTAGAACTGACGCGTACATTCCTGCACCGGAATGGCCGTCGCGGTCTTCGGCTAGGCAGCTGGATCGTACAATCAGCGGCTCATCGCCAAAGAACGCCTGACAGTGCGCGATCACTGCCTGCCAGTCCTCCCGCCACTGTGCCACGGTGAATCGATGAAGGGGCAACACTTGACCGGTGCTCAGAAGTGGTGCCAGTTGCTGCAGGGTATCGGCCTTGCCGGAAAAAGCGAACACGGGAGAAGGATTTAATGAGTGCATATGTCTTCCCTAATCAGTCGAATCAGTCCGTTGCAGGGGGCTGTCAGTTCATGTCAGGTTTAAGCCAACTCGGCGCCGGTATAAGTCGCGAGTTCAAGGCCGTAAAGTGAGGACAGCTCGCGCAGGAAGCGATTGCCCTTTTTCGCCGCAGAGTGGGGGCAGTCGTCCTCAACGATGACGTGGCCAATTGTGCCGATGTTGCCGCTATAGACGTTTACCGCCTGGCCAGGCGCAACGTGGGCGGTGCAAAACCGGATGGCGTACTTGTCCAGTAATGGCTGTAGGGTGTCGGGGTCATAGTCGTGGGCGATATGACCGCCATTGCGGGAGGCGACAGTTACGACGCTACCTGCGCGCTGAAGCACTGAGTCGTCAATTAGAATGGGCTCGCCCAGGTGCAGACGGACTAGCAGTTCGAACGGGTCGATGCCGGTCAGCATCCGGTACATCTGCGGCGCTACGCTACCCATCATGCGTGCGTTGATCTCCACTAGACAGGGCCCTTTGGCATCGCGCAACAGTTCAACATGATAAAGGCCAACATCCAGCCCCAGAGCGCTGAACACTGCCTGCACATATGCTTTGATCTCGTCGCGCTGTGCTGCGTCAAGGCCTGACGGCATGGTCGCGGTCATTTCTAATATTTCGCTATAGTCGGCGCGGAAACGGATGGTGGTCGCAAAGCAGGAGACCTTGGTGTCCTGGACGATGACTTCCGCTGAATGCAATGTACCGTCGATGTATTGCTCGACCAGATAGTCGCGGCTTACCAAGTGGTCGATCATAGGATCAGCACCCTTGCGACTCTGGCGCAACTCGGCGAGAAAGGCGTCAAAGTCGGTCTGGCTATGGCAAATGGCGGAAAACTGCTTGGCGAATCCTCGGGTCGGCTTGACAACGAATGGCAGCGACAAACTCGGAACGACCCCATTGATCAGTTGCTCCTCGCTTAGTACTTCAAAATCAGGAGAGCGTAGTCCGTGTGCCCGCAGCGTTTCGCGCAGTCGACTCTTGTATACCGCCCCGCACAGAGCTTCGTACCTCGGGTAGAGGGTGCCGAGGCGCTGGGCCTCACGCGCCACCGGTACTATGGCTGCTTCAGAGGTAGAGATCAGGGCGTCAATAGGGCGCTCTGCGTGCAGGTTTGCCAACAACCGGCTGAATTCGCCGCCTTCCAGATTATCGATACGCAAATAAGCATCCACATATCGCAGGTAAGGCTCGAGACGGGAGGTGTCGTCCTTGATCGAGATCGTCAGGAACGAGGCGTCGCGCTGATGAATGAAGGTGACGTGGCAGCCAAGCCGTTTGGCTGCCTCAAAAGCCAGCAGGCCGCTTACGGTGCTGTCGACGAAAACCACGTGTTTCATTGGAACCTCGGATTACCAGGGATGAAAGTAAATAGTGCTGAGCCCGAACAGCATTGCGAAGCAAGCGACCGTCGAAGGTGCGCCATACTTGGGAATTCTCAAGCTGGTGACCTGGAGGATGCCGACCAGCGCCATTAGGCCGACGATCACACCGGCACCGTAATGCCCGGCCGATAACCCCATCAGCGCCAGCGCAAAGACAAATCCTGAATATGTGGTGGGTAGCCCCTGATATCCCCCGCCAGCCGATGTGCCGGGCATGCCAAACAGCGATAGCCGCAAAATGGCCGTGAAAACCAGAGTTACTGCGGCCAGCGTGGCCGAAAGAGACTGGTCGAGGATCAGGATGACAAGGGCTGGCGTGACGCTGAAATTGAGCAAGTCGGCAAAACTGTCTAGATGCTTGCCGAAGGCCCGTTGCGCGCTGTTCGCAGCCAGGTAGCGCCGCGCTATGTGGCCGTCAAGGAAATCGAGCATCGCGGCCAGGCAAATCACCGTCGCCGCCAGAACAAACCGTCTTTGCAACGCAAAATAAACAGTACCGAAGGCCAGGCCGATATTGAATATTGTTAATATGTTCGCCAAATCCAAAAGACGGACGAACGGAAATACACGCGCCAATGTGGGCATATTGTTCTCCTTGAAGAAATTATTTAGACAGATTGTTTTCCCTTGATCGCAACTGTCGTTCGCAGGGCGTTGGATGCGACGAAATAGAAAACAATGAAGATAATGCTCGTGCTGAACAGGCCAACATACTTAACCAGTATTGAGCCGGCGAAGATGGTGATTATCATGCCTAAGTAGACCCCCGCATACTGGACAGATGCCATCAACGGCATGGCGCTGGTAGGTGTGCTCCTGACAAGATCGGCTTGCAACTTGAAAAATGCCAGTTCGAAAAAGAATATGTAGAGAAAATACGCGATGTAACTGGACTGAATATCATGGCCGAACGCTGCGAGCATCATGAACAGGCCGCTGACTACAGCCATCGGCATAGGTAGCGGTTGCACATTACACTTGCCCAAACGATAGAACAGTACTGCGCCCACCAAAGCTGCCACACTATTGACGGCCTGCAACAAACCGACATACACCTCTCCCAAGCCCAGCACATGGGCCGGTAACAGCACCCTGGACACATTGAAGAAGCCCTGAAAAAGGCTGACGAAGACGATGAACTGATAGAGGCTGAGGCGTAGCGCGGGATACTCCTGCAAAAGCGAACCAAGGGCAGTCAATAGTCTTGGTGCGACCTGCACGGTGATCGGAGGCTTTGTTGGCGCAGGTAGTAGATAGGCCGCCAAAGCCGCGATGGAAAAAAGACTGACAGTAATGAGCAGGGCTAACCCAGGCGTCATGTTGGCTTTGAACAGTAGCAGACTGATGCCTGCCAGGCCGCCGGCAATGAATTGTGCGGTGAGTGTCAGAGGCACTGAGCTGGCGATTTGCGCACCCGGGAAATAACACTTGATGGCAACAATACGCCCTACCCGTTGCAGCGCATCCAGGGTGCCAATGACTACCGCGCCTAACACGGCGACTTCCACATGATGTGGCAGGATCTTGTAGGTGACCGCCGCGCAGCCCAGCGACGCCAAGTTGGCACTCCACAGCAAGGTGCGTGGCGCTAGATAGTCAGCCAGTCGGTAGATTGGAGCGACAAAAATTACCGGCAGAACCATTGGTGCAAACAGCACCACTTGGGAAAGTATTAGACTAGCAGTATGAGCATAAATATAGTAGGAAAAATAAATATAGCTCAGCGTAGAGGCCGAAATAGCACACAAGTTAACGCCCCAAAGAAGCACTGAGTGCCTACGAGATGCTGCAAATTCTTCCATTGCTCGCGCCTATTATATAGCTTCCTGCCATGCACGAAGCATACCCTGCATTGGAAATCGTTTTAAGATAAGCTTAACAAAACTGAAATATAAAAATGCTTGTTGTTGGTGTGTCAGCAAGTAAGTGTGCATCATTTCAGTTCATCATTACCGCTGCTGATCCTCATCAACAAAACTTCTAATAATCGGCAAAATTAATAGCTACAAATAAACCGACGGACTGATAGCTCGATGCTATCCAACTCGTATCGCTGTCTCAGTGAGGAATATCGATGTAGCGGCGTCAAGACTAGGTCCGGAAGGAGGGTAGGGCAACAGCTGGGTATGTATTTGGGAAATGGACTACAAGACTGTGGATAAATCTTTTGGAAATATGTCAAAAGTCTTCTCGACCCGGTCGGCGTAGTTGGCTAGGGCGATGTCGAGCCGATGGCTCTGGCTTTTGCTCTTACTGTCGCTTCTAAGCGCGCGGTTGATCAGGCGCTGCAGATTGCGACTTCAGGAGGCCGAGCGTAGGGCTTGCTCCCGGGAGGACCGCGCTGCAGGCCCCATCCTGGGGCACAGCGCTTGACGGGCATCCATGCCCGTCACCTCCCTGCGCAAGGCCTGCGTTCGGCCTCCTGAAGTCGCGAAGATCAAGGTCAGGATCAAAAGCCAGATCAAAAGCCGGCAAGACCTGAAAACACCGCTAGGGCAGGCTACGAAAAGGCGATAGCCGCAGGACTATCAGCACAATAGCGAACGGTGGTTGTCCAAAAACCTGCGAAAGAGGACAATTATCGGCTTCCCGTCACAACCAGCGACCTTGCATGGCCTTTCTTGCACTTGGTATCAACCATAAGACTGCCTCGGTAGACGTACGCGAGCGCGTGGCGTTTACCCCAGAGCAGCTGGTAGACGCCCTGCAGCAGCTCTGCAGACTGACGTCCAGCCGCGAGGCGGCGATCCTGTCGACCTGTAACCGCAGTGAGCTCTATATAGAGCAGGACCACCTGTCCGCCGACGCCGTGCTGCAGTGGCTGGCCGACTATCACCGCCTCAGCATCGACGAGCTGCGTGCCAGCGCCTACGTGCATGAAGAGCACGACGCCGTGAAGCACATGATGCGCGTGGCCTCAGGCCTGGACTCGCTGGTTCTGGGCGAGCCTCAGATCCTGGGCCAGATGAAGTCCGCCTACGCCGTGGCCCGCGAAGCCGGTACCGTCGGGCCGTTGCTCGGGCGCCTGTTCCAGGCCACCTTCAGCGCCGCCAAGCAGGTGCGTACCGATACGGCCATCGGTGAAAACCCGGTTTCGGTTGCGTTCGCCGCGGTCAGCCTGGCCAAACAGATTTTCGCCGACCTGGGCCGCAGCCAGGCCCTGCTGATCGGTGCCGGCGAAACCATCACCCTGGTCGCCCGCCACCTGCACGAGCAGGGCGTACGCCGTATCGTGGTGGCCAACCGCACCCTGGAGCGTGCCAGCATCCTGGCCGAGCAGTTCGGTGCGCATGCCGTGCTGCTGGCAGACATCCCACAGGAACTGGCCAACAGTGACATCGTGATCAGTTCCACCGCCAGTCAGTTGCCGATCCTGGGCAAAGGCGCGGTCGAGAGTGCTCTGAAACAGCGCCGACACAAGCCGATTTTCATGGTCGACATCGCTGTACCTCGCGATATCGAAACCGAAGTAGGCGAGCTGGACGATGTCTACCTGTACACCGTCGACGACCTGCACGATGTAGTGGCAGAAAACCTCAAGAGCCGCCAGGGTGCGGCTCAGGCGGCCGAAGAGCTGGTATCCGTGGGCGCCGAAGACTTCATGCTGCGCCTGCGCGAACTGGCTGCAGTGGACGTGCTCAGGGCCTATCGCCAGCAAAGTGAGCGCCTTCGCGACGAAGAACTGCAAAAGGCCCTGCGCCTGCTGGCCAATGGCGGCAACCCCGAAGACGTGCTGGCCCAGCTGGCCCGGGGCCTGACCAATAAACTCCTGCATGCGCCCAGCGTGCAGCTGAAAAAGCTCTCGGCCGAGGGCCGCCTCGATGCGCTGGCCATGGCCCAGGAACTCTTTGCCCTCAATGAGGGCTCCACGGACAAATCCCCGCAATGAAAGCGTCGCTGCTGAACAAACTGGAAATCCTCCAGGACCGTTTCGAAGAACTCACCGCCCTGCTCGGTGACGCCGAGGTTATTTCCGACCAGACGCGTTTTCGCGCCTACTCCCGCGAGTATGCCGAGGTAGAGCCGGTCTACGCTGCTTATAAAGAGTGGCGCAAAGTCCAGGACGACCTCGAAGGCGCCCAGGCGCTGCTCAAGGACAGTGACCCGGACCTGCGTGAAATGGCCGTGGAAGAGGTGCGTGAAGCCAAGGAGCAACTGTTGACCCTGGAGGCGCAGCTGCAACGCATGCTGCTGCCTAAAGACCCCAACGACGGTCGTAACGTGTTTCTCGAAATCCGCGCCGGTACGGGTGGCGACGAGGCAGCCATCTTCTCTGGTGACCTGTTCCGCATGTATTCGCGCTACGCCGAAAAGCGCGGCTGGCGCCTGGAGATCTTGTCCGAGAACGAAGGCGAGCACGGCGGCTACAAGGAAATCATTGCCCGCGTCGAGGGCGAGAATGTCTACGGCAAGCTCAAGTTCGAGTCCGGTGCACACCGGGTTCAGCGTGTGCCCGAGACCGAGTCCCAAGGCCGTGTCCACACTTCCGCGTGCACGGTGGCGGTGCTCCCCGAGCCGGACGAGCAGGCCGCCATCGAAATCAACCCGGCCGACTTGCGCGTGGATACCTACCGTGCCTCCGGTGCCGGCGGCCAGCACGTCAACAAGACCGATTCGGCGATCCGTATCACTCACTTGCCCACCGGTATCGTGGTCGAATGCCAGGAGGAGCGCTCGCAGCACAAGAACCGTGCTCGCGCCATGTCCTGGCTGTCGGCCAAGCTGAACGACATGCAGACCAGTGCCGCGCAGAACGCCATTGCCAGTGAGCGCAAGCTGTTGGTGGGTTCCGGTGACCGCTCCGAGCGCATCCGCACCTACAATTATCCACAGGGGCGGGTGACCGATCACCGCATCAACCTGACCTTGTACTCGCTGGACGACATCCTCAGCGGTGGCGTAGACGCGGTGATCGAACCGCTGCTGGCCGAATACCAGGCCGATCAACTGGCCGCCTTGGGGGACTGATGACTGTCATCGCCAGCCTGTTGCGCAACGCGCAGTTGCCTGAATCGCCCACTGAGCGCCTGGATGCCGAACTGCTGCTGGCTGCGGCCATCGGTAAATCGCGCAGCTACCTGCATACCTGGCCCGAGCGTATCGTCAGCAGCGAAGATGCCGAGACCTATGCCGGCTACCTGAAGCGCCGCCGTGGCGGCGAGCCAGTGGCCTATATCCTTGGGCTGCAGGGCTTCTGGAAGATCGACCTGGAGGTCGCGCCGCATACCCTGATCCCGCGGCCGGATACCGAACTGCTGGTCGAGACGGCGCTTGAACTGCAACCCGCTTCGCCAGCCAAGGTCCTCGACCTGGGTACCGGTACGGGTGCCATCGCTCTGGCGCTGGCCAGCGAGCGCCCGGCGTGGCAGGTGACAGCGGTTGACCGGGTGGAGGAGGCTGCTGCCCTCGCCGAGCGCAACCGCCAGCGGTTGGGCCTGGCCAACGCTCGGGTACGGCTAAGCCACTGGTTCGACAGCCTGGCCGGGGAGCGTTTCGACCTCATTGTCAGCAACCCTCCCTACATTGCCGCTGAAGACCCGCACCTGGTGGCCGGCGACGTGCGTTTCGAACCCAGCAGTGCCCTGGTGGCCGGTGCCGATGGCCTGGACGACCTTCGCGTGATCGCCGCCCAGGCCCCCGCGCACTTGTTGCCAGGTGGTTGGCTACTGCTGGAACATGGCTACGATCAGGCGGCAGCGGTACGCGCTCTGCTGGCTGAACATGGCTTTATCGAGGTGGCCAGCCGCACGGACCTGGGCGGCCATGAACGCATTACCCTGGGGCGACTGCCATGCTGAGTGATCAGGAACTGCTGCGTTACAGCCGCCAAGTGCTGCTGGCCCAGATCGACATCGATGGCCAGCTGCGGCTCAAGCAGAGCAAAGCGCTGATCATCGGGCTGGGTGGCCTGGGCTCGCCAGTCGCCCTGTACCTGGCCGCCGCTGGCGTGGGTGAGCTGCACCTGGCCGACTTCGACACCGTTGACCTGACCAACCTGCAACGCCAGGTCATCCACGACAGTGCCAGCGTTGGCATGAGCAAGGTCGACTCGGCCTTGCAGCGCTTGCAGGCAATCAACCCGGAAGTCAGCCTGGTTGCTCACCGCCAGGCACTGGACGAGGACTCGCTGGTGGCTGCGGTGGCGGCGGTCGACCTGGTGCTGGACTGCTCCGACAATTTCTCTACCCGCGAGGCGGTCAACGCTGCCTGTGTCGCCGCCGGCAAGCCGCTGGTCAGCGGAGCAGCAATCCGTCTGGAAGGTCAGCTGTCGGTGTTCGACCCGCGGCGTGACTACAGCCCGTGCTATCACTGCCTGTACGGGCATGGTAGCGAAGCTGAACTGACCTGCAGCGAAGCAGGCGTCATTGGCCCGCTGGTGGGGCTGGTGGGAAGCCTGCAGGCGCTGGAGGCGATGAAACTGCTGGCTGGCTTCGGTGAGCCGTTGGTCGGCCGCTTGCTGTTGATCGATGCCCTCGGCACCCGTATCCGCGAGCTTCGTGTCAAGCGCGACCCGGCTTGCACGGTCTGTGGTAAGCGCGATGGCTGAGCGCTCGGCGCCGATCGGCGTCATGGACTCGGGGGTTGGCGGTTTGTCGGTGCTGGCCGAGATCCAGCGCCTGCTGCCCAACGAAACGTTGCTGTATGTGGGCGATTGCGGGCATATACCCTACGGTGAGAAGTCGCCGGACTATATCCGCGAGCGCTGCCGGCACATTGCCGGGTTCTTCCATGAGCAAGGCGCAAAGGCCATGGTGTTGGCCTGCAACACCGCCACGGTGGCGGCAGTGGCCGACCTGCGTGAGTTGTATCCGGCCTGGCCGTTGGTGGGCATGGAACCGGCCGTCAAGCCTGCAGCGGCAGCCACCCGCTCGGGCGTGGTCGGTGTGCTGGCCACCACCGGTACCCTGCAGAGTGCCAAGTTCGCAGCCTTGCTCGACCGCTTCGCCAACGACGTACAGGTTATTACCCAGCCTTGCCCGGGGCTGGTCGAACTGATCGAAACCGGTGACCTTGCAAGTCCGGCGTTGCGCCAGATGCTGCAAGGTTACGTGCAGCCGCTGCTGGCAGCAGGTTGCGACACGCTGATCCTCGGCTGCACCCATTACCCTTTCCTTCGCCCATTGCTGGCCGGCATGGTGCCGGATGACGTGGCCATCATCGACACCGGCGCGGCCGTGGCGCGTCAGTTGCAACGGCTGCTGGGTGCCAATGATCTGTTGGCCGAAGGCCCGGCCGGCGCCGCACGCTTCTGGACAAGCGCTGACCCAGAAGCCTTAAGAAAAATCCTACCTGTGCTGTGGCATAAGTCTGACGATGTGCAAAGCTTTGCGTTGTGAAAAAAACGTGAAAAAAGGCTGAACTATCGTTCCACTTCTGCTTTCTATCGCTTTGCCTGAGATGAGGCGGACAAACAACAGCATCAGAAAGAAGGATGTTTCTTATGAGGAAACTGCTCGGCTTGGCAGCGGCTGCTGCCTTTATTTTGGGGCAAGCGATGTCGGCACAGGCTGCCGATGTTTCGTTTTCGGTGGGGCAGACTGGCGATTCGACAATGGTCTACCGGCTAGGGCTGCAATCGAATTGGGACGCGAGTTGGTGGCAGACCAGCGTTGGTCGGCTGACCGGCTATTGGGATGGGGCCTACACCTACTGGGATGGCGACGAGACCGCAAGCAATCACAGCCTGTCCTTCGCGCCCGTGTTCGTCTATGAATTTGCCGGGGAGTCGGTGAAGCCTTACATCGAAGCCGGCATCGGGGTGGCGGCGTTCTCCAGCACCGAACTGGAAAGCAATGAGCTGGGTTCGGCGTTCCAGTTCGAGGACCGCATTGGTTTTGGTTTGCGCTTTGCCGGCGGGCATGAGATTGGGGTGCGGGCGATTCACTATTCCAACGCCGGCATCAAAGAGCCCAACGATGGTGTAGAAAGCTACAGCCTGCATTACAGAATGGCGCTCTGAGTTCACCTGCATTCGCGGGCAATGCCCGCTCCTGCCGGAATACCACAGCATAAAGGTCTGGGTAATCTGCGGGAGCGGGCTTGCCCGCGAAGAAGGTAATGCTGATTTCAGCGGTCAACGCGCCAGCGGCCACAGGCTACTGAGGTCCAGCGTCTCCAGGACCAGTTCGGGTTCTCTCTGAGGCCACCGGCGCAGCAACTCCTCTGCGGCACTGCCGGGCGTCCACGCCTCCGGTATCGCCTGTGTCGACGTTACCGTAACCTTCAACGATTGTGGCCCTACGATGGTCAGTGCTATCCCTTGGTCCTCAAGGGCCTTGCGCTGCTCACGCAGCCATTGCGGCAAGTTGTTCCAGCCCGCAGTCACCTGTGTCGGTGCAAACAGCTGCAACGCCGAATAGCGGTTGAAAAGCCCCATCACCTGGGGCGACTGCCCCTTTGCCAGCAATGGCAGCGCTTTGCTCAGGCAATGCTCTGCGGCCAGCTGGTTGGTGGTGACGATTGCTTCGATCAGCTCACTGTCACTGACATTGTCTGGCAGGTAATCGGTGGTGCCGGTGTTGAGGATCAGCCCGTCCAGCGAACACCAGGCATGGCAGATTTGTTGGCACGCATGGGTGACGTGTTGTTCTTCCTGCAACTGCCACGGCAAACGCAACAATTGGCTGCCGTAGCGTGTCCCCAAATCATCCAGTGCATCGCTATCCTTGCCACTCGCGGCAACGCGATGTCCTTCATCGAGCATCCGCTCCACCAAAGCCAAGCCAAGTCCGTTGCTTGCGCCTGTAACCCAGAAACTACGCGAGTTAATCAAGACGTTATCCCCTGATTCTGCCGGCGTGGCAGCCCTTTGAACGCTTCCAGGGCCCGCTGGCGACTGCTGCTGAGATCTACGATTGGACTTAGGTACGAAGTATTACCGAAAAGGTCCGTCGGTTTAATGGGTTGATGGATGGCTTTTTCATCGAGCTCCTGTAGTTCCGGTACCCAGTGGCGAATGAACTGACCCTGTGGATCGAAGCGCTGCGACTGTGAAACCGGGTTGAAGATACGGAAATAGGGCACTGCGTCGGTGCCGGTGGACGCACTCCACTGCCAACCCCCGTTGTTGGCGGCCAGGTCGCCGTCTATCAGGTGGCGCATGAAGTGCCGCTCGCCCTTGCGCCAGTCAATCAGCAGGTTCTTGCTGAGGAACATGGCCACGACCATGCGCAAGCGGTTGTGCATCCACCCGGTGTGCAGCAGCTGGCGCATGGCGGCATCGATGATCGGGAAGCCGGTGCGGCCCTGCTCCCAGGCCTCTAGGTCTGCCGGGGCGTCACGCCAGGGCAGGGCTTCGGTCTGGGCGCGGAAGGCGCGGTGGCGCGAGACCTGTGGATAACCGCTGAGGATGTGCTTGTAGAACTCACGCCAGAGTAGCTCATTGATCCAGGTCTGCACGCCTGTGCTGCCACTGTCGAACTCGCCCCGGTTGCCGGCCAGTGCACCGTGCAAGCATTGGCGGGGCGAAATCACGCCGGCGGCCAGGTAGGGGGAAAGCTGGCTGGTACCGGGCTTGGCAGGCAAGTCGCGCAGGTGGTGGTAGTCGTCGATGGTGTCGTCCAGGAAGCGTGACAGGCGGGACTGTGCCTCGGCTTCACCGGCTGGCCAGTGGTCGCGCAGTGCGTGCGTGGTTTTTCCGAAGCCCTCGACATGTTGCGGGATCGGGTCGCTGCCGATGTTCAGCGGGGCCTGGCGCTTCACCCGCCGTGCCGGGGACGGCAGGCTGCGGTGCAGATGCTCCAGGCAGGTTTTCTTGAACTGGCTGAACACCTGGAAGTAATCGCCACTGCGAGTCAGTACGGTGCCCGGACGGAAGAATAGTTGGTCGAGGTAGCTGTGCGCCTGGATGGCCGACTTTTCCAGCAGTGCCCGGGTGGCATCATCCCGGCGCTGCTCATTGATGCCGTACTCCTCGTTCCAGTGCACGCTTTGCACCTGATGTTGGCGGCAGATATCGAGCACCGCCTGTGGCGCCTGGTCCCAGGTATCGATTGTGCGGATCAGCAGGGGGATGTTCAGCTTTTCCAGTGATTGGCGCAGGTCATGCAGGTTACGCAGCCAGAAGTCGACTTTGCAGTCGGCATCGTCATGGGCTTGCCATTGTCCGGGGCTGACCAGCCACAGGGCGATGGTCGGGCCGCGTTCGGTAGAGGCGCTGAGTGCAGTGTTGTCATCGATACGCAGGTCGCTGCGCAGCCAGGTCAGGTGCATGGGGGATTTATCTCTACAGGCTGTCGATCATGGGCTTGAAGCACGCGCAATGCCGCCTGCGGGGTGTCGAACAGGAAAAGGTCGGGTAGCTCAAAAGCCTTCAAGCGGGCTTCATGCAGCGCCAGCGTGGCACCGCCCAGCAGCTTGGGGATCGGCAAGCCTTGCAGGGTGCGCAGCAACGCCTTGTCGTCGATGCGTGGCCCCAGGTGCAGGAGTAAGGCGCGTGGTTTGAGCGCGTTGACGGCGCTTAGCAATTGCGGGCCTGCGACAGGCTGCTCAAGCACCTCGACCGGGAAGCCATTGCTGGTGAGTAGCCAGGCGCACAACCATAAGTCCGGGCTGAAGGTGCGTTCGCAGTCTTCGGCCAGCAACACGGCAGGCCCTTGCAGCAGCTGGTTGTCGTGGTACACGCGGGCACCGAGCTTGCTGCGCAGCCAGCTGTGAAAAAACACCTGCTCCAGCCGAGCGTTGAAGTAATTGCGCCAGCGCAGGTCGAGCATGTCGAGTAGCGGCAGCAGCAATTGCTCGCACAGGGTGACTGCCGGGTACAGCGCCATGGCCTGGTTGAGTTGCTGGTCGAGGGCGCGCTGTGAAAGGCCGGCGATGGCTTCGATCAGCTGGAGTTGCCGGGCTTGCCAGTCACCCTTCGGTAGGGTGCTGGCGGGTTTGTCGAGCAACTCGCGGACTTGGCCGACCGACGCGCCACGCTGCAGCCAGGCCAGGACGGACTCGACGCGTTCGACCTGCTCAAGTGGGTACAGGCGATGCCCCTTGGCGGTGCGCTGTGGCTTGAGCAACCCATACCGGCGCTCCCAGGCGCGCAGGGTGACCGGGTTGACGCCAGTGCGACGGGCAAGTTCGCCAATGGGCAGCAAGTCCTCAGACCGCATTGCGCAAGCCCAGGCTCTCGGGGTGAGGCTGCAGGTAGGCTTGTTGCTGCAGGTAGGGGTCTGGGTGCTTGCGCAAATGATGTTTGAGCAGGGTCAGTGGCACTACCAGAGGTACCACGCCTTGTTGGTACTGGCCGATGACTGCCTGCAACTCGGCCTTGTCCTGCTGTGTCAGGGCATCCTTGAAGTAGCCGCTCAGGTGCTGCAGCACGTTACTGTGGGTGCCGCGGCTGGCGCAGCGGCGCAGGGCCTGCATCAGCTGGCTGAAATAGCGCGGGCCGATGGTCTGTGGTTCATCAGCCTTGCTCATGCTGCCAAGCAGGCGGCCGAGCGTGCGATAGGCCTGGGGGTTGTTGGCCATCAGCAAATACTTGTAGCGCGAATGAAAGCGCACCAGCGCGCCACGGTTCAGGCCCTCGGCCAGCAGGCGCTGCCAGTCGGCGTAGGCGTAAACGCGGCTTATGAAGTTCTCGCGCAGCACGGGGTCATGCAGGCGGCCTTCTTCTTCTACTGGCAGGTCCGGGCGCAATGCGCAGAAAGCCTGGGCATAGACGCCACGGCCGCCATGCACGGCCGGGTGGCCGTTGTCCTGATAAACCTTTACCCTTTCCAGGCCGCATGAAGGTGACTTCTGCATGAAGATGTAGCCGCAGATGTCGTCAAGCTCGTTGGCCATCTGCTCGCCATAGGTGCGCAGCGGGTCTGTAAGGTCCTTGCCAGGGTCGCGGGTGCCGACCACTTCGGGTTGCTCGGGGTTGCCGACCAGGCGAATCGGGTCGCGGGGGACACCCAGGCCGATTGCCACTTCCGGACACACGGGTAGCCAGTCGAAGTGCTGTTCCAGCTGTTTACGGCACAGGTCGGAGGCCTTGTGGCCGCCGTTGTAGCGCACGCTGTGCCCGGTCAGGCAGGCGCTGATGGCGATACGCGGCTTGCTGTGGGCGGAAGGGTCGTGCATGGCTGCCTCCGAAAATAAACCTGTACGTGACTCGAAACTTGTACAGGTTTATTTCAGCACAGCGCTGAAGTTATGCAAACTAGTATTTTTGTATAGTTCGGCATCACTCAAGGTGTTCGAGCAAGCGCCGCGCTGCTTCCTGGCCACTGAGCCATGCGCCCTCGACGCGGCCGGACAGGCACCAGTCCCCACAGGCGTACAAGCCCTGGTCAGCATCGGCCAGTGCGCCCCACTCATGGTTGCTACTGGGGCGGGCATAGAGCCAGCGGTGGGCCAGGGCGAAGGTGGGCGGTGGTACCACGCAGCCGACCAGTTCGGCGAATTCGCCCCACAGCTGTTCGATCACTTCGTCCTTGGGCAGGTCGATGTGTTGCCGGCTCCAGTCTGACGTTGCGTGCAGTACCCAGGTGTCCAGGTGCTCGTCGCGGCCAGGTTTGCTGCGATTGCGGGCCAGCCAGTCCAGCGGGTTGTCCTGCACGAAGCAGCCTTGCATTGGTGTATCCAGCGGTGTCTCGAAGGCAAGGGCGACGGCCCAGGTAGGTTCCATTTGCACGCCAGCGGCCACGGCTGCCAGCTTCGGTGTGGCGGCCAGAAGTGGCGTGGCCTGCGGTGCCGGGACGGCAATGACCACACGGCTGTAGGGGCCGTGGCTGCAACCTTCGGTGTCTTGCAGGTGCCAGTACTGCTTGCCGCGAAACACTTCCGCTATGCGGCAGCCGAAATTGACGGTGACGTCCTTGAGCAAGCCGCGGGTAATGGCGCTCATGCGTGGCACGCCCACCCAGCGCGTCTGCTCGTCGGGGGAGGGGGTAAGTTCGCCATCACGGTAGTTGTACAGTTGAGGCTTCCACTGCTCGGCCCAGCCGGCGGCGACCCATTGCTGCACCTGATCGACGAAGCGTCGGTCACGGGCAGTGAAGTACTGTGCCCCCAGGTCGAGCGCGCCGGCTTCGCTGCGCTTGCTGGCCATGCGCCCGCCACTGCCGTGGCCTTTGTCGAACAAGTGCACGGATTGCCCGGCCTTCTGCAAGGCCTGGGCGGCTGACAAACCGGCGATGCCGGCCCCGATGATGGCGATAGGTACTGTCATGATGGCCTCTTCAAACCTTGCTGTGAGCAGACTACGCTGTCAGGCAAACCTGTACAATGCCAAAATTATGTATAAGGTTATTCCGTGTTGGCGGCAGGTTGGCCTATGTTTATCCGAGAGCGTCGGGTCAAAAAAGTGCCTTGCTGTTAAAAATAGACCACCGACGCATTCTGCGAGGACACAGCCATGCATATATTGCTGACAGGTGGCACCGGTTTGATTGGCAAGCATCTGTGCCAGTACTGGCTGGGCCAAGGGCATCGGCTTACGGTTTGGAGCAGGCGTCCTGAACAGGTGGCGAAAATCTGTGGTAGCGGGGTGCGTGGTATCGCGCGCCTGGAGCAGCTGGAGGCCGACGATCATCTTGATGCGGTGGTCAACCTTGCCGGTGCGCCGATTGCCGACAGGCCCTGGACGGCCGCCCGGCGCAGCGTGCTGTGGGCCAGCCGTGTCACCCTTACCGAGCAATTGCTGGCTTGGTTGGGCACCCGTGAGCAGCGCCCGGACGTGTTGATCTCCGGCTCTGCGGTAGGTTGGTACGGAGACGGTGGCGAACGCGAACTGACCGAGGCTTCACCCCCGGTGCGTGAAGATTTCGCCAGCCAGTTGTGTATTGCCTGGGAAGAGACCGCCCAGCGTTCGCAAGCGCAGGGGATACGCGTGGTACTGGTCCGTACCGGCCTGGTGCTGGCCAGCGATGGCGGCTTTTTGTCGCGCCTGCGCATGCCCTTCAAGCTGGGGCTGGGCGGGCCTTTGGGCAATGGGCGGCAGTGGATGCCCTGGGTTCATATAGACGACCAGGTCGCCCTGATTGATTTTCTCTTGCAGCACAAGGATGCCAGCGGTCCTTATAATGCCTGCGCGCCGGAGCCTGTGCGTAACCGTGAGTTTGCCAGGCGACTGGGCCGCGCCCTGCATCGGCCGGCGCTGTTGCCAGTGCCGGCATTGCTGCTCAAGGCCGGGCTTGGCGAGATGTCCACCTTGCTGCTGGGAGGCCAGCGGGCGCGCCCAGTACGCTTGCTGGAAGCCGGCTTCACCTTCCGCTTCAACGATCTGCAATCGGCGCTGGACAACCTGTCCAGTCGCCTCTGACATAGGACGCTGCATGACCGATCACGCCCTGCTGCTGGTCAACCTGGGTTCCCCGGCCTCCACCTCGGTGGCCGATGTGCGCCGCTACCTCAACCAGTTCCTCATGGACCCGTACGTGATCGACCTGCCGTGGCCGGTGCGGCGCTTGCTGGTGTCGCTGGTCCTGATCAAGCGCCCGGAGCAGTCGGCACATGCCTACGCTTCGATCTGGTGGGAGGAGGGCTCGCCTCTGGTTGTGCTGACCCGTCGCCTGCAGGCAGCGATGGCCGAGCACTGGCCCCATGGCCCGGTGGAAATCGCCATGCGCTACGGCCAGCCGGCCTTGCCTGATGTGTTGGCGCGGCTGGCCGCCCAAGGTGTGCGCAAGGTGACTTTGGCACCGCTTTATCCACAGTTCGCCGACAGCACGGTGACCACTGTGATCGAGCAGGCAAAACAGACGGTCAGCGAGCGCCAGTTACCGTTGCAGATGCGCGTGCTGCAGCCGTTCTACGAGCACCCGGCTTACATCGAGGCGCTGGCAGCCAGCGCCCGGCCATACCTGGAGCAGGGTTACGACCACCTGCTGCTGAGCTTCCATGGTTTGCCGGAACGGCACCTGAAGAAACTGTTTCCGAAGGGGGTCAAGCACGACCTGCGCGCTGCCGATTGCTGCCACGGTGCAACCGCCGAAGTACGTTCGGTTTGCTATCGCGGGCAATGCCTGGCTACTGCCAAAGCCTTTGCGCAGAGCATGGGCATACCGGATGGCAAATGGTCGGTATCGTTCCAGTCGCGGCTGGGCCGGGACAAGTGGATCGAACCCTACACCGAGACGCGGCTGGATGAGTTGGCCAAGGCTGGTGTGAAGAAGCTGCTGGTGATGTGCCCGGCGTTTGTGGCGGATTGCATCGAGACGCTGGAAGAGATAGGGATGCGTGGCAGCGAGCAGTTTGTCGAGGCGGGCGGCCAGGAGCTGGTGCTGGTGCCGTGCCTGAATGATCACCCGGAGTGGGTGAGGGTGTTGGCTGATATGTGTGAGAAGGCCTGAATCGAAGGGGCCGCTTTGCGGCCCCGTCCGACCGGTCATACATCCAGCTTCTTGTGCTTCCAGCTGTCATTACCCGGCAGAATCAGGTTCAGCGCAATAGCCACAATGGCGCACAGGGCGATGCCCTTCAGGCCCCAGTCATCCGGGCCGTCACCGCTGCCGATCAGCACGCCGCCGATACCGAACACCAGTGTCACCGAGACGATCACCAGGTTGCGTGCCTCACCCAGGTCAATCTTGTGGCGGATCATGGTGTTCATGCCCACCGCTGCGATCGAGCCGAACAGCAGGCACAGAATGCCGCCCATCACCGGCACCGGGATGCTCTGCAGCAGCGCGCCGAACTTGCCGATGAATGCCAGGGTAATGGCAAAGACCGCCGCCCAGGTCATGATCTTCGGGTTGTAGTTCTTGGTCAGCATCACCGCGCCGGTCACTTCGGCGTAGGTGGTGTTGGGCGGGCCGCCGAACAGGCCGGCTGCAGTGGTAGCCAGGCCGTCGCCCAGCAACGTCCGGTGCAGGCCAGGCTTTTTCAGGTAGTCACGGCCGGTCACGCTGCCCACTGCGATCACCCCGCCGATATGCTCGATCGCCGGCGCCAGCGCAACCGGGACGATGAACAGAATGGCCTGCCAGTTGAACGCAGGGGCGGTGAAATTGGGAATTTCCAGCCACGGTGCAGCAGCGATCCTGGCGGTATCGACCACCCCAAAAGCGAACGACAGGGCAAAGCCCACCAGCACGCCGGAGATGATGGGTACCAGGCGGAAAATGCCCTTGCCGAATACGGCAACGATCAAGGTTGTCAGCAGCGCTGGCATCGAGATCAGCATGGCCGTCTTGTAAGGCATCAGTGCCGTACCGTCCCCACCTTTGCCCATTGCCATGTTGGCGGCGATCGGTGCCATGGCCAGGCCGATGGAGATGATCACCGGGCCGATCACCACCGGCGGCAGCATGCGGTCGATGAAACCGGTGCCTTTGATTTTTACCATCAGCCCCATGAAGGTGTACACGAAGCCGGCAGCCATTACGCCACCCATGGTCTCGGCAAGGCCGAACTGGCCTTTGGCAAGAATGATCGGCGTGATGAAGGCAAAGCTCGAGGCCAGGAACACCGGTACCTGACGACCGGTGACCAGCTGGAATAGCAGGGTGCCGATGCCGGCGGTGAACAGCGCGACGTTCGGGTCGAGGCCGGTGATCAGGGGCATCAGCACCAGCGCGCCGAATGCCACGAAGAGCATCTGCGCGCCCGAAACGACCTGGCGCCAGAGCGGGTCGTTGAAGCCGTCCTGCATGGTCAGGCGTCCTTTTGCTTGGTGCCGAAGATCTTGTCACCGGCATCACCCAGGCCTGGCACGATGTAGCCGTGCTCGTTCAGGCGCTGGTCGATCGAGGCGGTGTAGATCTTCACGTCCGGGTGGGCTTTTTCCACCACCTCGATGCCTTCTGGTGCGGCGACCAGCACCATGGCGCGAATCTCTTTGCAGCCGGCCTTTTTCAGCAGGTCGATGGTGGCAACCATCGAGCCGCCGGTGGCCAGCATCGGGTCGATGATCAGGGCCAGGCGCTGGTTGATGTCCGGCGCGAGCTTTTCCAGATAGGTGTGGGCTTCGAGGGTTTCTTCGTTTCGGGCAACGCCGACGGCGCTGACCTTGGCACCCGGGATCAGGCTGAGCACGCCGTCGAGCATGCCGATGCCGGCGCGCAGGATCGGTACTACGGTGATCTTCTTGCCGGCGATTTTTTCAACCGAGACCTTGCCACACCAGCCGTCGATCTCGTAGGTTTCGAGGGGCAGGTCCTGGGTGGCTTCATACGTCAGGAGCGCGCCGACTTCCTGGGCGAGTTCGCGAAAATTTTTGGTGCTGATATCGGCACGGCGCATCAGGCCAAGCTTGTGGCGGATCAGCGGATGGCGGATCTCACGAGTGGGCATAGGGGAGGGCTCCGAAAGGCGGGCAAAAAAACCGCGCTAGATTAATCTATTCAGCCTGTGCTGTCGTCTGGTCATTCTGGACGTTAGTCCATAAATGCTTGATCTGTGACGAGCGGATGCGTACCTTTGCCCGCTTTTCCAAAATGCCCCCCGGAGCGCGCCATGTCCGCCGATCTCGAGCATATCCGTCAAGTCATGCATGAAGCTGACTGCCTGTACACCGAAGCCGAAGTCGAAGCGGCCATCGCCAAAGTCGGCGAGCAGATCTGCAAGGACCTGCACGACAAGAACCCGGTTGTGTTCTGCGTGATGAATGGTGGCCTGATCTTCTCCGGCAAACTGCTGACCCACCTGCAGTTCCCGCTGGAAGCCTCGTACCTGCACGCTACCCGCTACCGCAACCAGACCAGCGGCGGCGAGCTTTTCTGGAAGGCCAAGCCGGAAGTGTCGTTCATCGACCGTGACGTGTTGATCGTTGACGATATCCTCGACGAAGGCCACACCCTCAGCGCCATCATCGAGTTTTGCAAGCATGCCGGCGCCCGCTCGGTGTACACCGCTGTGCTGATCGACAAGGACCACGACCGCAAGGCAAGCCCTGACCTCAAGGCCAACTATGTGGGCCTGCCTTGTGTCGATCGCTATATCTTCGGTTACGGCATGGACTACAAAGGATACTGGCGCAACGCTAACGGCATCTTCGCCGTAAAGGGGCTGTAACCGTGCGCCAGCCTGCGTTCATCGACCAATCGCTGTTCGCCGGGCTGGCCGAAAAGGCCGCTGCCAACCCGCGCGGGCGGCAGCACCATAACTTTCACGATATGGAAGAGCCCTGCCACCGCATGGCTGTCGGGCTGCAACCGAGCACCTACATTCCGCCGCATCGCCATTTGAGCGCCGACAAGGCTGAAACCTTGATAGCGCTCAAGGGGCGTTTTGGCCTGTTGATCTTCGATGAACAAGGCGCGGTGACTGACAAGCGGGTGCTGCAGGCCGGTGGCGACTGTCTGGGTGTGGATCTTGCGCCTGGTACCTACCATGGCTTGGTGGTGCTGGAGCCGGACAGTATTCTGTTCGAGTGCAAGGCTGGGCCATACCGACCAGTGGGCGAGGGCGAGCACGCACACTGGGCGCCGCGCGAGGGTGAAGCCGGCGTGGCCGATTACCAGGCTTGGATGCGCGCGCAGTTCGATTGATATCGCCTGTACCCGGCGTGCTAGAGTGCTCCTTCATACAAGGAGCCTCACATGCGTGCGATTCTTCCCCTCCTGCTGGTGGTTAGCCTGCCGCTCGCTGCCGCACCGCTGCACAGTCAGTTCCTGCCTCCTGATGACCAGTCCCTGCGCCAGGAAGCACCGACCAGCCAGCAATTGCTGCAAGTGACTGACTATTCGGTGGTTGTAGGGGCCCAGCGCCAGTCCGATCAGCAGCCGATCCCGATCACATCGTCGTTGCAGGTGCGCCTGAAGGGCAAGCCGCTGAGCAAGGGTGCGACCATTGCCCAGGTGCTGCTGACGTTCGATGGTGAAGCGGCCAAAAGCCTGAAAAAGCCTGTGTATGACGCTAAAAACCGCACCTTGAGCCTGAACTACCCGGTGAGCAACTACCGGGTGGTGATGGACCTGCTGCGTAACGAAACCCTGTACGTGCAGTTTCTGACTTACGGCAACGGCCACATCTGGGCCGACTTGCACACCGGGACGGTACGTACGCGTTGAGGCGCGAAGCCTGCGGGGGGTAAACTGCCGGCCTTCGAAATTCCGTGATGGTCCAGTTGGAGTCGGCAATGCGTAAAGACAAGAAACAGGTAATCGGTGACGAAATCAGCGACGACTACATCAAGTCGTTCCTTCAGTTCGAGCCGGCCGATGGTGTGACTTCGCCGTCGCTGCACAAGCTGGTCAAGGCTTACCGTGGCCTGCGCGTGGACGACTTCGAGCGCTTTGTAGGCTTCTTCGTCGAAGCTGGCCTGGACCTGGATGGCAAGGACGAGCACGGCAAGACCTTCGTCGAGCAGATTGCCGACCAGCGCAATGCCCCTGAGTACATCGAGATCATCGATAAAGCCCGCGGCTGATCTGTAGCCAGTGCCGGCCTCTTCGCGGGCGCGCCCGCTCCCACAGGAGTCGCGTCGCACCTGCGGGCATTACCGAACCTGTGGGAGCGGGCATGCCCGCGAAGAGGCCGGTACAGGCTGATCAAGCGCCAGGCACAAAAAAACGCCCCGAGGGGCGTTTTTTCGTTAGCGGGCGGTTCAGGCGTAATGCTTGGCCGCCGGGCTGCTCTCTGCCAGATCCAGCGCCGCGTCGTTATCGGCACTGATCTTGTGGTACAGCGCAGCATCGGTTGCCAGGGTCTTCTCGCGAGCCGGGAAGATTTCCTTGAGCTTGGCAGCCCAGGCGCCCTTGGCCTGCTCGGGGAAGCAGCGCTCGATCAGTTCCAGCATGATCGATACGGTTACCGAGGCACCTGGCGATGCGCCGAGCAGTGCTGCCAGGCTGCCGTCCTGGGCCGAGACCAGCTCGGTACCGAACTGCAGCACGCCGCCTTTTTTCGGGTCTTTCTTGATGATCTGCACGCGCTGACCCGCCACTTCCAGGCGCCAGTCCTCGGCCTTGGCCTGCGGATAGAAACGACGCAGGGCTTCCAGGCGCTGCTCCATCGACTGCATCACTTCGCTGACCAGGTACTTGGTCAGGTCCATGTTGTCGCGGGCCACGGCCAGCATCGGGCCGATGTTGCCCATGCGCACCGACAGCGGCAGGTCCATCAGCGAGCCGTGCTTGAGGAACTTGGTAGTGAAACCGGCATACGGGCCGAACAGCAGCGAAGTCTTGCCGTCCACGACGCGGGTGTCCAGGTGCGGCACCGACATCGGCGGGGCGCCGACAGCGGCCTGGCTGTAGACCTTGGCCTGATGCTGCTTGACGATCTCCGGGTTGTCGCAACGTAGCCACTGGCCGCTGACAGGGAAGCCGCCGAAGCCTTTGCTTTCCGGGATGCCGGACAACTGCAGCAGCGGCAGGGCCGCGCCGCCGGCGCCGAGGAAGACGAAGCGGGCGTCGACTTCACGGCTACCGCCGCTGTTGACGTCCTTGATGCTCACGGTCCAGCCGCTGCCGTTACGGCGCAGGCCGACCACCTTCTTGCTGTACTTGACCTGCGCGTCCGGCGAGTCGCCCAGCAGCTTGAGCAGCTTGTTGGTCAGTGCGCCGAAGTTGACGTCGGTGCCTTTGGCCACGCGGGTAGCGGCGATGTGCTGGTCGGCCGGGCGGCCAGGCATCATCAGCGGCATCCAGTCGTTCATCACGGCCTTGTCTTCGGTGTATTCCATCTCGGCGAAGGCGTGGTGCTGCTTGAGCAGCTCGAAGCGCTTCTTGAGGAAGGAAACACCCTTGTCACCCTCGACGTAACTCAGGTGCGGGACAGGGTTGATGAAGGCACGCGCCGAGCCGAAGTTGCCCTTCTTGGTCAGGTAGGCCCAGAACTGGCGCGAAACCTCGAACTGGGTGTTGATGTGCACGGCCTTCTTGATGTCGATGCTGCCATCGGCGGCCTGCGGCGTGTAGTTCAGCTCGCACAGGCCGGCGTGGCCGGTGCCTGCGTTGTTCCAGGGGTTGGAGCTTTCCGCGGCCCCGGAGTCCATCGCCTCGACGACCTCAAGCTTCAGGGTCGGGTCAAGCTCCTTGAGCAGTACGGCCAGGGTGGCACTCATGATGCCCGCGCCTACCAGTACCACATCAACCGATTCGTTCTGCGCCATTTAACGCGTCTCCACAATCTACAGCTACCTAATTGACAGCATAGGACCTGGGTTTGCCAGGGTCGCCATGTCCGACTTTTCGCAGTTCTTGCAACTTCCGCGGACACCGCCAATCAGTCTTCGGGTTCGTGTATTGAACGCCGTTTGCCACAGGTGCGGCAATTCGACTTATGGTCAAGGTGTCGTGCGTGCGTTATGGAACGGTTCAGACACTCATACGGGATGAGCGCATCTGCCGCCTGTTCAGGGCTGTTCGGGACACATCTGCCGCTTTTGCACATGCCAGACTGTTCATTTGCTCGCCACACTCTTGTGAAGTTGTGAAAACCGTTTTTTCACGCTCTTTTGGAGACGTGAACCTCAAAAGGGGACTGCGCGATGGCAACCCGCAGGTTCATGCAGTGTGAAGGGCCGGAAAAAGCAGGCACGACAGCCGATGCAAGACCTGAGTGGAAGGCTCTCTGTGGGCGAAGCGGTGAAGTTGCCGGGGTCAATCGGCGAATGCGGGGCCCGATCAGGAGACGTCCTTATAATCGGGGGGAGATTATAGCGATGTCGCGGGCAGAAATGTCGCCATTCGTGGTTTTTATTGCAGCGTTTGTCAGGCAGCGAGGAGGCGCTGGTGCCAACGGCGGTTTGCGCGGGCGCAAACCCGGGCTTCGATGGGCAGCTCGCGCCCCAGCCAGGCCAGCTGAATTTCGCTGATCTGCACCCAGTCGATGCCGCTTGGTGCCTGGCTGCATTGCTTGAACGCCAGGCATTTGCCATCAGCGTCAAGGCGGGCATAAGCGTTGTAGCGCGGCCGTTGGAAGAGTTGAGTCCAGAGCGAGGTCATGGCGGCGAGTCCTTTGCGTTAGGGCTTGGCGCAAGGATAAGGGTGTGGCGATGAAACGATTGTGACAAGCGGGCCGGGCCGATGACTGGTCTGTGCCTGGCTAGGTATACTGTGGGCCTTTGCCGCATTTTCTGGAGAAACGCGCATGTTGCAACGTCTGTTGTTCGGTTTGATCGCCGTGGCCAGCCTTAGCCTGGTCGGTTGTGCCCACAGTCCGCAACAACTCAACCCGCAACCCACGCTCAAAGCCCAGCTGGCCCCGGTCGGTCATGGCCAGCCGGTGGTGGTCCGGGTAGTTGATGGCCGGCCTTCGCAGTCCCTGGGTACCCGCGGTGGCATGTACCCCGAGACCAGCACCATCAGCGTCAGCGGTAATGACGTGGTGCCCAAGCTGCAGGCTCAGGCTGAAGCTGCTGTGCGCCTGCTCGGCTTCACCCCGACCCCGAACGCCGGCAATGCACCGCAGCTGACCGTGACCCTGGCCGAGCTGAAGTACCAGTCGCCGAAAGACAACCTTTACGTGACCGAGGCCACCATCGGCGCCACCTTCCGCGCTGATGTGACCAATGGCGGCCGCCGTTACAGCGGCCGTTATGGCGCTTCGCTGGACCAGCGTTTCGGCATGGCGCCGAATCAGGACACCAACACCCAGCTGGTGGGTGATGTGCTGAGCGATGCCCTGACCCGCCTGTTCAAGGACCCGAGCATTGGGCAGGTGCTGGGTCAGTAAGCTTCAGGTTGTGCAAGAAAACCCGCTGCCAGAGTGACAGGCAGCGGGTTTTTTGTTGTCTGGCCGGCACAGATTTATGCAGCTTCTATGTGGAAATCCAGCAAGCTGAACCCGGTGCCGGCATCCACTTCAGGCAAGTCCTCATGCACATGTCCGCCAAGCGCACAGTAGACCAGCCACTGGCGGTCCTGCACATTGATGGCAAAACCATCGATCAGCGCCTGTTGTTCATCGCTCTGGGCAACGAGGTAGAGGCGGTCCTGGTTTTCGGCGTGCAACATGAAAAAGCTCCGGGTCATCAAAAGGTCGACAGGGTCGCCTGTATGGATGACGAGCGGATGACAGATGAAATTTAATGACAGTTTGTCGCCAAGGCCGGGCGCCACGGTGCGACTTGGGTAGAATGCTGGCCTTTGCCACTGCTCACACCGAGGTTGCGTGATGTCCTTGCAAGTGCTCTGGGGGTTCCTGGCCGCCCATCCCACCAAGCTGATCAACCTGCTGGCGCTGCTGCTGACCTGCCCGGGCGGTTTGCTGCTGCACAGTGCGCGGCGGCGCGAGGCCGAAACCCGCGAGTACATGGCCGTAGACGAGGGGGTAGTGGACGCTTTCGAACTTCGGGTGCCGAAATACTTCTACATCCTGGGCTTTTCGTGCCTGGCGATGGCGCTGCTGCTGTCCTGGTTCAGCACCTGGATCTGAGCACCATCGGGGCTGCAACGCAGCCCCAAACCTGATCAGGCTACAGGTGCCTGCTGCCTGACCTGATACTGGTTGCGCACTGGCGTCGCATACTGCAACACCAGGTACGGCCGCTGCTCTTGCGGGCAGGCATCCAGACGCCGTTGCCATTCTTCCTTGGCCTTGGCCAGCTCATCCGCCGGGAACACCTTCTCGGCGCTTGGCACCTGCAGGGCTTCGTCCTTGCCCTCCCACATCGCATACGCCAGGTAATGCACCGGGAACAGTCGGTAGCCCCCCAGAATCTGCCGGTCGATCTCTGCCGCCAGCTGTTTTGTGTCTTCGTGGTACTCGGTTACCGGCGGCGCGAAGTTGATGTGGACTCGGCCCTTGTAGCCGGTAATGCCTTTGGCAATGCTGTTGTCATCTTCGCCCGGCGCCTTCTTGTAGGTGCCGGTTGTGGCGCGGATGTACAGCTCGCGGGCCTTGGCCTGGTCGCACGGGTCGTATTCGTAGCTGATCGACACCGGGGTCAGGTTCAGGCTCTGGATCACTGCACCGAACGGTTCGTCCTTGCGGCTCATGTGGAACATCTTGAGGATCGCCGAGTCGGTACGGTCGTCACCGTCCTTGGCCCGACCTTCGGCCTGGGCGATCCAGATCGAGGTGGCATCGTTGCGGATCGAGTGGTTGATGTAAGCCGACAGCAGTTGGTAAGCAGCCAGTTTTTCGCGCCGCCCGCTGATCGAACGGTGCACGATGAAGCTTTTGTTCAGGCGCATCATGTCGCTGACAAAGGGCTTTTGCAGCAAGTTGTCGCCAATGGCGATGCGCGGCGTGGGCAGGCCGGCGTGGTACACGGCATAGTTGACGAAGGCCGGGTCCATGACGATATCACGGTGGTTGGCCAGGAACAGGTAGGCGGTGCCGGCCTTGAGCTGTTCCACACCCGAGTAGGTGACGCCGTCGGTGGCGCGATCGATGGTCTGGTCGACGTAGTACTCGACTTTGTCCTGCAGGGTCGAGACACAGGTAACGCCGGCGAATTCCTTGCGCAGGCGGCGTGCGATCAAGGGCTTGAGCAACCAGCCGAGAGCACCGGCCGCACGCGGAAAGCGGAAGTGAGTGAGGATATCGAGGAATGCCGGGTCGCTGAGCAGGCGTGCCAGAACGGCAGGGACCTCAGCGTCGTCGTACGGTCGGATGGCATCGAATTCGCCCATCATGCTCTCTTGTTGGAAACGGCTAGGGTAATAAGGTAGGGACGGGCTCCGAAAAACGGCTCGGACGCACACAGACCCTGTAAACAGACCGGCAATTATACGCATAAGTCACTGCGGAGGCCGCGATGCTGGAAACCGACTTCTATGATTGCCCTTATTGTGGCGAACGTGTGGAAACTACCGTCGATCTGTCTGCGGGCGACCAGGTTTATACCGAGGATTGCCAGGTGTGCTGCCAGCCTGTGGTGTGCATTCTGCAGGTGCATGGTGACGAATGGATGCTTGAAGTCCGCCGCGAGGACGACACCTGATGCAGCGCATCTACGAACCGGAAAGCCTGCTCGAGGCGCAAATGCTGGTGGGCATGCTTGCCAGTGAGGGGATCGATGTACACGTGGTAGGCCGCGACCTGCTCGGTGCCGCCGGCGAGCTGCCCTTGCAGGGCCTGCTGGGGCTCGTCGCGGCTGATGAGCAGGCCGAATGCGCACGGCTGCTGATCGATGCGTACAATGATGCCCAGCCACTGGTTGGCGACGAACCGGAGAATGTCCCCGGTACCTTGATCTGCTAGGTTCTGAATTCGCCCATGTGTGGACGTTATGCCCTGTTTCGCTGGCCCCAGGCCCTTGCCAGTCTGCCGGGCTTTCCCGTCGGCCAGCCGGCCCAATGGAATATATCGCCTGGGGCGTCGGTGCTGATCCAGCGTCAGCTTGATGGCCAGCAGCAACTGGCCAAGGCGCGCTGGGGGTTGACCCCGGCCTGGCTCACCGACCTGTCCCGCACCCCTGCCCATGCCCGCGCCGAAACGCTGGCCGAACAGCCGATGTTTCGCGATGCATTTCGTCAGCGCCGCTGCCTGATGCCGGCCAACGGCTTTTACGAATGGCGTGGCAGCGTGCGCAAACGCCCGTTCTGGTTGACCCCGGGGGAGGGCGCGTCGCTGTACTTTGCGGCGGTGTGGGAGGCCTACCCGGTGCAGGACCAGGTTTGGCTGAGTTGCGCGGTGGTGACTCAGGCGGCCATGAATCAGCGTCGGCCGCTCATCCTCGACGAAGCGGGGCAGGCGGCCTGGCTTGACCCGGACACGCCGATTACCCGCTTGCACGAGCTGCTGGCCAGCCCACCTGCGACGTTGCGTGAGCGGGCCTTGGCCAATTTCGTCAATGACCCGAAGCTGGATGCGCCGGAGTGTCTTACCCCGGCTTGATGGGGTGCCTGTACCGGCCCTTTCGCGGGCAAGCCCGCTCCTACCCACGATCGTGTTACCCCTGTAGGAGCGGGCTTGCGCGCGAAGAGGCCGGTACAGGCGACGAAAATCTTCCCTGCGGCTATGGCAGCCATTGGCGACTCGGCCTAGGATACGGCGCATGTGGATAGGGAGTGTTTTCATGCGTAAGTCTTTTGTCATCAGCCTGCTGAGTGCTGGCATCCTGCTGGCCGGCTGCCAGGCGGTGAATACCACCAGCGGCGGTGCTGTTGGCGTCGAGCGCCAGCAGTACATGTTCAGCATGCTCTCGACCGATGAGGTCAACCAGATGTACGCGCAGTCGTATCAGCAGACCCTGGGTGAAGCGTCGAGCAAGGGTGTGCTCGACAAGTCCAGCGCCGATGCCAAGCGTGTGCAGGCCATTGCCAACCGCCTGATCGCCCAGGCACCCAAATTCCGCCCGGATGCCGCGCAGTGGGACTGGCAAGTCAACGTGATCAAGAGTGACGAACTGAACGCCAACTGCGGCCCGGGCGGCAAGATCATCGTCTACACCGGGCTGATCGATCAGCTCAAGCTCACCGATGCGGAAATTGCCGCAGTGGTTGGGCACGAAATTGCCCACGCTTTGCGCGAGCATAGTCGCGAGGCAATGTCCAAGGCATACGGTGTGGAAATGGCTCGCCAGGGTGCCGGTGCCATCTTTGGCCTCGGCCAGAGCAGCATGGCCATGGCCGACACGGTGGTGAACTACGCCATGACCTTGCCCAACAGCCGGGCCAACGAGAACGAGGCCGACCTGATTGGCCTGGAGCTGTCGGCCCGTGCCGGCTACGACCCGAATGCCGCGATCACCCTGTGGAACAAGATGAGCAAGGCTTCCGAAGGTGCACCGCCTGAGTTCATGAGTACTCACCCGGCGTCCGCGAGCCGTATTGCTTCGCTGCAGGCGGCGATTCCGAAGGTGATGCCGCTTTATCAGGCTGCCGCCAAGCAGTAAATGCCTGAATCCTGGGGCTGCATGGCAGCCCCGGTTTTCCCTTTACCCAATCCAGCCACTGGCCTTCATTGCCGAATAGACGGCCACGATCGCCAGCACGAAGAACGCCGTAGCCGCCAGGCGGCGAATCAACGTCAACGGCAGTTTGTCAGCCGCGAAGTTACCCGCCAGTACCACCGGCACGTTGGCAATCAGCATACCCAGGGTAGTGCCGATAATGACCATGATCAGGTGTGGATACTGCGCAGCCAGCATTACGGTGGCGACCTGGGTCTTGTCACCGATTTCGGCCAGGAAGAACGCAATCAGTGTTGTCAGGAATGGCCCGAAACGGCGAGCCGGGTTCTCGTCGTCATCCATCTTGTCCGGTACCAGGGTCCACAGTGCGGTGGCGGTAAAGCTCGCGGCCAGGATCCAGTGCAGTGCCGAATCGCTGAAGAAGCTGCCGACCCACGCCCCCACGGCACCGGCTGCGGCATGGTTGGCCAGGGTGGCGGCGATGATGCCGGCGATGATCGGCCAGGGTTTGCGGAAGCGAGCAGCGAGAATGAGTGCGAGCAGTTGCGTCTTGTCGCCGATCTCGGCCAGGGCAACGATAGCGGTGGGGACCAGCAGTGATTCCAGCATCAGGATTCCTACGGGGGCGGGTCGACACGGCTATGACACGTACAGCCTCCCCGCCCCGGGTAAGGTGTGCGTGTCATAGGTCTTGTCAAACCCTCGATCCGTCTATGCGGATCTCGCCATGCAGGCGTGCATGGTGGGTCGCACGCGCCATGGTCTGTGGACCAAGTATGTTGACGCGTACCGGGCGAGCTGGGTGCTCGCGGGAGACTACTCCCCTAGGACGGTGCGGATTCTGCCTAGGCAAAACGTTTTCGGCAAGCGCTGTTTTTTATCCGCGAGTTGCCTGGTAGATGCGGAAACCGTCGGCCTCGTCACGTACCTGGCAGTTGCCCAACGCCCCTTCGATCAGTGGCTGGTAGCGCAGGAAACTGTTGGCGACCAAGCGCATTTCGCCACCTTTTCGAAGATGAACGGCCGATTTTTTCAGCAAGTTTTCTGAAGCCTGATAGTTGGTATGAACGCCGGTGTGGAATGGCGGGTTGCTCAGGATAAGGCTCAGTTCGGTAGGGGCGGCGTCGATGCCATCGCCGCTGATCACTTCGCCTTCCAGGCCGTTGGCAGCCAGCGTCAGGCGGCTGGCTGCCACGGCGAAGGCATCCACGTCCAGCAAGGTTACCCGGCTTTTTGGGTAACGGCGTTTGAGCGTGGCACCCAGCACCCCGGCACCGCAGCCAAAGTCCAGCATGTGGCCACCGGGCAGGCCGTCAAGATGCTTCAGGAGCAGGGCGGTACCTCGGTCGAGTCGGCCATGGCTGAATACCCCGGGCAGGCTGACCACCTGCAACGGGCCGTCTTCGAGGGCCAGCTCGAAGCGCTCGGCCAGGCTTTCCAGCGGTTTTGCCTGCGGTGCCTGGTCGATGGTCACTTGCCACAGCTGGCAGTGCCGGGCGCTATCGAGTTTGCGTGGCTTGCCAAAGGCCTGCAGCTGCTTGGCCGCGCCCTCGATGCCGCCGCGCTTCTCGCCGACCAGGTACAGCTCGCGGCCAGCCAGGCGCGATGCCAGGGCGTTGAGCAGATAGGCGGCCAGATCGCGGGATTTGGGCAGGAACAGCACGGCGCTGTCGAATGCTGCTTCAGGAGCCTCGACGCCGTAATGGCTGCGGCCTGCGAAGCGGCTTTCGAGCATGGCCTGATCGCCGGCATGCCAGGTCCAGGCCTGGGCCTGAGGCAACTGGCCGAGCAGGTCGTCGGCGGGGGCGCCGGCGATCAGCAGCGGCCCCTGAAACAGCTCTGCCTGACGGAGCAATACTTCACTGCGCGGGTCCATGGACGACGTCTCCTGGAAAAAAGTGGCGCAGTGTAGCAGAGGCGGGCGCCTGGCTCAGCTGACCACGCGGCGTGGCTGCCCGGCGAAGAAGGCCTGGGCGTTCTCGCTGAGCTGGCCGACGATGCGCTGGCGCGACTCCACGGCACCCCAGGCGCTGTGCGGGGTGATGATCAGGCGCGGGATGCCGGGCTCCAGCAGCGGGTTGCCGTTGACCGGCGGCTCCACGCTCAGCACGTCGGTGGCCGCGCCGCCCAAGTGACCCCCGCGCAGGGCATCGGCCAACGCCTGTTCGTCGATCAGGCCGCCACGGGCGGTGTTGACCACCAGCGCGTTGGGCTTGAGCAGGGCCAGTTCGCGGGCACCGAGCATATGCCGGGTGTGCTCGTTCAGCGGGCAGTGCAGGGTCAGTGCATCGACTTGCGGCAGCAGCTCGTCCAGCGGCAGCCGATCGGCGCGCTCCGGGCGGCCAGGGATCTGCCCGCTCAGTACACGCATACCGAAGGCTTCGGCCAGCCTCGCCACTGCGCCGCCCAGTTCGCCGTGGCCGAGCAGGCCGAGGGTTTTGCCCTCCAGTTCGACGATAGGAAAGTCCAGCAGGCAGAACTGGCTGGCCTTGGCCCACTGGCCATCGGCCACCGCCTGGTTGTAGTCGCACAGCCGAGTGGCCAGGGCCAACAGCAGGGCCAGGGTATGCTGGGCGACAGACGGCGTGCCGTAGCCCTGGCAGTTGCACACGGTGATGCCCTGGGCGCGGGCGGCGGCCAGGTCGACATTGTTGGTGCCGGTGGCGGCCACCAGGATCAGCTTCAATTGCGGGTTGGCGGCCAGGGCTGCGGCGTCGAGCATGACCTTGTTGCTGACCACTGCCACGGCGCCCTGCAAGCGTTCCGCGACCTGTTCCGGGCGGGTGGTGGCGAACAGTTCGAACTGGTCGAACTGCTGCTTCAGGGGCGAAAGGTCGAGGTCGCCAAGGTCCAGGGACTGGTGATCGAGAAACACGGCGCGACGCGGGCTGGGCATGAAGATCTCCGGTGGCAGGGAGGGATAAGGGCGTTGTGGCCATTTGCGGGCATGCTCGCCCCCACAAACCTTGCAGGAGCGGGCTTGCCGGCGAAGAGGCCCTCGGCTTCGGCGCAAACCTGAAGCCGCCGCCGCAGTGTCTAGCTCAACCTTGCTGCCCGTCAACGCCCGCCACTCATACCTTTGCCGCGCAAATCATTCCTTCGGCTGATTTGGCCGTCACATTGGCGAACTACAGTAAACCCAGACTTGTCCGGCCCGCTTTTCAGAAAAGGGATCCCCATGTTGCAGACACGCATCATCAAGCCCGCCGAGGGCGCCTATGCCTATCCATTGCTGATCAAGCGCCTGCTGATGTCCGGCAGCCGCTATGAAAAGACCCGGGAAATCGTCTACCGCGACCAGATGCGGCTGACGTATCCACAGCTCAACGAGCGCATTGCCCGCCTGGCCAATGTGCTGACGGAGGCCGGGGTCAAGGCCGGTGACACCGTGGCGGTGATGGACTGGGACAGCCATCGCTACCTGGAATGCATGTTTGCCATCCCGATGATCGGCGCTGTAGTGCACACCATCAACGTGCGCCTGTCGCCCGAGCAGATCCTCTACACCATGAACCATGCCGAAGACCGCGTGGTGCTGGTCAACAGCGACTTCGTCGGCCTGTACCAGGCCATCGCCGGGCAGCTGACCACTGTCGACAAGACCCTGCTGCTGACCGATGGCCCGGACAAGACTGCCGAACTGCCCGGTCTGGTCGGCGAGTATGAGCAGCTGCTGGCTGCTGCCAGCCCGCGCTACGACTTCCCGGATTTCGACGAGAACTCGGTGGCCACTACCTTCTACACCACTGGCACCACCGGTAACCCCAAGGGCGTGTATTTCAGTCACCGCCAGCTGGTGCTGCACACCCTGGCCGAGGCCTCGGTCACCGGCAGTATCGACAGCGTGCGCCTGCTGGGCAGCAACGACGTGTACATGCCCATCACCCCGATGTTTCACGTACATGCCTGGGGCATCCCCTACGCTGCCACCATGCTCGGCATGAAGCAGGTGTACCCGGGGCGCTACGAGCCGGACATGCTGGTCAAGCTTTGGCGTGAAGAGAAGGTCACCTTCTCCCACTGCGTACCGACCATCCTGCAGATGCTGCTCAACTGCCCGAACGCCCAGGGGCAGGACTTCGGCGGCTGGAAGATCATCATCGGCGGCAGCTCGCTCAACCGTTCGCTGTACCAGGCCGCCCTGGCGCGCGGCATCCAGCTGACCGCCGCGTATGGCATGTCGGAAACCTGCCCGCTTATCTCCGCGGCACACCTGAACGATGAACTGCAGGTCGGCAGCGAGGATGAGCGCGTCACTTACCGTATCAAGGCCGGTGTGCCGGTGCCGTTGGTCGAAGCGGCCATCGTCGACGGCGAAGGCAACTTCCTGCCCGCTGATGGTGAAACCCAGGGCGAGCTGGTACTGCGTGCGCCGTGGCTGACCATGGGCTACTTCAAGGAACCGGAGAAGAGCGAGGAGCTGTGGCAGGGCGGCTGGCTGCACACCGGTGACGTCGCCACCCTCGACGGCATGGGCTACATCGACATCCGCGACCGCATCAAGGATGTGATCAAGACCGGTGGCGAGTGGGTTTCCTCGCTCGACCTGGAAGACCTGATCAGCCGCCACCCGGCTGTGCGCGAAGTGGCGGTGGTGGGGGTGGCCGACCCGCAGTGGGGTGAGCGCCCGTTTGCCCTGCTGGTGGTACGTGACGGCCACGATATCGACGCCAAGGCGCTGAAGGAACACCTCAAGCCATTCGTCGAGCAAGGTCATATCAACAAGTGGGCGATTCCTAGCCAGATCGCCGTTGTTACTGAAATTCCCAAGACCAGTGTCGGCAAGCTCGACAAGAAACGCATCCGCCAGGACATCGTCCAGTGGCAGGCCAGCAACAGCGCGTTCCTTTCCACGTTGTAACCATTGTGCGGGTCGCGCACGTCAGAGCGTGACCCGCATGCTAGAGAGCCCGCCGCCTTGCCAAACGACAGAAATGCGCCATCCTTGAGCACTACCAGCCCGCAACCGAAGCAAAACTGCAGCGAGTTGGTGGCATGGAGCGCAAATCACACTTTAGAGGGATCAAGCGCCTGTGCCTGCTGGCTATAGTCGGGGCCAGGGGATTTTCAGGAATGGGGGAGGGCGACATGCGCAAGCTGTGTCGCCGCAGGTGCAAGCCTGCAATCCGGTCGCTCGGGCCGTTCTTGAAAGGACTCACTGCCATAACAAAAAAGTACATGGAGTAGCGTCGATGAAATCTGCAAACCTGTTCTGGCGCCGGGCCAAGCTGCCCTTGGCCGTCAGCCTTGCTTCCACGCTCGCAAGTCCTGCTTTCGCTGTCAGTTTCAACATTGGTGAAATCGAAGGCCAGTTCGACTCGTCGCTCTCCATCGGCGCCAGCTGGTCGACGGCCAACCCCAACAAGAACCTGATAGGGGTGAACAACGGCGGCAAGGGCCTGTCACAGACATCCGACGATGGCCACCTGAACTTCAAGAAGGGCGAAACCTTCTCCAAGATCTTCAAGGGCATTCATGACCTGGAGCTCAAGTACGGCGACACCGGTGTGTTCGTGCGCGGCAAGTACTGGTACGACTTCGAACTGAAGGACGAAAACCGCGAGTTCAAGGACATCAGCGACTCCAACCGCAAGGAAGGCGCCAAGTCGTCCGGCGCCGAGCTGCTCGACGCCTTTGTCTACCACAACTACTCCATCGGCGATCAGCCTGGCTCGGTGCGTTTTGGCAAGCAGGTAGTGAGCTGGGGCGAAAGTACCTTCATCGGCGGCGGCATCAACTCGATCAACCCCATCGACGTGTCGGCGTTCCGCCGTCCCGGGGCCGAGATCAAGGAAGGCCTGATTCCGGTCAACATGTTCTACATCTCGCAGAGCCTGACCGACAACCTGTCGGCCGAGGCCTTCTACCAGCTCGAATGGGACCAGACGGTCGTCGACAACTGCGGCACCTTCTTCTCCCAGCCGGACATCATTGCCGACGGCTGTACCGACAACTTGCGCGTGCTCAATAGCAGCCGCACGGTGCCGGGCGCTGCGCAGCAGTTCCTTGCCACGCGGGGCGTGAACATCAACGAAGAGGGTGTGATGGTGCGCCGTGGTGCCGACCGCGATGCGCGTGACAGCGGCCAGTTCGGTGTGGCCATGCGCTATATGTTCGAGCCGTTGGACACGGAGTTCGGCGCCTACTTCATGAATTACCATAGCCGTGCACCCATCTTCAGTGCCACAGGGGCCCCGCCGTCCGTGTTCGCCGGGCTGAGTGCCCTGCCTGCGCAGCTGCGTGCATTGGCGCCTCTGATCGTGGCGGGTAATTCCGAGTACTTTGTGGAATACCCCGAGGACATCCGCCTTTATGGCTTGAGTTTCTCCACCACGTTACCCACTGGCACCGCCTGGAGCGGCGAAGTCAGCTACCGCCCCAATGCGCCAGTGCAGCTCAATACCACGGATATCCTGTTCGCCGGTGTCCGTCCCATTGGCGGCGCGTTGAGCAACGCATCGTTGCTGACCGGTACTCCGGGGCAAGACCTGCATGGGTATCGCCGTAAGGAGATCACCCAGTTCCAGACCACCCTGACCCATTTCTTCGACCAGGTGATGGGTGCCAGCCGGATGACTGTAGTCGGTGAAGTGGGTGTTACCCATGTCGGCGGCCTGGAGAATGCCCACGATACCCGCTACGGTCGCGACCCGGTGTTCGGCCCAGGTCCGTTGCCATCCACCGGTGGCGCCGATACCTGCCAGGCGCTCAACGGCAGCACCATCGCTGGCGCTGGTGCGGGGGCATCCACCACCAACCTGAACCGTAAATGCGAGAACGACGGCTACACCACCAGCACTTCCTGGGGTTACCGCGGCCGTGTCATCTGGGACTACAACGACGTTTTCGCGGGTATCAACCTGAAGCCGAGCGTGGCCTGGTCGCATGATGTGTCCGGCTATTCGCCTGGCCCTGGCGCCAACTTCGAGGAAGGCCGCAAGGCTGTCAGCCTGGGCCTGGACGCCGAGTACCAGAACACCTATACGGCGAGCCTGTCGTATACCAACTTCTTCGACGGCAAGTACAGCACCGTGGATGACCGCGACTTCGTCGCCCTCAGCTTCGGCGTGAACTTCTAAGCATACAGATCCAGGACGACACGACATGAACAAGACCAGAAGTCTGCTGCAAGCCGGTGTACTGGGCCTGTCCCTGCTGGCGACCAGCGTCATGGCTGCGGTATCCGCCGATGAGGCGGCCAAGCTGGGCAGCACCCTGACCCCGATGGGTGCCGAGAAGGCCGGCAACGCCGACGGCTCCATCGGCCCGTGGGAGCCGCTTTCGAAGACCGCAGGCAGCGTCGACGGCAAGGGCTTCCTGTCCGACCCGTACGGCAGTGAAAAACCGCTGTTCACCATCACGGCGCAGAATGCCGACCAGTACAAGGACAAGCTCTCGCCCGGCCAATTGGCCATGTTCAAACGCTACCCGAACACCTACAAGATCCCGGTGTTCAAGACCCATCGCGGCGCAACCGTCCCGGCCGATGTGTTTGCTGCCATCAAGGAAAACGCCACCAAAACCACCCTGGTGGAAGGCGGCAACGGCCTGAGCAACTTCCGCACGGCGGTGCCGTTCCCTATCCCGAAAAGCGGCCTTGAGGTGATCTGGAACCACATCACCCGCTACCGCGGCGGCAGTGTCAGCCGCCTGGTGACCCAGGCCACGCCGCAGCAGAATGGCTCGTTCAACCCCGTATACTTCTCCGACCAGTTCGTCTTCCGCGACAAGATGAAGGACTACGACCCGAACAACCCAGGCAACATCCTGTTCTACTTCAAGCAGGAAGTGACCGCGCCAGCGCGCTTGGCCGGGACCGTGCTGCTGGTGCACGAAACCCTCGACCAGGTGAAGGAGCCGCGCAAGGCGTGGATCTACAACGCCGGCCAACGCCGTGTGCGCCAGGCACCGCAAGTGTCGTACGACGGCCCGGGTACCGCCGCCGACGGCCTGCGTACGTCGGACAACCTGGACATGTTCAACGGTGCGCCAGACCGCTACGACTGGAAGCTGGAAGGCAAGAAGGAACTGTACATCGCCTCCAACGCCTTCAAGCTGGATGACCCCAAGCTGAAGTACGCCGACATCATCAAGGCCGGGCACATCAACCAGGACCTGTCCCGTTACGAGCTGCGCCGTGTCTGGCACGTGGTTGCAACCCTGAAGCCAGGCCAGCGGCACATCTACGCCAAGCGTGATTTCTACATCGACGAAGACACTTGGCAGGCCGCAGTGATCGACCAGTACGACGGCCGCGGCCAACTGTGGCGCGTGTCCGAGGCCCATGCTCAGCCTTATTACAACATGGAAGTGCCTTGGTACACCCTGGAAGCCATCTACGACCTGCAGTCCGGTCGGTACCTGGCCCTTGGGATGAAGAACGAAGAGAAACGCGCCTACGACTTCGGCTTCAGTGCCAGCAAGGCCGATTTCCAGCCAGCGGCGCTGCGTCAGTCGGGTATTCGCTAAGCTGAAATCACTGAACGCCGTGTGATTCCCAGAACGCCCCGGCTCGCCGGGGCGTTTCTATTTCCTGAGGCGGCCTCTTCGCGGGTGAACCCGCTCCTACAGGTTCCGCGCAGCTCTGTAGGAGCGGGTTCACCCGCGAAGAGGCCGGACAAGGCAATAAACCTCCTGAATACCTCCCCAAACCCCCGCCCCAGCCCCTGTCCATCAGCCATGTTGCTTTTTGTCGCAGTCTTTTCCATGCCTATTGCGCCCATCATCTTCAAATGCGCAGCGTTAACGGCTAGTCTCGCAAACATCCATACCGCCGTTGTCTTCCAACCAGAACGAGCCGGCCATGACAGATCTGTCCCGCACCCATGGATTCGCAAGTCAGGCCCTTGGCCTGCGGGACGGGCGTTTCTTCCGGCCGCCGCTGCCGGACGGCCATGTGCCGCGCCTGCGTTTGTGCCAGCGGCTGGAAGCCGGTTTGGGCGGGCGGCTGCTGCTGGTCAATGCGCCGGCGGGTTTCGGCAAAAGCTCCCTGGCCATCGAGTTTTGCGAAACACTGCCCGAGCACTGGCGCAGCCTGTGGCTTGGCCTGAGCCAGCGGGACGCCGACCCTGGCCGCTTCCTTGAGCGCTTGCTTGAAGGCCTGCAGCAATACTGCCCGGCACTGGGCGGCCAGGCCATGGGCCTGCTGAAAATGCGACAGCGCCACCAGCCGTTTGCCTTTGAAGAGTGGCTTGACGGCCTGCTCGACGAGCTGGCGCTGTACCTGCAAGCTGATACGCCGCTGCTGCTGGTGCTTGACGACTATCACCTGGCCCAGGGGCCGGTGCTCGACCGTTGCCTGCAGTTCTTCCTCAATCATCTGCCACCCGGTCTGGTATTGCTGGTGACCAGCCGCCAGCGGCCAGACTGGCACCTGGCGCGCCTGCGCCTGTCCCGGCAGTTGGTCGAGCTTAACGAACAGGACCTGCGCCTCACCGCGGATGAGTCGCTGGCGGTGATCGGTCGCCAGCCTACCGGCCTGCGCGGCCAGGCACTGGACAACCTGATCCAGCGCAGCGACGGCTGGGTGGCCGGCTTGCGTTTCTGGCAGTTGGCGGCCAGCGACAGCGCTGACGAGCAAGCCTTGCCCCAGGCGCTGCATGGTGGCGAGGGCCTGATCCGCGACTACCTGCTTGAAGAAGTCATCGACAGGCTACCTGCGGACGTGCAGGCCTTCTTGGACGAAACCGCCTGCCAGGAGCGATTCTGCGCTCCGCTTTGCGATGCGATGCGTGGACGCCACGACAGTGCCGCCGTCCTGAGCTTCCTGCAGGCGCATCAGGTGTTCCTTGTGCCGCTGGACGAGCATGGCCACTGGTTCCGCTATCACCATTTGTTCTCCGACCTGCTGCGCAGCCGCCAGGCGAGCGAATCTCAGGTCGCTCTGCATTTGCGGGCCTGCCGCTGGTTTGAAGCTCAAGACCTGCTGGACGAGGCGGTGGAGCAGGCTTTGCGTGCCGGCCACCTCGATGTTGCCGCCGACCTGGTGCAAAGTCTGTCCGAGGAGCAACTGCTGGCCGAGCAGAATGTCGGCATGTTGCTGCGCTGGAAGATGGACCTGCCCGACAGTCTGTTGATCAGTACGCCGCGGCTGATCGTGCTGTACAGCTGGGCGTTGGGGCTGGCTTGCCAGCTGGATGCTGCCGAGGAACTGGCTGGCTACCTCAGTCGCTTTCTGCCCGCGCCTTCGGCGACCGCGCAAAAGTCGATGCTGGCCCAATGGCTGGCTCTCAGTGGGGTCATTGCCCGTGGCCGTGGCGACCGCGAGCGCACCCTGGCCTATTGCGGCGAAGCGCTGCAGAGCCTGCCGAGCAAGCGCTATGGCCAGCGGCTGGTGTGTTTGTCGACGCTGTCCAACCTGGCCATTGCCGATGGTGACTTCTGGCGGGCCCGAGGCTGGAACCGCGAGGCCCTGGAGCTAGCCCAGCGGGTCGGAAACCCCTTGTTCGAGGCGCTGGCGCATTACGACCGGGCGCGGGTGCTGCATGCCCGTGGCGAGGTGCTGCGCGCGCTGGACGAAGTGCGACAGGGGCTGCAACGTCTGCAAGGGCTTTCGGCGCAGCGGCTGTATGCCGTGCGTGCGCGGCTGACGCTTTACGAAGGTTACCTGCTGGTCTCGCGTCTGCAGCCAGCTCAGGGCCGCGCGCGTTTGCGCGCAGGGCTGGGCGAGGCGCGAGCGTGCCGGGACATCAGTGTGCTCATCGGCCATTGCGTGATTGCCACGCTCGATGGCCGGGAAGGCCACTTTGCCGAGGCCTTTGCCGAACTGGCCGAGGCCGAGCGCTTGATGCACATCTGGGATGTGCCCCCGGTCTACTACCTGGCCATGATTACCCTGGTCAAATGCGAACTGTGGCTGGCCCAGGGGCGTACCGACCTGGCGGAGTCCTGGCTGCAGCGCCTGGGCCAGACCTATGGCGGCGAGCAGCCGGCGGCGGCACCGGAGTTCCATCCGCTGCTGCCATTGCACATTGCGTTGCAGCAGGCATCGCTCGATCGCATCCAGTTGCGTAGCGACGATGCCGTGCAACGCCTGGCATGCCTGGTAAAGCGCGGCCAGGCCAATGGCGGCATGATGCTCACCGTCAGCGCCCTGAGCCAATGGCTTTCCCTGCTGTTGGACGAAGGCAAGGAAGGGCAGGCCGCGCAGTTGCTGCCAAGCTTGCTGGAAGCGGCGCATGGCGGCGTGATGCAGCCGATGCAGCCCCTGCTGGAAAAACACCCGCAATGGCTTCATGAACAACTGCAGGCAGGTGCCGCTTGCCCGGTTCAGGCTGAACTGCTCAAGCACCTGCCGCCAGTGCCAGTCGCCAGTACGGGCAACGGCGAAGCGCTGAGTGGCCGCGAAATGGCTGTGCTCGAACTGATTGCCCAAGGCTGTTCCAATCAACAGATCAGCGAGCGGCTGTTCATTTCCCTGCACACGGTGAAGACCCACGCCAGCCATATCAACAGCAAGTTGGGCGTGGAGCGGCGCACCCAGGCGGTGGCCAAGGCCAAATTCCTGGGGTTGCTGGCGTGATACTGGCCCTGTAAGTCATTGCTCGTTAAAGTGATGGCCTGGCGCCATAATTTCTGGCCGACAATGCTCTACCCTCATCTTTCCCGACCAGCTGCCGATACAGCTATCGGTGGCATCGCCTCGCGCGATTTTTCAATCATTCCAAGGCAGGTCGTGTTGATGCTGCAGTACGGGCAAAAGAGCTTTCTGATCGTCGACGACTTTACCGACTTTCGTACGTCGACCCGTTCCATGCTGCGCGAGTTGGGCGTGCGCGACGTGGACACCGCTGACAGCGGCGAGCAGGCGCTGCGCATGTGCGCGCAGAAGCGCTATGACTTCATCCTGCAGGACTTCCATCTGGGTGATGGCAAGAAGAACGGGCAGCAGGTGCTTGAAGACCTGATCATCGACAAGCACATCAGCCATGAGTGCGTGTTCATCATGGTCACTGCCGAGAGCAGTCAGGCGATTGTCCTTAGCGCCATCGAGCACGAGCCCGATGCCTACCTGACCAAACCGTTCAACCGGGTTGGCCTTGCCCAGCGCGTCGAGAAACTGTTCCAGCGCAAGACGTTGCTAAAGCCGATCCTGCAGGCGCTGGACCGCAACCGTCCGGCCGAAGTACTGGCGGCCTGCGCCGAGCTGTGCAAGAAGGATCCGCGCCTGGCACCCTTGTGCTTGCGCTACCGGGCCGATGCCCTGCGCAACCTCAACCGTTTCGAGGAACTGGAAAAATTCCTCAAGGCCATCCTGGCCAGCCGTCCGCAGCCGTGGGTATATGCCGCATTGGGCGCATTGATGCACAAGCGTGGTCAGAATGCCCAGGCCCAGGGAGTATACGAGCAGGCGCTCAAGGCGTTCCCGATCATGCCAGGCCTTTACGATGGCATGGCCGAGGTGCTGGTGGCTCAGGGGGATACCCGGCGCGCGCAGAACTTGCTTGAAGAAGCCGTGCGCCTGTCGCCTTTGTCGGTGCGTCGGCAGTCGACGCTGGGCAAGCTGGCGCTGGAGAACGAAGACTTCGAGAGCGCATCGAAGGCGTTCCGTCATGCGGTGAACCAGGGGCAGAGTTCGCGCTACAAAGATGCCGAAAACAACCTTGGCCTGGTGCAGGCGTTGATGAGCAAGAATGCAGGCTTCGGCCTGGACGCCCGTACCCGGGTCGAGATCAACACCACGCTCAGCGAAGTGGCCAAGGAAAACCCCGAGGACCAAGGCCTGCAGGTGCGTGCGCGGATGATGAAGGCTGCCAGCCTGCAGCAGGCCGGCGACCCGGAAACGGCCGGCAAGCTGACAGAACAGGCGATTCAGCGTCTGGACAAGATGAACCAGTTCTTCTCTGTCGATTCGGCCCTGACGGTCGCTGCGCAATTGCAGGCGATGGGGCAGGAAGCCGCCGCCATCGGCGTGCTGAAGAACTGTGTGGAAAGTTATGGCGATGACCCCAAGGTCATGGAGAAAGTGGGCAAGCTGACGGATGACCCCAGCGTGCTCAACGCCATTACCGAAGCGGTCACCCTCAATCGGCAGGGGGTGCGCAGTTACCAGGGAGGGCAGCTTGGCGAGGCGTTGCAACTGTTCCGAAAGGCATTGGGTTTACAGCCGAAGAACATCAGCATCGCCCTCAACACCGCCCAGGCGCTGCTGCGCATCGGCGGTGACAACCCTCAGCCTGCGATCATGCAGGAGTGCCGCGACGCCTTGACCAGCGTGGCCGGTATCCCTGCCAGCGACAATCGCTATGACCGTTACCGCAAACTGCACATCCGAGTGTTCGGCGCATGAATCAAGACAATCAGGGGCTGGATTTTTCCACGGTGATCGCCTCCACCGTGCACGACCTCAAAAGTTCGTTGTCGGCGCTGATCCAGTCCCACAGCCAGTGGGTGGAGCGCTTGCCCGAGGAACTGCGCGGCGGTGCCGAACAGGGGATCATGGAGCATGAATTTCGTCACCTCAACGGCATGCTGGTGCAGTTGCTGGGCTTGTACAAACTGGGTGTGAACCAGTTGCCGGTATGCCCGGACTACCATGAGCTGGATGATTTCATCGAAGCCCAACTGGCGGCGCACGAGGAAGTACTCAAGCACAACGACATTCTCGCCACCTGGCGCATCGACACCGACAACCCGCTGGGTTTCTTCGACCGCGAACTGGTGGCCTCGGTGATCGCCAACGTCATCACCAACGCCACCCGCTTTGCCGGGCACGCCTTGCTGATCACCATCGAAGAGGCCGACAACCAGTTGGCCATTTGCGTCAACGATGACGGCCCGGGTTATCCAAAGCACATGCTCGAGCGCCAGGAGGACTACATCCAGGGCATCGACTCGACCAGTGGCAGTACCGGCCTTGGGTTGTATTTTGCGGCGCGGATCGCCGCGTTGCATGAAAGCGGCGGGGTGCGCGGGCGGATCGAGATCTCCAACGGCGGGGCGCTTGGGGGGGGGTTGTTCAGGTTGTTTTTACCTTGAGGCCCGGCTGAATCTACGTTTGAAATTTTTGCAGTTGGAGGGTGGCTTCCCAAGGTGATGTAGGGCATTTCCATCTTGAGGTTGCAGGGCTTTTGTCCGGTCAGGGCAGATGACAGTGTAGATACGACGTTTCTACATTTCGCTTGCAATCATTTGGAGGGTTTCTACTATGTATCTACCTTGGGAGATACTCATGCAGATCAAGATTCAACAGTGGGGCAACAGCGCCGCGATCCGCTTGCCCGCCGCAGTACTCAAGCAGATGCGCCTCGGTGTCGGCTCCACCCTGAGCCTTGACACAACGGGTGAGACAATGGTGCTCAAACCGGTCAGGTCGAAACCCAAGTACACCCTTGAGGAACTGATGGCCCAGTGTGACCTGAGTGCACCGGAGCCAGAGGACATGGCCGACTGGAATGCCATGCGTCCAGTGGGACGTGAAGTGTGAAACGGTTGAAATTCGCCAGGGGTGATATTGTTCGCGTCAACCTGGACCCAACAGTCGGGCGGGAACAGCAGGGCTCCGGCCGACCTGCACTGGTACTTACTCCGGCTGCGTTCAATGCTTCAGGCCTGGCTGTAATCATCCCGATCACTCAAGGTGAGGATTTCGCGAGGCATGCGGGTTTCGCTGTCACGCTCAGCGGTGCGGGCACGCAGACTCAGGGGGTGATGCTTTGCAACCAGGTGCGCACAGTCGACCTTGAAGCACGATTTGCCAAGCGCATTGAGTCGGTGCCTGAAGTTGTCATCCTGGATGCACTGGCGCGTGTGCAAACCCTATTCGATTAACCGGTTCCGGTATTCACAATGCATATCCCATCGTCAGCTCTCATCCGCGAAACCTTCCCCGTCGGCCCCTTGCAGTGCAACTGCACGCTGATCGGCGACCCCCTGACCAAGAAAGCCATTGTCGTGGACCCGGGTGGTGATGTGGACAAGATCCTTGCTCGCCTGCAGGTCCACGGCCTGACGCTGGTGAGCATCATCCACACCCATGCGCACTTCGACCACTTCCTCGCGTCAGGCAAGCTCAAGGAGCTGACGGGTGCCACGCTGCACCTGCACAAGGACGACCAGGTGTTGTGGGACAACCTTGAGATGCAGTGTCAGATGTTCGGCGTACCTTACACCCCGGTACCGGCACCGGACCGCTGGCTGGGCGATGACGAAGAACTGGCCTGCGGCTGCGGTGTGGCGTTGCATACGCCAGGCCATACCCCGGGCTCGATGAGCTTCTGGTTCGCCGACGCCAAGTTGTTGATTGCCGGTGACACCCTGTTCCGCCGTGGGATTGGCCGCACCGATTTGTGGGGTGGCGACCAGCGGGCAATCGTGCGTTCCATCAAGGAGCGGCTGTACCGGCTGGACGAAGAGGCCATCGTGGTAACCGGCCACGGGCCCGACACCCGTTTGGGCGACGAGATGCGTGAAAACCCATTCGTGCGTGCCTGATGGCACATGAAGGCACTTTCATGGAATTTTTCGTTGCCGATGCGATCCAAGGCTGGCATAGAACCCCTTGGGATCTGCCGCATTTATGAATTTCAGTAGGAGCTTGTCCATGTTCACCATGCGTCGTCTGATTATCGTCGCAACCGCCGCTGCACTGATGACCGGCTGTGCCGGCCAGAACCCCTACGACAACCAGGGTCAGGCGCAGGGCTCCACAGGGATGAGCAAGACTGCCAAGTATGGCGGTTTGGGCGCGCTGGCCGGTGCCATCGCGGGTGCCGCCATCGACCACAACAACCGTGGCAAGGGGGCCCTGATCGGTGCCGCAGCAGTGGGTGCTGCCGCTGCAGGTTACGGCTACTACGCCGACAAGCAGGAAGCCGAGCTGCGCGCACAGATGGCCAACACGGGTGTGGAAGTGCAGCGTCAGGGTGACCAGATCAAGCTGATCATGCCGGGCAACATCACCTTCGCCACCGACTCTGCCAACATCGCCCCAAGCTTCTACTCGCCGCTGAACAACCTGGCTGGCTCGTTCAAGCAGTTCAACCAGAACACCATCGAAGTGGTTGGCTTTACCGACAGCACGGGCAGCCGCCAGCACAACATGGACCTGTCCCAGCGCCGTGCGCAGGCGGTCAGCACCTACCTGACTTCGCAGGGTGTGGATGCCTCGCGTATCTCTGTACGTGGCATGGGCCCGGACCAGCCGATCGCCAGCAACGCTGACGCCAATGGTCGTGCGCAGAACCGCCGTGTGGAAGTGAACCTGAAGCCGATTCCGGGTCAGCAGTATGAGCAGCAAGGTCAGGTTCAGCAGTATCCCTGATTGAATTTCAGGGCCGCTTTGCGGCTCTGAGGGAGCGGGCAGTCCCGCTCCCTCACGCTTGCAAAGAAGCCTCTGCTTTTAGCGCGCCACGCTGGCCTGAATCGCCGTCAGGGCAATGGTATGCACGATATCGTCAACCTGCGCCCCTCGAGGCAAGTCGTTCACCGGCTTGCGCAAACCCTGCAGCATCGGCCCCAGGCTGACCCCGTCGGCACTGCGCTGCACCGCCTTGTGCGTGGTATTGCCGGTATTCAGGTCGGGGAACACGAACACCGTGGCCCGCCCGGCCACCGGGCTAGCCGGCGCCAGCTCTCGGGCGATCGCCGGGTTGGCCGCTGCGTCATACTGCAACGGCCCATCGATCAGTAGCTCCTGCGCCGCGTCCTGTGCCAGGCGTGTCGCTTCGCGCACTTTCTCGACTTCTTCATCGCTGGCCGAATCGCTTGAATAACTGATCATCGCCACCCGTGGCGCGATGCCGAAGGCCTGCGCCGAGGCAGCACTCTGTTGGGCAATCTCCGCCAGCTCGGCAGCGCTTGGGTGCGGGTTCATCACGCAGTCGCCGTACACCAGCACCTGCTCGGGGAACAGCATGAAGAACACCGATGAGACCAGGCTCGAGCCGGGTGCGGTCTTGATCAGCTGCAGGGCCGGGCGGATGGTGTTGGCCGTGGAGTGCACCAGGCCCGAGACCAGGCCGTCCACTTCGTCCAGGGCCAGCATCATGGTGCCGATCACCACCGGGTCTTCCAGTTGCTGCTCGGCCATCGGTGCGTTGAGGTTCTTGCTTTTGCGCAGCTCGACCATGGGTTCCACGTAGCGCCCGCGAATCAGTTCGGGATCGAGAATCTCCAGCCCCGGCGGCAATGTGATGCCCTGGGCACGGGCCACGGCGTCGACGTCTTCGGGTTTGGCCAGCAGCACGCAGCGGGCGATGCCGCGGGCCTGGCAGATGGCTGCAGCCTGCACCAGCAGTGGCTCGGCGCCTTCTGGCAGGACGATGCGCTTGTTGGCCTGCTGCGCACGCTGGATCAGCTGGTAGCGGAACACTGCCGGCGACAGGCGCAGTTCGCGTGGCGTGCCGCAGCGTTGGTGCAGCCAGGCCGCGTCGAGGTGGCTGGCGACGAAGTCGGTGATGAACTCGGCACGCTCGCGGTCGTCCACCGGGATTTCGCGGTTCAGCGAGTTGAGCTGGTTGGCGGTGTCGTACGAGCCGGTGCTGACCGAAAGGATCGGCAGGCCGGCCTGCAGGGCACCGCGGCACAGGCCGAGGATACGCACGTCAGGCTTGCTGTCGCTGGTCAGCAGCAAGCCGGCCAGGGGTACGCCATTGATCGCTGCCAGGCTGACAGCGAGGATGATGTCGTCGCGGTCGCCCGGGGTTACCACCAGGGTGCCCGAGGTCAGTAGCGGGACCGTGTTGGCCACCGTGCGTGCACAGATGATGATCTTGCTCATGCGCCGCTGCTCGTAATCGCCGGCATTGAGCACCTGGGCGCCGAGCAGCTCGGCCACATCGCGGGTCCGCGGGGCGTTCAGCTCTGGCTGGTAGGGGATGCAGCCAAGCAGGCGGAAGTCACTACCGCGCAGCAATGGCGAGTGCTCGCGCAGGCGGGTGGCGAAGTCCTCCATGCTCTCGTCGGTACGCACCTTGTTGAGGATCACCCCGAGCACTTTCGGGTCGCGTGGGCCGCCAAACAGTTGGGCCTGCAGTTCGACCCGCCCAGACAGCTCGCTGAGCACTTCGTTTTCCGGGGCCGATACCAGGATTACTTCGGCATCCAGGCTCTTGGCCAGGTGCAGGTTGACCCGCGCCGCGTAGCTGGCGTGGCGCGTGGGCACCATTCCCTCGACCACAACCACGTCATTGCCGACGCAGGCTTGCTGGTAGAGGCGGATGATTTCTTCAAGCAGCTCGTCCAGCTGGCCATCGCCGAGCATGCGCTCGACGTGGGCCAGGCTCAGTGGGACCGGTGGCTTGATGCCGTGGGTGCGGGCGACCAGTTCGGTGGAGCGCTCGGGGCCGGTGTCACCCGGGTGGGGCTGGGCGATAGGCTTGAAGAAGCCGACCTTCAGGCCGGCACGCTCCAAGGTGCGCACCAGGCCCAGGCTGATCGAAGTCAGGCCGACACCAAAGTCGGTCGGCGCAATGAAAAATGTCTGCATGCGTGCTTCTCGAAATAAGCGGTGCAAGAAATTAACGGTCAAGGGTAGCGCTATCGGCCCCTTGTGCGCACCAGCCGCAAGCGAAAGGTTGGCCGATGTGTTGCGCACGTTGTGCCGGGTCGAGCACCCAGGGGCGTTCCTGCCACGGCGGCTGGTGGCGCAGGTGCTGGGTATGGCCGCACGAAAGTTCCGCCACCCAGTGGCCTTCTTCGTCCTGATGAAAGCCGTTGATCCGACTGATGGGCCGTTGCTCGTCTGCACCGCGTTCGCAATCGGACGATGGCAAGGTTACACTTGTCCGCTCTACATTCTTTTGCAAAAGGTCTTGCCCCATGCTGATCGCCGCCAACAAGGCTGTCTCCATCGACTATACCCTGACCAACGACGCCGGGGAGACCATCGACAGCTCCGCCGGTGGCGCGCCGCTGGTTTACCTGCACGGTGCCGGCAACATCATCCCGGGCCTGGAAAAAGCCCTGGAAGGCAAACAGGCTGGCGACGAACTGAACGTTTCCATTGAACCTGAAGAGGCCTACGGCGAGTACCTGGCCGAACTGGTCAGCACCCTGAACCGTAGCCTGTTCGAAGGTGTCGACGAGCTGGAAGTAGGCATGCAGTTCCACGCTTCGGCGCCGGACGGCCAGATGCAGATCGTCACCATCCGCGACATCGACGGCGACGACGTCACCGTTGATGGCAACCACCCGCTGGCCGGTCAGCGTCTGACCTTCCAGGTCAAGGTTGTCAACGTGCGTGACGCCAGCGACGAAGAAATCGCTCACCGTCACATCCACGGTGAAGGTGGCCATCACCACTGATTTTCTGCGCTAAGCTCAGAAAGTCGCCAGGCGCTCGGGCAAGCCGATTTGCCTTCCTACGGGAGGTGAACGGTTTGGACGAGCGCCTTTTTAGTGGGCGGAATTCGCCTGCACGGCAACCGGGAACCTGAGAGGGGATTTCATCATGAGTGCATTTCACGACCTGAAACTGGAAGCGCTGAACGGCGGAGAGCTGCCCCTCGCACCCTTCAAGGGCCAAGTGGTGCTGGTGGTCAACGTTGCCTCCAAATGTGGCCTGACGCCGCAATACAAGGCCCTGGAGAACCTCTACCAGATCTACAAGGACAAGGGCTTCAATGTGCTTGGCCTGCCGTGCAACCAGTTTGCCGGGCAGGAACCGGGTAGCGAAAAGGAAATCCAGGACTTCTGCAGCCTCAACTACGGGGTCAGCTTCCCGCTGGGGGGCAAGCTGGAGGTCAACGGGCCGCAGCGCCATTCGTTGTACCGCCTGCTGGCAGGTGAGGGGGCCGAGTTCCCCGGTGACATTACCTGGAATTTCGAGAAGTTTCTGGTGGGCAAGGATGGCCGGGTGCTGGCGCGTTTCTCGCCGCGCACGGCGCCGGATGACCCGGCGGTGGTGCAGGCCATCGAAAAAGCCCTGGCCTGAAGAGTGCCTGACGCGATGTTTTGGCACCTGTGAGATCGAGTGCCGCGCGGGCGGCGCTCGATCTCACAGGCGCTGCAAACATTGCGCAGAACGCCCAGCCGTAGCACCAGGTTGCCGGCATGCGCTGTTCAGATACCCCTCGAACTGTTCGACAATCGCCGGCCAGCCCTGACGGCTGGCATGCTGTCGCGCATTCAGGCGCACCCTGCGCAAGGTCTCCACTTCTTCCAGCAACCAGCACGCTGCATCGACAAACGCCGCCTGGTCCCCCGGCATGGCCAGCGCGCCACTGTGGCCATGGCGAATATGCTGCGCTGCGGCCGCCTCGTCATAAGCAACTACCGCCAACCCTGAGGCCATGGCTTCGAGCACCACATTGCCGAAGGTCTCGGTCAGGCTCGGGAACAGGAACAGGTCGCCGCTGGCATAGTGCTCGGCCAGTCGTTCACCGCGCTGGGCGCCGCAAAACACGGCGTCCGGTATCTCTTGTTCAAGCCTGGCGCGCTGAGGCCCGTCGCCGACCATGATCAGGCGCAGGCGCTTTTGTGGATACGTCTTGCGTAATGCCTCGAAGCAAGGCCGTAGCAAGCCAAGGTTCTTTTCCGCCGCCAGTCGCCCGACATGCAGTACGGCGATGTCCTCCGGGCCTAGCCCCCAGCTTTCGCGCAGGGCCTGGCTGCGCCGGGCCGGATTGAACAGGCAGGCATCGACTCCTCGGGCCAGCAGCTCCAGGCGTTCGAAACCGCGACGCTCCAGCTCCAGGCGCTGGCTGGCACTTGGCACCAAGGTGATTGCCGTGCGCCGATGGAACCAGCGCAAGTAGTGGGTGAGCAGGCGCGCCAGCAGGCCAAGGCCGTACTGGCCGGAATACTGCGGGAAGTTGGTGTGGAAGCCACTGACCACCGCCACCCCCAGGCGTCGGGCCGCGCGTAGTGCGCTGAGCCCCAGCGGCCCCTCGGTGGCGATGTACAGTACATCCGGGCGATGCCGGCGCCAGCGGCGCAACAGCTTGTGCATCGACACCTCGCCCCACTGCAAACCCGGGTAGCCCGGCAGCGCCCAGCCACGGCACAGCATCAGCTGCGGATCGTTGTGCACGTGCCCTTCGCCGGCCTGGCGCGGGCGCACCACCTCGACCTCGTGCCCGCGTTGGCGCAACCCATCACTGAGGCGGCCAAGGGTGTTGGCCACGCCATTGATCTCGGGTGGGAAGGTTTCGCTGACCAGGGTAATGCGTAGGGCGGGTGTATTCATGACAAAAAGTTTCCGCCTGCCGGGTTGCGCTAATGTGACCGCCTTGTGACGTAAAGATGACGCCTGACTGCCGGCACTTTTGCCTTCATGAATATTTCCTCGCACAGCACTCAAGAAGGTGTCCCCGGCAGCCGATGAAGATGCATTCGACTACGTGATGCGCTCCAGGAGAGCGGTGATGTTCAACAACAAGCTCAAGCAAGAAATCCGGCAACTGCGCGAAGACCTGATGTCCATCGAACAGGTCAAGAGTAGTCTCGACAGCGAGATGCTGGTGCTGCAGCTCGACCCTCAGGGACGGATCGAGATGGTCAACGGCAACTTCGAGAGCGAGATGCTCTACCGTGCCGAACAATTGCTTGGACGCAATATCGAGGACATCGTCCCCGCCCACGTAAAGTCGCTGGACTTCTACCAGCGCATGAAAAGTGCGATCAGCCGTGGCGAACACCTGAACGGTGCGTTCCGTCTTCTGCGGGGCAATGGTCAGGAAGCCTGGCTACGCTCGATCCTGCAGCCGGTGAAGAACAGCGAGGGGCGCATCAAGTACTTCACCCTGCATTCCAGCGACCTCACGCGAACCATCGAGACCTCACGCGAGCACGAAAGCCTGATCAAGGCCCTGATGCGCTCTACTGCGGTGATTGAGTTCGACCTCGACGGCATCATTCTCACTGCCAACGATCGTTTCCTGGCCACCGTCGGCTATCGCCTGGAGCAGATTCGCGGTAAGCACCACCGCATGTTCTGCGAACCGCAGGAGGTCAACTCGGCTGGCTACCAAGCGTTCTGGGACAGGCTGCGCCGTGGCGAATATGTTGCCGAGCGCTTCAAGCGCATCGATGCCCATGGCCGGGTGATCTGGCTGGAGGCCTCGTACAACCCGATCTTCGATGCCCACGATGTGCTGTACAAGGTGGTCAAGTTCGCCACCGTGATCACCGATCAGGTCAATCAGGAGCTGGCAGTGGCTGAGGCGGCAGATGTCGCCTACAACACCTCGCTGGGTACCGATGTCAGTGCTCGCAAGGCCACCGAAGTGGTCACCCAGACTGTCACCGTGATGCGTGGACTGGAGGCTTCGATGCAAGAGGCGGCCGACGGGATCCAGGCGCTGGATACCCAGTCGCGGGTGATCGGTTCGATCATCAAGACCATCAGCGACATTGCCGGGCAGACCAACCTGTTGGCCCTTAACGCGGCCATCGAAGCCGCCCGTGCCGGTGAGCAAGGGCGGGGCTTTGCCGTCGTTGCCGACGAAGTGCGCCAACTGGCCTCTCGCACCAGCACCGCCACCGAAGAAATCGCCCGGGTGGTACAGCAGAACGAACAACTGGCGCAGGCAGCAGTGTCGATCATCGACACCAGCAAGCGCCAGGCCGAACAGGGGCTGGCGCTGGCGGATGAGACGGGCAGCGTGATTGTCGAGATCCAGGACGGGGCGAAGCGGGTAGTGGACGTAGTGGGGCAGTTTTCCAGCCGGTTGAGTCTTTGATTTGGCTTGGGGTTTGTAATGGCCATGGGATCGAGCTTCGCCTGCGCGGCGCTCGATCTCAAGAACGATAAAAATTTCCAGCCTTACCCACGGTAACGACTGAACAGCTGAACTTCGCCGAGCATGCCGGAAACGAAGTTGCATTTTCCTACAACTGGCTCAGAAACCTCCGATCCGAATCCATGATGGGATTTCCCCCTGCACACGTTGTCAGGGAGACACCTCATGTACCTGGATTACCTCGTGCCCTCCTGGCACGAGATCGAGTCACGTGTCATCGCCATGGTGGGCTACCCAAGCGGTGGCCAGTTCCGCACCAGCCTCAATGAAGAGGTCGCCTCACTGGGCCTTAACCTGCGCCGGATCGAAGCTGTCCGCACAGCCTTCTATTACGCCGAATGGCAGGCGGCGTAGATGCTACGCCAGCGCTTCGCCGACCTTGACATCAACAGCATCGTCGACGAACTGCTGAGGGTCGTGCAGCAGATGGCGATGATCGTCGTCGGCAGCACCATTACCGGTGGCCTGCTTGGCGCAGGGGTCGGCGCATTCGCCGGCGGCGCCGGAACCATTCCGTTCGCTGGCGCAGGCGCGGCCATGGGCCTCAAGGTCAGTGGTTGGATCCTTGGCGCGCTGGGGCTGGCTTCCATTGCCGAGTTCTTCATCGAGGGCTTGCCGCGGATCGGCGAGTACTACGTCGATGGCATCCGCTTCGCCTGGGAAGGCACCTGCGGCAATGAAGGCACCGGCCCGTTCTGCCGGGACGACCCCTATGCGATACCTCGGGCCACGCATCAGATTGCTCAAGGCCATGTGGAAGTCGTGGTGCTGTTGTTGGGGGCGATCGTGTCGTACCTCACCCGCGGACGCGGCGATGCCCGAGTGCTGGCCCAGGAGATGGCGGCCAGCCGCAAAGGCGCGCGGCTGGGGCAATGGATGCTCAAGCATGAGGAAGGGTTGAAGAAACGGCCGGATCTGCAAGTGCCGGAGCGGCGCAAGGGGGCGATGGGTGATCCGCAGCCAGTTCAGCCGAATCGGCGGGCAGAAAAAGACAAGGAGCCGTCAACAGGTAAGCCCGGTAGCATGTCTTTGCATACGGTGGCATGTTTCAAGGCGGATAAATTGCCAGCATCGAAGCATGGCGAGTTTGAACGGCAGCTGAAGGGACAGCAGGATGGGTTGAATCGGCTAACGGTTGAAGAGTTTCTCGAAAATATCGCTAATCCGGCGAAGCGAGATCCGCGCATTGCAAAAATAGCGAGAAAGGAACTTTATGATAAGTTACAGGAGAGAATTCAGAGGGATCTGATGAAAACTATGAATGCCATTGAAGCTAGAAAGCTCTCGGTGAAGCAGGCAAAGGAAACCCTGTCATCTCTCGCAGCTTTGCATAATCCTGACTTGATCGCCGGTGGACGGGATACTATTTCTGATTTTGGCGACAGGCAAGTTAACTCGAGCATAGGCCCACGATGGAAAAGCAGAGTTGAGGGCTTGAAAGCTGCTGCCGAGAAAGCTTCAAAATCGGGCGTGGGATCAGGCTTGTTGAACGTAAAACTGCATAAATGCTAGTCGCTTGAGGGTTTCGCCGTGGATGAGGTTTTTTCCCTGTTTGTAGAGCAAGTTGGTGAGCCGTTTTTTCGACAGGAGGTTCCTCCCTCAAGTCTGGATCGATACAGAGGGATCTTGCCGAACAAATTGTTAGCGTATTGGAGTGAGCACGGTTGGTGCGGGTATGGTGACGGGATATTTTGGACTGTCAATCCCCAGGAATATGAAGGGGTAACTGCCTCGCTTATCGAAGGCACAATATTGGAGAAGCGGGATAGATACCACCTGATCGCTCGCGGCGCATTTGGTGACCTGTATCTCTTTGGAGAGCAAACGGGTTTCTCAGTAAAGATTTTGGCTCATATTTCACGATACAGGGGCAGTGAATATGAGTTGACGGCGGCGGATATGGACAGGGAAGTGCAAGGTTTCTTCCTTGGCAAAGAGAAGGCGTCTGTTGACTTTGATGGTATGTTCGAGCCCGCAAAGAAGAAATTGGGCATGCTAAAGCATGATGAAATGTATGGGTTCGTTCCAGCCTTGGCGTTCGGCGGGTCAAGCGACCTTGCTAACCTCGAGAAGGTTAAGGCAGTGGAACATCTAATACTGCTTTCTCAGATTGCCACCCTCGAACCCTACAGTTTCTCCGACTTCTAAAAAGCAATCCGCAAAAAGGGGCTGCCCTGCAGCCCCTCGCTCCTTCAGCTCCGCTCCCGCACCCAGAACAACGTAGCCCCGGCCACTGCCGCCGGCATCATCAGCACGTTCACCACGGGAATCATCAGCGCCAGGTAGGTGATGCCGCCAAAGCCCAGGCTTTGCCAGCGCTTCTGCCGCAGCCAGGCGAGCATGTCCTGCCAGCTCATCTTGTTGTTGTCCGCCGGGTAGTCGATGTACTGGATGGCCATCATCCACACGCCAAAGATCAGCCACAGCGGCGCAGCCACCACGTTGACCACCGGGATCAGCGACAGGATGAACAGGCCGATGGCGCGTGGCAGGAAGTAGCCCAGCTTGCGCATTTCGCGGCTGAAGGTGCGCGGTACCATGGCTGCCAGCTCGCCCCAGCTGAAGGCTGGGAAGGTGTCTTCGCCACGCACTACCACCTCGACCTTTTCCGCCAGAAAACCGTTGAACGGCGCGGCAATGATGTTGGCCACCAAGGTGAAGGTGAAGAACACCATCAGCACCAGCAAGGCAACAAACAGCGGCCAGAGGATGTAGCTGAGGAAGCTCAGCCAGTCAGGCAGTGTGGGCATCAGGGCATCGAGCCACAGGCCGAACTGGTGGCCGGCGAAGTAGATCAGGCCACCGAACAGCAACAGGTTGACCGCCAGGGGCAGCAGCACGAACAACCGCAGGTTGGGGCTCAGCACCAGTTTCAGGCCTTCGCGCAGGTATTGGGGGCCAGAGAGGACAGGGGCTTGCATCTAGATACTCCGCAGAGAAGGAAAACGCGCTGACCTTACCGAGTTTGCCGCGCCGACGAAAGGCACGCAGTCGGCGGGAAACGGGATGTAACAAAAGCGCCCGGAGGGTGTTTATCGATGAAATCGCAGCATAGGCGATGCCTATGAGGTGGATTGTCTAAGGATATTTCCTTAATCTTTGCGACCTCGCTACAGTGCGCTCAACTTTTCGCTTTGCGGGCCTGCGCGTTTTAGCCTTCCCCAAGTGCTGCGTGGGTCCTTTTTAATTTCTTGGCTGGCGCAGCCGGTACACCGATGCCGGCCCTGCGGCCCGCTCGACAGGAGTTCGACATGTCTGAAGTACGTCATTCGCGCGTCATCATTCTCGGTTCCGGCCCTGCCGGTTACAGCGCTGCGGTGTATGCCGCCCGTGCCAACCTCAAGCCGCTGCTGATCACCGGCATGCAGGCTGGTGGCCAGCTGACCACCACCACCGAAGTCGACAACTGGCCGGGCGACCCCCACGGCCTGACCGGCCCGGCCCTGATGCAGCGTATGCAAGAGCACGCCGAGCGTTTTGAAACCGAGATCGTCTTCGACCACATCAACGCTGTCGACCTGGCCAACAAGCCGTTCACCCTGCAGGGTGACAGCGGCAAGTACACCTGTGATGCGCTGATCATCGCCACTGGCGCCAGCGCTCGCTACCTGGGCCTGCCGTCGGAAGAAACCTTCATGGGCAAGGGTGTTTCGGCCTGTGCCACCTGTGACGGTTTCTTCTACCGCAACAAGCCGGTCGCCGTGGTCGGTGGTGGTAACACTGCCGTGGAAGAGGCACTGTACCTGGCCAACATCGCCAGCAAAGTGACCCTGGTACACCGTCGCGAAACCTTCCGCGCCGAGAAGATCCTGGTCGACAAGCTGAACGCCCGTGTGGCCGAAGGCAAGATCGAGCTCAAGCTCAACGCCACCCTGGACGAAGTGCTGGGTGACAACATGGGTGTAACCGGTGCGCGCCTGAAGAACAACGACGGCAGCAGCGACGAAATCAAGGTCGACGGCGTGTTCATCGCCATTGGCCACACCCCGAACACTTCGCTGTTCGAAGGCCAGCTGACCCTGAAAGACGGCTACCTGGTAGTCAACGGCGGCCGCGAAGGCAACGCCACCGCTACCAACGTCGAGGGTGTGTTTGCCGCTGGCGACGTGGCTGACCATGTTTACCGCCAGGCCATCACTTCGGCCGGTGCTGGCTGCATGGCGGCGCTGGATGTCGAGCGCTACCTGGACGGTTTGGCCAACGCCTCGTTCTGATCTGAGAAAAAGGGGGGCAAAGCGCCCCCAATAAAAAACCGGCCAAGCGCCGGTTTTTTATTGCCTGCAATCAGCTCACAGGCTCAGTCGCATCGACAGGTCCACCGCTTTCACATCCTTGGTCATGGCACCAATCGAGATGTAGTCCACCCCTGTTTCGGCGATCACCCGCAGGGTCGTTTCGTTGACCCCGCCGCTGGCTTCAAGTTTGGCTTTGCCCGCGGTAATGCGCACGGCTTCGCGCATTTCGTCCAGGTTCAGCTCGTCGAGCATGATGATGTCCGCGCCAGCGGCCAGCGCCTGGCGCAGTTCGTCCAGGCTTTCGACCTCGATTTCCACCGGCTTGCCCGGCGCAATGCGGTGCGCTGCGGCCACAGCCTCGGCTACGCCGCCGCTGGCGGCGATGTGGTTTTCCTTGATCAGGAAGGCGTCGTACAGGCCTATGCGGTGGTTGTCGCACCCTCCGCAGGTCACCGCGTATTTTTGCGCCAGGCGCAGGCCCGGCAGGGTTTTGCGGGTGTCCAGCAGGCGCACCTGGGTGCCTGCTACCAAGTCGGCGAGGAAGCGCGCACGGGTGGCGACCCCCGACAGCATCTGCAGGAAGTTCAGTGCGCTGCGCTCACCACTGAGCAGCGAACGGGCCGGGCCTTCCAGGTGGAACAACGGCTGATTGGCACTGGCCTGCTCACCGTCGGCCACCTGCCAGTGCACTGCAACGCGCGGGTCGAGCTGGCGGAATACGGCATCGACCCAAGCGGTACCGGCGACCACACAGTTTTCACGGGTGATGATGGTCGCCTTGGCCAGGCGCTCGGCCGGGATCAGTTGCGCGGTGATATCGCCACTGCCGATGTCCTCCAACAGCGCGCGGCGCACGTTGGCTTCAATTTCAGCGGTCAGGTCGGCAAGGCGTAGGTTCGGCATGGTCGGCTCCACAAGCTAGGTGCCCGCGATTATAGGGCAGGGGGCCAGTGTGTACAGCCGCCTTGGCGCTGACCTTTGGTCGGACGTCGTGAGTAATCGGAGCAGATCAGGGTCTTTAGCCAGCCAGCGAAACGACGCTGGTAGCTATGCGATTTTTTACCGATAATGGCGACTAGTATTTGGCGCCATGGCTTTGACGATTTTCCAGCCCTTTCGGGCAAGACACCCTGCAAGGAGTCCAGGATGCAAAAAGAAGGCAAGGTGGTGCCCTTGGCGGCAGCCATCGACCGAGGGGGGCGTACGCCTCATCCTTGCCTTCCGGTCTTGTTGCTGCAGGTGCGCGACAAGGCCGCGTTGCAGTTGCGTCAGGGCCTGCAGGACTTGTTCGACAATGCCGATGACACGCTCTTCGAAATGGCCGACAAGGCCTTGGACCGCAGTGACCAGAACCTGTACTTCGAGGCCATGCGTGACCTGCGCCTGAAGCGCAAGAGCATCGAGCGTGGTTTTCTGGATACGTTCCATGATGCTTTCCTCCGAGCCGGCCAGGTGGACTTGCTGGCAAACCTGGCCCAGCCGGGTAACCCACGCAGCAAGGCTCAAATGGAGCGGGCCGCCGCTATCGAGAGCATGGTAGCGCGGGTGCTGTCACGCGATGGCATCGCCCTGCAGCAACTGGGTCTGCGCCTGCAGGCATTGCTCGACCGCCCCCTGTACGAGCAGTACAACCCATTGGGGCCAGCCGCGCTGTGTCGTTACTTTCTCGACGCCGGGCGTAATCTGGGCGTTGGCCTGCGGGTCAAGCTGGTGCTGCTGAAGCTGTTCGAGCGTTATGTGCTGCGCGATGTCGATGTGATCTATGGCGAAGCCAACCAGTTGCTGGCCGCTGCCGGCGTGCTGCCCGAGCTGCAACCGGCGCCGCGCCGGCGTGCCGAAGACCGGCGCATGCGTGCGCGACCCGGGCCGGCGAACCTTGGCCAGGAGGAGGGGGCGGACGCCGCAGGGCAGACGTTGTTTGCCTCGTTGCAGGCACTGCTGGCGCCGGTGCGCGGGCAGTTCGCTCCGCGCTTGCAAGCGGTGGCTGCCGCCCAGCCGATCAGTACCGCCGACCTGCTCCGGCTACTTTCGCATTTGCAGCGCTATGTGCCCGCCACGTACGAGGCCGATGACTTCGAGCTCGGCCAGCAGCTTGAGCAGCTGCTGTTGCGGGTCAGTGTGCGCAGCGGTACGCGTCGGCGCCTTCAGGTGGCTGACGAAGACATGATCAACCTGGTTGGCCTGCTGTTCGCGTTCATCCACAACGATGACAACCTGCCGGCCAGCCTGCGGGCGCTGATTGCGCGCCTTCATATTCCCTTGCTCAAGGTGGCATTACTGGACAAGGGGCTGTTCAGCCGGAGTAACCACCCGGCGCGCCGTTTGCTCAACGAAATCGCCGGCGCCGCGATTGGCTGGGAGTGCGGCAGCGAGTGCCAGCGTGACAGCTTGCACATGCGGGTAGAGCGTATCGTCCAGCGCTTGCTCAATGATTTTGCCGACGATGCCAGCTTGTTCGCCGAGTTGCTCGACGACTTCCTGGCATTCAATCAGGACGAACGGCGACGTAACGAGTTGCTGGAGCAACGCACTCGCGACGCCGAAGAAGGCCGTGCCCGGGCAATGCAGGCCAGGCAGCAGGTGCAGCACGTGCTCAACCAGCGCCTGCGCGGCCGGGTATTGCCGCAGGTGGTGGTGCAAATGCTGGTGCAGGCCTGGAGCCAGGTACTGCTGTTGGCTTGGCTGAAACAGGGTGAGGCCTCACAGGCCTGGCGCGACGCAGTGCAGACGATGGACATGCTGCTGGCCAGCATCACGCCGCCACATGAGCCACAAGCCTTGCTGCAGCAGGTGCCAGGCCTGCTCAAGGCGCTGCGCGATGGCCTGGCCAGCGTAGCCCTGGACGCGGTGGCGACCCGCGAGTTCTTCCTGCAACTGGAACAGTTGCACTTGCGCGCCTGCGCAGGTAATGAGGCGCTGCCGGGAGGGGAGGGCCAATCCTTGGGCGATGTGCGGGTGGCCCAAGAGATTGTGCTGGCGATTGCCGAAGAGCCCGCCTGCGTGCCCCTGCACGCTGCCGACGGGCAGGCTGCAGTGCTGCGCCAGGCGCAACGCCTGCGCATCGGCACTTGGGTCGAGGTTCTCGACGAAGATGAGCCACTGCGCTGCAAGCTGGTCGCGCGTATCGACAGCAGTGACAGGCTGGTGTTCGCCAACCGCACCGGCATGAAAGTGCGCGAGTGGAGCAGCGCCAGCCTGGCCCAGGCACTGCAGCGGCACGAAGTGCGCGTGCTGGATGATCGCCTGTTGTTCGAACGGGCGCTGGAGGCGGTACTTGAAAGCTTGCGGCAAGGGCAGGCGCAATAGGCCGACGCATTACAATCATTCACATGCACACGGCGTTGGCCGCAGGGCATACTGTGGGCATGTTCACGGCGTTTTTCAGGATCTGCCCATGCAATTGGACCGTGCCACTGGCTGGTTCCACGGAATCGGAATCACCCACTGCCCCTCGCCGAACTTCAATGCGCGCCCCGAAGGCGAATCGATTTCCCTGCTGGTGATCCACAACATCAGCCTGCCCCCGGCCTGTTTCGGCACGGGCAAGGTGCAGCAATTCTTCCAGAACCGCCTGGCCCTTGATGAACACCCGTATTTTGCCAGCATCAACCACCTGACCGTGTCGGCGCACCTGTTCGTCGAGCGTGACGGCGCGGTGACGCAGTTCGTGTCGTTGCATGATCGTGCCTGGCATGCGGGTGTGTCGAGCTTTGACGGGCGCGAAGGCTGTAACGACTTTTCCATCGGCATCGAACTGGAAGGCACCGACGACCTGCCCTATACCGATGCCCAGTATGCGGTGCTGGAACAACTCACCCGGCACATCCGCGCTGCCTGGCCGGCCATCGACCTGAGCCGCATTCAGGGCCACAGTGACATTGCCCCGCAGCGCAAGACCGACCCCGGCCCGGCCTTCGACTGGTCGCGCTACCGCCAGGCGCTGCAGCACAACGAGGACAAGGCATGAGTTTTCTGGTGTTGTTGCTTGCGCTGTGGGTCGAGAAGTTTTCGGCCCTGCGCCATCAGGTGCAGCGCGATGGGTTCTTTCTTGGCGAACTGGTGCGTCTGGAACGCAACGGCAAGGTCCACCCCTGGTGGACGTTGGCCATCCTGGTGTTGGCACCGGTAGCGCTGCTGGTGTTGCTGCTGCATGTGCTGGAGCCGGTGGCCTATGGTTTGCTGGCGTTGCCGGTGCACTTGCTGGTGCTGATCTACAGCCTGGGCCGCGGCGATGCCAAGGCATCGCTGGGGGCGTTTCGTGATGCCTGGCGGCGGGGGGATGATCAGGCGGCGCTGCACGCGGCCGAGCGCGACCTGGGCCTGGTGGCCGATGAACCGCACAGCTTGCTGGTGCGGGTGCAGGGTAACTTGCTGTGGCAGGTGTACCAGGGCTTTTTTGCGGTGATCTTCTGGTATTTCGTACTGGGCCCTGGCGCTGCGCTGGCTTATCGATTGTTGGCGCTGTGTAGTGAGCACAGCAAGCAGCCAGCTTTGAAGGCGCGTGCCGAGCAGTTGCGGCACATCATGGACTGGTTGCCGGTGCGGGCGCTGGCATTGAGCTTTGCCCTGGTGGGCAACTTCCTCGCGGTGACACGGGTGATGCTGCACGAAGTGCTCAACTGGCACATCAGCGCCGGGCACCTGGTGGCTCGGGTAGGGCGGATTGCCGATGACATTCCCGAGGAAGAGGACAGCCAGCGCGGGTTGGGGCGGCTGGACAGTTTGTGGGAATTGCTGTTGCGCTGTGCAGTGCTGTGGTATGCCGGGTTCGCGCTGTGGACCGTGCTGGTCTGATTCGGGGCCGATCGCATCCCACGGGAATCCCGGTCACCCGAGTTTCACCAGCCGAACAACGTGCAAGCATTGCGGGTGCTGGCCTGTGCCAGCACCTCCACATCCAGCCCCATTACGTGCGCCAGCGCCGCTGCAATTTCCGGCAGGTGCTCCGGGCTGTTGCGAACCCCCGGGTACATCGCCGGTGCCATGTCCGGTGCATCAGTCTCCAGCACCACACTGTCCAGTGGCAGCCGCGCCAAGGTCTTGCGCAGCCGCAGCGCCTGCGGCCAGGTACCCGCACCGCCCAACCCCAGCAGGAACCCCAGCTTGATGTACTCGCGGGCCTCTTCGTAGCTGCCGGCAAACGCATGAATCACCCCCGCCCGCGCTGGCTTGTAGCGCTTGAGTGTGGCAAGCACCTGGGCATGGCTGCGGCGCACGTGCAGCAGGGCCGGTAGTTCGAAGTCGCAAGCCATCTGCAGTTGCGCTTCGAACAGCGCCTGCTGGCGGGTCTTGTCAATGTCTGCGAGGTAATAGTCCAGGCCAAACTCACCTACGGCACATAGCCGCGGGTTGTCGCGCAGGCGCTCCAGCCACTCGCGCAGTTGCACCAGGTGCTCAGGGCGATGCTGGTCGAGGTAGACCGGGTGCAGGCCAAGCGCGGCGAACAGGCGCGGCTCGGCGCAGGCCAGTTCCCACACCCGCTGGAAATTCGCCTGGTACACCCCCAGCACCACCATTCGCTCCAGCCCACGCGCCGCCGCGTTGGCCAGCAGGCGCGGTCGGTCGGCGTCGAAGTCGGGGAAGTCCAGGTGGGTGTGGGTGTCGATCAGGCGCATGTTCAGGCCGCTGAGATGCGTTGCTTGAAGGTGCGGCCAACAGCGTGCACGCCGGGTTCATAGCGTTTTTCCTCGATGGCGGCCAGTGCCAGTTCAAGCGCGGTGGCCGCAATCTGGCCATGCTGCTGGGCCATGGCATTGACCGGCAGCGGCAGGAAGTCGAGCAACTGGTTGTCGCCAAAGGTACCCAACTGCAGTTGGCGCGAGTCGACCGGGCGCGCCTGGAGGGTGTCGAACACGCCCTGCAACAGCACGTACGAAGTAGTCACCAGAGCATCCGGCAGGCCACCCAGGTCGTCGATCAGTTGCTGCATCAGGCGTTGGCCGCACTCACGGCTGAAGGCTTCGCCCTGATAGCGGCGTACTTCGCCGGTATAGCCTTGCAGGGCTTCGTCGAATCCGCCGGCACGTGCCTGGCTAACCGACAGCTCGGGGCGTGCGCCTATCAGGGCGATGCTGCGTGGGGCCGAGCTGAGCAGGCTGGCGGCCAGCTGGCGGCTGGCATCGCGGTCGTCGCTGATCACCGAGCAGAAGTGTGCGGGGTCCAGACGGCGGTCGATGGCAATCACCGGCAGGCCTTTGTCCTGCAGCTCGCGGTAGCTGTCATCTTCTGGCGGCAGGCAACTGGCAACGAACAGCGCATCACATCGGCGCGCACGGAACAGTTGCTGCAGTTGGCGCTCGCTGTCTGGCTGGTCATCGCTGCTGGCGATCAGCAGCTGGTAGCCGCGGGCGCGTGCGCCTTGCTCCAGTTGCTTGGCAATGCGGGCGTAGCTGGGGTTCTCCAGATCCGGGAGAATGAAGCCCAGGGTGCGGGTATGCCGGCTGCGCAGCCCAGCAGCCTGCGGGTTGGGGGTGAAGCCGTGGGCTTCGACCACCGCGCGTACCCGCTCGACAGTACTGTTACTGATGCGCTGCTGTTCAGCCTTGCCATTGATGACGTAGCTGGCAGTGGTCACGGACACACCGGCCAGACGGGCGATATCGCTGAGTTTCACCGAATTTTCCTTGTTATTACCGGGGCTGGCTGTAAGGCCGGACCGGGTAGTTTGACCCGGTACAGGCATCACGCGCAGACGACCATTGTCGCAATTGTCCGACAGGATGGGGCTTTTTACTGGGCAGATTATCGAGTAACGTGGCCGCCTGGTCAGATTAAACGTTTCAGCTGCCGAATTTTCTGCCTCGGCTGCCACCCGCGCAAGGCTGCTGAACTGGCCCTTTATGTGAATTTCACAACAATACTCCAGTACCCGAACGGGAACTGCAAAAGGAGAAGGTCATGCTCGAGCTCGCCAATGAGCAGATAGCCATGGGCCAGAAGGCCGCCGACAAGGCCGAGGCGTTACGCCTTCTGGCGGATCGGCTGGTTGCGGACGGTCTGGTCGCCGAGGGTTACCTGCAAGGGCTGCAGGCCCGGGAAGCACAAGGCTCCACGTTCCTTGGCCAGGGCATCGCCATTCCCCATGGTACGCCGCAAACACGTGACCTGGTGTATGCCACCGGCGTACGCCTGCTGCAGTTCCCCGAGGGGGTAGACTGGGGTGACGGGCAAATGGTCTACCTGGCCATTGGTATTGCCGCCCGCTCCGACGAACACCTGCGCCTGCTGCAGCTGTTGACCCGGGCGTTGGGCGAGACCGACCTGGCCGAAGCCTTGCGCCGGGCCAGCTCTGCCGAAGCGCTGCTCAAGCTGCTGCAGGGCGCGCCCCAGGCGCTGGCGCTGGATGCGCAGCTGGTCGGGCTGAACGTGCCGGCAGAAGACTTCGACGAACTGGCCTGGCGCGGTGCCCGCCTGCTGCAACGTGCCGACTGTGTCGACAGTGGCTTTGCCGCCGTGCTGCAGCAGGCCGAGCCGCTGCCGCTGGGTGAGGGCCTGTGGTGGCTGCACAGCGAGCGCCAGGTTCGTCAGCCGGGCCTCGCCTTCATCACCCCGCAGCAGCCGCTGCGTTACCGCGACCAGCCGCTCAACGGTCTGTTCTGCCTGGCCAGCCTTGGCGCCGCTCACGAGGCCCTGCTTGAGCGGCTGTGCGAAGTGCTGATCGAAGGCCGTGGGCAGATGCTCTACCAAGCCACCAGCAGCCGTGCGGTGCTGGAAGTGCTGGGCGGCGAAGTGCCGGCGGACTGGCCTAGCGCACGTGTCGTGCTGGCCAATCCACATGGTTTGCATGCGCGACCGGCCAAGGTGCTTGCACAACTGGCCAAAGGCTTTGAAGGGGAAATCCGTGTGCGCCTGGTCGATAGCGCGCAGCCAGCCGTATCGGTGAAGAGCCTGAGCAAGCTGCTCAGCCTCGGCGCACGCCGTGGTCAGGCACTGGAACTGGTCGCCGAACCGAGCATCGCTGCCGATGCCTTGCCGGTGCTGCTGGCTGCTATCGAACAAGGCTTGGGTGAAGAGGTAGAACCGCTACCGCAGAGCGTCGCGCCCATTGCCGATGACGTACCCGAAGTACTGCAAGCGCCAGCGGCCGGCAGCCGTATCCAGGGTGTGGGCGCCGCCCCCGGCATTGCCAGCGGCCCGGCGCATGTCTGTGTCGAGCGTGAGTTCGACTATCCCTTGCGGGGTGAATCGTGCGCCTTGGAGCGGCAGAAACTGCGCGAAGCCTTGGCTACCGTCAACGGCGAACTGCAGGCTTTGGTCCTGCGCAGCGACAAAGCCATTGGCGAAATTTTCGTCACCCACCAGGAAATGCTTGCCGACCCGGCCCTGACCGACGATGTCGAACAGCGCCTGGCCCAGGGCGAAAGCGCTGCGGCCGCATGGATGGCCGTGATCGAAGCTGCGGCCCGTCAGCAAGAGGCGTTGCACGATGCGCTGCTCGCCGAGCGCGCCGCCGACCTGCGCGATATTGGCCGCCGCGTGCTGGCGCAGTTGTGTGGTGTGCAGGCGCAGGTTGAACCCGAGCAACCCTATGTGCTGGTGATGACCGAAGTCGGTCCATCCGATGTCGCTCGCCTGGACCCCAACCGGGTTGCCGGCATTGTCACCGCCCAGGGCGGCGCCACGGCCCACAGTGCCATCGTCGCCCGGGCGTTGGGCATACCAGCAGTGGTCGGCGCGGGTGCATCGATACTGCTGTTGGAGAGTGGTACGCCGCTGCTGCTCGATGGCCAGCGTGGTGTGGTCAGCGTCGCACCGCCAGCGGATGAGCTGCAGCGGGCGCTGGCCGAGCGTGACCTGCGCGAGCAACGCCTGCAGGCCGCCTGGGCCAACCGCTTCGAGCCGGCTATCACCCGTGATGGGCATGCCGTTGAGGTGTTTGCCAACATCGGCGATAGCAACGGCATCGCCAAGGTGGTGGAGCAGGGCGCCGAAGGTGTCGGCCTGCTGCGCACCGAACTGATTTTCATGGCCCACCCTCAAGCGCCGGATGTGGCTACCCAGGAAGCCGAGTACCGCCGCGTGCTCGATGGCCTCGATGGGCGCCCGCTGGTGGTGCGAACCCTTGACGTTGGCGGCGACAAACCGTTGCCTTACTGGCCGATCGCTGCCGAGGAAAATCCCTTCCTCGGCGTGCGCGGCGTGCGTTTGACCCTGCAGCGCCCGCAAGTGATGGAAGACCAGTTGCGCGCGTTGCTGCGGGCCGCCGACCAGCGCCCGTTGCGTATCATGTTTCCCATGGTTGGCCAGGTGCACGAGTGGCGTGAGGCTCGGGCCATGGTGGAGCGCCTGCGTGCAGAAATCCCGGTAGCCGACCTGCAACTGGGCATTATGGTCGAGGTCCCTTCAGCGGCCCTGCTGGCAGCGCAATTGGCGCGCGAAGTGGACTTCTTCAGCATCGGCACCAACGACCTGACTCAATACACCTTGGCCATCGACCGTGGCCACCCCAGCCTCTCGGCACAGGCCGATGGCCTGCACCCGGCGGTATTGAGCCTGATCGACATGACCGTGCGCGCCGCCCATGCCCACGGCAAGTGGGTGGGCGTGTGTGGCGAGCTGGCGGCCGACCCGCAGGCGGTGGCCGTGCTGCTGGGGCTGGACGTGGACGAACTCAGCGTCTCCGCGCGCAGCATCGCCGAAGTCAAGGCACTGGTTCGCCAGGCCGATCATCAGGCAGCCCGCGCCCTGGCGCGCGAGGCCCTGCAACAGGACAGCGCCGCAGCAGTTCGCGCGCTGGTGGAGCGTTACTGAATGGCCAAGATCCTCACTCTTACCCTGAACCCTGCGCTGGATATCACCATCGGCCTGGACACTCTGCGCCCAGGGCAGGTCAACCGTAGCCAGGCGCAGCACAGTCACGCCGCAGGCAAGGGGCTGAACGTTGCCCAGGTACTGGCCGACCTGGGGCACAGCGTAACCGTGGGCGGTTTCCTCGGGCGCGACAATCTGCAGCCCTTCGAGGCGCTGATCGACGGCCGCGGTTTTACCGACTGCTTTGTCCGTGTGCCGGGCGAAACCCGCAGCAATATCAAGCTGGTCGAGGCCGATGGCCGCGTGACCGACATCAACGGGCAGGGCCCGGAGGTCGACGAGGCGGCACGCAGCGCCTTGCTGCACAGGCTGGAACAGATTGCCCCCGGTCACGATGCCGTGGTGGTGGCCGGTAGCCTGCCGCGTGGAATCAGTGCCGACTGGTTCCGCCAGTTGCTCGAACGGTTGAAGGCCCAAGGCCTCAAGGTAGTCCTGGACAGCAGTGGTGAAGCCCTGCGTGTCGGCTTGCAAAGCGCGCCCTGGTTGGTCAAGCCCAATACCGAAGAACTGGGCGAAGTGTTGGGCCTGGCTGTGGATAACCTGGCGCAACAGCGCGCCGCCGCCAAGCGCCTGCTGGACAGTGGCGTTGAACACGTGGTGGTGTCTGCGGGCGAGCAGGGCGTCAGTTGGTTCAGTCGCGATCTGGCCCTGCAGGCCCGCCCACCCAAGGTGCGGGTTGCCAGCACGGTGGGGGCGGGGGATTCGCTGGTGGCCGGCATGGTCCACGGCCTGCTGCTGGCCGAGGCGCCTGCGCAGACGTTGACCCGGGCCACTGCCATCGCCGCCCAGGCCGTTACCCAGGTTGGCTTCGGCATCCATGACCGCGAGCACCTGGCGCAGTTGGAGGCGGCCGTGCAACTTACAGAACAACAAGAGGGTTGCCGATGAACATTGCCATAGTCACCGCCTGCCCCAATGGCCAGGTATCGAGTGTACTGAGTGCACGCTTGCTGTCCGCCGCTGCCCAGCGTCGCGGCTGGAGCACCAGCGTCGAAGTGCAGAATACTGAACACCCCGAGCGGCAACTGAGCGCCGCACAGATCGCCGAGGCTGACTGGGTGCTTGTGGTCAGCCCCGGGCCGGTGGATCTGGCCCGCTTCGTCGGCAAGCGCCTGTACCAAAGCACGCCGTCCCAGGCGCTGGCTGATCGCGAAGGCTTTCTCGACGAAGCAGCGGCCAACGCCGAGCTGCTGGCCGCAGTGACAGACACCCCTGCCGCAACTGGCAGTGCTGGCGCTCGCATCGTTGCCGTCACTGCATGCCCGACCGGCGTAGCCCATACCTTCATGGCCGCAGAGGCCTTGCAGCAAGCCGCACAACAACTGGGCTACCAGCTTACCGTCGAGACCCAGGGCTCGGTCGGTGCGCGCAACCCCTTGTCCGCTGACGCCATCGCTGCGGCCGACGTGGTGCTGCTGGCCGCCGACATTGAAGTACCCACTGCACGTTTCGCCGGCAAACGTATTTACCGTTGTGGTACCGGCATTGCCCTCAAGCAGGCCCGCGCTACCCTGGACAAAGCCCTGGCGCAAGCCACGGTGGAAAACGCTGCCGACGCCGCAGCGGCGACCACACCGACCAAGGGCGAGAAAACCGGCGTGTACAAGCACTTGCTGACCGGCGTGTCGTTCATGCTGCCGATGGTGGTGGCCGGCGGCCTGCTGATTGCCCTGTCGTTCGTGTTCGGTATCGAGGCCTACAAAGAGGCGGGTACCTTGCCGGCGGCGTTGATGCAGATTGGCGGTGAAGCCGCCTTCAAACTGATGGTTCCGCTACTGGCGGGCTATATCGCCTGGTCCATCGCCGACCGCCCCGGGCTGGCCCCGGGCATGATCGGCGGCCTGTTGGCCAGCACCTTGGGGGCCGGCTTCATCGGTGGCATCGTCGCCGGTTTCCTCGCCGGTTACAGCGCCAAGGCCATTGCCCGATGGGCGCGCTTGCCCAGCAGCCTGGAGGCGCTCAAGCCGATCCTGATCATTCCATTGCTGGCCAGTCTGTTCACCGGGCTGGTGATGATCTACGTGGTCGGCCAGCCGGTAGCGGCGATGCTCGAAGGCCTGACGCACTTCCTCGACAGCATGGGCACCACCAATGCGATCCTGCTGGGGCTGTTGCTGGGCGGCATGATGTGCGTCGACCTTGGCGGGCCGATCAACAAGGCCGCCTATGCGTTCTCGGTGGGGCTGCTGGCATCGTCGAGCTACGCGCCAATGGCGGCCACCATGGCCGCCGGCATGGTGCCGCCGATTGGCCTGGGGATTGCCACCTTCCTGGCCCGGCGCAAGTTCGCCCAGAGCGAGCGCGAGGCGGGCAAGGCGGCGCTGGCGCTGGGGCTGTGCTTCATCTCCGAGGGGGCGATTCCGTTTGCCGCCAAGGACCCGTTACGGGTGATCCCGGCCAGTATCGCCGGTGGTGCGTTGACCGGGGCATTGTCGATGTATTTTGGCTGCAAGCTGATGGCGCCGCATGGCGGCTTGTTCGTGTTGTTGATCCCCAACGCGATCAACCATGCGTTGCTGTATTTGCTGGCGATTGTGGCGGGTAGCCTGGTGACAGCGGTGGTGTATGCGGTTATCAAGAAGAGCGAGCGTGTGGAGTTGGCCGTGGCGCCTGCTAAAAGTGTATGAGCAGACCTCGTTCTGTGGGAGCGGCCTTGTGTGGCGAAAGGGCCGCAAAGCGGCCCCGGCAATCTAAGTTGCGAAGCTGAAAATCTGGGGCTGCTTCGCAGCCCTTTCGCGATACAAGGCCGCTCCCACAGAGCCCGCGTTGGCCTTTCAACGGCGATGTTTCTGCCGCAACGGCACCAGTAGATCACCCAGCCCGTTGTGATCGATCTCATGCATCAACGCCAGCATCCCGCCCAGTTCTCCTGCCGGGAAGCCCTTGCGCGCAAACCATGCCAGGTAGTCACCGGGCAGGTCGGCAATGATCCTTCCCTGGTACTTGCCGAACGGCATGCTGCGGGTCACCAGTAGTTCGAGAGTTTCCGGCTTCATCTTCGCGCACCTGGCTGTGGAAAGGCGCCGACCATACTGCAATCTGCACGAAGCCCCAAGCGGCAATCATGCAGAACGCCGTAACCATCAGTCGCCAATCAAGCTGTAAGTTATTGAATAGTAAGGGTTTTACGTTTTTTGAAAGCGTGGCACGAACACTGCAACTCTCTAGAGGACTATCACCTGCCAAGGAGTTCGACCATGAGCAACCCCAACAAAGACGTGATCGATGTACTCAACGACCTGATCGAGTACAGCAAGGATGGCGAGAAAGGTTTCAAGGCCTCGGCCGATGATGTGAAGAACCCCGAACTGAAAGCGTTCTTCGTCCAGCGTGCGGGCGAGTGCGCCAACGCTGCCAGTGAGCTGCAGAGCGAAGTGCGCCGTCTGGGCGGCGATCCTGAAACCTCTACCAGCATCAGTGGCGACCTGCACCGCGGCTGGGTCAACCTCAAGTCGATGGTCACCGGCAAGGACGAGGAAGCAGTGCTGAACGAGGTGGAGCGGGGCGAGGACCACGCCCTCAAGGCCTACAAGGAAGCCCGCGAAAAGCTGGTGAAACTGGGCCGCACTGCCAGCGACATGACCTACAGCCTGGTGGAAAAGCAGCTGCAAGGCGTGCAGCGCAACCATGACCAGGTCAAGGCCCTGCGCAACGCCGCTCGCGCCCGCTCCTAATCGAGCGGGCCCTCTACCCGATTGCGGCCATTGGCCTTGGCGCGGTAGAGCGCTTCGTCCGCAGCACCCAGCAGCCTGCCAAGGTCCTGCTGGGTGCCGGACAGACCGATACCGATGCTCACGGTCACGGCGTGGGCATCATCCGCAAACGGCGCCAGCGCCTCGACGCTGGCGCGGATGCGTTCAGCCAGTAGCTGGGCACCGGCCAGATCGGTTTCCGGCAACACTACCTGAAACTCCTCCCCACCATAGCGCGCAGCCAGGTCCGCGGGGCGACGAATGCATGTCTCGATGGCCTTGGCCACCTCGCGCAAGGCATGGTCGCCACCGGCATGGCCATGGCGCTGGTTGAATGCCTTGAAGTGGTCCACGTCCACCATCAGTACCGCCAGCGGCTTACGGCTACGTTGAGCACGGGCCCATTCTTGACGCAGCACATGGTCCAGCCTGCGGCGGTTAGCCAGGCCAGTCAGGCTATCGGTGGAAGCGAGCATGGCCAGGTCTTCTTCGGCTTCGTGGCGGCGGCGCAGTTCGCGGCCCAGCAGCAAAGTCAGCCAGAGAATGCCCACGCACAGACCGCCGGTGGCGACGCTGACCAGAATGGCCGTGCGGCGCCAGGACTCGAACACCTCGTCGGCCGAGTGCGCCACCAGCACGATCAGTGGCAACTGCGCGACCCGGGCGAAGGTGAACATGCGCAGCTTGCCGCTGCTGTGGGAGCGGGCGGTGAAGCTACCGCTCTGTTCACTGAGGATGCGTTTGAAATTGGGCCGTTCGGTGTAGTAGGTGCCAATCAGCGGGTCCTGCCCGCGGTAGGGCTGGCGGACGAGCAACTGCCCATCGGTATTGAACAGGTTGATGCTGCTGTCGTGGCCAATGTCCAGGCGCTGGAACAACTCATTGAAGTACGACAGGCGCAGCGCACCCGCTGCCAACCCGGCGAACTCGCCATTGGGGCCGGAGATACGTCGGCTGAAACTGATACACCAGTCCAGGTCGCCAAGCTTGGCCTTGAAAGGGGGGCCCACCAGCAAGCCGAGGTTGGCATTGTGCTGGTGGGCCTTGAATACCCCGGTGTCGCCGAAGTTGGCCTTGCGCGGCACGCTGCTGGTGGAGTCGCCAACGATATTGCCTTGCTTGTCCAGCCACAGCACGTCACCGCGCTTGCGGTCGACGAAGGCTTCATTGAACAGCAGGCGCTGGCGTATCGGGCCGGGGACTTCCGGCAGTTCCTTGCGGCCGACGGCCCAGATCAGGCCTTGCAGTGATTGGTCGTAGAGTTCGACGTTGCGCAGAATGTCGCTTTCGATCAGCTGCACGATGTTGTTCGACGAGCGCACCGCCGACTGCTCGATACTTTCGCGCTCGCGGGCAAGCAAGTAGCTGACGATGGCCACGATGGCGAGCACGGCAAGGCAACTGCCCAGGTTGAGGATCAGCTCGGGGTGCGACCTGTAGACTGCGAAACGCGGGGATTGGGTGGGCATGCTCGCTACTGCGTGGGCAGGGCCATTCGCGGCGGCGATATTCTAGGGAAGCGGGCATTGTCGGACAAGATTTGTCCGACGGAAGCACGGTGTACCGTACTTTTCGATTTGCCGTCGCCTGTAGGAGCGGGTTTACCCGCGAACATCGGCGCAGCCGGTGCCCAACACCGCGGTGCCTTCTTCGCGGTTGAAGCCGCTCCCACAGGGTTATTTGCGATGCTTGCAGCGCAAGATCAGAACACGTTCAGTGGGTAATCGACGATTACCCGCAGTTCATCGTTGTCGCTGTTGCTGTCGATCGACGCATAACCCTGGCTGCCGCGGTGAGTGGCATAGCGTACCAGCACCGACAGGTCCTTGAGGTCACCCTCCTGGAACACGTATTTCACGTCCAGGTCGCGCTCCCAGTGCATGGCGTTCTTGCCATCCTCACGGTAGTAGTCGTAGTGAGTGGTGTCCTGAGTGGCCTTGGTCAGGTCAGCCTCGCCGCGCGAGTAGGACAGCGAAGTGGACAAACCAGGCACGCCGACACCGGCGAAGTCATAGCCGTACTGCAGTTTCCACGAACGCTCGTTCGGCGCGTTGAAGTCCGAGTACATGCGCGAGTTGTCCAGGTACACGCTGTCGCCCAGGTTGATGTAGTCGAATGGCGTGTTGCCGTTCACTCGCTGGTAGGCAGCGGTGACGCTGTGGAAGCCTGCGTTGACGGTGAAGTGCACGCTGTAGGTGTTGTTGTCGATCTTGCCTAGCAGGGCCTGGCCGGTGTCCTGGGTGTGATAGAAGTGCACGCCCGGGTTCAGGCTGACCAGGTCATTGACCACATAGGTGTAGTCGAAGTCCGCGTAGTACTGGTTCCAGATGTCCTTCAGCTCGGCGGCGTACAGGTTGGCGGTGATGTGCTCGGTACCGCTCCACGACGCGCCGGCCCAGTTCAGGTGCTTGCTCTTGTCGTGCTCATCCAGTGACCCGTAGTAGGTGTCGATGCGGCGGTGGCCGCTCTGGTTGTACGGGTGGGTGAAACTGACCTGGCCACCTTCGAGCAACAGGCCGTCGATGCTGGTGTTGGTCAGGCTTACACCGCGGAAGGTTTGCGGCAGCATGCGCGTTTCGCCGCCGGCGATCACCGGGTTGGTGAGGAACAGGTCACCGGCTTTCAGCTCGGTGTCGAAGGCTTTCAGCCTGACCGCAGCACCGGCAGTGGAGAACGAATGCGGGGCAGCGCCCAGTTCGCCGTCGTCCTTGATGTGTTCGGGCAGGATGCTGGTGCCGGCATGGCCGCCACCGCCGTCGAGCTTCAGGCCCAGCATGGCATGAGCATCCAGGCCAAAGCCGACTACACCCGGGGTGTAGCCCGACTCGAAACGCGCTACCGCGCCCTGGCCCCACTCGCGGGTGTCGCGCACGCCGGCGTTGTGGTTGTCGCGGTTGAAGTAGGCATTACGAAAATGCAGGTTGAAGGACGAACCTTCGATGAAGCCATCAGCCTTGTCTTCATCTGCCTGGGCGGCGAAAGGGATCGTTGCAGACAACGCAATGAAAAGCGGGGTAAAACGAAACGCGGAAGGCACCGGTACTAGCTCCTTGGGTCTGACGGTGGGGCAGTGTTTATATTTGAATGTGCGTCTTTTTTATAGGTACACGTTACAGCCGGGCTGAGCGTTAAAGCACATAAAAAAAGCCGCTGATCGGCAGCGGCTTTAAAAGGCTAACATATCGGCACCGGGGGTGCCCATGGCGTAGCCAAGGGAAAACGGGAGCAGCGACAGCGCGTGATCAGCTGTCGGCATTGGCATCGACGCTGACTTTGGAAGCTGTCTGTTTCGCGTCTTTTACGGTTTCGGCCTTGTTTGCGGCTACAGCGTCACGGGCCTCTTGATGGACAGCCGCGAACTCTGCATTACGGGCAACGAATGCCGGGGATTCTTCGGCCATGGCCAGGGGCGACAACAACAGGGAAGACAGGACGAAGACGCTGGCAATACCCATACTGTTGGACATTTGAAACTACCTTCTTGCGGTGCAAGTGCTAATGAGGACAGGGGTAAAGTTAGTCCTTTCAGTGCACTCGAAACAGAGCGAAGTGCGATAAGCACTGTTGCGCAAAAGGTAACGATCCTTGGAGGAAACAACGGGGCTTTCGGCGAAAGTCCCGTGCCAGGGCGCCTGCACAGTGCGCCGCCTTGGGCAAAATGGCCAGGCTAGAAACCGATAAAGGCGTAATAAACCGGGGTTTCATGGGTTGTGCGCAAACCCAGTGCCTGCAAGCTTGCCGTCAGCGCTTCATCCTGCACATGCAAGGTCCACTGCGCCCCTTCATTCCCCTGTACCTGCGCCAGCGCCGCAGCAAACGCCCCCATATCCGGCAAGTAGGCGGTAAAACCGTTACCCTTGAGCGCACTGGTCGTCATGCCCAACGCCTGGCACACCGCCACCTTGGCGGCAATGTCATCGCGATCGGCCCGGCGCGAAGCCTGTACCAGCGCCTGCAGTTCCACGTCGACCAGTTGCGTGCCGTGAATCAGCTCCGGCCCCTGTTGCCAGGCCTCCGGTGGGCAGTCCTTGCTGTCTGGCCGCAGTGGAATATGCGGGTTGATTTCTACCGGATAGATGCGACAGACCAGTGGGCGCTGCTCATAGATGGTGCAGAGGTCGTTGGCGTCGAGGTTACGGCAACGTCCTGGGTTGAATGCAGCAAAGGTCACCGAGACGCGTGCCTCGCCTTCGCCGCAATGCACCGGATGGGAGCGTCGCAGCACATGGTCACGTTGATCCAGCGGCATGCCGGGGCCGTCCACGACGAAGGCCTCGATCAGTACCACCACCTGGCCGGCATCGTCCGCCCAGCGACGCGCTTCGGCCAGCGTCAGGGGCACATGGTGGCCGGTGCAGCATTTGCCGCAGCCGGTACAGCCGAAACGTAAGCGGTCGGTCACTTGGCTTCCGGGCTCCATTCACTGACGAAAGCACGCTGGTGCTGGCGGTCGTACAGGCACAGTTCGGTGCCGGTGCGCTGCTGCATGTGCTTCTGTGGGTAGACGCCTTCGATCAGCAGGGCACTCATGCCTGCCTGGTCATCGAACTCGGCGGGCTTGCCGCGGGCATGGGCGTCCTTGAACTGGCTGGCGGTCAGGCAAGCCTTGAGCATCTGCTGGCGCTGCTCGTTCCAGGCCTGGCTACTGGAGGCCTGGGCAATACCGCTGAAGAGGGCGCAGCTGATCAAGATAGAGCTAAGAAGCTTCATACGCGATTCCGGCAATTTTCTTGCGAGGGGCGCGAATTATGCCCGAGTCACCCCCGGCGGCAAGCCGGGGAGTTTGTCGCTGAATATATCAGTGCTCGGCGAACACCACGGTACGCGCAGCCACCACCAGACAATCGGTCAGCTCTGGCGAGGAGAACTTGGTAAGGATGGCATTGGCCCCGGCCTGGGTCGCCTTTTCACTGCTCATGGCACTGTCCAGCGAGGTGTGCAGCAGCACGTACAGGTGCTGGAAGTCAGGAGTTTCACGCAGCGTGCGGGTGAAGGCGTAGCCGTCCATTTCGCTCATTTCGATGTCGGAGACGATGATGTTGATCTCCTGCGCGGTGCCTTGCAGCTCCAGCAGCACATTGATGGCGTCTTTGGCGCTGCGCGCGGTGTGGCATTCGATACCGAGGTTGCGCAGGGTGTGCACCGACTGCTGCAAGGCCACCTGGCTGTCGTCCACCACCAGGATATTGGCGGCGGCCAGCAGGCTGGCATCTTCTTCGTTCAAGGTGCTGTGCACTGGCTCGGCGACGGGCGGGGCGATGGCGTGTATGACTTTTTCGATGTCCAGCACCTGCACCAGGGTGTTGTCGACGCGCGTCACACCGGTGATGAACGAGCGGGTGCCCGAGGCGTAAGGCGGCGGTTTGATGTCGGTGCTCAGGCAATGCACGATACGACTGACCGCCTGTACATGCAGGCCTTGGCGCGAGCGGCTGATCTCGGTAACGATCAGGCAGCCACCCTGCGGGTCGACCAGTGGCTGTTCGCCAATGGCGCGAGACAAGTCGATGACCGACAGCGAGTGGCCGCGCAGGGTTGCCACACCTTTTACGTGGGGGTGCGACTCAGGCAGCTTGGTCAGCGGCGGGCAGGGGATGATCTCGCTGACCTTGAGCAGGTTGATTGCCATCAGCTTGCCGCTGCGCAGGGTGAACAGCAGCAGGGATAGCGAATCCGCGCGGGCATTTTGCGTGGCCATGGTGACCTTCGGTGGGGAGCAGGGGATAACCGGTTATCGGCCTGTTTGGGTCAGGCTTTAGGCAATTTGCACAGAACCCAGGAGTACCTGGGCCCCTGCGGGTGCGGGCATGCCCGCGCCCACAGGGGAGGTGTGTAAACGCTTGGATCAGCGTTCACGCAGGGCCTCCTTGGCCCGGTTCAGCGGTTTGATCAGGTAATCAAGGATGGTTTTCTCGCCCGTTCGGATATCCACCGTGGCAATCATCCCTGGCACGATCGCAAAACGCTTGCCGGCCTTGTTCTGCAAGCTGTCCTGTTCGGTGCGGATGAACACGCGGTAGTAGTAGATTTCCGGTTTGACCTCGTCCTGCAGGGTATCCGGCGAGATGCCCACCACCTTGCCGTCCAGCCCGCCATAGACCGAGTAGTCATAGGCACTGATCTTGACCTTGGCCGCCTGGTCGGGGTGAATGAAGGCGATGTCCCGTGGCGCGATGCGGGTTTCGATCAGCAGGCGTTCGTCCATCGGCACGATCTTCATCACCTGGCCACCGGGCTGCACCACGCCACCCAGGGTGTTGACCTCGATGTCCTTCACGATGCCGCGCACCGGCGAGCGCAGGGTCAGGCGGGTGAGCGAGTCGCTGCGCCCGCGGATCACTTCCGACAGGGCGTCCGCTTCGGCGCTGGCCTTGGCCAGTTCTTCCCGGGCGCGCACCAGATAGTCCGAGCGTGCCTCGTTGGCCTTGAGTTCCAGCTCGGAACGCTGGCGGTTCAGGCGGATCACTTCAACCCGGCTGGAGGCACCCATCTTTGCCAGGTTCTCGGTGATCTTCAGCTCGCTGCGCACCAGCTGCAACGAGTCCTGAATACCCGCCAGGGTCTGTTCCAGGCCGCGGCGGCGGGTCTGGTACAACGCGGTTTCGGCATCGATCAGGTCAGGAGAGTCGCGCAGGCTCTCCGGGAAGGTCAGTGGCTTGCCGGTTACCTCTGCTTGCAGGCGGGCCTGACTGGCCCTGGCAGCGCGGTATTTGGCTTCGCTTTCACCAACACTGGAAGCCGTCTTGGTCGGGTCGAGCTGGGCCAGCACCTGGCCGCGCTCGACCAGGTCGCCTTCGGCCACGCTCATCTGCGCGACGATACCGCCCTCGAACGACTGGATGACCTGCTCTCGCGAACTTGGAATGACCTTGCCTGTGCCGGTGGATACCTCGGTCACCTCGAACCAGGCGGCCCAGGCCAGGAACGCCGCCAGCATCAGCGCGCAGAGGGTGATGATGCGGCCGGCGCGGAATACCGCCTGGTCGTCCTGCCCGTCCAGGTAGGAGGCCGGGAGTTCATGGTTGCTCATGCCTGGGCTCCTTGCAGTTTGGCCAGGGCGGCATCGCGCGCGTCATCGATGACGATGCGCCCGGCGTCCAGCACCAGGATGCGGTCGACCCGCTGCAGAACACTCAGTCGATGGGTTGCGATCACCAATGTACGGCCCTGACAGAAGCGCTCCAGGTTATCCAGCAGCTTGCGCTCGGTCATGTCGTCCAGCGACGCGGTCGGTTCGTCCAGCAGCAGCACCTGCGGCTGGCGTACCAGCAGGCGCGACAGCACCAGGGCTTGGCGCTGGCCGCCAGACAAGCCCACGCCCCCTTCGAGGATCAAGTGGTCCATGCCCTTGGGCAGGCGGCGGACGAAGTCCAGTGCGCCAGTGGCGGCCAGCGCGGCCACCAGTTCCTGGTCGCTGGCCTGGCCGGCGCCGAGGGTGAGGTTTTCCCGCAGGGTGCCGTGGAACAGCCTCGCGTACTGCGGCAGCAGGCCGACGTCACGGCGCAGGTCAGCAGGGTCAAGGTGGGCCATGGCGATGCCGTCCAGGCTGATCTCGCCCTGCACCAGGTCCATGGCCCCACCCAGCGCCTGCAGCAATGTTGATTTGCCGGCGCCGTTGCGGCCCAGCACGGCAATGCGCTCGCCCGGCTGGATGTCCAGCCGGCCAATGTTCAGCACTGGCGGGTAGTCTTCGCTGTAGCGGAAGTTGGCCTGGCGCAGGCGGTACTCGCCGTGAATGGCCGGCAGGTGCACGCGGGCTTCGCCTTCGGGGTGGTCGACCGGCGACTGCATCAGCTTGTCCAGGCCTTGCAGCGCGACCTTGGCCTGCTGCCAGCGGGTCAGCACATGGGTCAGCTGGGCCAGCGGCGCCATCATCCGCGATGAAAGCATGGATGCCGCCACCAGGCTACCCGTGGTGAGGTCGCCGGCGATGACCATGGGGGCGCCGATCACGATGACCACGGCAAACACGGCACCCTGCACGTTCTGCGTCCAGGTCACCAGGCCGTTGGTGAGGGTGCGCAGGCGCAGGTTGGTGTGCGCGCAGGCCGCGTTGTACTGGTTCCACTGTCGTTCGAAGCGTGCCTCTGCCTGCAGTGCCTTGATCTCGTCCAGGCCCTGGATACTTTCCACCAGCATGGCGTTGCGCAGTGCCGACTCACGCATCGAGGCATTGGCCAACCGTGCCAGGCGCCGTTGTGCAAGCAACCCGGGTAACACCATGGCCAGCAGCGCGACCAGCGGGATGAACACCAGTACGCCGCCGATCAGCCAGAACACGAACAGGAACAGCAGGAAGAACGGCAGGTCGGCCAGTACCGTGGCGGTGCTGGACGTGATCAGGTCGCGGATCGACTCCAGCTCGCGCAACTGCGAGATGAATGAGCCGGTGGACTTCGGCCGCACCGAGTTGCGCAGGCGCAGGGCATGGCCGTAGACCAGGTCGCTCACCCGCAGGTCGGCGCGCTTGCCGAGCAGGTCGGTCACCTTTAGCCGCAGCAGGCGCATGCTGAAGTCGAACACCAGTGCCAACACCACACCGCCGAACAGGACGTAGAGGGTGGGCAGGGATTCAGCCGGTATCACTCGGTCGTACACCTGCATCGAGAACAGCACGCCGGCAAGCGCCAGCACGTTGGCCACCAGTGACGCGACCATCACCTGCCCATAGGGACGCAGGTCGCGCAGTACGATGCGGGCGAACCAGTGGCGGTCGTAAGGCGCGGTGTAGTCGTCGGTGCGCACATCGCGCAGTGGCCGGGCCGGGCGCAGCAGGGCCACGCGGTTGATACGGCCTTTCAGGGTGTTGCGGGGCAGGCGCGAAGTCAGGCCCTGGTCACCGGCGAACACCACTGCCAGGTCGTCCTCTTCGGTCACCGACTCGACCACCGCCAGCTGCCCATCGTCCAGCTCCAGCACCAGCGGCGTGCGCCATTGCCGCAGGCCCTTGGCATCGAAGTGCACGAAGCGCAATACAAGCCCCGCCTGACGTGCCATGTGGCGGAGGATTTCATTCAACGGGCGGGCATCCTCCGCAGCGGCCAGGCGAATACGCTGGGGTGATACGTCCAGGCGGTAGTGGTGTGCCACCTGCAACATCACCTCAAGCCAGGGGCCAAGGTCTGGCCGGTGGGCGGCGGCCTGCTCCGGCGCGGGCGCCTGGTTGGGCAGGGTCACATCGATCGAATCACTCATGGCTGGATCTCCACACCTTGCAGGTTGCGCCCCTCAAGGCCAAAGGCCGTGCGCAGGGCGCCGGTGTTGTACAGGCAGTCGACATCCAGGCGCAGCAGATCGGAGCGGGTGCCGGCAAGTTCGAAGCGTGACTGGTAGATCTCCTGCTCGGCGTTGAGCAGGTCGAGCAGTGGCCGTGTGCCCAGGTCCAGGTACTGACGCCCGTAGAGCATGCGTGCCTCCTGAATGCTGACCTGGCGGGCTTCCAGCGAGGTCAGCCTGCGGCCCAGCCCGGAGGTTTGCGCCTTGGCCTCGGCCAGGCCCCGACGCGCTTGCAGGCGTGCGGCGTCTTCGGCGGAATCGGCGGCGGTCAGCGCGTGGCCGGCAGCGCGGGTGCGGGCGCTGATGGAGCCCCCTTGGTAGATGGGAACTTCGACGTTCAGGTAGATGCCCGCCTGGGTGCGGTCCAGCCGTGCGTTATCGCGGTTGTAGTCGTCGTCCAGGTAATGATTGACCTGCGGTTGCAACGACAGGGTAGGGTAGGCCTCCGCCTTGGCCTGGGCCAGCTCGGCCTGGCCCTGTGCGCGCTGGGCCAGGGCCATCAGCACGGCGGGCAGGCGGTCATCACCCTGTGCAGGGCGCTTGCAGGCCTGGTCCAGCTCGGTGGGTGAGCCCTCGGCCAGTGCCGGAGGGGTAACGCGGCCCATCAGCGCCGCCAGGGTCGAGCGCCAGCGCTCGTACTGCGACTGGTACTCCTCCAGGGTGGCACGGGCGCTTTCCACGCGGGACTCGGCCTGTACCACGTCGGAACGGGTGCTGGCGCCCATGTCGCTGCGCTGGCGCGCCATCCCGGCAATGTCGCACACGCCGCGAATCTGGTCGCGGGCAATCGTCATCAGTTGCTCGTAGCGGCGGGTTTCGATCCAGGCATAGGCTGTGTCGCGGGCCAGATCGTCGACCACCAGCAGGATATTGGCCTGTGCCCGGGCGGCGGCAGCCTGGGCCGCGTTGACGGCGCTGTCGACCTTGCCGAAGTCATAGAGCATTTGTTTGAGCGACAGGTTCAGGGCCTGGCTATTGCGGTCGCCGCCATAGCCGGTGTCATAACCGGTGCGGATACCGCCGGAAATCTGTGGGTAATACCCCGCACGGGCGACGTTGATGCCTTCGCCCTGCTTGTAAAGGTTGCCGATGGCCTCTGCGATGCTCGGGTGCCATTGCGCTGCCTGCAGCACTGCGTCGGTAAGGCTCAGCCGTTCGCCACTAGCGACCGGGGCCATGCCGATGGGAGGGCGGGCGGGCACCGCTTCGGGCGCATCGCGTAGCAACGACGGCCCGATCTGGCGCAGGTGGGGGTCTATATCATCGGCTGCCTGGGCAACCGGGTGGAAGTTCAGGGCCAGGAGCCCGAAGGCTCCCAGCAACAGCGGTGACAGCGGACTGCTTCGCTTCACATAGTTCCCTTACTGCTGGTCGTCCATGCCGCCGGGCATTCACCCGGCGGGTTTGCAGCGGCCTCAAACCACATGGATACCGTTTTGTACCCACAGGTGATGGCTTGGATCCTCCTGGGCCGTGTACTGGTTATAGTCGATGCCGTCGGCAGTTTGGTTCCCGACCAGCGTCCAGTTGTCCGTCATGTGAACCGAGTCTTTGTCGTCCCCCTTGATGATCAGTGTGTCGGTAGCGGTTTCGGTGATGGCCACCACATCCGCCAGGTTGAGGGTGAGCGCCACCGAACTGGTGTCGTTGAGGTCGAGGATTTCGATGTCGTGTACGCGCCCGGCCAGGTTGCCCAGGTCGATGCTGGCATCACCGCCGCCCCAAAGCAGGGTGTCGGTTCCTGCGCCACCGTCGACGCTGGCGAAGTTCTGGTCGACCACCACCAGCGTGTCGTCACCCGCACCACCCTGCAAGGTGATGTGGCCACCCTGGCTGCCATCGAGCTGGTCGTTACCGTCGGTGCCGGCGATCACATCGGAGGCCGCTGCCTGGCTGGCGAGTGCCTCTGATTCGTCGCCGGTATCGGCCAGTAGCGATGTGGTCGTGGTGAGGCCGGCAGCATCGTCCACGTTGATGGTCAGGGTTGCGGTGTCGGTGGTGCCGTTCGGGTGGCTTAGCTCGTAGGTGAAGGTGTCTTGCTGGCCGACCACCGCCGAGGTGAGCCCCGCGTTGAGGGTGTAGGTGTAGCTGCCGTCGGCATGCACCAGCAACGTGCCGTAGGTGCCGGCCACGCTCACCCCGTTGTAGCCTGGGATGGTGTAGGTATTGGCCGCTGTCAGCACGCTCAGCACGGTCAAGGCCGAACCAATGTTGTCGTCAGTCAGCAGGTTGCCGGTGGCTGCTGTCGCGCCACTGACCACGAACTCGGTCAGGTACGTTGTGGTGGTGTTCAGGCTGGTGGTGATGGAGCTGAGCAAGCCAATGCCGCCGGCGGTGACACGGACTTGGTAGGTACCGGCGCCCTGGTTCTCGAAGGTATACCCGGCGCCACCCCCCAGCACGCTGATCAGCGAACCACCCGGTACCGACTGCACCAGAACGTACTGGCCGGTGGCCGGGTTGAGCTTGAGCAGCTCGATGGTGGTGCCGTTGAGCAGGCTCAACAGGTTGGCGGAGTTGACCACCACCTGCAGGTCGGCCGTGGTGTCGGCGGCAACCGTGGTGGTGTAGGTGGCCTGACGGGTACCGATCAGTGGCAGGTTCAGCGAGCCCAGCGTACTGCTGCTGGTGTCCACGCGGTTGTCCAGGGTGACCTGGCTGCTACCAACGTCGTTGACTGCGTCGACCACCGTGGCCGGTGCACCGTAGTTGCTGTCGCTCCAGATTTCCGTGGCTTGCGGGCTGTCGATGCGCACGTACAGGTTGGCGGTATCGGACAGGCCGTTCGGGTGCACCAACTGGTAGCTGAACACATCTACCTTGCCCACACTGTTCGGGCTGCCGTTGGGCGTGTAGGTGTAGCTGCCGTCCGCACTGATCACCAGGGTGCCGTACTGGCCCTGAACCGTCGTGGCGGTCCCGGCCGAGACGTAGCTGCCGTCTTTCAGCACTTGCAACACGGCGGCGCTGTCCGGGCCACGTGCATCCACCGCGCCATCGGTGCCCACGTCGGTAATGACGTTGCCGGAGGTGGCAATGCCGGTGCCGGTGAATTGGGTCAGGCTGGTGGAGACGATGTCCAGCGTGGTGCTCACTTCGGTGATCAGGCCGATGCCGCCACTGCCCACGGTCAGTCGGTAATCACCGGCTTGCAGCACGCCGATGTCCACCTGCAAGCCGATTGGCAGCACGATCAGGTCGAGCAGGCCTTGGGTGTTGCCGGTGGCGATGGTCACCCAGGCGCCGCTGGCGTCTTTCACCTGCAGGGTGAAGCTGGTGTTGTTGAGCAGTGCCAGCACGCTGTTGGTGGTCAGTGTGAGGGTAGGGTCGGCCGTGGTGCCTGCTGCCACCGTCCAGGTGTAGGTCTTGGAGAACCCCGACAGCAGCGTGGTGAAGCTGTCGGTGTAGGTCTCCGTGGCGCTGACCGCTGCCAGGTTGACCGTGGCCGTGGCCAGGTTGTCGCTGGCGATGACCGGTGCGTTGGCATCGACATCCGGTGCCGTGACGTTGACGTTACCCGACACGTTGCCGCGCGGGTCGCTGAGGGTCACAGACAGGATCTGGCCGTTGTCCTGAGGCGGGCTCAGGGTCACGGTGAAGGTGCCGTCCGCCTGCACCGTTGCGGTTTGCAGCACGGTACCGCCGGCGCTGCGTACGGTTACGGTGGCACCCACTTCTCCCGTACCGGTGAGGGTACTGCCGTCGGCACTGAACAGTAGGTTGCCGGCAGCCGCAGGCGGGGTCAGGTCCGGTGCGGTCAGCGCAGTGCCTGTGGACACGTTACCGGCGCTGTCGGTGAGGGTGACGCTGAGCGCCTGGTTGTCGATCTGCGCCGCAGTCAGGCTGACCACGAACAGGCCGTTGCTACCCACCGTTGCGGTACCCAGTACGGTACCGGCGCTGTTGCGCACGGTGACCGTGCTGCCGATCTGGCCAGAACCACTGACCGAGGTGCCGTTGGCGTTGATGGTGGCCAGCGGGGCGGCTGGCGGGGTGGTGTCCGGCGCAGTCAGGCTGGTGCTGGCGGACAAGTTGCCGGCAGCATCGGCCTGGCGTACCACCAGCAGTTGCCCGTCGTTCTGTGGCGAGGTCAAGGTAATGCTGAAGGTGCCGTTGGCTTGCACCACACCCGTACCGACCTGGCCGTTCGGGCCTTGGACGGTAATGGTAGCGCCCGCTTCACCGCTACCGGTAAGCACGGTGCCCGAGCCATCGATGGCGACGTTGGTGGGGGCTGCAGGTGGCTGCAGGTCTGCGGCAGTGTAGCTCGTGCTGCCGGACACATTGCCTGCAGCGTCAGCCTGGCTCACGCCCAGGACCTGGCCGTTGAGCTGCGCGGCGTTCAGGTTGACGGTGAACACGCCACCGCCATTCACCACCGCCGTGCCGAGCACATTGTCGCTGGCATCACGCACTGTCACCGTTGCACCGGCTTCACCCGTGCCGCTCAGCACCAGGCCATTGACAGAGAGGCTGGTCACCACCGGGTTGGCCGGTGGCGTGATGTCAGCCGCTTGCAGGAAGGTCGGCTGCGATTCGCCGCCGACCAGTGCCACCGCTGTCACCGAAATGTGCTCGCCGTTGAGCTGGGCTGCGTCCAGTGTCAGAGTGAAGGTGCCGCTCAGGTTTGTGCTGCCTGTACCGATCAGGTTGCCTGCGGCATCGTACACGCGAATGTCCACACCGCTTGGTGCACTGCCTGTCAGGGTCAGGCCGTCGCTGCCCAAGGTCACGTCGGTTGGCGGCACGGGTGGTGCGATCAACGGTGTGAGGTAGGTCGCGACCGCAGACGTATTGATGCCGTCGGACTGTGTCACTTCCAGGGTGGCGAGCGAGCCCACCGCTGGCACCAGTGTTATCTGGAAGTTGCCAGCGCCATCCACCACGCCGGTACCGATCACGTCTCCGTCGAAGCTGACGGTGACCGTGGCATTGGCTTCGCCCTTGCCGGTCAGCACGTTGAAGGTGTTGTTGATCGCCAGGTTGGTCACCAGGTCGGGTGGCGAGGTGTCGTTGGTCTGGTAAGGGACAGCCACCGAAGCGTTGCCAGCATCATCGGTGGACACCACCGTCAGCAACTGGCCGTTGTTCTGTGCCGGGCTGATCGGCACAGTGAACTGGCCGTTCGCATCCACTTCCACCGTGCCCACGATGTTGTTGTCCGGGCCGCGTACCGTGATGGTGCTGCCGGCTTCGGCCGTCCCCGTCATCGACGTACCGGCTGCGTTGAGCAGCAGGTCGGTCGGCTGCACCGGTGGCGTCAGGTCTGGCGCAGTCACTGCCAGCGGTACCGACGGGTTGCCAGTGGCGTCCTGGGCGATGATGGTCAGCGTTTCGCCGTTGATTTGCGGGAGGTTCAGGTCAAGGACGAAGGTGCCGTCCGGTTCCACCGTTACCTGGCCCAGCAGGTCGCCATTGTTGTTGACCACAGTGACGCGGGTGCCGGCTTCGGCAGAACCGGTCACCTGAGTACCGCTGTCGTTGATGGTGGCGACCACGGTGGCCGGTGGTGTGGTGTCCACGGCCGTGACCGAACTGATTGGCGAGATGTTGCCGGTTGCATCGGTCAGGGTAACCTGCAGCACCTGGCCATCGAGCTGTGCTGCATCCAGCTCGACGATGAACGTCCCGTTGGCGCCTACTGTGCCGGTACCGACCTGCGTGGTACCGACGTACACGCGCACGGTGGCGCCCACTTCGCCGACACCGCCCAGCTCGTCACCTGCCGCATTGAGCCGCAGCTCGGTTGCTGCCGCTGGCGGCGTGAGGTCCGGCGCTTGCACGTTCACCGGCAGGCTGACGTTGCCGGGTGGATCGGCCTGCAGTACCGACAGTGTCTGGTTGTTGATTTGTGCGGGTGACAGTTCGACGCTGAAGCTGCCATCAGCCAGTACGATACCCGTGCCCAGTACGGTACCGGCCGCGTTACTGACGATTACTGTGGCGCCGGCCTCGCCCAGGCCGCTGACCACGCTGCCGTCGGCGTTGATCACCACTTGGGTGAGTGGGTCGGGCGGGGTGAAGTCCGGGGTTTGCAGGGTTGCCACTGCCGACACGTTGCCGGCCGCATCGGCCTGGGTGAAGCTGAGTAGCTCGGCGTTGCCCAGCGCCGGGTTCAGCGTGATGGTGAAGTGGCCACTGGCATCGACCGTGGCGCTGCCGATTTCCTCGCCTGCCGGGTTGGTCACGGTCACTAGCGCGCCCACTTCGCCGCGGCCGGTGAGGGTGACACCATCACCGGAAACGGCCAGTTCGCCGGGTGCCGATGGCGGTGTGGTATCGGGTGCGGTGATGGCGCTGGCGGCAGACTGGTTGCCAGCCGCATCGGCCAGTACCACTTGCACCTGTTGGCCGTTGGCCTGCGGCGATGCGAGGTTGACCTGGAAGGTACCGTCGGCGCGCACCGTTGCACTGCCCAGCACCGAACCATCGGCGGCGAGCACACGTACGGCGGCACCCGCTTCGCCGGTACCGTTCAGCAAGCTGCCACCCCCGGCGAAGGCCAGGTTGCCGGCAGCATCCGGCGCGACGCGGTCAGGGGCTGTCAGGCTGACGCTGTTGGACTCGTTGCCGGCCACATCGGACTGGCTGGCGCTGAGCTGTTCGCCGTTGATTTGAGCGACGCTCAGGTCGACGTTGAAGTCGCCATTGGCATCGACCACGGCAGTGCCCAGTTCGATACCGCCTTCGCCAAGCACGGTAACGGTGGCACCTGCTTCACCGCGGCCACTGAGTACCAGGCCGTCGTTGGACAACACCAGGTTGGTCAGTGGTTGCGGTGCCGTGGTGTCCGGTGCCTGTAGGGTAGCGGGCAGCGATACGGTGCCATCGGGGCCCGTTGCGCTGACCTGCAACACTTCGCCATTGGCCTGTGCACTGCCGAGATTGACAGTGAACGTGCCGTCGTTGGTGACCGGGCTGCTGCCCAGCAATACGCCGTTGGGGCCGTACACCTTGATTGTGCTGCCCGCCTCGGCGGTGCCGCTCACCGACAGGCCGTCGGCGGCCAGTATCAGGTTGTCCGGCGTGGCCGGTGCCAGCACGCCCGGCGCCGTCACGTTTTGCGCAGGGGAGACATTCTGTGCGGCATCGGCCTGGACCACGCTCAGGCTTTCACCCGTGATCGCTGCCGGCGACAGGGATACGCTGAAGTGACCGTCGGCGGCCACTGTAGCGTTGCCCAGCACGGTACCGTCCGGTGCTCGTACGGTCACGGTTGCGCCTGCTTCGCCATCGCCTGTCAGGGTGGCGCCATTGGCGGAGACAGCCAGGTTGGTCACGGCGGCCGGCGGCGTGGTGTCGGCTGCGGTGTAAGGTGCGGCCGGCGACACGTTGCCGGCTGCGTCGGTGGCGGTCACCTGCAGCGTCTGGCCATTGGTCTGGGCACTGTTCAAGGTGACCTGGAAGGAGCCGTTGCTGCCGGCTACCGCTGTGCCCAGCACGTTGCCGCTGGCATCGCGCACGGTCACGGTGCTGCCGGCTTCGGCGTTACCGGTCAGTTGCAGCCCGGTACCGGACAGCACGAGTGCTGTCGGTGCCGCAGGCGGGGTGAAGTCCGGCGCGGTGACCGCCACGGCGGTGGAGGTGTTGTTGCCCGCGTCGGTCTGCGTAACGCTCAGGAGCTGGGCGTTGAGCTGGGCGCTGTTCAGGGTGAGGGTAAAGCTGCCATTGGCCGCCACCAGGCCGGTGCCGATGATGGTCCCGTCCGGGCCGTGAACGGTGACCGTGGCACCGGCTTCGCCCAGGCCGGTCAGGGTCAGGCCGTTGTTGTTCAGCACCACGTTGGTCAGCGGTGCGGGTGGGGTCAGGTCCGGGGTTGTCACATTGATTGCCGGCGAGGTGTTGCTGGCGGCATCCACTTGCGTCACGCCGATGACCTGGCCGTTGGCTTGCGGCGTGTCGAAGGTCACCGTGAAGCGACCGTCGGCGCCCACCGTGGCGGTGCCGAGCAAGGCACCGGCGGCGTTGCGTACCTGTACCGTGGCGCCCGCTTCACCGCTGCCGGAAAGCTGCCGGCCGTCCTGGCTCAACACCGGATTACTGATGGCCGCTGGCGGCGTGTGGTCTGGCGTGGCCAGGCTGGCCGGGCCGGACACATTGCCTGCGGCATCACTGAGGGTGACCTGTAGCGGGCTACCGGTCACCTGCGCGCTGGGCAGGGTGATCTGGAACTGGCCGCTCTGGTTGACGGTGCCGGTGGCCAGGATGGCGCCGCTGGCGTCGCGCACGGTGACGCTGGCACCGGCTTCGCCCTGGCCGCTGAGCACGGTGGCTGCGCTGTTGAGGCTGAGGTTGCTGGCCGCCAGCGGTGCCTGCAGGTCAGGCGCTTGCAGGGTGGCCGCGAGCGAAACATTACCTGCAGCATCAGCCTGGGTGACGATCAGGTTTTGCCCATTGGCCACGGCCGGCGAGAAGCTGACGCTGAACAGGCCATTGCTGTCGACGGTTGCAGTCCCCAGCAAGGTGCCCTGTACGTCTGTCACGCGCACGGTTGCGCCCGCCTCGCCTTGGCCGGTCAGCGTACTGCCGGTGGCGTTGAGGTTTACCTGAGTCGGCGCGTCCGGTGCCGTGGTGTCATTGGCCACGATAATGGCTGGCACCGAAGGCTGGCCGTCGACGGTAGCCTTGGCACTGACCTGCAAGACCTGGGCGTTGAGCTGGGCGTTCTGGAAGAACACACGGAAGGTGCCGTCGCTGCCGACCGTGGCGCTGCCCAGCGTGGTGCCACCGGAGGTTACGGTAATCAGCGAGCCGACCGTACCCTGGCCGGTCAGCAGGAAACCATCGGCGCTGATGGCAAGGGCCGAAGGCGTGGCCACTTCGGTACCGGTCGGGCCAGCCACTGGTATTTCAGGCGATTCGTTGCCGGCAGGGTCGATCACCACCACATCGACGGTTTCGCCTGATGCCAGCGGTGGGTCGACCGGTATCACGAAGGTGCCGTCCGGCCCTGCGGTTACCGTGCCGCGCACGGTGTCATCCGGGTTGCGGACTTCCACTGTGCTGCCAGGCTCGGCTGTGCCGCCGACCGAGCTGCCGTCCGGGCTTACGGTAAGCCCGGTCGCCGGTTCTGGGATGGTCGTGTCCGGAGCGGTGACAGAGACCGGCGCCGAGTCGTTGCCGGCTGCGTCGGTCACTACCACGGTTACGGTCTGGCCGTTGTTCTGCGGTGTATCCAGCGGCACGCTGAAACTGCCATCCGGGTTGACCGCAACGGTGATCACATTGCCGGCCCCATCGCTCACGGTCACCGAACTGGCGCCAGGTGCGTTACCGGTCACAGCCGTGCCATCGCTGCTGACTGCAACGTCGGTGGGCAGTGCCGGTGGCGTGATGTCAGGCGCAAGGATCTGGCTGGGCTGCGAAATGTTGCCGGCCGCATCGGTCAGCGTCACATCCAGGGCCTGGCCGTCCAACTGGGCGGGCGATAGTGGGACCGTGAAGTTGCCGCCTGCTGGCACGACGACGGTGCCTACCAACGTGCCGTCGGCAAGCTTCACTTCCACCGTGGAGCCAGCTTCACCGGTACCCTGGATGGCACTGCCGCCCGGGGTGATCGTGAGGCCGGCAGGCGCAGCTGGCGCGGTGCTGTCGTCAGCGGTGAACGTGGCCGACGGCGAGGCATTGCCGCCGCCATCGATCAGCACCACCGACAGCACTTCACCGTTGGTCTGGGCCGGGGAGAGTGCCACTTCGAACGTCCCGTCTGCATTCACCGGGCTGGTGCCTAGCAGGTTGCCCGCAGCATCGCGTACCTCTACGGTGCTGCCTGCCTCGCCCTGCCCGCTGAGCAGTGTGCCGGCAGGATCAAGGCCCAGCCCTTGCGCCGGCAGCGGTGCCTCGAAGTCAGGTGCGATCACAGTGCCAGCGGGCGAGCCGTTGCCGCTATTGTCCGCCTGAGTGACAGACAGCGTCTGGCCATTGAGCTGTGGCGGGTCGATGGCCACCTGGAAGGTGCCATCGGGCTGGACCGTTGCGGTGCCCAGTACTGTGCCGCCAGTGCCGGTCACGGTCACCTGCGCACCCGGCTCACCGCTGCCGCTCAGGCTGCTGCCGTCGCCGGCCAGGACCAGCCCGGTGGGGCTATCGGGTGCCTGGGTATCCGGTGCCGACAAATCGACCGCCGCCGACAGGTTGCCGGCAGCGTCGCGTTGCTCCACGGTCAGTGCCTGGCCGTTGGTTTGCGGCTCGTCGAGGGTAATTTCGAAAGCGCCACCCGCGCCGACCACGGTGCTGCCCAGCACGCTGCCATCCGGCCCGCGCACGGTTACGGTGGCGCCCGGTTCGCCGTTGCCGGTGATCGTGGTACCGGTGCCGTCGATGGCCGGGTTGGTGACCACTTGCGGCGGGGTAGAGTCGGGGGCAGTGAAGTCCACGGGCCCTGCGCTGTTGCCCAGGTTGTCGGTCGCTTCGACGGTCAGGCTTTCGCCATTGCGCTGTGGCGCGTTGAGGGTGACGTCGAAACGGCCGTCGCCGCCCACGGTGGCAGTGCCCAGCACAGTGCCGTCGGCGTCACGCACGGTGACGATGGAGCCGCTTTGACCCTGGCCGGTAAGGTGGATGCCAGCGGTATCGATGGCCAGCCCGGAGGGTTGCAGCGGGCCGTCGGTATCTGGCGCCACGATGGTGGCGGTCGAGGTGTTGCCTGCGGGGTCGCGCAGGACCACGTCCAGTTCCTGGCCGTCGGTCTGCGCTGGGTTCAGGACCACGCTGATCACACCGTCGGCACCGACCTGGGCGTTGCCCAGCACAGTCCCGCCGGCGCTGATGACCTGCACGGTGGTGCCCGGTTCGCCGCGACCGGTGAGCAGGCTGCCATCGGCACTCAGTTGCAGTTCGCTGGCTTCATTGGGCGGGGTGATATCGGGGGCGGTGATCTGGGTAGGCAGCGAACTGTTGCCAGCGCCGTCAACCGCCACGACATCCAGGGTCTCGCCGTTGGCCTGGGCCGGGGTCAGGCCGACGGTGAAGCTGCCATCCGGACCGGCCTGGGCGCTGCCCAGGACATTGCCCTGTGCGTCACGCACTTCCACCTGCGTATCTGCCGGTGCGGTACCGGAAACGCTGGATCCGTCACCGGCCACCACCACGCCGCTCGGGCTTTCGGGCAGCGGTGTATCGGCAACGGTCACGCTGACCCCTGCCGAGGTATTGCCGGCGGCATCGGTCTGCACCAGCACGAGGTTCTCACCTGCGGCCAGCGGTGCCTCCAGGTCAATCACGAAGGTGCCATTTGGCGCCACGGTGCCAGTACCGATGACTGCACCCTGGGCATCACGCACTTCCACTGTGGCACCGGGCTCGCCACGGCCAGACACGGCCAGGCTGCCATCGCTTGCCACCACGTCGGCGACGATCGCTGGCGCGGTGATGTCCGGGGCCACGTAGCTCAGCGGCACCGAAGTGTTACCTGCCGCATCGGTCACGGTGATGGACAAGGTTTCGCCATTGGCCTGTGGCGGGTCGAGGGTCAGGCTGAAACTGCCATCCGGCTCGGCAATGGCGCTGCCGATCAGGTTGCCTGAGGCATCTTTGACCTCTACTCGTGCGCCCCCTTCTGCAGTACCGGCCAGGCTGTCGCCATTGCTCAGCACCAGGTCGGTTGGTTGCAGCGGTGCTACCTGGTCGGGCGCCGTCAGCGGGCTGGGTGTAGAGACGTTGCCGGCGGCATCGGTCAGGGTCACTTGCAGGGACGAGCCATCCACCACCGGAGTTGGCAGTTGCACATTGAAGCTGCCATCGGGCTGAACGGTGCCGCTCACCAGCACTTGCCCCTGATCGTTGCGCACCTCCACGGTGGCACCCGCTTCGCCGCGCCCGGAGACTGTGCGGCCATCGTTACTGATGGCCAGCTCGGTAGCGGGTTCCGGCGGTGTGGTGTCACCCCCATTGTCCACGATCGGTGCGGTGACGCTGCCGGCCGTGGAGGTGTTGCCTGCGACATCGGTGGCCGTCACCTGCAACTGCTCGCCTGCCACTTGTGGCGGGGTGAGGCCGATGCTGAAGGCGCCGCTGGCCCCCACCACGACACTGCCCAGTACAGTGGTGCCGTCGGCGGCCAGCACGCGGACGGTGCTGCCTGCTTCGGCGCGGCCGCTGACAACGGTACCGTCGCCACTGATTGCCAGATCGCTTGGCGCCGCAGGCGCGGTGATGTCTGGTGCGGCGACCTGCACCGGCAACGACGAGGTGCCGTTGTTGTCGATCGCCACAACGTCCAGCAACTCGCCATTGGCCTGGGCCGGTGTAAGCACCACGGTGAAGGTGCCCTCGGCACCCACCACGATGCTACCGACCAGCGTGCCGTTGGCATCATGCACTTCCACGCGGCTACCAGCAGGAGCAGAACCGCTGATGCTGCTGCCATCGGCGGCGACGACCAGTTCGCTCGGGCTGGTCGGGGTGACCACCAGTGGCACGTCGTAGGTCAGCACTTCAGAGGCGTTGCCGCTCTGGTCGGTCTGTACCAGGCTCAGGCGTTCACCCGGCAGTGCAGCCGGATCGAGGTCTATCAGGAAAGTACCGTTCGCGGTCACTGTGCCGGTGCCGATCAGCGTGCCATTGGCATCGCGCACCTCGACGGTAGCACCGGCTTCGCCGCGACCGCCCAAGGTCAGGCCGTCGGCGCCGACGACAATGTTGCTGACTACGGCAGGCACGGTGATGTCCGGAGCCTCGAACTGCAGGGGTGAAGAGACATTGCCGGCGGCATCGATCAGACGGATGTCGAGGATTTCGCCATTGGCCTGGGCCGGCGACAGGGTGATGCTGAAACTGCCGGTTTCAGTGACCAGGCCAGTGCCGAGCAAGTTGCCCAAGGCATCGCGTACCTGCACGGTCGCGCCTGGCTCGCCGTTGCCGCTCAGGGTCACGCCGTCGGCCAAGGCTACACCGGTCGGTTGAGCCGGGGCCTGCAAGTCCGGGGTAACCACCGACGCCGGGGCAGAAGCATTGCCGCTGGCATCGGTCAGCACCACTTGCAGGTTACTGCCATCTTTCACCGGTGGGTCGAGGGTGATCTGGAAGGTGCCGTCCGGGTTGACCGAGCCGTTGGCCAGTACATTGCCCTGGGCATCGCGCACCTGCACGCTGGCCCCGGCTTCGCCGCGGCCATTGAGCTGGGCGCCGGCCAGGCCGACTACCAGGTTGGTTGCGGCATCCGGCGGTGTGGTGTCGCCACCGTCGATGTCCGGCGCGGTGATGTCGCCGGCCGTGGAGATGTTGCCAGCGGCGTCGGTGGCGGTGACTTGCAGTTCCTCGCCGTTTACCTGTGGCGGGTCGAGGGTGATGCTGAAACTGCCAGTGGCGTCGACCACCACACTACCCAGCACGGTGGTGCCATCGGCGGCCACCACACGCACGGTGCTGCCCACTTCGGCGCGGCCGGTGACCTCGCTGCCGTTGGCACTGATCGCCAGCTCGCCTGGGGTGACCGGTGGGGTGATATCCGGTGCGGTGACCTGCGCGGGTAGCGAAGTAGCACCGCTGCCGTCGATAGCCACCACGTCCAGCAGTTCGCCATTGGCCTGGGCCGGGTTGAGGATGACGGTGAAGGTGCCATCGGCACCTACCACCACACTGCCGACCAGTGTGCCGTTGGCATCGTGTACTTCCACACGGCTGCCCGTCGGGGCTGTACCGGTGATGCTGGCGCCGTTCGCAGCCACCACCAGGTCGCTGGGGCTGGCGGGCGCGGAGGTTACCGGAACTTCATATTGCAGGACCTCGGAGGCGTTGCCGCTCGCATCGGTTTGCACCAGGCTCAACTCAGCACCCGGTTGGGCAGCCGGGTCCAGGTCGACCACGAAGGTGCCGTTGGCGCCGACGGTGCCGGTACCGATGACAATGCCGTTGGCATCACGTACCTGTACGGTAGCACCCGCTTCGCCACGGCCACTGAGCACTAGGCCATCGGCGCCGACCACGATGTTGCTGACAGTAGCTGGCGGCGTGATGTCCGGTGCAGTGAACGCTAGCGGCGTCGAACTGTTGCCGGCGGTGTCCACCACGCGAATGTCCAGGGCCTCACCATTGGCCTGGGCGGGGAACAGCGTGACGCTGAAGGTGCCGTCTTCGTTGACCAGCCCAGTGCCGATCAGGCTGCCGGTGGCATTACGCACTTGTACGGTGGCACCGGGCTCGCCGCGGCCGGTGAAGGTCACACCATCGACCAAGGCCAGCTCGGTTGGCTGCGCTGGGGCCAGCAGGTCTGGCGCGGCGACCGAACCGGGTTGCGAGACATTACCGGCAGCGTCGGTCAGGGTTACTTGCAGGGTACTGCCATCGGTGATGGCCGGGTTCAACGTGATGGCGAAGGTGCCATCCGGATTGACCGTGCCCGTGGCAACTACGGTGCCTGCGCCATCGCGCACCTGAAGGCCGGCACCGGCTTCACCGCGACCGGTCAGCTGGCTGCCGGCAGGGTTGATCACCAGATTGGTCGGGGCCTCCGGTGGCGTTGTGTCGCCGCCGTCGATGTCCGGCGCGGTAAGGTTATTGGCGGTGGAGGCGTTGCCTGCCGCATCGGTGGCCGTCACTTGCAGCACTTCGCCGTCTACCTGTGGCGGGTCGAGGGTGATGCTGAAGCTGCCGGTAGCGCCAACTACCACGCTACCCAGCACAGTGGTGCCGTCGGCGGCCAGCACGCGTACGGTGCTGCCCGGTTCGGCGCGGCCGGTGACCACGCTGCCGTCGGCATTGATCACCAGTTCGCTCGGTGCGGCAGGGGCGGTGATGTCGGGCGCGGTGATCTGTGCGGGCAGCGAGGAAACGCCGCCGTCATCGATGGCGACCACGTCCAGCAGTTCGCCGTTGGCCTGGGCCGGGTCGAGGGTGACGGTGAAGCTGCCGTCGGGGCCAGCCACCACAGTGCCAATCAGTGTGCCGTTGGCGTCATGCACTTCCACACGGGTGCCTGCAGGTGCGGTACCGCTGATGCTGCTGCCGTCTTCGGCGAACACCAGGTCGCTGGGGCTGGCAGGCGCAGTGGTGACCGGGACNGCGGTACCGCTGATGCTGCTGCCGTCTTCGGCGAACACCAGGTCGCTGGGGCTGGCAGGCGCAGTGGTGACCGGGACTTCGAATTGCAGTGCCGAGGAAGCGTTGCCGCTTGGGTCGGTCTGTACCAGGCTCAATTGCTCGCCCGGCTGTGCGGCTGGGGCGAGGTCGATCAGGAAGGTGCCGTTGGCACCGACCACACCTGTGCCGATCACGGTGCCACTGGCATCGCGCACTTCGACAGTGGCACCCGGTTCGCCGCGACCGCTCAGGGCCAGGCCGTCAGCGCCAACTGTAATATTGGTTACTGCCTCAGGTGGGGTGATGTCCGGTGCATCGAATTGCAATGGGGCAGAGCTGTTACCGGCGGCATCCACCAGACGCACATCGAGTGCTTCACCATTGGCCTGGGCAGGCGACAGGGTGAGGCTGAACAGGCCATCGGCACCGACGACACCGGTGCCGATCAGGTTGGCGGCAGCATCGCGCACCTGCACGGTAGCACCGGGCTCGCCGCGGCCGGTGAAGGTGACGCCATCGGCCANCAGGTTGGCGGCAGCATCGCGCACCTGCACGGTAGCACCGGGCTCGCCGCGGCCGGTGAAGGTGACGCCATCGGCCAGGGCCAAGTCAGTCGGTTGTGCGGGCGGCAGCAAGTCGGCCGAAGTGACCGAGCCCGGCTGGGATACGTTGCCGGCGGCATCGGCGAGGGTGACCTGCAAGGTGCTGCCGTCATTCACGGCAGGGTCCAGGGCGATGACGAAGGTGCCATCTGCAGCGACGGTGCCGGTCGCGAGGATGTTGCCGGCCGCGTCACGCACCTGCACGGTGGTGCCCACTTCGCCACGACCACTGAGTTGGCTGCCGGCAAGGCCGATCACCAGATTGGTCGGTGCTTCAGGCGGGGTGGTATCGCCGCCATCGATGTCCGGGGCGGTGACCGAGCTGGTTGGCGATGTGTTGCCAGCGGCATCGGTCGCGGTGGCCTGTAGCACTTCGCCGTCAACTTGTGGCGGGTCGAGGGTGATGCTGAAGCTGCCGGTAGCGCCAACTACCACGCTACCCAGCACAGTGGTGCCGTCGGCGGCCAGCACGCGTACGGTGCTGCCCGGTTCGGCGCGGCCGGTGACCACGCTGCCGTCGGCATTGATCACCAGCTCGGTCGGTGCGGCAGGGGCGGTGATGTCGGGCGCGGTGATCTGTGCGGGCAGCGAGGAAACGCCGCCGTCATCGATGGCGACCACGTCCAGCAGTTCGCCGTTGGCCTGAGGCGGGTCGAGGGTGACGGTGAAGCTGCCGTCGGGGCCTGCCACCACACTGCCAATCAGCGTGCCGTTGGCGTCATGCACTTCAACACGACTGCCAGCCGGCGCGGTACCGGTGAGGGTGGTGCCATCAGGATCGATGGCCAGATTGCTCGGGCTGTCGGGCGCGGTGGTCAATGGTACGTCGTACTCGGTAGCCACCGAAGCATTACCGCTTGGGTCGGTCTGCACCAGGCTCAACTGCTCGCCTGGCTGAGCGGCCGGGGCGAGATCGATCAGGAAGGTGCCGTTGGCACCGACCACACCCGTGCCGATCACGGTGCCACTGGCATCGCGCACTTCGACAGTGGCACCTGGCTCGCCGCGACCGCTCAGGGCTGTGCCACCTGGGCCGACCAGGATGTCGGTGACCGCATCGGGCGGTGTGATATCCGGGGCTGTGAACTCCCGCGGTATCGAACTGTTGCCGGCGGCATCCACCAGACGCACATCGAGTGCTTCACCATTGGCCTGGGCAGGCGACAGGGTGAGGCTGAACAGGCCGTCGGCCCCTACGACACCAGTACCGATGACAGTACCGCCGGCATCGCGCACCTGCACGGTAGCGCCGGGCTCGCCGCGACCGGTGAAGGTGACGCCATCGGCCAGGGCCAAGTCAGTCGGTTGCGTTGGCGGCAGCAAGTCGGCCGAGGTGACCGAGCCCGGTTGCGATACGTTGCCGGCGGCGTCGGTGAGGGTGACTTGCAAGGTGCTGCCGTCGTT
>NZ_OLKJ01000010.1:0-380080 GCF_900291005.1 Pseudomonas sp. Kh14
GCAGTGATGTCGGGCGCGGTGATCTGTGCGGGCAGCGAGGAAACGCCGCCGTCATCGATGGCGACCACGTCCAGCAGTTCGCCGTTGGCTTGTGCGGGATTCAGTTCGATGCTGAAGCTGCCATCGGCGTTGGCAATGGCACTGCCAATCAACGTGCCGTTGGCATCATGCACTTCCACACGGCTGCCAGCAGGCGCGGTACCGGTGAGGGTGGTGCCATCAGCATCGATGGCCAGATTGCTCGGGCTGTCGGGCGCGGTGGTCAATGGTACGTCGTACTCGGTAGCCACCGAAGCGTTGCCGCTTGGGTCGGTCTGCACCAGGCTCAACTGCTCGCCTGGCTGAGCGGCCGGATCCAGATCGATCAGGAAGGTGCCATTGGCTCCCACAACACCCGTGCCGATCACGGTGCCATTGGCATCGCGAACTTCGACGGTGGCGCCGGGCTCGCCGCGACCGCTCAGGGCCAGGCCCTCAGCGCCGACGGCAATGTTGCTCACCGCATCGGGCGGGGTAATGTCCGGCGCATCGAATTGCAATGGGGCAGAGCTGTTACCGGCGGCATCCACCAGACGCACATCGAGTGCTTCACCATTGGCCTGGGCAGGCGACAGGGAGAGGCTGAACAGGCCGTCGGCACCGACGACACCGGTGCCAATCAGGTTGCCGCCAGCATCGCGCACCTGCACGGTAGCGCCGGGCTCTCCGCGACCGGTGAAGGTGACGCCATCGGCCAGGGCCAGGTCGGTCGGTTGTTCAGGGGCTGTAGTATCAGGGGTGTCGACGTCCGGTGCCGTGATGTTGGCAACTGGCGAGCTATTGCCTGCCGCATCTGCGGCGCTGACCTCCAGGGCCTGGCCGTCGCTTTGTGGCGGTTGCAGGGTAATGCTGAACTGGCCGTCCGCACCGGCCACCGCAGTGCCCAGCAATACGCCACCAGCGCCTTGCACGGAAACCGTCGAGCCGGGCTCGGCACGGCCGGTGAGGGTGGTGCCCTGTTCATTGATAGCCAGGTCGGTCGGCGCCAGTGGTGCAGTTGCGTCCGGCGCAGTGACAGTGCCAGGCGCCGAGACATTGCCGGCGGCGTCGGTCAGGGTGACATCAAGGTTTTCGCTGTTGATCTGCGGCGCATTCAACGTCACGTTGAAGTTGCCGTCGGCACCCACTGTGCCGCTGCCGATCAGGTTGCCGGCGGCGTCGCGGATGTTCACCGTGGTGCCTGCTTCGCCACGGCCCGTCAGACGCAAGCCATCCGGCGAAACCAGCAGGTCGATCGGTGTGGCCGGTGCGCTGGTGTCGGGGTCGGAACCGCCGCTGCTGCCCCCGCCTCCATTGTCCGCCGCTGCTGCTGCACCGCCCACGCCGAGCAGGCTGAGCCCGGCAATCGCCCAAGTTGGCATGGCGCTGCCAGCAGTACCGATGCCTGCGACCAGTTCGTCCAGCGAGGCCACTTCTTCGAAGGTGAAACCGGTGAACGCTGCCGCATCGTACTGGGCATGCCACAGGGTGCCGTCTTCGCCGACGAAGACCATATCGCTGCCGACCCCGGCCTGGTCCACGGCGAAGAAGTTACCGATGGTGACCTTTTCCCCCGACTTCAGGGTGACGATCAGGTCCTGCCCGCGCTGGGTGACCGTTGCCACTTTGTCTGGAGATACCGGTATCTGCACGACGCTTGGTGCTTTGAGATTGATATTGCCCCAGGCGCTCTGAGTGGCGACTTCGGATTGCTTATCGGCGACGACGATGTTGTCCATGGATGCTCCCTGCTGATATCCGGATCCCCCGGCCCGAGTGTTCGGGCCATAACCGGCGTAACAGAGCCCTGTCAGGGGTTTTACGCACAGCCTCGACCAGGTAGTCGACAAACGGGTGGTTAGGGAGATATAGCAGCCGGTGGGGAAGCAACCAGATGGCTTTCTGGGTTAATCCTTTGGTAGAACAGCCTCAGCGAAGCCCTAGCCTGCGGGCCAAACGGCTCAGGTTTGCGCGGTCCAGACCGAGTTCGCGAGCTGCTGCTGCCCAGTTGTCCTGATGCCGCTGCAGGCAGGCTTCGATCAGCTGTCGCTGGTAAATATCGACGGCTTCACGCAATCCGCCTTCAGGCGGGGTGACCACTTGCAGCGCTTCAGTGGGGGAGGGCAGCGTGCCTGACGTGGCTGCCGACACACGCAGGTCCAGGTCGATGGCTTCGAGGGTGAGGATACGTGGCCGATCAGGGTGCTGGCCTAGCGCCTTGAGTGCCGAGCGGCCGATCAGGTGTTCCAGTTCGCGCACATTGCCTGGCCAGTCGTAGGCGATCAGCGCGGCTTGGGCCTCATGGCTCAGGCGCAGGCTGTTCAGGCCAAGCCGTGAACGGTTCTGTTCGAGGAAGTAGCCCGCTAATAGCAGCACGTCTCGCCCACGTTCGCGCAACGGTGGCACGTGCAGCGGGTATACGCTGAGGCGGTGATAGAAGTCGGCGCGGAAGTTGCCCGTACGCACCTCGGCAGCCAGGTCGCGGTTGGTCGCGGCGATCAGGCGCACGTCCACCCTGTGCTCGCGGTCCGAACCCAGGCGCTGCAGTTGGCCGCTTTGCAGCACGCGTAACAGCTTGGCCTGGACCGTCAGCGGCAGTTCGCCCACTTCGTCGAGGAACAGTGTGCCGCCGTTGGCCAGTTCGAACTTGCCGCGGCGCTCGCCATGCGCGCCGGTGAAGGCGCCGCGCACATGACCGAACAGTTCGCTTTCCACCAAGGTGTCGGGCAGGGCGGCGCAGTTGAGGCTGATCAGCGGCTTGTCGGCGCGGCTACTGGCCCGGTGCAGGGCCTGGGCCACCAGCTCCTTGCCGACCCCGGTTTCGCCGGTGATCAGCACGGTCAGGTCGCTGCTGCCGACCAGACGAATTTCCTCCACCAGACGTTTGTGCGCCGCGCTCTGGCCAATCAGCTCTCTATCCTGGCCGCTGGCCTGGCGGTAGAGCTCAGCGCGATGGTGTTCGTCTTCGGCACGCAGGGCCAGGTGTTCGATACGCTCGGCCACGGTAACGGTGGCGGCAGCCAGGCTGGCAAAGGCCTGCAGGGCATCCAGCTCCAGGCTCTGGAACTGCCCGGGGGTGAGGGCGTCGAGGGTGACCAGGCCCCATGGGCGCTCATCGACCATCAACGGGCAGCCCATGCAGTCGTGCACTTCAAGGTCGGCATCGGGGGCATTGACCAACCCATCGTAGGGGTCGGGCAGTTCGGAGTCGCTGGCGAAACGGGTAGGTTCCGGGCGGCTGAGCAGTACCTGGAAACGCGGGTGCTCGCTGACCCGAAAGCGCCGGCCGAGGGTGTCGGGGCTAAGGCCATCCACTGCCAGCGGCACCAGCCATTCACCATCCAGTCGCAGCAGTGCTGCAGCATCGCACGGCAGCAGGCCGCGCATGGCTTGCAACAGGCGGCGGTAGCGTTCCTGGTCGGGCAAATCGCGGGACAGGTCGCTGACCAGGGGCAGGAGGGTGGTGAGCAGTGGCTGTGCAGTCATATGGACTCCTATGGGTCGGTATGACTATACGCAAGGGTGGGTCGTTTTGACATGACCTGCATCAAACCCCTGATTTTGCTGGCGATAAAAGTTGGCACGATTGCTGTAATGGCAGGGGCAGTCATTTGAAGCCACAGGCTCAGGAGTTGTTGCAATGCTCAATGCCGAACAACGTGCAATCATCAAGGCCACTGTACCTCTGCTGGAAAGCGGCGGCGAAGCGCTGACCACCCACTTCTACAAGATGATGCTCAGCGAATACCCCGAGGTACGGCCGCTGTTCAACCAGGCCCACCAGGCCAGTGGCGATCAGCCGCGTGCGCTGGCTAACGGCGTGTTGATGTATGCCCGCCATATCGACCAGCTGGAGCAACTGGGAGGCCTGGTCGGGCAGATCATCAACAAGCATGTTGCCCTGCAGATTCTGCCGGAGCACTACCCGATTGTCGGAAGCTGCCTGCTGCGCGCCATCGAGGAAGTGCTGGGCAAGGACATTGCCACCCCTGCGGTGATCGACGCGTGGGGCGCGGCCTATGGCCAGCTGGCCGACATTCTGATTGGCGCTGAAGAAAACCTCTATAAAGAGAAGGAAGAGGCCGAGGGTGGCTGGCGCGGTACTCGTGAATTCCGCCTGGTACGCCGCGAGCAGGAAAGCAGCGAGATCGTTTCGTTCTACTTCGCCCCGGTGGATGGCATGCCGGTGCTCAAGGCAGAACCTGGCCAGTACATCGGTCTGAAACTTGACATTGACGGTGCCGAGCAGCGCCGCAATTATTCCCTGTCGGCGCTATGCGACGGCAAGGAATACCGCATTAGCGTCAAGCGCGAGGCGGGCGGCAAGGTCTCCAACTACCTGCACGATGAGCTGGTGGTGGGCGATACCCTGAAACTGTTCCCGCCTGCGGGTGACTTCACCCTGGCAGCCAGCGACAAGCCGCTGGTGCTGATCAGCGGAGGGGTGGGCATTACCCCGACCCTGGCGATGCTGCAGGCAGCACTGCAAACCCGGCGCGAGGTGCATTTCATCCACTGTGCGCGTAATGGCGCGGTGCATGCCTTCCGGGACTGGATCGATGGCCTGGCGGCGCGCCATCCACAGCTCAAGCGCTTCTACTGCTATGCCGAGCCAGAAGGTGGCGCTGCGGCCGACGCCGTGGGTTTGCTCAGTGAAGACCTGCTTGCCGAGTGGCTGCCGCAGGAGCGTGACGTGGACGCCTACTTCCTCGGGCCGAAGGGCTTCATGGCGGCGGTAAAGCGCCAACTGAAGGGCCTGGGTGTGCCGGAGCAGCAGAGCCGCTACGAGTTCTTCGGGCCGGCGGCAGCGCTGGAGTGATGTAGCGCCTGTGCCGGCCTCTTCGCTGGCAAGCCCGCTCCCACAGGTATTGCACCGGTCTTGAATGTGGTGCCGTCTCTGTAGGAGCGGGTTTACCCGCGAAGGGGCCGGTACAGGCTTATAAAGTACTCGTCCCCCCGCTGCAGCACACCTTTCTGCCTATATATAAAGGAAAGATGAAACCGGGCGCTGCGCTTTCATCCTTAATCATCCTTTAATCACGGTATCCTTCACTCCCGGGTGTCGAGGGGCTTGCCCCTGCGCGGCACCTGGGCAGCCGTTTTTTTGCCGCCTGGCGTTGAACCGACGTCGTTGCGGCCGGTCTCAGCCACACTGGATAGCCCTGCGCAGTGCTTCCGCGACGCTCCCTCGGCATGCTCACAGGCCATGCCCAGCGTGTAGACTTGCGCCCAGGCAGGCGGACCACGCTGCCACTATCCATCGAAGGAACCGGCAATGAACGAACAAACATCGCGCCTGAATCGGGAACGGCGCTTTCTGGTGCTGTTGGGGCTGATCTGCCTTTCACTGATCGGCGGCGCCCTCTACATGCAGGTGGTGCTAGGCGAGGCACCCTGCCCGCTGTGCATCCTGCAGCGTTATGCGTTGCTGTTCATTGCCCTGTTTGCCTTCATCGCTGCGGCGATGCCTGGGCGCCGCAGCCTGACCTTCTTCGAGGCATTGGTGGTGCTCAGTGCCATTGGCGGAATCGTTGCGGCTGGCAACCATGTGTATATACTCGCCAACCCCATGGTCAGTTGCGGTATCGATACCCTGCAGCCGATCGTCGATGACCTGCCACTGGCAAAACTGTGGCCACTGGCGTTTCAAGTCGACGGCTTCTGCAGTACGCCTTACCCGCCTATCCTCGGCCTGTCGCTGGCGCAATGGGCACTTGTTGCCTTCGTGCTGACCGCCGTCCTGGTTCCGCTCGGTATCTACCGCAATCGACGCCAGGCTTAGACAAAAGTCCCGAATTGCATGGGGTCTTTTGCACCGCATGAGAAGAGGGAAAAGTTGCGAACCGCTTGATCCAGATCAACCCGTAGGCCTTGCAGAATGCGGCTTTGAGGCCTAGCAAGCGGGGTGCGACAAACTGTCGCGAAGTTGAATTATTGAGCAGCATTGTTGCGGATTCTGTAAAAGACTGTTGCTCAATAAGTCATAGTCAAGGGTTGGCGACCTATCTACAATCGCCCCCAATTTCCGTTCGGCACTGCTTGCGAGTCGCAGGATTGAAGGAAGCCCCAGCGCTCCTTTTTGCTGACTTCGTCAAGTTTCGCCCAACGGCGATACCGGGCGGACACCCCTCCGCGTTTTCCCGCACCAAATGGACTTGGTCTGAAGTACAGGCCTGTTGCCTACGAAACCATAAGCACCGCTAACCCGCTTGAAGCCAAGGTCCTGCAGTCGGACCCCAGGCAGGAGCGAGTACGGGCGCGAAATGCCTCACTTGGCAGGACGAAGTGTTGGCTACCAAAACACAAATTGCATTGAAGCAAGCTGATCTAGAGGTCGTGAGATGAGTAAAAAGCGTTACCCCAGACTGTTTGGCATATTGCCCTTTTTAGGCATGCTTTTACTCAGTGGGTGCAACTGGACCCTGCTCGACCCGAAGGGCCAGGTCGGCATTGAGCAAAAGAACCTGATCCTGATCGCTACCGGCCTGATGCTGCTGGTGGTAATCCCTGTGATCATCATGACCCTGGCGTTCGCCTGGAAGTACCGTGCTTCCAACAAGGCAGCCACCTACACCCCTGACTGGTCGCACTCGACCAAGATCGAGGCCGCGGTATGGATCATCCCGATCCTGATCATCATCGCCCTGGGTTACGTCACCTACCACTCCACCCACAAGCTGGACCCTTATCGTCCGCTGGATTCGGACGTTAAGCCGATTCAGATCGACGTGGTCGCGCTGGACTGGAAGTGGCTGTTCATCTACCCGGAGCAGGGCATTGCCACGGTCAACAAGATCGTCTTCCCGGCTAACACTCCGGTCAACTTCCGCGTCACTTCCGACGCCGTGATGAACTCGTTCTTCATCCCAGGCCTGGGCGGCCAGATCTACGCCATGGCCGGCATGACCACCAAGCTGCACCTGATCGCCAACGAAAACGGCGAATTCGACGGTATCAGCGCCAACTACAGCGGTGCTGGCTTCACCGGCATGAAATTCAAGGCTACTGCCACCTCTCAGGAAGACTTCGACAAGTGGGTCGCTGAAGTCAAGCAGTCGCCGAAGAAGCTGGACAAGGCCGAATACGACGCCTTGGCCAAACCAAGCGAAAACAACCCGGTCGCGCTGTATAGCGAGGCTTCGCCTGAGCAGTTCCAGCTGATCGTCGACAAGTACGAAGGCATGAACCGCGGTCGTAGCCACGAAGAAGCAGGCAGCAAAGATCTGGCCACAACCAAGGGTGTGGAATCGAGTATGCAACCAGCTGCCGGTGCAGAGGAGTAAGAGATGTTCGGTAAATTAAGCCTGGAGGCGATACCCTATCACGAGCCGATAGTCATGGTGACGCTTGCCATGATCGCGCTCGGCGGTATCGCTGTCGTCGGTCTTATCACCTATTTCCGCAAGTGGACCTACTTGTGGAGCGAGTGGCTGACTACTGTCGACCACAAAAAGATCGGCGTGATGTACATCATCGTCGCGATGGTCATGCTGCTGCGCGGCTTTGCCGACGCCATCATGATGCGTACCCAGCTGGCTGCCGCAACCGGCGGCTCCGAAGGCTATCTGCCGCCTGAACACTATGACCAGATCTTCACCGCTCACGGTGTGATCATGATCATCTTCATGGCGATGCCGTTCTTCACCGGCCTGATGAACCTGGCGGTTCCTCTGCAGATCGGTGCTCGTGACGTTGCCTTCCCGTTCCTGAACTCCCTGAGCTTCTACCTGCTGCTGGCAGGCGTGCTGCTGGTCAACATCTCGCTGGGCGTTGGTGAATTCGCCAAGACCGGCTGGGTAGCCTATCCGCCGCTCGCGGGCATTCAGTACAGCCCTGGGGTGGGTGTCGACTACTACATCTGGGCGCTACAGCTATCCGGATTGGGTACGACGCTTACCGGCGTGAACTTCCTCGTCACCGTGATGAAGATGCGCGCACCTGGCATGAAACTGATGGACATGCCGATCTTCACCTGGACCTGCACCTGGGCCAACGTGCTGATCGTCGCTTCGTTCCCGATCCTGACTGCTGCACTCGCTCTTCTGACTGTTGACCGTTATCTGGACTTCCACATCTTCACCAACGAGCTTGGTGGGAATCCGATGATGTACGTCAACCTGTTCTGGGCGTGGGGTCACCCTGAGGTTTACATCCTGATCCTGCCGGCCTTCGGCGTGTTCTCGGAAGTCACTTCGACGTTCTCTGGCAAACGCCTGTTCGGCCACCACTCGATGATTTACGCATCGGGCGCGATCGCCATCCTCGGCTTTGCTGTATGGCTGCACCACTTCTTCACCATGGGTGCCGGCGCCAGCGTCAACACCTTCTTCGGCCTGGCGACGATGCTGATCTCCATTCCGACCGGTGTGAAGCTGTTCAACTGGCTGTTCACCATGTACCAAGGCCGTGTGCGCTTCACCGCACCGATGCTCTGGACCCTGGGCTTCATGGTCACCTTCTCCATCGGTGGCATGACCGGCGTACTGCTGGCCGTTCCGGGTGCTGACTTCGTCCTGCACAACAGCCTGTTCGTAATTGCGCACTTCCACAACGTGATCATCGGTGGCGCGGTATTCGGCTACATCGCCGGTTTCGCCTTCTGGTTCCCGAAAGCCTTCGGCTTCACCCTGAACGAGAAGTGGGGCAAAGCTGCCTTCTGGTTCTGGCTGTCGGGCTTCTACGTTGCGTTCATGCCGCTGTACGCCCTGGGCTTCATGGGCATGACCCGTCGTCTGAACCACTCCGACAACCCACTGTGGGAACCCTACCTGTACGTAGCCGTTGTCGGCGCCGTGCTGATCCTGTTCGGTATCGCTTGCCAGCTGATCCAGATCGTCGTTTCGGTCCGCGACCGCAAGCAGAACCTGGACGTGACCGGCGACCCATGGGGCGGCCGTACCCTGGAATGGTCGACTTCTTCGCCACCTCCGTTCTACAACTTCGCTCACATGCCTGAGAAAGTTGGCCTGGACTGCTGGCACGAAGCCAAGGAAGCAGGCGTTGCGTACAAGGCCCCGGCCAAGTACGAAGCCATTCACATGCCGAGCAACACCGCTACCGGTCTGTTCATGGGCCTGTTCCTGACCGTCTTCGGCTTCGCCTTCATCTGGCACATCTGGTGGCTGGTTGGCGCGAGCCTGGTTGCAACCATCGCTGTCTTCGTTCGCCACGCTGCACGTGACGACCAGGGCTACATGGTTCCGGCCGAAGAAGTGGCGCGCATCGAAGGCGAGCGTATGAAAGCGCTGGCCAAAGCAGGTGCTCTGCCTGCCGGCGCACGTGTCGAATCGTTTGAGCGGGTGTAATCAATGTCCAGTCAAGTAATGCACGGCGCTGCTCATGGTCACGACCATGGGCACGACGACCACCACCACGACTCGGGCCAGATGACCGTACTGGGCTTCTGGCTGTACCTGATGACCGACTGCATCCTGTTTGCGTCGCTCTTCGCCACCTACGCGGTGCTGTCCGGCAGTTTTGCCGGCGGCCCGTCGGGTCATGACATCTTCCAGCTCGATTTCGTAGCTGTTGAAACGCTGCTTCTGCTGCTGTCCTCGATCACCTTCGGCTTCGCCATGCTGAAGATGTTCGATGGCAAGAAAGCTGGCGTACTGGGCTGGTTGGCTGTGACCTTCCTGTTCGGTGCAGGCTTCATCGCGATGGAAATCTATGAGTTCCATCACCTGATCAGCGAGGGCTTCGGCCCGCAGCGCAGTGGCTTCCTGTCGGGCTTCTTCGCCCTGGTAGGTACCCACGGTCTGCACGTGACTGCTGGTCTGATCTGGATGGCAATCATGATGTACCAGATCAACAAGCACGGCATCACGCCGACCGCCAAGACCCGCATGAGCTGCCTGAGCCTGTTCTGGCACTTCCTGGACGTGGTCTGGATCTGCGTATTCACCGTCGTTTACCTGCTGGGGGTTCTGTAATGGCTAACGCACACGACACTCATCACGAAGGTAATCACGGCAGCGTCAAGTCGTACATGATCGGTTTTGTACTGTCGATCATCCTGACTGCGATTCCATTCGGCCTGGCCATGACCGCCAGCCTGCCGAAGAACCTGACCGTTCTGATCATTGTTGCCATGGCCGTGATCCAGGTAGTTGTTCACCTGGTTTACTTCCTGCACATGGACCGCTCGAAAGAGCAACGCAACAACGTTTCGACGTTCCTGTTCACCACCCTGGTGATCGCTCTGCTTGTCGGCCTGTCGCTGTGGATCATGTTCAGCATCCACTTCGAAATGTTGGCCAAGTGAGGTAAGACTGCATGTCCGTTAAGCACTTTATCCAAATCACCAAACCGGGGATCATTTTCGGTAACGTGCTTTCCGTGGCAGGCGGTTTCTTCCTTGCCTCGAAGGGCCATGTGGATTTCGCCCTGTTCCTGGCGGTGGTGATCGGTACTTCGCTGGTGGTTGCGTCCGGATGCGTGTTCAACAACTGCATCGACCGTGACATCGACCACAAGATGGAGCGCACCAAGAACCGTGTCATGGTTCAGGGCGGCATGTCGCTGCCCCTCGCGCTGATCTACGCCACCCTGCTCGGGGTGGCGGGTTTCAGCCTGCTGTATGTCCAGGCCAACCCGCTGTCTGCGTTCTGCGCACTGATTGGCTTTGTCGTCTACGTCGGTTTCTACAGCCTGTGGCTGAAGCGTAAATCGGTGCACGGCACCTTGGTTGGCAGCCTGTCGGGTGCCATGCCTCCGGTGATCGGTTACTGCGCCGTGAGCAACAGCTTCGACCTGGCTGCGGTAACCCTGCTGGTGATGTTCAGCCTTTGGCAAATGCCGCACAGCTTTGCCATCGCGATCTTCCGCTTCAAGGATTACAGCGCTGCCAACATTCCGGTTCTGCCGGTGGCACGTGGCATCCTCGCGGCGAAAAAGCAGATCGTGCTGTACGTGCTGGCCTTCGTGCTCGCCACCCTTATGCTTACCCTCGGCGGTTACGCCGGCCTCGGCTACCTGGCTGTGGCCGCTGCCATGGGCCTGTACTGGCTGTACATGGCCTGGGGTGGTTACAAGGCTGAAGACGACAGCAAGTGGGCCCGCAAGGTGTTCGGCTTCTCCATCCTTACCGTCACTGCATTGAGTGTGATGATGGGAGTGGACAGCCAGACCGCTGCGGACGTGCTGATGACCTACGCACGCTGAAACTGCTGCCTGTTTCACGAAAACTCCGGCCACTGTGCCGGGGTTTTTTTTTGGTGTTTTTCCTGTGCTGGCCTCTTCGCGGGTAAACCCGCTCCTACAAGGTTCCTGTAGGAGCGGGTTTACCCGCGAAGAGGCCAGCACAGGAAAATATAAATCTCTGATTTTCAAACAATAGATCTGAAAAGATCTAACAAAACAGGAAATTATCCTTTACAAAGATCCTGTTTCGGCACTATCTTCTGATTCGGGCCGCCACATCGGCCAACGTCGCTCGGACGGTTCCGGGCGCTTACGTACTCAGAGGAAGCCATGGCCAACCCAGGTTCGCCGCGCCGCTTTGCGCGCATCGATCGTCTCCCCCCCTACGTCTTCAACATCACCGCCGAGCTCAAGATGGCTGCCCGCCGTCGTGGCGAGGACATCATCGACCTGAGCATGGGCAACCCCGATGGCGCCACCCCGCCGCACATCGTCGAGAAGCTGGTACAGGTCGCCCAGCGTGAAGACACCCACGGCTACTCCACCTCTCGCGGCATCCCGCGCCTGCGCCGAGCAATCTCCAACTGGTACAAGGACCGCTACGAGGTCGACATCGACCCGGAAAGCGAAGCCATCGTCACCATCGGCTCGAAAGAGGGCTTGGCCCACCTGATGCTGGCCACCCTCGACCAGGGCGACACGGTGCTGGTGCCCAACCCCAGCTACCCGATCCACATCTACGGCGCAGTGATTGCCGGTGCCCAAGTGCGTTCGGTGCCGCTGGTGCCGGGAGTGGACTTCTTCAACGAGCTTGAGCGGGCCATTCGCGAGTCCATCCCCAAGCCGAAGATGATGATCCTGGGCTTCCCGTCCAACCCGACCGCCCAGTGCGTGGAGCTGGACTTCTTCGAGCGCGTGGTGGCCCTGGCCAAGCAGTACAACGTACTGGTGGTGCATGACCTGGCCTATGCCGATATCGTCTACGACGGCTGGAAAGCCCCGTCGATCATGCAGGTGCCGGGTGCCAAGGACATTGCGGTGGAGTTCTTCACCCTCTCCAAGAGCTACAACATGGCCGGCTGGCGCATCGGCTTCATGGTCGGCAACCCCGAGTTGGTCAGCGCCCTGGCGCGGATCAAGAGCTACCACGACTATGGCACCTTCACCCCGCTACAGGTCGCAGCCATTGCCGCGTTGGAAGGCGATCAACAGTGCGTGCGCGACATTGCCGAGCAGTATCGCCAGCGCCGTAACCTGCTGGTCAAAGGGCTGCACGAACTGGGCTGGATGGTCGAGAACCCCAAGGCGTCGATGTACGTGTGGGCGAAGATCCCGCCGGAGTATGCGCACCTGGGTTCGCTGGAGTTCTCCAAGAAGCTGCTGGCCGAGGCCAAGGTCTGCGTGTCGCCGGGGATCGGTTTCGGTGACTATGGGGACGACCATGTGCGCTTTGCGTTGATCGAGAACCAAGACCGTATTCGCCAGGCCATCCGCGGGATCCGGCAAATGTTCCGGGCTGATGGTTTGGCTCGCAAGTAAGCCCATTGGGGCTGCGAAGCAGCCCCAACTGCCTCTTGGGTGAGCTTTCCGCCTGCCTGCGGGTTACCCCTACGCCTACCTTCAGCACTCATTTCTCACCAAAGAGATACCCCATGAGTGTCTTCACCGCCTACTTCTGCGGCACTGGCTCGCACCGTTTCGACGACGCCAATCCCAACTTCTGGAATGGCGAGCTGGTCTCGACCCTGGCCAGCAACGACCAGAGCCGGGAATTTGCCCACTGGATCGCCGTCGACGGCCCAGGCAGCGGCAACCTTCAGGATGACAACCTGTTCGTCGAACCCGGCGGCTATTTCAACTGGACCGGCCAGCTGTTTGGCCGCGGCTGGGAGGAGAACGTCAACCATGTGCTGCAGGTCATCAAAGGTGAAAGCAGCTGGCGGCGCACCAAACTCAGTGAGCAAGAATACGAGCGGCTGAAAGCTGCCGGCGTGCCGATTCCGGATGTGTCTTCCTCCGCCTCATGGTTCTGGCGAACCTACGACTACGGCGATCGCCACCCAACCCCGCAGGAACTGCAGGAGCGCATCATCAGCATGTTCCGCAAGCCGCGCCTGCCAACCCAGGTCAACCTGATGGGCTGGAGCAGGGGAGGGATCAGCTGCCACATGCTGGCCAATGCCATGGCGCAAGACCCTGTATTGCGGGGCATACCGGTGAACATATTTGCCATCGACCCGGTGCCTGGCGTCGGTAACGTACAGGGCGAGCGCGTAACCTTGGCGGATAACGTCAAAGAGTACGTAGGCTTCTACTCAAGGGATGAGCGTTCCAAAGGATTTGCCTGCGTGATCCCTTCGGTCGCCAAAGGGACAAGGATATGCGTTTATCCGATGCCGGGTCGCCATGCCACGCTGGTGGGCAATGCCTCGGCTGATGGCGCAGGCGATGGCAAGGTGCTGGCTGAACCTGGGCTGATCGTTCGCCACTTTGCCGAGGTTTGCCTGACCCGCTGGGGCGTGCACCTGGACAAACGTCTGGCCTTGAGCAGCAGCCAGTTGATGAAGTATCACCAGGTCATGGCGGCCGCCGACAGGCAGTATCAGGCCATGCGCAGTAAGTCTTACACGGTACTCACCGAGGGCGATGAGAACGATCGTCTGGTGCATTGTGGTGAGGCGCATACTCAATTCAGCAAGGTGCAGGGAGGTGGCTACGAGCCGAGCGCAGGCCTGGGTTTGCAACGCTGGGATGCTGAAACTTACCAGCCCATCTGCTAACTGAAAGGGGGGCGGCCGGCAAAGGCTCTGGTCGTCCTTGTTCAGCAGCCGGATCAGCGGCATTTTTTTTTGCAGTCCCCCTCTATCCAGCGGCCCCTGCTTGGATTAAAAATGGCGCCGCGGGCCAGCCCCGATAACAACAACCTTCCCTCCGTGACATCATGTCTGAATATAACCCTTGCCTTGACTGCGGCGCCTGCTGCGGGTACTTCCGTGTGTCCTTCTTCTGGGGCGAATGCCAGTCTGCCGGGGGCGTTGTGCCGGACGACCTGGTGGTGCAGATCAACCCCACCCGCGTTGCCATGATCGGCACCGATGCCAAGCCTTGCCGCTGTGTCAGCCTTCAGGGCGAGATCGGAAAGGAAGTGGCCTGTACCATTTACGCCAACCGTTCCAGCCCGTGCCGCGAGTTTGATGCGTCGTGGGAGGGTGGGGTGCATAACCCGAGCTGTGATGATGCGCGGGCGGCGTATGGTTTGCCGCCGCTGACCCCGCCAGAGGCCAACGAGCCGCATTGGCCGGATGATGGGGCTGAGGTGGCCTGAGCGTATTCCGTTAGCCTGTGCCCGCCCTATGTCGGCTAGCCAGCCGACAGGTACTGCACAGAGCACAGGTATTGTGGGGACGCTGTGTGGAGCTGGTTGGCCGGTGATAGGGCCATCAGGTTGCAGACAGACACATGAAATTGAATGGTCAGTATCTATATGTGTGTAAAGGCTCGCAAGTTCCTGTTACCGGTAATGGAACGGCCGGATGGTGGCCCGGGTCGGTTCGGGTAATCGGATATCTGCTTGTGCGGTTTGGGCGCTAGCGGGCAACGGAGCGATATTCTCTTTGGCGTCCCTCCGAAACTCTTGGCTTTCGGCAACAATACGGCGCAGGGCATTGATCACGCTTTGCTCAGAAGCAGAGTGCTGCTCCATCAACGTCTTGTAGTGTGTGGCTTGCTGTGAGTTTTGCTTAGCAGCTTGCAGATGCTGCGTTACTGATGCATCAGTTGTTGAAGCGTGGGCTGCCGTGATGGATTCCTGCATGGCCCGACGGAATCGTAGGTATTTTCTACACGCATCGTATTTAAGCCTATTGAATCGTTGCGCTAACTGGGAAGTGTTCTCAGCGTTTCGCTCAAAGATTTCAAGCGTAACGCGAGTCGGGTTGCCTGAATGGGTGGGGGGGCGATTCGCGTTCGCGTTGATTCGCTTCAACGGTTTCCGATGCTGACCGGTGGGGTCGGTGAAATTTATGGGGTCGCCAGAGCAGTAACAGTAACAATTCACTCCCCCTTGCAAGAAGGGGCTTTGTAAATCAGGTGAGTAAAATCTCATTATTGTCGGGCTGAAGGCGCGATGGCCGTTACCAAGCGAATATAGCCCGGTTAGCTTATCGAGGTATTCTCCGTTGAAAAAGAGCATGGTTGAAACTTGCAGCGCGTACGAGGTAAATCCGTAGGGACTGTAATTCATTGGATGCTCCCGCTGCAGGTTTAAATCGATTAATTGCTTGATACGGTATGAGTTCCCAAAACTGGTCCTCTTAAAAAAAGAATGCAACTGGCATTTCTATCAGGTTTCGGTGTGACCAGACCCTGCTCCGGTTGACTTCTGGACGAGCAATGGTGAAACGAGCGGATGCTTCAGTGCGTTACTTGACGTTAAACTGTCATCTCCCCAGCAATGGACAGGAGATCCGGCGTGACCCCACCCCGCAGTTTCCCCAGTGACCTCTGCCTCGACAGCCCACGCCTGCAACTGCGCCCCATGCGCCATGCCGATGCCGCGCAGTGGCTGGCGATCATGGCCGACCCCGAGGTCATGCGCTATTGGCACCATGCACCCTGGCAAGACCTGGCTGAAGCCGAGAGCGCCCTGGCCGCCGACCGCGAAGCCTATGCCAATGGCGACCAACTCAAGCTCGGCATGTACCGCCGCGACAACGGCGAACTGATCGGCATGGTCCAGATGTTCAACATCGACGACATTTCCCGCCGTGGCGAAATAGGCTACTGCCTGGCCAGCGCCGTGCAGGGCAGGGGCTACATGGACGAGGCTCTGACCTGCTTCATCGACTACCTCGCCCACACCCTGCACATGCGCCGCCTGGAAGGCGAAATCGATCCGCGCAACCAAGGCTCGGCACGCACCCTTGAGCGGCAGGGCTTCGTGCTGGAGGGCACCTTGCGGGCGCGATGGTGCGTGGCGGGTGAGCTGTCCGACTCTGGCATTTACGGCTTGTTGCTCGAACCACCTGTTGCATAGTCTTACGGCGAATAGCTACTATTCGGGAACAATTCTCACTTGTGTCCCGGTGCCCCATGCCCGTAGCCGACTCACCGAGCCCGTACCCGCTTGAACAGCTGTACAGCGAGCACCATGGCTGGCTTTTCAGCTGGCTACGTCGCAAGCTGCGTTGTTCGCACAGCGCAGCCGACCTGGCCCAGGACACCTTCGTGCGCATCCTGGCCTCGCGTGATGCCTTGCTGGGTATGCGCGAGCCACGCGCCTACCTCAGTACCACTGCACGCCGCCTGTTGATCGACCGGGTGCGCCGACAGCAAATCGAAGAGGCCTACCTCAGCGAACTTGCCTTGGCTGCCGAGGCCCTGGAGGGGCACCAATCTCCCGAAAGCGTCCTCATCACCCTCGAAGCGCTGGAGCAGATCGCTTTCCTGCTGGAAGGCCTGCACGTGAATGCTCGCGAGGCCTTCGTCGGTTACTACCTGGACGACCTGACCCAGCCTCAGATTGCCAAACGCCTGCAGATTTCCCCACGCATGGTGCGCAAGTACCTGGCCCAGGCCCTGATCCATTGCCACCGCACGCTGGACATTGCCGAACCGTGAATCCCTCGCGTATCGAACAGGAAGCTGCCGAATGGGCCCTGTGCCTGGGCGAGGGTGAACTGGATGCCGACGAGGCGCGCGAGTTCGACGCCTGGCTGCAGGCCGACCCACGCCACGGCGCCACCTTGCGCCGCATGCAAGGGGTGATCAGCCAGGTGCAGGCACTGCGCGAGCAACGCGGACCGGTGGGCGCCGGGCTGCGCGCCGGCGCACAGGTTTCGGCTTCAGGCTCGGGTGCACGGCGCACTTTGCTCGGTTTGGCCCTGGCAATCTCCTTGCTGGGCACACTGAGCCTTTCCGGTGGAGCGCCGCGCGACTGGCTGGCCGACTTGCATACCGCGCCGGCGGAGTGGCGCAGCCAAACCTTGGAAGATGGCTCGCAGCTGACCTTGGCGGGCAACTCTGCCGTGGATGTCGAGTTCAGCACTGGCGAGCGGCGCATCCGCCTGCTGCATGGCCAGGTGCTGGTAGATGTCAGCCATGACCCGACGCGACCCTTCGTGATACAGACCGACGAAGGCAGCTTCAAGGCTCTGGGGACGCGCTTCGTGGTCAGCCAAGGCCACGCTCGCAGCGAGCTGACCATGCTTGAGTCCCGGGTCGAGGCGCGCACTGCCGTGTCCGGCGATCAGTTGGTCGTCGGCCCGGGCGAGCGGGCATGGGTGGCGCGTGACGGGCTTGGCCCGTTGCCGGCCATCGAACCGGCGCGGGTCGATCGAGCCTGGCAGCATCACCAGTTGGTGGCCGACGGCGTACCGCTCGACCAGGTACTCGATGCCTTGGCTGAGCAACGCCGTGGCGTGCTGCGCTTCGACCGCCAGGCAATGCAGGCGATCAGGGTGTCGGCGGTATTGCCTCTGGATGACAGCGAAAGGGCCCTGCGCCTGCTGGCCGAGGCGCTGCCGATTCGTATCGGCGGCGTTGGCCGCTGGTGGACCACGGTCGAACCCGTCTCACGAGAAAATTGATCCAGGTGGTTCCGCTTCTGCGAAGTGGCCCGTCAGACAAGAGGCCAACCGATCAAGAACAAGGAGCCGATCCACCATGCGCCGATTCCCTGGCCACCCCGTCCTCAGCCCGCTAGCCCTGGCCTTGCGCCTTTCCTGTGCCGGGCTGGCCCTATCCGTTGCGGCCCTGCCAGCCGTCGCCGAGGAGGCTGCCCGCCGTAGCTTCGAAGTGCCCGCTGGCAACCTCGCCCAGGCGCTTGGCAGCTATGCCCAGCAAGCCGCCGTGTCGCTGGCCTTTACCCCTGAAGCACTGGCCGGCCTGCAAAGCAACGGCCTGCATGGCCTGTATTCGGTGGACAGCGGTTTTGCCGTGTTGCTGGCCGGCAGTGGCTACCGGGTAGAGCGTAGCGATAACGGCTACCGGCTGGTGGCCGAGCCGCAAGCGGCGGTGAGCAGTGAGGCGATGGAACTTGGCGTGACCACAGTAGCCGGGCAGGGCATGGGCCAGAGTACCGAGAACACCGGCTCCTACGCACCGGGCCTGATCAGCGTTGGCTCCAAGACCCCGACCAGCCTGCGCCAGACGCCGCAATCGGTGTCGACCGTGACCCGCCAGCTGATTGAAGACCAGCAACTGACCGACATCAACCAGGCGATGAAAGTGACGCCGGGCATCGTCACCCAGAGCACCACCTTCCGCACCCAGGACTTCATCTCGCGTGGTTTCAGTATCCAGAACCTGCAGATCGACGGCGCTGCACCGCAGGCGCTGGGCACCGCCATGGGTTCGTTCTATTCGTCGAACATCTTCGAACTGGCCGAGTTCGACCATATCGAGGTACTGCGCGGTACTGCTGCGTTGTATGGTGGCTCGGGTGACCCGGGTGGCATCATCAACATGGTGCGCAAGCGGCCGACTTCCTTTAACCAGCTGAAGCTGACCCTGTCGGCCGGTAGCTGGGACAACTATCGCCAGGAGTTCGACCTGTCCGGCCCGCTGGGCTGGGATGGCCGCCTGCGCGGCCGCCTGGTGATGTCCAACACCGATCGCCAGTATTTCACCGACAACCGCGCCACCGAGCGGCCGTTGGTGTATGGCGTGCTGGAGGCGGACGTTACGGACGACACCATGCTCACCTTCGGTGCTCGCTACAACAAGTCCCACGAAACCGGCAGCAACAGCGCGGTGCCGCGCTACAGCAATGGTGCTGACCTGAACCTGCCACGGCATACCGGCCTGACCAAGAATTGGGCCTACCTCGACGCCACCGCGCGCGAGTACTTCGCCAAGGTGGACCACCGATTCAACGACGACTGGAAGCTCAACCTCAGCTACACCAACACTTGGGACCTTGGGCTGTTCAAGACGGCGACCACCTTGAATGCAGTAGACCCGGTAACCAATACCGGGGCGACCTGGTACGGCACCTCGACCCGCCAGGAGAACGAGCAGCATCTGTATGACGGTAACGTCTCTGGCCACTTCCAGGCCTTTGGTCTGGACCATGAAGTGGTCTTCGGTGCCGACTACCAGAAGATCGACAGCCGGTGGCTGGGCACTGCGCCTTATGCCGCCTCGGGCGCGCCGGCCAACGTATTCGACCCCGACAGCTCAGCGTTCGACGACCCCGGCAACGGGCGTGACTACAAGCGCGACTACAGCCCCAACTCGCAACGCCAGTACGGCCTGTACGGCAGCCTGCGTTTGCAGCTGGCTGAACCCCTGCACCTGATTGTCGGGGCGCGTGCACAGCGTTTCCACTTTTGGCAGACCTACACCAACAACCTGACCTCGCCAGCAAGTATCTCCAGCCCGGAGCAGCGTATAGGCACGAAGGTCACCCCGTTCGGTGGCCTGGTCTACGACCTTGACGATCAATGGTCGACATACGTCAGCTATTCGGAAATCTACAAACCGCAGTCCAGCCGAATCAGCGGCCCTGCGCAAAGCGGTTCGCCGCTTGAGCCCATGACCGGCAAAACCTACGAAACCGGCCTCAAGGGTGAGTTGTTCAACGGCGCACTCAACGCCAGCGTGGCGCTGTACTACAGCACCCGCGAAAACGAAGCGGTGCAAGACCCGAACTTCCTGGCCACCAACGCCGGTTTCTCGGGCAGCTGCTGCTATGTGTCCAACGGTAAGGTGGTGAGCAAGGGCATCGACATGGAGCTGTCTGGCGAGCTGCTGCCGGACTGGATGCTGGTGGGGGGCTACACCTTCAACCTGAACCGCAATCGCAGCGCCGATGCACCGCTGAGCACGGTGATGCCAAAGCACCTGTTCAAGCTGTACAGCACCTACCGGCTGCCGGGTATCCTCAGCGACTTCAAGGTTGGCGGCGGCGTGCAGGTGCAAAGCGCCACGTACATGAGCGGTACAGTGAATCGCTACGACAGCAGCGGCGCGCTGGTTGAGCGAAACGTACCGTTCGACTTCGACCAGAGCGGCTATGCGATCTGGAACGCGTTGGTCGAATACCGTGTCGATGATCACTGGAACGTCACGCTCAACGGCAACAACCTGTTCGACAAGAAGTACTACGAAACCGTGGGTACTTCGACCTATGGCAACTACTATGGTGAACCACGCAACTTCATGGTGACCCTGCGCGGCACCTATTGAGGGTTTGGAAGCGGGGCAGGGCCTGGGTTAAGGTCGTAGGCTGTCCCGTTTCTCTCAGGAATCCCCTTTGCCCGCTTTCTACCTGAGTATCAGCCTGCTGCTGTATTTGCTCGCCCTGTTCTTCGATGGCGCGCTGATGAGCGGCGAGCGTCATATGCCGGCCCTGCAGATGCTGCTGTACGGGCCATGGGGCATGCCGTTCGGCTTGTACCAATGGTTTGCCAACCCGCTGCTGGCCCTGGCCATCCTGGCACATCGGCGGTTTCGCCGGCTGGCCTTGCTGGCCGGGCTTGGGGCGGCGTATCTGGCTGCCAGCAGTTTTGGTATCGACCGCTTGCCGGATAACAGCAGCTATGAATTTCATGACCTTACCGGCTTTGGTGCTGGCTTCTACCTGTGGCTGGTCGCGATGGTGGTGTTTTGCCTGGGGCAAGCCTGGTTTTGCTGGAAGGCGCGAAGGGCTGACGACGTGCCAGGCTGGAACTGGCTTGATGTCGCCTTGATTGCCGCCCTGGGGGTAACGTTGTATGCAGCGACGCAGATGCCCTCGCTGCGCTTCGAGCCAGGCAAGGTGCTGATGCCCCCGGAGCAGCCGCAGACGCTTTGATACCCACAAGGAGGGTTAGCATGATCAAGCATTACCTGGCAGGCCTGGCACTGGCTTGCGTGCTACCGGTAGCGATGGCGGACGATTACACGGCGGCCTACGGGCAGTGCATGGACAAGGCCTCCAGCACCGTGGCCATGAACGCGTGCATCGGGGCCGAAACGCAAGTGCAGGACCAGCGGTTGAACCGGGTGTACAAGCAGTTGATGGGCAAGCTGGATGCCGGGCAGCAGAAGAGCCTGCGGGATGTGCAGCGAAAGTGGCTGGCCTACCGTGATGGCAATTGCCAGTTCCATGTACAGGCCAGTGGCGGGACCCTGGCGCAGCTGGAAGGTGGCACCTGCATCATGGACATGACCCGCGACCGCGCTGCGGAGTTGGAGCGGGTGCTTAGCCCTGGGCAGTAGCGCCTGTTCAGGCATGATTGGCCCACATTTGCAGGCGCAGGTTCATCCGCGAACACCGGCTTTGCCGGTGTCATGCACCGCGTTGCCTTCTTCGCGGGTGAACCCGCTCCTACAGGGCACTGCATGGTGCTGGTTCTATTTACGCGGTTCGCGCAGCGCCCGGGCCTTGAGGTACTCGCGCACTTCCACGGCATCCCCGGCAAACTCGATGCGCTCGGCCTTGGCTGCGCGCTGGTAGGCATACATCGGGTCGTAGTACTCGTTCAGCAAGCCTTCGATCCAGCCCCGGTGCAGGTCTACTGCGCCGCTGCGCTGCTGCTCTTGCAGGGCTTCGCGCAGCATCTCGGACAAGCGCTGATGGCGCTCTCCACCTAAACGCTTGTAGATGTTGGCCATGCTCTGCAGCATGCGCTCGGCAAACAGCCGGGGACCGTCTTCCTCGCCATGCACGGCCTTGAACTCGGCGCTCAGGTTGACCACGTAGTCGCGCAGGATGCGCTCCACGCGGTTGGTGAAGCTGTCTTCAAGCCATACCAGCGGGTAATGCTGCATGCCTTGGTACAACTCCAGCGGCACCGTGCAGCTGCCGACAATGCGGCCTTCATCTTCCAGTACGAACTGCCCGATACCGCGGGCGCGCTTTTTCAGCACGTCGATTGCCAGCTGGTTTTCAAAGTCGATCTGCGCCGGTTGTGCCGTGGCGCGCTTGCCGAAACTGGAGCCGCGATGGTTGGCGTGGCCTTCAAGGTCGAGCACGTTGTCCAGCTGGTGCAGGACATCGGTCTTGCCGGTACCGGTCAGTCCACCGACCAGCACGAAATCACATTGCTCCACCGCTTGCTGGGTAGTCTCCAGCAGAAAGGTACGCATGGCCTTGTAGCCGCCTTTGACACGCGGGTACTGAATGCCCGCCTCATCGCGCAGCCAGCCCTGCACGATCTGCGATCGCAGGCCGCCACGGAAACAGTACAGGTAACCGTCTGGGTGGGCCTTGGCAAACGCTGCCCAGGCCTCCAGGCGAGCCTGCTTGGTGGCGCCACTGACCAGCTGGTGGCCCAGGGCGATAGCGGCGGCCTGGCCCTGCTGCTTGTAGCAGGTGCCGACCTTCTGCCGCTCCTGGTCGTTCATCAGCGGCAGGTTTACCACGCCAGGGAAGGCGCCTTTGGCGAATTCGACGGGGGCGCGCATGTCCATCATCGGCACGTCGTCTAGGAACAGCTGACGGAAGTCGGTGCAGTCGGGGCGCATCAGATCACCTCGACCGCATGGCTCTGTCGCTCGACCAGCTTGCCGATCGGGGACAGTTTCAGGCCCAGTTCGGCAGCCACAGCGAGGAACTCGGCTTCACCCTCCGGGGCAACAGCAACCAGCAAGCCACCGCTGGTCTGCGGATCGCACAGCAGGTGCTTCTGGTCGTCGCTGAGGGCGCCGATCTTGTGCCCGTAGCTGTCGTAGTTGCGCAGGGTTCCACCGGGGATGCAGCCTTCGGCCAGGTAGTGGTCGACGCTAGGCAGGCGTGGCACGGCGGCGTAGTTCAGGTGTGCGGTGAGGCCGCTGCCTTCGGCCAGCTCGACCAGGTGGCCGAGCAGGCCGAAGCCGGTGACGTCGGTCATGGCCTTGACCCCGTCCAGCTTGCCGAAGCGGCTGCCGGGCGTGTTGAGGGTGCACATCCAGTCGCGGGCCAGGCCTTGGTCTTGCACTCGCAGCTTGGCCTTCTTTTCGGCAGTGGTGAGGATGCCGATGCCCAGGGGCTTGGTCAGGTACAGCTGGCAGCCCGCGCTGGCAGTGTCGTTGCGTTTGAGGTGGCGTTTATTGACCACGCCGGTGACGGCCAGGCCAAAGATCGGCTCAGGCGCGTCGATCGAGTGGCCGCCGGCCAGCGGGATACCCGCTTCGGCACACACTGCGCGGCCGCCGCGGATGACTTCACGGGCGACTTCCGGCGGCAGCACGTTGACTGGCCAGCCGAGGATGGCAATGGCCATCAGCGGGTCGCCGCCCATGGCATAGATGTCGCTGATGGCGTTGGTGGCGGCAATGCGGCCGAAGTCGTAAGGGTCATCGACGATCGGCATGAAGAAGTCGGTGGTCGAAACCACGCCGCGCTCGTCGTCCAGCGCGTACACTGCTGCATCGTCGCGCGAGGCATTGCCGACCCACAGTTTCGGGTCCAGGGCCTGGGTGCCGCTTTCGGCGAGGATCACGTCCAGCACCTTGGGGGAGATCTTGCAGCCACAGCCGGCGCCATGGCTGTACTGGGTCAGGCGAATCGGCTCGCTCATATGCACCTCTGCAGGTCAAATTGTTGCGCGATTGTAGCAAAGCTGGCCTTTAGGCCCTTGCCTCTTATAATTCCCGGTGTCGGCAAATGTGTCGGCACTTCCCCGCTATTGAACCGGAGAACACCCATGCTCAACCGCCCCCTGGCGCTTGCCGCCGGCCTCGTGCTGTCTTGCTGTGCCGCTGTCGTTCAGGCCGCAGAAACGCTGCGTGTCAGCGCCATCCCCGACGAAGCGCCGACCGAACTGCAGCGCAAGTTCAAGCCTTTGGGTGAGTACCTGGCCAAGCAACTGGGCATGGAGGTGAAGTTCGTACCCGTGGCGGACTACCCGGCGGTGGTGGAGTCGCTGGCCGCAGACCGTCTCGACCTGGCCTGGCTGGGGGGCTTCACGTTCGTTCAGGTGCACCTGAAGGACCCGACCGCCACGCCACTGGTACAGCGTGAGCAGGACGCACAATTCACGTCCAAGTTCATCACCGCCAACCCCGACGTGAAGAGCCTGAGCGACCTGAAGGGCAAGTCGTTTGCCTTCGGTTCCATTTCCTCTACTTCGGGCAGCCTGATGCCGCGTTACTTCATGCTCAAGCAGGACAATATCAAGCCTGAAGAGTACTTCAGCCGCGTTGCCTATTCTGGCGCCCATGATGCCACCGTGGCCTGGGTGCAGGCTGGCAAGGTCGATGGCGGCGTGCTGAACGCCAGCGTATGGCAAAAACTGGTGGATGCCGGCAAGGTCGACACCACCAAGGTGAAGGTGTTCGCCACCACCCCAACCTACTTTGACTACAACTGGACCGTGCGCGGCAACATGGACCCGGCGTTGAAGCAGAAAATCAAGAAAGCCTTCCTGGACCTCGACCCGAGCAACCCGGAGCACAAGGCGATCCTTGACCTGCAGGCCGCCAGCCGCTTCATCGAGACCAAGCCTGAGAACTACAAGGGCACCGAACAGGCTGCACGCGAGGCCGGCCTGCTCAAGTGACAGCTTCGAATGCGGCAATTCATCTGCACGGTGCCAGCCTGCGCCACGGCCAGGTACGCGCGCTTGACGCGGTGAGCCTGCGTATCGCGCAGGGCGAGCGTGTCGCCATCATCGGGCCGTCGGGGGCGGGCAAGTCCAGCTTGCTGCACCTGATGGCCACGGCCATCCAGCCCAGCAGTGGGCGCCTGGAGTTGCTTGGCGAGCAACCTTGGGCACTGTCGGCAAGGGCACGCCAGCGACTGCGTGCGCGGGTTGGCCTGGTGCATCAGTCGCCGCCTTTGCCACCGCGTCAGCGGGTGGTGACCGCCGTGCTGGCGGGTCGCCTGGGGCAGTGGGGTACGCTGCGCGGCTTGCTCAACCTGCTGTATCCCAGCGATGTGCCGGGGGCGCGCCAGGTGTTGGCTGAACTGGGCCTGGCCGACAAGCTGTTCGTGCAGTGTGGGCAGTTGTCCGGTGGCCAATTGCAGCGGGTGGGCATTGCTCGGGCGTTGTACCAGCGTCCGCAGGTGCTGCTGACCGACGAACCGGTCTCGGCCATGGACCCGGTGTTGGCCGACCACAGCCTGGCCTTGCTCAATCGCCATGCCCAGGCCACTGGCGTGACGTTGGTGGCGAGCCTGCACGCCGTAGAGTTGGCGCTGGCGCATTTTCCGCGGGTGATTGGCATTCGGGAAGGGCAGGTTGTGTTCGACTGCCCGGCCGAAGCGGTCACCGAGCAACTGCTGGACGCGCTATACGCCAACGAACAACTGGCTCCGCCGCCAACCCAGGGGCCGACCCTGACCGTGCAGATTCCGCGATGCTGAAGGCCGACGCCCGCGACCCCGCGCTGCTGCCGCGGTTGCTGCTGGCCCTGTTGGCGGTAGCGGTACTGTGGCCGGCTATCCTGACAAGCGAACTGAACCCCGGGGTGCTGTTGCAGGCGGACAACCGTCAGCAGATTGCCAGCTTTACCAGCGCCTTCTGGCCGCCGGCACATGATGCCGATTTTCTTGCACTGCTCTATGAAGCCACCTTGCAGACCCTGGCCGTGGCGACTGCCGGCATGGCGCTGGCGTTGTTGTTGGCGATCCCGGCTGGCTTGTTGGCCAGCCGTGCCTTGTCCTTGCGTGCTGCTTCACGCGGCGGGCGGGCCGGGTTCTGGTCGCGACTGTTGCGTCTGCCGGTGCGCGGGCTGCTGATTTTCCTGCGTAGCGTGCCGGAGATCGTCTGGGCGTTGCTGTTCGTGCGCGCCGTGGGGCTGGGGCCGACGGCGGGCGTACTGGCTATCGCCATCACCTACAGTGGCATGCTCGGCAAGGTTTACGCCGAAATATTCGAGTCGGTCGACCAGCGCCCGGCGCATGCTTTGTTGCAGGCGGGCAGTGGCCGGCTGGCGGCGTTTTTCTACGGCATCCTGCCCAATGCTGCCTCCGAAGTGGTGTCGTACACCGTGTACCGCTGGGAGTGCGCGGTGCGGGCTTCGGTGGTGATGGGCTTTGTCGGTGCCGGCGGGCTGGGCCAGCAGATCGACCTGTCGATGCGCATGTTTGCGGGCGCGCAAGTGGCGAGCATGCTGTTGACGTTCTTGCTGCTGGTGATCCTGGCCGACCTGCTCAGCCGCCTGCTGCGTTGGAGGCTGGCATGAACCGGGTGATCAACTTGGTGCTGTTGGGTGCCATCGTGTCAGCGGTGGTGGCCTCGTTCGCATACCTGGAGTTGGACCTGCACGCACTGGTCGGCAATGGCGGGCTGGGGCAGATGGGCGAGTACGCCGGGCGCTTCCTGCAGCCGGATCTGTCTGCGGGGCATCTCAAGGCGGTGTGGCGCGGGGCGCTGGAAACCCTGGCCATGTCTGGCATGGGCACCTTGTTGGCAATGGTAGTGGGGATGTTGCTGGCACTGCCTGCGGCGGGCCGCTTCGGTTGGCCGTTGCAAGGGGCCGCGCGTTTGCTGCTCAATGCCTTGCGTGCCATTCCTGAACTGGTGTGGGCTGCGCTGACTGTGCTGGCGGCTGGGCTGGGGCCGAATGCCGGTACCCTGGCTTTGGCGTTGCACACCGCTGGCGTGCTGGGGCGGTTGTTTGCCGAGGCGCTTGAGAATGCCCCGCCCGAGCCGGCGGCGGCGATCCGTTTGCAGGGGGGCAGCCAAGTGGCGGCGTTCTGCTTTGGTACCCTGCCCAACCTGTGGCCGCAGTTGCTGGCCTACAGCTTGTACCGCTGGGAGAACAACATCCGCATGGCCAGCGTGCTCGGGTTCGTCGGGGCGGGCGGGTTGGGGCAGATGCTGTACACCACCTTGAGCCTGTTCCAGGAGGCCCAGGCCAGCACGGTGATCATCGGTATGCTGGTGTTGGTGTTGCTGGTGGATGTGTCGAGTGATGTGTTGCGTCAGCGCTATGTGCGGGCCTGACGGAAAGCCCGGGCTGCAAAGCAGCCCCGACATCTCTCAGGCGTCTACAGCCTCGGCACACTGCGCCTCCCGCTGCATCGACTCCAGGTTACGCTCGATCGTCTCGCATATGGTATCCATCTGGATCTGATGCTCGCTGAACCTGAACGGGCTCTGCAAGTCCGTGCCGATCCGCTCGATGGCCAGCAACATGAACCCTACCACCGTCGACGCCAGCGGCGTGAACCAGCCCAGCGACTCCACAAGCCCCACCGGCACGATCAGGCAGAACAGGGTGATGAACAGCCGTGGGAAATACACATAGGGGTAGGGCAATGGCGTATTGGCAATCCGTTCCATGCCGCCCTGGGCGTTAGAAAGGTCTACCAGCGTCGACTCCAGTCGCGCCAGACGAATGCTGTCCAGTCGCCCGGCCTGGTATTCCCGCGCCAGCAAGGCTGCCGAGCCGCCGAGAATGTCATTGGCGAAATTGTTCGAGCGGTTGCGCCGTTCGAACTCCGCCGGGGGGATGAAGGCCATCAGCTCCTCCGGGCAGCTTTCGCCTTTCAAGTGCGCCGCCAGGCAGTTCACATAGGCGATATGCCGGCGCAGCAGGGTGGCCTTGACCGGGTTCAGGCCGTCATCCGGGTCATCGATCAGCGTCAGCGTCTGCCGGGCGAAGCTGCGCGAACTGTTCACCAGCGCCCCCCATAGGGTGCGAGCCTCCCACCAGCGGTTGTAGGCACTGCTGTTGCGAAAACTCACCAGCACTACCAAGGCTGAGCCCAGCAGGGTCAGCGGGATCAGTGGCAGGGTGAACTTGCTGTTCAAGAACAGCATGAAATCGATGGTGACCAGCACATCCCAGATCAGCAGCCAGAACAGCGACCAGCCGATATAGCCGATGGTCTTCACCACCAGGCGGTACTTGCGGGCGATGACGTCTTTCACGCGGGGGCACCTCGAAACGCGGGGGATGCAGGATGGGACGCCGAGGCTCGTCGAAGGTTCGAGGGTTGAATGTTGCAAGGGATTTTGTAGCTGAAACGAAGGGAAAAATCCGACCAGCCTATCAGATGTGCCTGAATTCCTGGTTCAGCTCAAAAACGAAAGAGTGGGTCGCTTCCATCCTTGAAGGGGTGTATCCATAAGGATACGATTGGGTGACCACTTGATGTTTCTCGTTGAACAGACGAAAAGCTTTGCCGCTTGGCTACTGCCACCCAGGCCGCCGATATCCTCAAAGCCAGAAAGCTGCTGAAGGAGATGAAATGAGCGAAAAATTGATCCCGTTTGATATGGCAGCCTTGTTGAGCAGCGATGAGGCAATCAGTGAATACCTTAGCCAGGTGCTATCAGATGGCGATACCGAGGAAATCATTCGAGCACTTGGCCATATCGCTCGTGCACGGGGCATGACACATATTGCTACGGAGAGTGGGCTGGGTAGAGAAAGCCTGTACAAGGCGCTGAGCCCTGGTGCGAAGCCTCGTTTTGACACTGTATTGAGGGTCATTCGTGCTCTGGGGGTGGACCTTCTCGTTCAGCCACATGCAATGACCCGCTGATCCAGCTCGGTTAAGTCAGTATTTGCTTCATCTGCACCAACGCTACCCGCGTGCCGTCCCACGCCCGCCGCTCCTCGATGCCGAACGGTGTGAAGCCCAGCTGTGGATAAAGCAGCAGGCCGGCGGTGTTGTGATTGAAGCATGACACCCAGACCTCCCGGGCGCTGTACTGCTGGCGGGCGAGGTCGATCATTGCCGTTACCAGATAACGCGCTACACCAAGGCCGCGGGCGCTGGGGGCCACTACTACGTTGCCCAGGGCACATAGGCCGCCATGTTCGGCTTTGTAGAAATTGGCGAAGGCCAGGACAGCGCCGTTACCTTCCACTACCGTGGAGCCGCTGCGTTGGGCTATGGCGTCGCTCAGCTGGTTGGGGGTGAGGGGGTAGGTGGCTTTGGGGAACATGTAGAACAGTTCGTCCGGGCTCTGCGGGAAGCTGCAGATAACGGGGATGTCTTCTGGCCGGATGGGGCGGTGGGTCAGGTGCATGGCAGGTCCTTCTCGCGTTGGCTGGCAGGGCCTCTTCGCGGGTGAACCCGCCCCCACAGGTACTGCACAAGGCTCAAATCCTGTGCAGGCCCTGTAGGAGCGGGTTTACCCGCGAAGAGGCCATCAGCCTCACATCATAGGCCGCTTTCCATCCAACACCGCGCCCCGATTCACGGCTTGGCGGCCACCGCCACGTAGCCTTTGACCGCAGCCGGTGCCTTGGGCTTGGCCTTGTGCGCCAGCAGGTACTGATAGCGTCGCCATTCCTTGTCGATTTCGCTGAACGACATGAACACGCTGATACGGTCCTTGCCGACCAGGTCCGGGCGCTTGCCCGCATCGATCTCGTCGGTAGGAATGATGGCCACGTTGATGCCTACCACCTTGCCGTCATCGGCAAACACAGGCCCACCCGACATACCCTTGGTAATCGGGCCGTCGTGCACCGAGTAGAAGACGCTGCCAGGCGTACCTTCAAGCCGTACCAGCGACGACAGGGCATGGCCCTTGCCCCGCATCGGCATCATGAAACTGTTGAAGCCCACCGCCGTCACGGCTTCCCCAGGCACGTACTGGCGCCAGTGCGGCACGCTGCTGGCTTTGTGCTTGAAGAACACTACGTCACCGAGGCCCTCATGGACCACGTTGCGCAGGAAGGGGGTGTGTTTGGCGGTTACAGCGTAATCCTCGTTCCACTGGATGGCGCTGGCCATCAGCAACATGGGCAGCGGGGCACCTGAGGTAACCACGAACGCCTGGCTATAGACGGGATCTGAAACGTACGACGTTGGCACTCCATTGCACCCACTGAGCAGCATCATTGCCGCCATGCAGGGCGCGATTGTTTTCATGGGACACACATTGCGTGGAGAAAGGGGAGCGCTACTATGGCGAAGTGCCATTACTCTAACAATACTTTCGACATATATCCGACGAATGACAGCTTAAGTGTTAGTCATGACGGCGGCCAATAGAATGCAGGTATGGCTGCAGGTCCCAGAGCCATTGGGGCGGCGTCAAAGTGAAGGCATTTTTTTCGGGCGGATCTGATGGGTGTGAACTGCATTGAGCTGCATGGGCGATCACACTGACAAGCTACCTTTTTCAGGGCGACCTGTTCATAGTTGCCAGTCGACTTACCCTGAAAGGAATCAGAACATTGTTTAAGCTAAATCCCCTGGTGCCGGAGCTGATTGTTTCTGATCTACCTCGTAGCGTGGCATTCTACTGCGGCGTACTGGGCTTCAAGATTGAATACGACCGGCCAGAAGAGCATTTTGCCTTCCTGTCTTTTGGTGGCAGCCAGCTGATGCTGGAGCAGGACTGGCAGAGTGAGTCACCCTGGCGGGTCGGCCCGCTGGAGCCGCCTTATGGTCGAGGCATCAACCTGTCGATCGAATGCGCTGATGCACTGGCCTTGGTCGAGTCGCTGGGGGTTGCGGGGCATAGCATCAGAAAGCCGATTGAAGAGTGTTGGTACCGCCAGGGTGGCATGCTGGTCGGCCAGCGCAATTTCCTGGTGCAGGACCCGGACGGCTACCTGCTTCGGTTTGCTGAAGATCTCGGCGTGAAGAGCGCCTGAGCCAGGGGCGGATGCACGAAAAATTCACCCCAGGTTGCGCTCGAGGGGCTCGCAACGGGTATCCATCTGGATCGGGTGCTCACTGAACCTGAACAGGCTCTGCTAATCCGTGCCGATCCGCTCCATGCCACCCTGTGCATTGGACAGATCTACCACCGTCGGATTCCTGATGCCTTTGTCCATACTGAATATGTGGCAATGAAGTGTTGCCACATAACGCTGTGCACCCACACAGTTACTGAATCCGCAGCGCTTATTGCCCCCGCGCACTTTCGGAACTAAGCCAGCATCTTCGCCCGAACTAACTTCCCTCTTTCAAGTGTTGAGTGTCGCCATATCAACTATTTATGTCCCTTGTACGATAGTTTCAAAATGACTGAACTAAGTATTTGCCCACAGCGCTTTTTCCCGAAGCGGGTCATCAACAAAATAGCCGCCCTTCAAATTTAAACATCAGCCTGACGCGGTGGCCGAAAGTTGACCGCGGCGGCTGGCGGCCGGGGAGGTGGCTCGCCGCCTGAGCTGATGAACCCACACCGATTACCAGGAAAGGAAAGTGTCATGGGAATGACGAGGCGTAAATTTTTGATCGGCGGCGGCGTCGTGGCTATTGCAGGTGGCGCAGGCATTCTGACCCCCTTGCTGACCCGCGAAGGCAGGTTGATCCCCGGCAAACCGCGGTTTGGTTTTGTAGAAGGTAGCGAAGGTGCGCTTCCCAAACAGGCAGACGTCGTCGTTGTTGGCGCTGGTATTCTGGGGCTCATGACCGCAATCAATCTTGTCGAGCGTGGCCTCTCGGTAGTCGTCGTTGAAAAAGGTGATATTGCCGGCGAGCAGTCATGCAGGTTCTATGGTCAGGTCATGACCTACAAGATGCCTGATGCGACGTTCCAGTTGCACCATCTTGCCAAACAACGGTGGCGCGAGATGAATGCCAAAGTGGGTGCAGATACCAGCTATCGCACACAGGGCCGGGTCGAAGTTCCTTTCGATGAAGAAGACCTGGAAAACGTCAGAAAGTGGATCGATGTCAAAAGCCGGGAAGTAGCAGCGGACAACCCCTTCAAGACTCGGATCATTCAGGGGAATGAACTCGAACAGCGGCTGCGCGGTGCATCATCAAGCTGGAAAATTGCAGGTTTCGAGGAAGACTCCGGTAGCCTGGACGCCGAGCGCGCATCGTTTGTCATGGCGGAGTACGCCAAGAAAATGGGTGTGCGCATCTACACCCACTGCGCCGCAAGGGGCCTGGAAACCCAAGCGGGGGTCATTTCCGATGTGGTGACCGAGAAGGGCGCCATCAGCACTTCTCGCGTGGTTGTGGCAGGCGGCGCCTGGTCCAGGCTGTTCATGCAGAACCTGGGCGTCGATGTGCCTACCTTGCCAGCCTACCAGTCCCAGCAAATCATCAGCGCGGCACCCCGTGCACCGGGGGGCAACGTTGCATTGCCAGGGAATATCTACTTCCGTGAACAGGCCGACGGTACATACGCCACCTCGCCGCGCGTCGTCGTTGCCCCGGTGGTCAAAGAATCGTTCATGTATGGTTATAAATACCTGCCATTGCTGGCCATCCCCGACTTCCCGGTGCACATCTCACTCAACAAGCAACTGATCGATTCGTTCACTCAGCCCACCCAGTGGAGGCTGGACGAGGTATCGCCCTTCGAGAAAAACAGGCTGATGACGGCGGCCCCGGATATTCCAGAGCTGGATGCATCTCTGGAAAAGCTCAAAGTCGAGTTCCCTGCCTTCAAAGATGCGAAGTTGATCGATCAGTGGAGCGGTGCCATGGCCATCGCCCCGGATGAGAACCCGATCATTTCGCAGGTCAACGAGTACCCAGGCCTGGTCATCAACACCGCGACCGGTTGGGGTATGACGGAAAGCCCGGTGTCGTCCGAACTGACGGCAGACCTGCTGCTTGGAAAGGCGCCGGTGCTGGACCCGAAACCCTTCAGTTTGTATCGATTCTAAGTACGCATACCGCAATGGAATGACCCGTACACGCATAAACGGTGCGTGTACATTCTTGTGTAACCATCAGGAGAGAAATATGAAATTCGCTTTCAAGACCGTTGCTGCATTGGCGTTGGGAATAGCCGGTGTTGGCAGCGTTCATGCACAAGATATCGTGCGCCATGGCGCAGGTAGTTTCCCTATCTCGTCGGCTGTAGAGATTCCTGCCGGGAAGTCGGTCGTCTATCTGAGCGGTTCCGTCCCGTCGGTGATCCATCCCGATGCGCCCAAGGATTCGCTGGAAGCCTACGGTGATACCAAGGCACAAACCATCAATGTGCTTGAAAGCATCCAGCAGCAGCTGAAAACGCTGGGTCTTGGCCTGACTGACGTGGTGAAGATGCAGGTATTCCTGGTGGGGGGACCGGAGAACGGCGGCAAGATGGATTTCGAAGGTTTCATGGCTGGCTACACCCAGTTCTTCGGGCCAGCCGCCAAGCAGCCGGTGCTACCTGCGCGCTCGGCGTTCCAGATTGCAGGCCTGGCGCATCCTGCCTGGCGGGTTGAGATCGAAGTGACAGCGGTTCGTCCCTGAGAGGACCTTTGCCCAGCCCGACAAAATCGGCGGGCAAAAAAAAACCGACCGTAAGGTCGGTTTTTTCCGGATTTGGTGCCCCGAGGGAGACTCGAACTCCCACTCCTTTCGAAAACGGATTTTGAATCCGCCGCGTCTACCAATTCCGCCATCAGGGCGTGGCGCGCAGTATAAAGAGGTGCCGCTGGTCGGTCAATCGGCTTTCATGGTCAATTTTCACACATTGGGCTAAACTTCCCGGCCCTGCCGAACCGAACATCATCATGCGCGTCGCCGATTTTTCCTTCGAACTCCCTGATTCCCTGATCGCCCGCCACCCGTTGGCCGAGCGCCATGGCAGCCGTCTGCTGGTGCTCGATGGGCCTACCGGCGCGCTGGCGCACCGGCAATTCCCCGACTTGCTCGACTATCTGCGCCCCGGCGACCTGATGGTGTTCAACAACACCCGGGTGATCCCGGCGCGGTTGTTTGGCCAGAAAGCCTCCGGCGGCAAGCTGGAGGTACTGGTCGAACGCGTGCTCGACAGCCACCGGGTGCTGGCCCATGTGCGCGCCAGCAAGGCGCCCAAGGTAGGCGCGGTCATCCTCATCGATGGCGGTGGCGAGGCCGAAATGGTCGCGCGCCATGACACGCTTTTCGAACTTCGCTTCACCGAAGAGGTGCTGCCGTTGCTTGACCGTGTCGGCCATATGCCGTTGCCGCCCTATATCGACCGCCCGGACGAGGGCGCCGACCGTGAGCGCTACCAGACCGTGTACGCCCAGCGCGCTGGCGCGGTTGCCGCGCCTACCGCAGGCCTGCACTTTGACGAGGCGCTGCTGGAAAAGATCGCCGACAAGGGCGTCGAGCGCGCCTTCGTCACCCTGCATGTGGGCGCCGGCACCTTCCAGCCGGTGCGGGTCGACAAGATCGAAGACCACCACATGCATAAAGAATGGCTCGAAGTGGGCCAGGATGTGGTCGATGCCATCGAGGCCTGCCGGGCCCGTGGTGGTCGGGTGATCGCGGTTGGCACCACCAGTGTGCGTTCGCTGGAAAGCGCCGCGCGTGATGGCGTGCTCAAGGCGTTCAGTGGCGACACCGACATCTTCATCTACCCGGGCCGGCCGTTCCATGTGGTCGATGCCCTGGTCACCAACTTCCATCTGCCGGAGTCCACGCTGCTGATGCTGGTCTCGGCTTTCGCCGGCTACCCCGAGACCATGGCTGCCTACGCAGCGGCGGTCGAGCACGGGTACCGCTTCTTCAGTTACGGTGATGCCATGTTCATCACCCGCAATCCGGCGCCACGCGGGCCCGAGGATCAAGCATGAGTCGCACCTGTCGAATGTCCTTCGAACTGCTGGCCACCGACGGCAAGGCCCGTCGGGGTCGCATCACCTTCCCACGTGGCACCGTGGAAACCCCGGCATTCATGCCGGTGGGTACCTATGGCACGGTCAAGGGCATGCTGCCACGCGATATCGAGGCCATCGGCGCCGAGATGATCCTCGGCAACACCTTCCACCTGTGGCTGCGTCCGGGCACCGAGGTGATCAAGAAGCACAACGGCCTGCACGATTTCATGCAGTGGAAAGGCCCGATCCTCACCGACTCCGGTGGTTTCCAGGTATTCAGCCTGGGCGCCATGCGCAAGATCAAGGAAGAGGGCGTGACCTTCGCTTCGCCGGTCGATGGTTCCAAAGTGTTCATGGGCCCGGAAGAGTCGATGCAGGTTCAGCGTGATCTGGGCTCCGACGTGGTAATGATCTTCGACGAGTGCACCCCGTACCCGGCCGAGCACGATGTGGCACGCACTTCCATGGAGCTGTCGCTGCGCTGGGCCCAGCGCTCGAAGAACGCCCATGCCGACAACACCGCAGCGCTGTTCGGCATTGTCCAGGGCGGCATGTACCAGGACCTGCGCATGCGCTCGCTGGAAGGCCTGGAAAACATCGGTTTCGACGGTCTGGCCATTGGCGGTCTGTCGGTGGGCGAGCCCAAGCACGAAATGATCAAGGTGCTGGATTACCTGCCGGGCCAGATGCCTGCTGACAAACCTCGTTACCTTATGGGGGTAGGCAAACCGGAAGATCTCGTTGAGGGTGTGCGCCGCGGCGTCGACATGTTCGACTGCGTGATGCCGACGCGTAACGCGCGCAACGGTCATCTGTTCGTCGATACAGGGGTGATCAAGATCCGCAATGCGTTCCATCGTCACGATGAATCCCCGCTGGATCCGACCTGTGACTGCTATACCTGCACCAACTTCTCGCGCGCCTATCTCCATCATCTGGACAAATGCGGCGAAATGCTGAGCAGCATGCTGAATACCATCCACAACTTGCGCCATTATCAGCGCTTGATGGCCGGTTTACGCGAGGCTATTCAACAGGGTAAATTGGCCGCCTTTGTCGACGCCTTCTACGCCAAGCGCGGGCTTCCTGTACCGCCCTTGGACTGACTGTCCGCATCCATTATTAGAAAATTAACATTAGGAGTGCCCAATGAGCTTCTTCATCCCCGCCGCATACGCGGACGCTGCAGCACCTGCCGCTGGCCCAGCCGGTACCGGCTTCGAGTGGATTTTCCTGGTCGGTTTCCTGGTCATCTTCTACCTGATGATCTGGCGCCCGCAGGCCAAGCGCGCAAAAGAGCAGAAGAACCTGCTGAGCAACTTGCAGAAAGGTGACGAAGTTGTCACCAACGGCGGCATCGCCGGCAAGATCGTCAAGGTTTCCGATGACTTCGTGGTGCTGGAAGTGTCCGACACTGTCGAGCTGAAGTTCCAGAAGGGTGCCATTGCTGCGACCCTGCCAAAAGGTACGCTCAAGGCTATCTGAGTTACCGGTTTTATTTTCCAGTCGGGGCGCGCAACGCGCCCCGCGTCTTGAACGGGCGGCGTGATGCTGAACAAATATCCTCTGTGGAAATATGCACTGATCGTGCTGGTACTGGTGGTCGGTTTCATTTATTCCGCTCCCAACCTCTACCCGGATGACCCGGCGGTACAGATCAGCGGTGCCAGCTCGGCGCTGCAGGTGAATCAGGCCGACCTCGATCGCGTCAGCAAGGCGCTGGTCGATGCCAAGATCGCCGTCAAGGGCGCAAGCCTGGGTGAAAAGGGCAGCGGGCTGATCCGCCTGACCAATCAGGAAGACCAACTGCCAGCCAAGGATGTCGTGCGCAAGGCACTGGGCGATGATTACGTCGTGGCCCTGAACCTGGCCCAGACTACCCCGCAATGGCTGCGCAACCTGGGCGCAAGCCCGATGAAACTGGGCCTGGACCTGTCTGGTGGTGTGCACTTCCTGCTGGAAGTGGACATGGACAAGGCCATGACTGCCCGCATGAAAGTCTACGAAGGCGAGGTCAAGACCTTGCTGCGCAAAGAGCGCGTCCGCTACCGCAGCCTGCCTCAGCAGGATGGCGGCATCATGCTGGGCTTCGCTGACGATGCCACCCGCGAACAGGCACGTGCCCTGATCCGCAAGAATTTCAATGATTTCGAACTGACCACCACCGAGCGCAACGAGCTTGCGGTGCTGCGTCTGGCGCTGACTCAGGCGAAAGTCGCCGAGATCCGCGAATACTCGATCAAGCAGAACCTCACCACCGTGCGCAACCGCGTGAACGAACTGGGTGTGGCCGAGCCCCTGGTACAGCGCCAGGGCGCCAACCGTATCGTGGTCGAGCTGCCTGGCGTGCAGGACACTGCCGAAGCCAAGCGTATCCTCGGTAAAACGGCCAACCTGGAGTTCCGCTTCGGTGCTGAACCAGGTGCATCCAAAGCCACTACCGAGGTGTTCGAGTTCCGTGAGGGCGGCCGCTCCGCTGCCGTCGAGCGTGGCCTGATCATCACGGGTGACCAGGTCACCGACGCCCAGGCCAGTTTTGACGAGCATGGTAGCCCGCAGGTGAACATTCGTCTGGATGGTCACGGTGGCGAGCTGATGAGCCGCGCAACGCGCAGCAACGTTGGCCGTAGCATGGCGGTGATCTTCATCGAGCAGAAGCCAGTCACCCGTTACGTCAAGCAGACTGTCGGTGGCGTCGAGAAGGACGTTGCCGTACAAAGCTTCGTCGAAGAGAAGAAAATCATCAGCCTGGCGACCATCCAGTCGCCGCTGGGCAGCCAATTCCGCATCACCGGCCTGAACGGCCAGGGCGAGTCGTCGGAACTGGCTCTGCTGCTGCGTGCCGGTGGTCTGGCCGCGCCAATGTACTTCGCTGAAGAACGTACCATTGGCCCAAGCCTGGGTGCCGACAACATCACCAAGGGTATCGACGCCTCGCTGTGGGGCATGTTGTTTGTCTCTCTGTTCATCATTGCCATCTACCGCGCCTTCGGCGTGCTGGCCACCATCGCCCTGGCGGGCAACATGGTGCTGCTGCTGGCGTTGATGTCGCTGCTGGGGGCGACCCTGACCCTGCCGGGTATTGCCGGCATCGTGTTGACCATGGGTATGGCGGTGGACGCCAACGTGCTGATCTTCTCGCGTATTCGCGAAGAGATCGCTGCTGGCATGTCGGTGCAGCGCGCTATCCACGAAGGCTTCAATCGCGCCTACTCGGCAATCGTCGACGCCAACCTGACCACCCTGTTGGTCGGCGGCATCCTGTTTGCCATGGGTACCGGCCCGGTCAAAGGCTTTGCGGTCACCATGTCCCTCGGGATTTTCACCTCGATGTTCACCGCCGTCATGGTGACCCGTGCATTGGTCAACCTGACCTGCGGCGGGCGTGACATCAAGAAGCTGTGGGTTTGAGGGAGCTGCGATGAAAACCATCAATTTCATGGGCGTGCGCAATGTCGCGTTCGCCGTCACCGTGCTCCTCACCGTGTTGGCGCTGTTCAGCTGGTGGCAAAAGGGCCTGAACTTCGGGCTGGACTTCACCGGGGGTACGCTGATCGAGCTGACCTACGAGCGTCCTGCCGACCTCAAGGCGGTGCGTGCCGAGCTGGTCAACTCCGGCTTCGACGAGGCGGTGGTGCAGAGCTTCGGCGCCACTACCGACCTGCTGGTGCGCATGCCGGGCGATGACCCGCAGTTGGGCAACAAGGTAGCTGCCGCGCTGCAGAAGGCAGGCGGCGACAACCCGGCCACGGTCAAGCGTGTCGAGTTCGTCGGTCCGCAGGTCGGTGAAGAGCTGCGCGACCAGGGCGGCATGGGCATGCTCCTGGCTCTGGGCGGTATCCTCATCTACCTGGCCTTCCGCTTCCAGTGGAAGTTCGCCGTGGGGGCGATCGTCTCGCTGATCCACGACGTGGTGGTAACGCTGGGCATCCTGTCGTTCTTCCAGATCACCTTCGACCTGACAGTGCTGGCGGCGGTCCTGGCGATCATTGGTTACTCGCTGAACGACACCATTGTTGTGTTCGACCGGGTGCGCGAGAACTTCCGTGTCATGCGCAAGGCCTCGCTGATCGAGAACATCAACATTTCCACCACCCAGACCCTGCTGCGTACCGTCGCCACTTCGGTTTCGACCTTGCTGGCCATTGCTGCGCTGCTGTTCTTCGGGGGTGACAACCTGTTCGGTTTCTCACTGGCACTGTTCATTGGTGTCATGGCCGGTACTTATTCGTCGATCTATATCGCCAACGTGGTACTGATCTGGCTGAACCTGAGCAGCGAAGATCTCATTCCGCCGGTCAAGGCCGAGGGTGTGGACGAACGTCCGTAGGGTTCTTTCCTGCGCCGCCTGGCGGTGAAAGGGCGCGAGTGTTGAACTCGCGCCTTTTTTTTGGCTCCAAGGCTGGGAGAAGCGCGGGTTCATGCCCGCTGGTACGATCAGGAGGTTCACGTGAATAAATCAATGCTGGTGGGTGCGGTGCTGGGTGCTGTCGGTGTAACTGCCGGAGGTGCTGTGGCGACCTACAGCTTGGTGAACAAAGGCCCCGAAGTCGCTCAGGTGACTGACGTGCAGCCGATCAAGCAGCAGGTGAAAACCCCGCGTGAAGTATGCAAGGACGTGACTGTGACGCGCCAGGCGCCAGTCAAGGATCAACACCAGATTGCCGGTACCGTGGTCGGTGCGCTGGCGGGTGGTCTGTTGGGTAATCAGATTGGTGGTGGTACCGGCAAGAAGATTGCCACCGTGGCCGGTGCGGTCGGTGGTGGTTATGCAGGTAACAAGGTGCAGGAAGGCATGCAGGAGCGTGATACCTACACGACCACGCAAACCCGCTGCAACACGGTCAACGACATCAGCGAGAAGGTGGTGGGCTACAACGTGACCTATTCCATCGGTGATCAGGTAGGCAAGGTGAAGATGGACCGCGAGCCGGGATCGACCATTCCGCTGGACAAGAATGGCAAGTTGATTCTGAGCGAAGCGGGTCAGTAATTTGCGTTGTCTGTGCCGGCCTCTTCGCGGGTAAACCCGCTCCTACAGGGGCAATGCGATCCATGTAGGAGCGGGTTTACCCGCGAAGAGGCCGTACGGGCAATGCAAAACCACCAGGCACAAAAAAAGCACCTCGAGAGGTGCTTTTTGTTTGCCGCAATCTGCGCTTAGCGCTTCATGCTTTCTGGCAGGTGGGGCTGGATGGCAGTCAGTACTGCCTTGAAGCACTTGATGTTGCCTGCAACGATGTGGCCTTTGTCGAGGAAGTCGTGGCCACCGTTGAAGTCACTCACCAAGCCACCGGCTTCCTGGATCAGCAGTACGCCCGCTGCCATGTCCCATTCGGACAGGCCCGACTCCCAGAAGGCGTCGAAGCGGCCGGCAGCCACATAGGCCAGGTCCAGGCTGGCGGAGCCGGCGCGGCGGATGCCGGCGGTCTGGCCGGTCAAGGCGCGGAACATGCCCAGGTAGTTGTCCATGTCCGCCATCTGGCCATCACGGAACGGGAAGCCGGTGCCCAGCAGGGCGCCTTCCAGGCTTGTGCGCGAGCTGACGCGCAGGCGGCGGCCATTGAGCTGGGCGCCACGGCCACGGCTGGCGGTGAATTCTTCCTGGCGAACCGGGTCGACGATCACGGCGTGCTCAAGGCGGCCGCGGTATTTGCAGGCGATGCTGACGGCGAAGTGCGGGATGCCGCGAAGGAAGTTGGTGGTGCCGTCCAGCGGATCGATGATCCACAGGTAATCCTTGCCTTCTTCGCCGCTACCCGCGTGCAGGCCGGTTTCTTCGCCCTGGATGGAGTGGTTCGGGTAGGCCTTGCGCAGGGCGTTGACGATGCTCTGCTCGGCGGCGCGATCGACTTCGGAAACGTAGTCCTTGGCCTCTTTCTCATCGACCTTGATGCTATCCAGGCGTTCGATGGAGCGGAAAATCAGTTCACTGGCGCTGCGAGCGGCGCGCAGGGCGATATTCAGCATAGGCTGCATGGGCGGGTCACCTGGAGATGTTAAAGAAGAAAGCCGATCATTCTAGCAGAAAACTTTGGCGGCAGAAGTGTCACATTTGCTTTCATGGCGTTACGTCTGTCGGTTCTGTAAGATCGAAGGCCCTGATTACTGCATCTGTGAGCACAACACCTTGCTGCAAAATATTCGTGTTGTTCTGGTCAATACCAGCCACCCCGGCAACATCGGCGGCGCTGCGCGTGCCATGAAAAACATGGGCTTGTCGCGTCTGGTGCTGGTGCAGCCGAAAGAATTCCCCGCCGTGGATGCCAGTGCCCGTGCTTCGGGCGCCGACGATGTGCTGGATAACGCCCAGGTGGTCGACAGCCTTGAGCAGGCGCTGGTCGGCTGCAACCTGGTGATGGGCACCAGCGCCCGCGAGCGCAGCATTCCCTGGCCGTTGATCGGCCCGCGTGAATGCGGTGCCAAGGCGGTGGAGCATGCCAATGGCGGCGAGGAAATCGCCCTGGTGTTCGGGCGCGAACACGCCGGCCTGACCAACGAAGAACTGCAGCGATGTCACTTCCATGTGCACATTCCCTCCAACCCCGACTTCAGCTCGCTGAACCTGGCGGCTGCCGTGCAGGTGCTCTCCTACGAGGTGCGCATGGCCTGGCTGGCTGCCGGTGAAGCGCCGGGCAAAGTCGAGAAGGTTGACGCCGCTGAGCTGGCGACCATGGATGAAATGGAGCTGTTCTACGACCACCTGGAGAAAACCCTGGTGGGCATCGGCTTCCTCGACCCCGAAAAGCCCAAGCACCTGATGCCGCGCTTGCGCCGGCTGTATGGGCGGGTGGCGGTCGAGCGTTCGGAAATGAGCATTTTGCGCGGCATCCTCACCGAGACCCAGAAAGTGGTCCGGGGCGAGCCGCATAAACGGAAGGACTGACAGATGTTCGAACGCCTGCGTGAAGATATTCAAAGCGTATTCCACCGAGACCCGGCTGCACGCAATGCCTTCGAGGTGCTCACCTGCTACCCCGGCATGCATGCCATCTGGCTGCACCGCCTGGGCAATGCCCTGTGGAGGCGTGATTTCAAATGGCTGGCCCGGCTGGTGTCGAACTTCGGTCGCTGGCTGACCGGTATCGAAATCCACCCTGGCGCCACCATTGGGCGGCGCTTTTTCATCGACCACGGTATGGGCATCGTCATTGGCGAAACCGCCGAGATCGGTGATGACGTCACCCTGTACCAGGGGGTGACGCTCGGTGGCACCAGCTGGAACAAGGGCAAGCGCCATCCCACCTTGGAAAACGGCGTGGTGGTAGGGGCCGGTGCCAAGGTGTTGGGGCCTTTCACGGTCGGCGCCGGGGCCAAGATCGGTTCCAATGCGGTGGTCACCAAGGCGGTGCCGGCCGGGGCTACGGCGGTAGGCATTCCGGGGCGGATCATCGTCAAGAGCGAGGACACCGAAGTCGAAGCCAAGCGTAAGGCAATGGCCGAGAAGATCGGCTTTGACGCCTATGGTGTCAGTGGCGACATGCCCGACCCGGTGGCGCGGGCCATCGGCCAGATGCTCGATCACCTGCAGGCCGTCGACGAACGGTTGGAGGGTATGTGTGGCGCGCTGACCAAGATGGGCAGTGACTATTGTGCCAAGGAACTGCCGGCCTTGCCGGAGGACGACTTCAGCGAGGCTGCCCAGGTGGCCCAGCGCGACACTCAGCCGCATTGATCGCGCCGCACTGAAGTCATGGTGGCATGCGGGGCGTGTGCTCACGCCCCTCGTCTGCTACAATCGCGGCCGCCTCCCAGATGCAATCCCGACTAAAGCAGTAGGTCTAATAGTTGACTTAAATGCTCGGGAATCGCATACTCGCACACATCCTGAAACTCCCGTGGTACCCAATAGCCATGCGACTGACTACCAAAGGCCGATACGCCGTGACCGCCATGCTCGACCTGGCGTTGCACGCGAAGCATGGGCCGGTGTCTTTGGCCGATATTTCCGAGCGCCAGGGCATTTCCCTCTCTTATCTGGAGCAGCTGTTCGCCAAGCTGCGCCGCAGCAGCCTGGTTTCCAGTGTGCGCGGTCCAGGCGGTGGCTACCAGCTGTCGCGGGGCATGGAAACCATCCAGGTGGCCCAGGTTATCGACGCGGTCAACGAATCGGTCGACGCCACCCGTTGCCAGGGGCTCGGTGACTGCCATGCCGGTGATACCTGCCTGACCCACCACCTGTGGTGCGACCTCAGCCAGCAGATCCATGAATTCCTCAGCGGCATCAGCCTGGCCGACCTCGTCAAGCGCCGTGATGTGCAGGAAGTCGCCCAGCGCCAGGACCTGCGCCGTGTCGCAGGACGAACCGCCCAGCTGGACAAGATTGAGACGTCTGCCGTCGATTGACCCCCTGGGACGACGAGCGACGCCACCGCCTGATAGGAGAGACAAATGAAGTTGCCGATCTACCTTGATTACTCTGCGACCACTCCGGTCGACCCACGCGTGGCCCAGAAGATGGCCGACTGCCTGCTGGTCGACGGGAACTTCGGTAACCCGGCCTCGCGCTCCCACGTCTTTGGCTGGAAGGCCGAGGAAGCGGTGGAGAACGGTCGTCGTCAGGTTGCCGAGCTGATCAACGCCGATCCGCGCGAAATCGTCTGGACCAGTGGTGCCACCGAGTCCGACAACCTCGCGCTTAAAGGTGTCGCGCACTTCTATCAGACCAAGGGCAAGCACATCATTACCTCCAAGATCGAGCACAAGGCGGTCCTGGATACCGCTCGCCAGCTGGAGCGCGAAGGTTTTGAAGTCACTTACCTGGAACCAGGCGAAGACGGCATCGTCACCCCGGCCATGGTAGAAGCGGTGCTGCGCGACGACACCATCCTGGTCTCGCTGATGCATGTGAACAACGAAGTCGGCTCGATCAACGACATTGCCGCCATCGGTGAACTGACCCGTTCGCGCGGCGTACTGTTCCATGTCGACGCCGCCCAGTCGGCTGGCAAGGTCGAAATCGACCTGCAAAAGCTGAAAGTCGACCTGATGTCGTTCTCGGCGCACAAGGTCTATGGCCCGAAAGGCATCGGCGCACTGTACGTCAGCCGCAAGCCGCGTGTTCGTCTTGAAGCCATCATTCACGGCGGCGGTCATGAGCGCGGCATGCGTTCGGGCACCCTGCCGACCCATCAGATCGTCGGCATGGGCGAAGCCTTCGCCATTGCCAAGCAGGAAATGGTTGCAGAAAACGCACGCATCAAGGCCCTGAGCGACCGCTTCTTCAAGCAGGTCTCAAACCTTGAAGAGCTGTACGTCAATGGCAGCCAGACTGCGCGTGTACCGCACAACCTGAACCTGAGCTTCAACTACGTCGAAGGCGAATCGCTGCTGATGTCGCTGAAAGACATCGCCGTATCGTCCGGTTCGGCCTGTACCTCCGCGTCGCTCGAGCCGTCCTACGTACTGCGTGCTCTGGGCCGCAACGACGAGCTGGCGCACAGCTCGATCCGCTTCTCCTTCGGCCGTTTCACCACTGAAGAAGAAGTCGACTACGCCGCGCAGAAAGTCTGCGAGGCCGTCAATAAACTGCGTGAGCTGTCGCCGCTGTGGGATATGTACAAAGACGGCGTTGACATCTCCAAGATCGAGTGGGCCGCCCACTAAGCAGTCGCCGGCAAGAGCGGCTCCCTGATGAGGAAGGAATTGCACCATGGCATACAGTGAAAAGGTCATCGACCACTACGAAAACCCGCGCAACGTCGGCAAGATGAATGCCGAAGACCCGGATGTCGGCACCGGCATGGTCGGCGCCCCGGCCTGCGGTGACGTGATGCGTCTGCAGATCAAGGTCAACGAGCAGGGCGTTATCGAAGACGCCAAGTTCAAGACCTACGGCTGCGGTTCGGCCATCGCGTCCAGTTCTCTCGCCACCGAGTGGATGAAGGGCAAGACTCTGGACGAGGCCGAAACCATCAAGAATACCCAACTGGCCGAAGAGCTGGCGTTGCCGCCGGTCAAGATCCACTGCTCGGTACTCGCCGAAGATGCCATCAAGGCAGCCGTACGCGACTACAAGCAGAAGAAAGGCTTGATCTAAGTCGCCTGTTGCAAGGTAAGGAGTTCTGATGGCTATCAGCATGACAGAAGCCGCCGCCAACCACATTCGCCGCTCCCTCGACGGGCGCGGCAAAGGTGAGGGCATTCGCCTGGGCGTGCGCACCACCGGTTGCTCGGGTCTGGCCTACGTGCTGGAATTCGTCGACGAACTGGCGGACGAAGACCAGGTGTTCGAAAACCATGGCGTCAAGGTGATCATCGATCCCAAGAGCCTGGTCTACCTCGACGGCACCGAACTGGATTTCGTCAAGGAAGGGTTGAACGAAGGCTTCAAGTTCAACAACCCCAACGTGCGCGGTGAGTGTGGCTGCGGCGAAAGCTTCAACGTTTGAGGCTGGCTGTGGGTACTCCTTGTCATTACGCATTGTTTGACCTCCAGCCAAGCTTCCGTCTGGATCTCGACAAGCTGGCCACTCGCTATCGCGAGCTGGCCCGCGAAGTCCATCCTGACCGCTTTGCCGACGCCTCCGAGCGTGAGCAGCGTATAGCGCTGGAAAAATCCGCGGCCCTCAACGACGCTTACCAGACGCTGCGCAGTGCGCCGCGTCGCGCGCGCTACCTGCTGGCCATCAGCGGCCATGAAGTGCCCCAGGAAGTCACGGTCCACGACCCTGACTTCCTGCTGCAGCAGATGCAGTGGCGTGAAGAGCTCGAAGAACTGCAGGATGAAGCCGACCTTGACGGTGTCGGCGTGTTCAAGAAGCGCCTGAAGGCCGCCCAGGACACGCTGAATGAGGACTTTGCCGGCTGCTGGGATGCCCCGGGCGAGCGCGACAAGGCTGAACGCCTGATGCGCCGCATGCAGTTCCTCGACAAGCTCGCCCAAGAAGTGCGCCAACTGGAAGAGCGCCTCGACGATTAACCCCGGTGCTGCCCGTGATGGCACCTAAGGTATTCAGATAAGCATGGCCCTACTGCAGATTGCCGAACCCGGTCAAAGCCCTCAGCCGCACCAGCGCCGCCTGGCGGTTGGGATCGACCTGGGCACCACCAACTCAATGGTCGCTGCACTGCGCAGCGGCCGTAGCGAGCCCCTGCCCGACGCGCAGGGTAACGTCATTCTGCCGTCCGCGGTACGCTACCTCGAAGGGCGTAACGAAGTGGGGCAGGCCGCGCGTGATGCTGCCTCCAGCGACCCGTTGAACACCGTGCTGTCGGTCAAGCGCCTGATGGGGCGCGGCCTGGCCGACGTCAAGCAGCTGGGCGAGCAACTGCCATACCGCTTTGTGGGTGGTGAATCGCACATGCCGTTCATCGACACCGTGCAGGGGCCGAAAAGCCCTGTGGAAGTGTCTGCCGACATCCTGAAGGTGTTGCGCGAACGTGCCGAAGCTACCTTGGGTGGCGAGCTGGTAGGCGCGGTGATCACCGTGCCGGCCTATTTCGATGACGCCCAGCGTCAGGCTACCAAAGACGCTGCGCGTCTGGCCGGCCTGAACGTGCTGCGCCTGCTCAACGAACCGACTGCGGCTGCCGTAGCCTACGGCCTTGACCAGAACGCCGAAGGCGTGGTGGCCATCTATGATCTGGGCGGCGGCACTTTCGATATTTCCATCCTGCGCCTGACCGCTGGCGTATTCGAAGTGCTCGCCACCGGTGGTGATACCGCCCTGGGGGGGGACGACCTCGATCACGCTATTGCCGGCTGGATCATCGAGCAGGCTGGCTTGTCGTCTGACCTCGACCCGGCTACCCAGCGCGCGCTGCTGCAAACCGCCTGCGCCGCCAAGGAAGCCCTGACCGATGCCGACGTGGTCAGCGTCAGCCACGGCGCCTGGCAGGGCGAACTGAGTCGCAGCGCTTTCGAAGCCATGATCGAACCCCTGGTCGCCCGCAGCCTCAAGGCTTGCCGCCGCGCTGTGCGCGACAGTGGGGTTGAACTGGAAGAGGTCGGCGCTGTGGTCATGGTCGGTGGTTCGACCCGTGTGCCACGTGTACGTGAGGCCGTGGGCGCACTGTTCGGGCGCACCCCGCTGACCTCGATCGACCCAGACCAGGTGGTGGCCATTGGTGCCGCCATCCAGGCTGACACCCTGGCCGGCAACCGCCGCGAAGGTGGCGAGCTGCTGCTGCTCGATGTCATCCCGCTGTCGCTTGGTCTTGAGACCATGGGCGGGCTGATGGAGAAGGTGATCCCGCGTAACACCACCATTCCGGTGGCCCGCGCTCAGGAGTTCACCACATACAAAGATGGCCAGTCGGCCATGATGATCCACGTACTGCAGGGCGAGCGCGAGCTGATCAGCGACTGCCGTTCGCTGGCCCGCTTCGAGCTGCGCGGCATCCCGGCCATGGTTGCCGGTGCTGCGAAAATCCGCGTCACCTTCCAGGTGGATGCCGATGGCCTGCTCAGCGTCGCTGCCCGCGAGCTGGGTTCGGGCGTGGAAGCCAGCATTCAGGTCAAGCCGTCCTACGGCCTGACCGACGGCGAAATCGCCCGCATGCTCAAGGACTCCTTCGAACACGCCGGTTCCGACAAGCACGCCCGCCAGCTGCGAGAGCATCAGGTAGATGGCGAGCGGCTGCTCGAGGCGGTACAGGGCGCCCTGGACGCCGACGGCGAGCGCCTGCTCAGCAGTGACGAGCGCGACGCCATCGAATTCCAGATGCAAGAACTACGTGATTTGCTGGCCGGCACCGATGGCGCAGCCATCGAGCAACAGACCAAGCGTCTGTCGCAGGTGACCGATGCATTTGCCGCCCGTCGCCTTGATTCGACGGTCAAAGCCGCACTGGCCGGGCGCAACCTGAATGAGATCGAGGAGTAATCGATGCCGCTGGTGACATTCCTGCCGCATGAGAAGTTCTGCCCCGAGGGGCTGACCGTGGAGGTCAAGCCCGGGACCAACATCCTGGAGCTGGCCCACGACCATCACATCGAGATGGAAAGTGCCTGCGGCGGCGTCAAGGCCTGTACCACTTGCCACTGCATCGTGCGCAAGGGCTTCGATTCGCTCGAAGAGGCTGACGAGCTGGAAGAGGACATGCTGGACAAAGCCTGGGGCCTGGAAGCGCAATCGCGCCTGGGTTGCCAGGTTTTCGTCGCTGACGAAGACCTGACCATCGAGATCCCCAAGTATTCGCTCAACCATGCTGCCGAAGCACCGCACTGAGGGCCTGTACATGAGTCTGAAATGGGTTGATGTACTTGAGATCGCAATCCAGCTTGCAGAAAGCAAGCCTGAGGTCGATCCTCGTTATGTGAATTTCGTGGACCTGCACCGCTGGGTGCTGGCATTGCCAGAGTTCAGCGACGATCCGTCACGCGGCGGTGAGAAAGTGCTCGAGGCAATCCAGGCCGCCTGGATCGACGAAGCCGACTAAGCGTCACTTGCAGGTTAGGCAATCCCCCGGAACCCGCGTATAATTCGCGGGTTTAATTTTTCGTAACACTCATATTCTGGAGTTTTCCATGGCTGTTCAACGTACTTTCTCCATCATCAAGCCTGACGCTGTTGCCAAAAACGTCATCGGCAAGATCACCACTCGCTTCGAAGAAGCCGGCCTGAAAATCGTTGCCTCGAAAATGAAGCAACTGTCCAAGGCCGAAGCCGAAGGCTTCTACGCTGAGCACAGCGAGCGCGGCTTCTTCGGTGACCTGGTTGCCTTCATGACTTCCGGTCCGGTCGTTGTCCAGGTTCTGGAAGGCGAGAACGCCATTGCCAAGAACCGTGAGCTGATGGGTGCTACCAACCCTAAAGAAGCTGCTGCCGGCACCATCCGCGCTGACTTCGCCGAGTCGATCGACGCCAACGCCGTTCACGGTTCGGACTCCGAAGCTGCTGCTGCTCGCGAAATCGCTTACTTCTTCGCTGCTACCGAGGTAACCACTCGCTAAGCGAAAGCTTACGGGTGAGGGTGAATCCATGACGACATCTACTGGCAAAATCAACCTGTTGGGTCTGACCCAGCCGGAAATGGAACAATTCTTCGACTCTATTGGGGAGAAGCGCTTCCGTGCCGGCCAGGTGATGAAATGGATTCACCATTTTGGCGTGTCCGACTTTGCGGCCATGACCAACGTAGGCAAGGTCTTGCGCGAAAAGCTCGAGGCCGTTGCCGAAATTCGCCCACCGGAAGTGGTCAGTGAAGACATTTCCGCCGACGGCACTCGTAAATGGGTGATCCGCGTTGCCTCCGGCAGCTGCGTTGAGACCGTCTATATTCCAACCGACGACCGCGGCACCCTGTGCGTATCGTCGCAAGCCGGCTGTGCCCTGGACTGCAGCTTCTGCTCCACCGGCAAGCAAGGCTTCAACAGCAACCTCACTGCCGCCGAAGTGATCGGCCAGGTGTGGCTTGCCAACAAATCCTTCGGGACCGTTCCTGCCAAAGTCGACCGCGCGATTACCAACGTGGTCATGATGGGCATGGGCGAGCCCTTGCTGAACTTCGACAACGTCATTGCCGCCATGAAAATCATGATGGATGACCTTGGCTATGGCATTTCCAAGCGCCGTGTCACCTTGTCCACCTCGGGCGTGGTGCCCATGATCGACGAACTCGCCAAGCACATCGACGTGTCGCTGGCCCTGTCGCTGCATGCGCCGAACGACGAACTGCGCAACAAGCTGGTACCGATCAACAAGAAGTACCCGCTGAAGGTGCTGCTGGAATCGTGCATGGGCTACATGTCCACCCTGGGTGGCAAGCGCGTGCTCACCGTCGAGTACACCCTGCTCAAGGACGTCAACGACCAGCCCGAGCATGCCGCGCAGATGATCGAACTGTTGCGCGATGTACCCTGCAAGATCAACCTGATCCCGTTCAACCCGTTCCCGCATTCGGGCTACGAGCGACCGAGCAACAACGCCATTCGTCGCTTCCAGGACCTGCTGCACCACGGAGGCTTCAACGTCACCACCCGTACCACGCGCGGCGACGACATCGACGCTGCCTGTGGTCAGCTGGTCGGCCAGGTCAATGACCGTACTCGCCGCAGTGAGCGCTACATCGCTGTTCGCCAGCTTTCTGCGGACGTCGAACTGCCAGACAGCGCCGCCAGCCACTGACAGGTACCTTGCCCATGAGCCTGCGTGCCGCGCTGTCGATCCTTGCGCTTTCGCTGCTGGCCGGCTGCGTGTCGGGTGGCGCGAGCGACCCCTTGGCCAGCCGCCAGGGCAGGGTGGAGGCAGGGCGGGCTTATGTGCAGCTTGGCTTGGGTTATTTGCAACAAGGTTTGACCGAACAGGCCAAGGCGCCGCTGGGAAAGGCCCTGGCGCTGGATGACCAGGATGTCGATGCGCACGCCGCGCTGGCGGTAGTGTTTCAAGCCGAAGGCGAGCCGGCGTTGGCCGAAGCACATTTTCGCAAGGCCTTGCTGATAAGCCGCGGTGACACGCGAATTCGCAACAATTACGGCAGTTTCCTTTATGCTCAGGGGCGATTTGCCGAGGCCAAGCAGATGTTTCGCCTGGCCAGTGCCGATACCCTGTATCCTGAGCGCTCACGCGTATACGAGAATCTGGGCCTGACCGCCCTGAAGCTCGAACGCCGCGATCAGGCGCACGCGTATCTGTTGAAAGCGTTACAACTCAACCAGCGGCAACCAAAAGCGTTGCTGGAAATGGCTGAGTTGTCCTACGAAAACAGGCATTATGTGCCGGCCCGGGACTACTACGATCGTTTCAGCCAGTTGAGCGACCACGACGCCCGTAGCCTGCTGCTGGGCAGCCGCCTTGCCAGGGTGTTCGACGAGCAGGGCGCACTGGCCGAATTGGGCCAGCAATTACAACGACTTTATCCCGGTACGCCGGAATATCAGCAATACCTGTCGGAGCAACGATGAACGCCGCGCATCCCGAAGTAGCAGTAGCGCCTGGCCAGAACCCCGGTGAGCTTTTGCGCCTGGCCCGTGAGAAACGGGACTGGTCTCAAGCCGAGGTGGCCCGCAAGCTCAACCTCACTGTCAGTTCGTTGAACCACGTGGAAACCGGCGCCTTCGACAAGCTGCCCGGGCATACTTTCGCTCGTGGCTACATTCGCGCCTACGCCAAGCTGATGGACCTCGACCAGGCCGCCCTGGTAGATGCCTTCGACCGCTACACCGGTACCCACGCCAAAGGCAGCGACGTGCATTCGCTGGGCCGTATCGAAGAGCCTGTGCGGTTGTCGCACAACATCCTGCGCGGCGTCAGCCTGCTGTTGCTGGTGGCTGTGGTCGGTGGTGGCTTTTTCTGGTGGCAGGACCAGGGCAGCCTGCGGGGCAAGGAGTTGGCCAAGATCGCCTTGGAACATGTCGAGGTCGAAAGCGCCGACGGCACCACACAGATTCACCCGCTCGATGAGCCTGAAGACCAGGCCGTTTCCGCTGGCCAGCAAGCTGAAAGTGCGCCGCTGGCGCTGGATCAGGGCGCTGCCGAGCAGCCTGCTGCCGCTGAACAGGCGCCGGTAACCTCTGAGGCAGCCATTGCCACAGCGCCTGCTCCAGCACAACAAGCGCCTGTGCAACCCGCACCTGCTGCTTCGCCTGCACCGGTTACTCCTCCAGTGCAGGCCACTGCTGCACCTGCACCGGCAGTGGCGGCCGCCGAGCCTTCCGCGGTGCCAGCTGGCAGCGCCAAGGTCGCCATCCAGTTCACTGCCGATTGCTGGACCCAGGTCAGCGACGGCAACGGCAAGGTGCTGTTCAGCGCCATCAAGCGCAAGGGGGACAACCTCGAGCTGACCGGCAAGCCGCCATTCGCGGTACGCCTGGGCTTTGCCCGGGGCGCCCAGGTAAGCTACAACGGCCAGGCCGTCGATGTTGCCCCGTTCACCAGTGGCGAGACTGCTCGCCTGAAGTTGGGACAGTAAGTCATGCACGGCGAATCTCCGATCAAACGTCGCGAATCCCGCAAAATCTGGGTTGGCAATGTGCCGGTGGGTGGTGATGCGCCCATCGCGGTGCAGAGCATGACCAACACCGACACCAACGATGTCGCTGCCACCGTGGCGCAAATCCAGCGTCTGGTCGACGCCGGCGTGGACATCGTGCGGGTCTCGGTGCCGGACATGGACGCGGCCGAAGCGTTTGGCAAGATCAAGCAACGGGTCAGCGTGCCGCTGGTCGCCGACATCCATTTCGACTACAAGATCGCCCTGCGCGTTGCCGAGCTGGGCGTTGATTGCCTGCGGATCAACCCGGGCAACATCGGCCGTGAAGACCGTGTGCGCGCCGTGGTCGATGCCGCCCGCGACCGCGGCATTCCGATTCGTATCGGGGTCAACGCCGGTTCGCTGGAAAAAGACCTGCAGAAGAAGTATGGCGAACCGACCCCGGCCGCACTGGTCGAGTCGGCCCTGCGCCACGTCGAGCATCTCGATCGCCTGGATTTCCAGGACTTCAAGGTCAGCGTCAAGGCCTCGGACGTGTTCATGGCTGTCGAAGCCTACCGTCTGCTGGCCAAGCAGATCGTGCAACCGCTGCACCTGGGCATCACTGAAGCCGGTGGCCTGCGTTCGGGCACCGTGAAGTCCGCCGTCGGCCTCGGTATGCTGCTGGCCGAAGGTATTGGCGATACCATCCGCATCTCGCTGGCGGCCGATCCGGTCGAAGAAGTGAAAGTCGGCTACGACATCCTCAAGTCGCTGCATCTGCGCTCGCGTGGCATCAACTTCATCGCCTGCCCGAGCTGCTCGCGGCAGAACTTCGATGTGGTCAAGACCATGAACGAGCTGGAAGGGCGCCTGGAAGACCTGCTGGTGCCGCTGGATGTGGCGGTGATCGGTTGCGTGGTCAACGGCCCGGGTGAAGCCAAGGAAGCCCATGTAGGCCTGACCGGCGGTACGCCGAACCTGATCTACATCGACGGCAAGCCGGCGCAGAAGCTGACCAATGACAACCTGGTCGATGAGCTTGAAAAACTCATCCGCCAGAAAGCGGCCGAAAAGGCCGAGGCCGACGCGGCGTTGATCGCTCGTGGCTGACACACAGAATTCGTAAGGACTTTTCGTGAGCAAATCGCTGCAAGCCATCCGTGGCATGAACGACATCCTGCCAGAACAGTCGCCGCTGTGGCGCTACTTCGAAGGCACCGTGGCCGGGCTGCTGGACTCCTACGGGTACAGCCAGATCCGCACGCCGATCGTCGAGTTCACCGAGCTGTTCAAACGCTCGATCGGTGAAGTGACCGACATCGTCGAAAAAGAGATGTACACCTTCGAGGACCGCAACGGCGATTCACTGACCCTGCGCCCTGAAGGCACCGCGGCCTGTGTGCGAGCAGTGCTCGAGCACGGCATCACCGGCAACGGTCAGGTGCAGAAGCTGTGGTACATCGGCCAGATGTTCCGCCACGAGCGCCCACAGAAGGGCCGCTACCGCCAGTTCCACCAGATTGGCGTGGAAGTGTTCAACCTGGACGGCCCGGACATCGATGCCGAGCTGATCATGCTGACCTGGCGCCTGTGGGGCCTGCTGGGCATTCAGGACGCGGTCAAGCTGGAGCTCAACAGCCTGGGCACCAGTGAAGCCCGCGCACGCTACCGTGACGCGCTGGTCGAGTTCCTCTCGGCGCGCCTGGAGCAACTGGACGAAGACAGCCAGCGCCGCCTGAAGAGCAACCCGCTGCGTATCCTCGACAGCAAGGACCAGAACACCCAGGCGGTGCTGGTTGGGGCGCCGAAGCTGGAAGACTATCTGGACGAAGAATCGCGCGTGCACTTCGAGGGCCTGAAGGCCCGCCTGGACGCTGCCGGTATTCCGTTCGTGATCAATACCAAGCTGGTACGCGGCCTGGACTACTACAGCAAGACCGTGTTCGAGTGGGTAACCGACAAGCTCGGTGCCCAGGGCACGGTGTGCGCGGGTGGCCGTTACGACGGCCTGGTCGAACAGATGGGTGGCAAGCCGACCACTGGCGTTGGTTTCGCCATGGGCATCGAGCGCCTGATCCTGCTGTTGGAAACCCTGGGCAAGGTGCCGGAGTCCATCAGCCGCCAGATCGACGTTTACCTGTGCGCCTTTGGCGAGCAGGCGGAGTTGGCAGGCCTGCGCCTGTCCGAAGGCTTGCGCGACCGCTTGCCGGGCCTGCGCCTGGCAGTCAACGCCGGTGGTGGCAGCTTCAAGAGCCAGTTCAAGAAAGCCGACAAGAGCGGTGCACTGTTCGCCCTGATCCTCGGCGACGACGAGCTGGCCAAGCAAGAAATCGGCTTGAAGCCCCTGCGTGGCCAGGGCGAACAACAGAACATTGCCTGGGATGCTCTTGCGGAGCACCTGGAAACCGCGATCGCGCAAGCGTAACGCGGTTCAACAAGCGAATAGGCGAAAAGGAGTATTGGGGTGTCGAGTACCGATGATGATGACCTGGCAGGCGTCAAGGACTGGTGGAGCCGCAACGGCAAGCCGCTGCTGACCGGTGCATTGCTGGCTGGCGTGGTGGTGTTGGGCTGGAATACCTGGCACAAATACCAGAACAACCAGTCGCAAGGTGCCTCGCAGTTGTATCAGGCGTTGATTGAAACCAGCCTGACACCGACCGGCCAGCCGGACGCCACCAAGGTCGCGGAACTGGCCGGCAAGCTCAAGAGCGAGTTTGGCGGCACCGCTTACGCCCAGTACGGCAGCCTGTTCGTGGCCAAGGTCGCGGTTGACAGCGGCAAGCTCGATGACGCCGCAGCCGAGCTGAAAAGCGTGTTGGACAATCCGGCCGACGTCACCCTGGGCGAGATTTCGCGTCAGCGTCTGGCGCGCGTACTGGCAGCCCAGGATAAGGCCGAGGATGCCCTCAAGCTGCTCGACGGTGACGCCGATAAAGCCTTCCTGGCAAGCCGTGAAGAGTTGAAGGGTGACCTGCTGGTGCAGCTGGGTCGCACCAACGACGCCCACAGCGCTTACGAAAAAGCCAAGGCCGCGCTGTCCGATGACGCGGCGGTCGGTGGCCTGCAATTGAAGCTGGATGACCTGGCTAAAGGGGACGCGTAAGTGATCGGTTGGAAACATGCAGCAGTGCTGACCCTGGCCGTACTGGCCGCAGGTTGCAGCAGCAACAGCAAGAAGGAACTGCCCCCGGCCGAGCTGACCAAGTTCACCGAGGAAGTGGTGCTGAAGAAGCAGTGGAGCCGTTCGATCGGTGATGGCCAGGGTGAAACCTACAACACCCTGGTACCGGCCATCGAGAACGACCGTATCTACGCTTCCGACGTCAACGGCGAAGTCTTCGCCCTCGACCGCATTACCGGTGACGTGGTGTGGAAGAAGGACCTGGAGCTGCAGGTTTCCGGTGCAGTTGGCGTAGGCTATGGCCTGGTCATGCTCGGTACCCTCAAGGGTGAAGTCATTGCCCTGGACTCGAGCACCGGTGAGGAGCGTTGGCGCTCGCGCGTGACCAGCGAAGTGCTCGCCCCACCTGCCAACAACGGTGACGTGGTGGTGGTGCAGACCCAGGACGACCGCCTGATCGGCCTGGATGCCGCCACTGGCGACCGCCGTTGGATCTACGAGAACTCCCCGGCCGTGCTGACGCTGCGTGGTACCGGTGCGCCGATCGCCACCAACCGCCTGGCGGTTGCCGGCCTGTCTACCGGCAAGGTAGTGGCGGTGGATATCAACAACGGTGTGCCGGTGTGGGAAAGCCGCGTGGCCATCCCGAAGGGCCGTTCCGAGCTGGACCGTGTGGTTGATATCGACGGCGGCTTGCTGCTATCTGGTGGTACCCTGTACGTCAGCACCTACCAGGGCCGTGTAGCGGGCCTGGACCTGGAAAGCGGCCGCGAGCTGTGGCAGCGCGATGCTTCCAGCTATGTGGGTGTTGCTCAGGGCTTCGGTAACGTCTACGTCAGCGAAGCCTCGGGTACCGTGGAAGGTGTGGATGAGCGCTCTTCCAGTGCCCTGTGGAGCAACGACAGCATGGCTCGCCGCCAGTTGACCGCCCCTGAAGTGTTCAGCAGCTACGTGGCTGTGGGTGACTTTGAAGGTTACCTGCACCTGCTGAGCCAGGTGGATGGCCGCTTCGTCGGCCGTGAGCGCATCGACAGCGATGGCCTGCGCGCCCGCCCACTTGTGGTCGGCGACACCATCTATGTCTTCGGCAACAGCGGCAAGCTCGAGGCACTGACCATCCGCTGAAGCTATGCTTGAAGCCTTGGCGGGCTTCAAGTCGCGGCGTACACGCCGCCCGTACTCCGGCCGCTGCCTTGCAGCGGCCTTTGCATTTTCAAGAATTCGAGAGTGGAGAGCCGATGGTTCCCGTAATTGCCCTGGTGGGCCGCCCGAACGTCGGCAAATCCACCATGTTCAACCGCCTGACCAAGACCCGCGATGCCATCGTCGGTGACCTGTCTGGCCTGACCCGTGACCGCCAGTATGGTGATGCCAGCTGGCAGGGTCGTTCCTTCATCCTGATCGACACCGGTGGTATCACCGGTGACGAAGTGGGCATGGACGAAAAAATGGCCGAGCAGTCGCTCATGGCCATCGAAGAAGCCGACTATGTGCTGTTCCTGGTTGATGCCCGAGCGGGCATGACCGCAGCAGACCAGATGATCGCCGAGCACCTGCGCAAGCGGAACAAGGCGGCGATCCTGGTTGCCAACAAGATCGACAACATCGACCCCGACGTTGCACGCGCCGAATTCTCGCCAATGGGCATGGGTAACGCCATTCCGGTGGCGGGCTCCCAGGGCCGTGGTATCAACGCCTTGATGGAGGCCGTGCTCGGTCACCTGCCGCGTGATGCCGAAGACGAGGCCCTCGAACAGGACGTCGCTGAAGGTGAGGAAGCCGTGCGCATTCCTGGCCCAAGCGAGAAGGATGGCATCAAGATCGCCATCATCGGCCGCCCGAACGTTGGCAAGTCGACGCTGGTCAACCGCATGCTCGGTGAAGAGCGAGTGGTGGTCTACGACGAGCCGGGCACCACCCGTGACAGTATCTACATCCCGTTCGAGCGCGATGGCGAGAAGTACACCTTCATCGACACCGCCGGTGTGCGCAAGCGAGGCAAGATCCACGAGGAAGTCGAAAAGTTCTCGGTGGTGAAGACGCTGCAGGCGATCAAGGACGCCAACGTCGTGATCTTCGTCATGGATGCCCGCGAAGGTGTGGTCGACCATGACCTTAACCTGCTGGGCTTCGCCCTTGAAGCCGGTCGCGCCATCGTCATTGCCCTGAACAAGTGGGATGGCATGGAGCCGGGTGAGCGCGCCTACGTGAAGACCGAGCTGGAGCGCCGGCTGTTCTTCGTCGACTTTGCCGACATCCACTTTATTTCCGCGCTGCATGGCACGGGCGTGGGCAACTTGTACAAGTCGGTACAGGCTGCATTCCAGTCCGCGGTCACTCGCTGGCCGACCAGCCGCCTGACGCAGATCCTCGAAGATGCCGTGAGCGAGCACCAGCCGCCGATGGTCAATGGTCGCCGCATCAAGCTGCGCTATGCCCACCTCGGCGGTGCCAACCCGCCACTGATCGTGATCCACGGCAACCAGACTGACAGCATTCCCAAGTCGTACTCGCGTTACCTGGAAAACACCTATCGCCGCGTGCTCAAGCTGGTCGGTACGCCGATTCGTATTGAGTACAAGGGCGGCGAGAACCCGTATGAGGGCAAGAAAAACACCCTTACCGATCGCCAGGTCAACAAGAAACGCCGCCTGATGTCGCACCACAAGAAGGCCGAGAAGAAGCGTCGCGACAAACGCTAAGTAGCGCCATGTGGGGGCGGGCAAGGCCGCCCCCACAGACGCCCTTTGATCCAGAGCAATCCCCCTATTGTTTCAACCTTTTTCCTGACCGCTCGATCCGCTATGCTCGGACTCCACCCCGTGCCGGATATACCCCAGGAAAGAGGGCTCCATGATCCGCAGCAAACTGCCGAATGTCGGCACGACCATCTTCACTACCATGTCCCAGCTCGCCGTGCAGACCGGCGCGCTCAACCTGTCCCAGGGCTTTCCTGACTTCAATGGCCCGCAGGCCCTGCTCGATGCAGTGGGCCGGCACGTGGCTGCCGGGCATAACCAGTATTCGCCGATGACCGGCCTTCCGGCCTTGCGCCAGCAGGTAGCGGCCAAGGTCGAGCGGCTGTATGGGGCCAGGGTGGATGCCGATCAGGAAGTGACTATCACCCCCGGCGCCACCGAGGCTATTTTCTGTGCCATCCAGGCGGTGGTGCATGCCGGTGACGAAGTGATCGTCTTCGACCCCTGCTACGACAGTTACGAGCCGTCCGTGGAGCTGGCCGGGGGCCGCTGTGTACATGTGCAGTTGAGCGACGGCGATTTCCGTATCGACTGGCAGAAATTCAGCGATGCTTTGAGCCCGCGCACGCGCATGGTCATCCTCAACTCGCCACACAACCCCAGCGGCGCGTTGATCACCCGCGAAGACCTCGACCAGTTGTCCGCACTTATTGCCGACCGCGATATCTACCTGGTCAGCGATGAAGTGTACGAGCACTTGGTCTATGACGGCGTACGCCACGCCAGTGTGCTGGCCCATGAGCAGTTGTACTCCCGTGCCTTCGTGGTCAGTTCCTTCGGCAAGACGTACCACGTTACCGGTTGGAAGACCGGTTACGTGATCGCGCCGCCTGCCCTGAGCGCCGAGCTGCGCAAAGTGCACCAGTACGTCAACTTCTGTGGCGTGACGCCGCTGCAGTGTGCCTTGGCCGATTTCATGGCCGGGCATCCCGAGCATATTGATGAGTTGCCGGCCTTTTACCAGGCTAAGCGCGACCTGTTCTGCGGTTTGCTGGACGGCTCGCGTTTCAACTTTACCCGCACGACGGGCACTTATTTCCAGCTGGTGGACTATTCGCAAATCCGTCCTGACCTGAACGATGTCGATATGTCGCTGTGGCTGACGCGTGAGCACGGCGTGGCGACCATCCCGGTATCGGTGTTCTACCAGCAACCCATCCCCGAGCAACGCCTGGTACGCCTGTGCTTTGCCAAACGAGAGGAGACGCTGCGTCAGGCAGCGGAACGACTATGCGCGATCTGAGTAAACTGCCGAACCTGAAAGTCGCACTGGTGCAAACCACCTTGGCCTGGCACGACCGCGAGGCCAACTACGCGCACTTCGAGGTGCTGCTGGAGCAGGTGGGCGAGGTCGACCTGGTGATCCTGCCGGAAATGTTTACCACCGGTTTTTCGATGCAATCGGAAAGCCTGTGCGAACTGGAGAACGGTCCGACCTACAAATGGCTGAAGGCGCAGGCGAAGAAGCATAACGCGGTGATTACCGGCAGTGTGATCATCCAGGCCGCCGATGGCAGCCACCGCAACCGCCTGTTGTGGGCGCGGCCGGACGGCGAGATTCTGCACTACGACAAGCGCCACCTGTTCCGCATGGCCGGTGAGCACAAACATTACACCCCAGGCGAGCGGCAGGTGCAGTTCGAGCTCATGGGCTGGCGGATTCGCCCGCTGATCTGCTACGACCTGCGCTTCCCGGTGTGGAGCCGTGACGCCCAGGACACTGACCTGCTGCTGTACACCGCTAACTGGCCGGCGGCGCGTCGCCAGCACTGGAACCGCCTGCTGCCGGCGCGGGGGATCGAGAACCTGTGCTATGTGGCGGCGGTGAACCGGGTGGGCACGGACGGTAAAGGCTTTGCTTATTCTGGTGACAGCCAGGTGCTGGACTTCCAGGGTGAGAGCCTGCTCAGTGCCGGGGAGGCGGACGGGGTGTTCACTGCAGTACTGAGCGCGGCGGAACTGGCGGCGTACCGGGCCAAGTTCCCGGCCAACCTGGATGCCGATACCTTCGAGCTGCACTGACAGCAGGCCCGGCCCTTTCGCGGGTAAACCCGCTCCTACACAGATTGGTGGTGGACACACATCGGTGGTTGGGCACGGGCCCCCGTAGGAGCGGGTTTACCCGCGAAGAGGCCGGCCCTGCTGGCTAATTTCCACCCGCTGTTCACCGTTGCCACCGCCACCGTATTCGCGGGTAAACCCACGCCTACCCCGGTGGTGGACACACATCTGGGGTTGGACACAGGCCACCGTAGGAGCGGGTTTACCCGCGAAGAGGCCAGCCCTGCTGGCCAATTTCCACCCGCCGTTCACCGTTGCCGCCGCCACCGTATTCGCGAGTAAACCCGCTCCTACACACCGGTCAATACACATCCCGCCGATACCGCCCATCCTCGATCAACTGCTGTACAGCAGCTTCACCCAGCATGCCGTTGAGCGCCGCATCCACCCCCGCTGCCATGCCTTGCAGGCTGCCGCAGACATACACGCAAGCCCCGTCGGCCACCCAGCGTTTGAAGTCCTCGGCCTGCTCCAGCATCACGTCCTGCACATACACCTTCTCGGCCTGATCGCGTGAGAACGCCAGGTCCAGCCGTGCCAGGTCGCCGTTGTCCAGCCAAGCTTGCAGCTCATCGCCACACAGCAAGTCATGCGCCCGGTTACGCTCGCCGAACAGCAGCCAGTTGCGCTGCTCACCGGCATTGACCCGCGCGCGCAACAGGCTGCGAAGACCCGCCAGGCCAGTGCCGTTGCCGATCAGGATCATCGGCGCAGCAGCCTCAGGCAGATGGAAGCCACTGTTACGCCGCAGGCGCAGGCTCAAGGTGCCATTCATTGGCAGGTATTCCGTCAGCCAGCCAGAGCCCAAGCCAAGGCTGCCGTCGGGGTGGCGTTCCTGGCGCACGATCAGCTCCAGCACACCATCGCTGGCGATCGAGGCGATGGAGTACTCGCGGCTACCGATTGGCACCAGTGCATCGACCAGCGCTTGTGGCTGCAAGCCGATCAGGTGGTCGCGTCGCGTCGGCAGTTGGCGGCCAGCGAGTGCCTGGGCAAGGGTTTCGCTCAAGCCATTGACCTGCACCTGGCTGCTGGCGTCCAGTGCCATGCCCTTGAGGAACGCGTCGATCCGTGGCTGCCCATTCAGCGGCAGTACCTCTACCAGATCGCCGGCTTCCCAGCTCGCAGGTTCTGCAGCCTGCAGGCCAAGCAGGTAAACCGGTTGGCCTTGGCTGCCGGGATTGAGCAGTTCGCGGCGCACCAGCGACCAGTTGGCAAAGGTTGGCGGCTGCCAGGCGGCCACCGGCTGGACACCGGTCAGTTGCGCCAGCTCCTGCTGCCATTGCTGCAGGGCGGCCTGGTCGGCGTTGTCCACTTCCACCGGGCTGAATGCACTGCTGGCACCGCGCTCTCCCAGCCACGCCTGTAGGCGACGAGCGAAACCGCAGAAGTGCGGGTACTGACGATCACCGAGGGCGAGCAGGGCATAGTTGAGGTTGTTGAGTGCCCAAGGCTGGCCGAGTACCTTGCGCTCGAAGGCGCGAGCGCTGTCGGGCGCTTCGCCGTCGCCGAAGGTACTCACCACGAAGAGCGCGCGATGTGCTTGGCGCAGGTCGTTTTCACCCAGCTCGGCAAGGGCGCGAACCTGAACGGGCTGGCCAGCTGCCTGCAACTGCTCGGCGCTCTGCCAGGCCAACTGTTCGGCAAAGCCACTCTGGCTGGCAAAGCCGATCAGCCAGCCGTCGCCATTGCCGCTGTTGGCGACGTTGCCACGTGCTGCGCGCACCTGACGTTTCTTGCGGCGGCGGTCGAGGTACAGCAGCCAGCCGGTGACGAAGAACAACGGCATGGTGAGGCTGGCGATGGTGACGATGATGCGCCCCGGCAAGCCGAAGTATTCGCCGACGTGCAAGGCGTATACGCTCTGCAGCAGCTGCGCCTTGAATGACTTGTCGGTGTAGCGCTCGTGCTTTTTAACCTGGCCGGTGGCCGGGTCAAGGATCAGGGTATTGAAGGCACGTGGGTGCGCGGCGTTGTCGAGCAGGTAGAACAGGTTGGCCGGCTGACCGCCAGCTGGCGGCAGGCGCAGGTTGTAGGTGGACAGGCCCGGGCCTGCGGCGTCCTTGAGGTTGGCCCAGATGGCGTCGTAGTCCACCACCAGCGGCGGCGCATTCTTGTCGACTTTTTGCGGCCCGTGCCGGCCACGGCCTTCACCACGTTTTTGCTGCTGGCCCGCAGCCGGCGCGTCGGCCAGCAGCCTGTTCAGGCCTTCACGGTACCACTCATAGGACCAGAACAGCCCGGTCAGGGCGAACAGAAGATAGAAAAGCAGGCACCAGGTGCCGGCAACGGCGTGCAGGTCCCAGTTGAAGGCGCGGCCTTTCTTGGCCCAGTCGAAGGTCAGCCAGGTGCGCCAGTCCAGCGCTTTACGCGGCCAGCGCAGGTAAAGGCCGGACAGGCAGAAGAACACCAGCATCAGGGTGCAGGCCCCGGTGATTTGCCGGCCAGTATCGCCCATGGCGAGGAAACGGTGCAGCTTGAGCATGAGGTTGAAGAAGCCTTGCCCGGCCGCTTCGCCCTTGAGTTCGCCGGTGTACGGGTCGGCATAGCGCAGCTCGCCACGGCGTTCGCCCGGCGCGGGCATGAAGAAGATCCGTGCAGCGTTGCCTTCGCGCACGTCGACCCACAGCATCGACACCTTGTCCTGTTGCTGGGCTTCGACCCGCTTAACCAGCTCGGCCGGCGGTAGCACGCCTTCGGCGCGTACTTCTACCTTGAGTACATCGGCATTGAATGCGCGCAGCAGTTCTTCCTGGAACGAGTACAGCGCCCCGGTAATGCCCATCAAGGCCAGCACCAGGCCAGCGGTGATGCCAAAGAACCAGTGCAATTGGAACAGCGTCTTCTTCACCACGTTTCTCACCTTGAGTTGCTGCCGCGGCCAGCGCGGCGTGCATTATGCCTTGATACGCAAAAGCCCCGCTCACTGGAATGAACGGGGCCGGATGGGCTGCTTTTCGTGTTGTCTGTGCAGGCCTCTTCGCGGCTAAAGCCGCTCCTGTACCGGCAACGCAGGAGCGGCTTTGGCCGCGAAAGGGCCGACACAGGCGCAGCCCTCCAAAAGATCAACCCAACCCAGACATCAGAAGTGCACGCTGGTGGTCAACAGCGCCGTCCGCCCGGCCGCCTGGTTGGCGAAGTGGGTAGAGAAGGCCTTGTCGTAGTACACCTCGTTGGTCAGGTTCTGCACGTTCAGTTGCAGGTCGACGTTCTTGGTCAGCTTGTAGGCGGCCATGGCGTCGTAGCGTACGTAGCTGTCGACCATGGTGGTGTTGGCCACGCTGCCGTACACGTCATCCACGTAGAACGCACCACCGCCCACGGTCAGCTTTGGCGTGATCGAGTAGGTGGTCCACAGGCTGGCGCTGTTGTTCGGCGTGTTCGGCAGCTGATTGCCGTCGTTGGCCTTGCCCAGCGGGCCGCCGTCGATCTGGCGAGCCTGCATGTAGGTGTAGCCGGCAAACACCTGCCACTTGTCGGTGAGCTTGCCACTGGCGGACAGCTCGATACCCTGCACGCGGGTTTCGCCGACGTTCTCGTAGGTAGTGGTGTCCACCTGGACGCGGGCGTTTTCCTTCTCGGTGCGGAACAGCGCAGCGGTCAGCGACAGGCGCTGGTCGAGCAGGTCCCATTTGGTGCCGATTTCGTAGTTGGTGGTTTCTTCCGGCTCCATGTCGCTGGCCAGCAGGTTGCCGTTACGGTCCGGGGTGCCACCCAGCGGGTTGCCTTCGGTACCTTCGCCGAGCATGGCGCCTGGTGGCGTTGCGGAGGTGGCATAGGAGACGTAGATGCTGCCGTTTTCGGCCGGCTTCCACACCAGGCCCAGCTGGCCGGTGACGAACTCGCTGACATCTTTGCCTTTGGCGGTGGTGGTGCCGGCGGCGTTGTAGGTCTTGTAGTCGGTGTCAAAGTGGTCGTAGCGCAGGCCCATGTTGACCAGCCACTCCGGGGTAAGCTCCAGGGTGTCGAACACGTAGATTGCACGGGTCTTGCTGTTGGTGGTGGTGCCGGCATAGTTGCGCGAGATGGCACCGTTCCACGGATCATCCGGGTTCGGGTTGCTCAGCGAAGTGCAGTTATAGCCACTGGTGGCGCCGATCATGCCTGGGGTGCAGTTGCTGTTGGCAGACCCGCCTGGCACGGTGTCGGTATCGACGGTGTAGCTTGAGCGCTCGCTCTCTTCACGGCTCAGTTCGATACCGGTCGAGAAGCTGTTTTTCATCCCGCCAACGTAGAACTCGCCGAACAGATCGGTCTGGTTGGTGGTAGTGGCGGTGTTGCCGACACGGGTGTTGGCGCGGCGCCAGACACTGCCGTTGTTGACGTTGCCCTTGCTGTCGTCGGGCTGGGTCAGGATGTAGTCCTGCATGCTGTTGCCGTGACGCAGGGTGTTCTTGATGGTCAGCGAGTCGGTCAGGTCGTGCTCGACGGCGAAGGTTGCGATATCCACTCGGGTCTTGCGGAAGTCGCGGCCGGTCAGGCCATAGAAGTTGTCACTGTCGCCGCCATCATTCGGCTTGCTCGGGTGTGCCGAGGTGCGCCCGGCGCTGCCGTTGGTCGGGATGGTGTAAGGGATGCCCGAATCCGGCAGGTCGTCGCTTTCCAGGTGGTAGTAGTCAAGGTTGACGCGGGTCGGCGTGCCCAGGCCAAAGGCCAGCGACGGGGCGATGCCCCAGCGGTCGTAGTTGACCTTGTCGCGGCCGGCGACGTTGCTTTCGTGGGTCATCAGGTTCAGGCGACCGGCGACGGTATCGCTGAACTGGTAGTTGCCATCGAAGGTGTAGCGCTGGGTCTGGTCGCTGCCCCAGGTCCAGGCGCCGTCCAGCGAGTTGCCCAGATGCGCGCGCTTGCTTACCAGGTTGATGGTACCGCCGGCCGCGCCACGGCCACCGATGGCCGAGTTCGGCCCCTTGGCCACTTCAACAGATTCGATGGCGAAGATTTCGCGGGTTTGGGCGCCAGTGTCACGTACGCCGTCCAGGTAGGTATCGCCCTGGGCGTCGAAGCCGCGGATGAACGGGCGGTCACCTTGCGGGTTGCCGCCTTCGCCAGCGCCGAAAGTAATGCCGGGCACGGTGCGCAGGGCATCCTGCAGGGTCAGGGCGTTGGTGTCCTTGATCACTTGCTGCGGGATAACGGTTACCGAGCGCGGGGTGTCTACCAGCGGCGCGGTGTACTTCTGCGAGGCGGCCTTCTCCACCTTGTAATCGGTGCTGGCTTGTTCAGCCTTGCCGTTGACGCTGGTGGCATCGAGGGTGATGGCGCTGTTGGCGGCCGGATCGGCGGCATATACCGACGAGGCACTCAGGGCGACACCGATGGCAGACACGATCAGGCGTGGCGAACTCACAGCAGATGGTACGTACTGGCGCATTGCAAAGAACCTTCCCCAAGGTATTGAGGCGGTGGATCTTAATGTAAGCAATTTTGACTAACAATTGAGAGTCGTTACCATTCGTGAAGAATTTACAATCTTTACAATTTGTCTTTACGGTTTCATGCCGCTGAAACGTCTTAAGCGGCGAATGGGGCTTGTGTAGCGTAAAAGGGAATCAATATCATTGAGCCTTTACATTTCCTAACGGTGCTGTTGCCATGCTGCTTCACATTCCAGGCCTGTTCGACGCTGATGAACTGGCCCGTATCCGCGAGGCGCTGGAGGGGGCCGACTGGGCCGATGGCAAGGTTACGGCGGGTTATCAGTCGGCCAAGGCCAAGCACAACCTGCAGCTGCCGGAAGGCCATGCACTGGCCAAGGAAATCGGCACTGCGCTGATCGACCGCCTGTGGAAGACCCCGCGCTTCATGTCGGCAGCCTTGCCGCACAAGGTGTTCCCGCCGCTGATCAACTGCTACCGCGATGGCGGCAACTTTGGTTTCCACATCGACAATGCCCTGCGCCAGCCCAAGGGCAGCCCGGAGCGGGTGCGTACCGACCTCTCTTCCACGCTGTTCCTCAGCGACCCGGAAAGCTACGACGGCGGTGAGCTGGTGATCCAGGACACCTATGGCGTGCAGCAGATCAAGCTGGCCGCCGGTGACATGGTGCTGTACCCCGGCACAAGCCTGCACAAGGTCAACCCGGTGACCCGTGGCCAACGCTATGCCGCATTCTTCTGGACCCAGAGCCTGGTGCGCGATGACAGCCAGCGGGCGCTGCTGTTCGAGATGGATAATGCCATCCAGCAACTGACTGCCGATGTGCCGGACCATCCTTCGCTGTTGCAGCTGACGGGCACCTACCATAATTTGCTGCGCCGCTGGGCTGAGGTCTGAGCCGTGTCCTACCTGCTGCGACGTGAGGAAGTGGTGGATGTGGCCGGCTTGCAGGCCATGCTCGAGGAAACCCCCGGCAAGGCCGCCCAGGCGATTCTGGCGGCAGCGGGGCAGGGCGTGGTCGAGGCGCAGTTGCTGCTGGGGCAGATCCTGCTGGATGGGCGTGGCATCCAGCAGGATGCCACCGTTGCCCGGCGTTGGTTCGGTATCGCTGCACAGAGTGGCAGTGCCATGGCGCACAACATGCTCGGGCGTTGCCTGGAGCATGGCTGGGGCGGCGAGGTGAGCTTGGCGCAGGCTGCCGTTCATTACGCCCGTGCGGCCGACTCCGGGTTGGACTGGGGCCTGTATAACCTGGGCAACCTTCTGGCGACCGGGCGTGGGGTGCCGGCCAATCAGGTGCAGGCACTGATGTGCTACGAGAAGGCTGCGCAGCTGGGGCATGCCAAATCGATGAACCTGTATGGGCGTTACCTGGAGCAGGGCATTGCCACGGCGCCCAGCCCGGCGCGGGCGGTGCGTTGGTATCGGCGGTCGGCCGAGGCGGGGGATTTTCGTGGGATGTTCAGCCTGGCGCTGGTGCTGGTCGAACGCGGCCAGGTGGCTGAGGCCGCGCCTTGGCTGGAGCGGGCGCGGATCGAGGGCAACATGAACTTCCTGCGCGCTGCACTGGTGACCTTGCAGGAGGCGGGGCCGGTGCTCATGACCTTTGCCGGGCGCTATGCCGAGGAGATCGAACGGCGTGGTGAGTGAGGTTGACTGTGCTGGCCAATTTCCACTGGCCGTTCAACGTTGCCGCCGCCACCGTATTCGCGGGTAAACCCGCTCCTACACACGCATCGGCGGTTGGGTACAGGCCGTCGTAGGAGCGGGTTTACCCGCGAAAGGGCCGGGCCTGCTGGTCAATCTCCACCCGCCGTTCACCGTTGCTGCCGCTACCGTATTCGCGGGTAACCCCGCTCCTACACACGCATCGGTGGTTGGGCGCAGGCCGTTGTACGGTTTACCCGCAAAGAGGCCAGCACCGACTGCACGCACATGAAAACGGGGCCTTGCGGCCCCGTTGTGCATTACAGGTAGTAAGCCTTCAGCGGCGGGAAGCCGTTGAATTCCACTGCGCTGTAGCTGGTGGTGTAGGCGCCGGTCGACAGCCAGTACAGGCGGTCACCGATGGCCAGGTTCAGCGGCAGCCCGTACTTGTAGTTCTCGTACATGATGTCGGCGCTGTCGCAGGTCGGGCCGGCGATGACCACTTCCTCGGCTTCGCCTTTCTTCTCGGTCCAGATCGGGAACTTGATGGCTTCGTCCATGGTTTCGATCAGGCCGGAGAACTTGCCCACGTCGGTGTAGATCCAGCGCTCGACGGCGGTACGCGACTTGCGTGCGACCAGCACCACTTCGCTGACCAGGATGCCGGCGTTGGCGATCAGCGAACGGCCAGGCTCGAGGATGATTTCCGGCAGTTCGTCACCGAAGTCTTCCTTGAGGAAGCGGATGATTTCCTCGGCGTAGGTTTCCAGGCTGTTGGTACGGGTGATGTAGTTGGCCGGGAAGCCACCACCCATGTTGATCAGCTTCAGTTCGATGCCGTCTTCTTCTTTCAGGCGTTCGAAGATTACCTTGACCTTGGCGATGGCGGCGTCCCACACGCTGATGTCGCGTTGCTGCGAGCCCACGTGGAAGGAGATGCCGTATGGCACCAGGCCCAGGTCGCGGGCGAGGATCAGCAGGTCCATGGCCATGTCGGTCTGGCAGCCGAACTTGCGGGACAGTGGCCAGTCGGCAGTGGTGGAGCCTTCAGTCAGAATACGCACATACACTTTCGAGCCCGGTGCGGCCTTGGCGATGTTGCGCAGGTCGGCTTCCGAGTCGGTGGCGTACAGGCGCACGCCCTTCTCGTAGAAGTAGCGGATGTCCTTGGACTTCTTGATGGTGTTGCCGTAGCTGATACGGTCGGCGCTGACACCGCGGCCCATCACTTTGTCCAGCTCGTAGATCGAGGCGATGTCGAAGCTCGAACCTTTCTCTTTGAGCAGGTCGATGATTTCAACGGCCGGGTTGGCCTTGACCGCGTAGTAGACCTTGGCGAATTCGAAACCGGCGCGCAGGTCGTCGTACGCCTGGCTGATCATCTGGGTGTCGATGAGTACGAACGGGGTTTCCTGCTTGTCAGCGAACGCCTTCATTTTCTGGAAGGTTTCACGCGCGAAATAGTCTTCGACCTGGATCGACATGCTCAGGGACTCCATGGGCAAACTGAAAGATTAAGTGGCTGCAAACTGAACGTCCTCCGTATCCCCACTTTGGTTCGCCTACTCAGTACTTGAGCCGGATGGATCGTTTCCAGCATGGACGTTCGGCGCGCACTTTAGGGCGTGAAGAATGCAGAATCAACAGGCAATCCGGGCGTGATCGACGTGGATCGACGACCAGCCATTTGAATAACCGACTCGTGTGACCGGCTGATGTTCCCTGCGGTCTTTCAAGCGTAAAAAATTGTGGAATGGAGCGTGTTGGGCCCTTCGCGGGCAAGCCCGCTCCTACAGGGGATACGCGTTCCATGTGGGAGCTGGCTTGCCCGCGAAAAGGGCGGAGGTGTTCATATTTATGGCCACATTTTCCTGGTACCCCCGTACAGGAAATCGCCCATAAATTTTTTGTTACCGACTGGCGGATTTGCTGCTTTTGATGCGAAACATTACTATTCGCACCCTTGTCTGCCTCCCTGATGACCCCGACCGTGTCCGGACACAAAGGCTTCCTCGACCACTACCATGAGCTGATCGGCACCTGGACGCGCAAGCTGCGCAGTCGTCAGCAGGCCGAGGACCTCACCCACGATGCCTTTGTTCGGGTACTGGAAACCCCGCGCGAGCAGGTTGAGCAGCCACGCGCCTACTTGCATCAGGCTGCGCGCAACATCGCTGTGGATGGCTTCCGTCGCGAAGACCGCCGCCAGGCCCTGGAGCGGGAAGCCTTCGAAGAAGGCGCAACCGGCAGTGGCGACCCGGAAGCCTACGTGCACGCCCTGGAGTTGGCCGACAGCGTTGAGCGGGCGCTTGCCGAGCTGCCACTCAACTGCCGGCAGGTGTTCATCTGGCAGAAGCTCGAAGGCCTGACCCAGGCCGAGATTGCCGAGCGCATGGGGTTGAGCAAGAACATGGTCGAAAAGTATATGATCCGCACGCTTCGGCACCTGCGTGAGCACCTGGATGTGTCGGCATGAAGAGTCAGGAGGCCTTTTCGATGAAACAGCACGGTACCGATGCCGTCCGCGAGCAGGCGGCCGCATGGTTCGCCCGCGTGCAGGATGCACCTCGGGATGCCGGGCTGCACAAGCAGTTGCATGCCTGGTTGGCGAGCGACGAGCACCACCGGGAAGAATATGAGCATCTCTGCCGCGTGTGGCAGGCCGCCGACTTCATTCCACGTCAGCACCTGGAGGCGCTGTGCCAGCCAGACCCGGTGCAGAAGCTGCCACGACGGCGTTTCATGCGCCAGGCGTTGGCCGCCAGTGTCGCGGTAGTGGCGCTGGGCCTGGGCTGGGGCGGTTGGCACCACCTGCAACTGAACCATCAAGGCAGCCTGCAGACGGCCTTCAATGAGCGCCGTCAGATCGAACTGCCGGATGGCTCGCATCTGGAGCTCAATGGCAACACGCAGTTGCAGGTCGAGTTCAGCGCCGGCCAGCGGCACGTGCGCCTGAACGCCGGGGAAGTGATGTTCAGCGTCGCCCATGACAGTAACCGGCCGTTTGTGGTCGACACGGCCCAGGGCAGTGTGATCGTCACAGGTACCCGCTTTGACGTCCGCCTGGACCCAGCCAGCACCCGTGTGGCGGTGGAACAGGGGTCGGTGCGGGTGCAGGGCAAGGGTGCCTCTCTGGCGCAACTGACGGCCGGGCAGGGGTCGCATATCGATGCACAGGGCCTGGTCGCCGCACCCTATGCGGTCAACACCGGCGCCATGACCGCATGGCGACAGGGCAAGCTGCTGTTCGACAACGCAACCCTCGCCGAAGTAGTGGCCGAAACCTCGCGCTACCGTAGCCAGCCATTGCGGGTCGCCCCTGGGAAAGTCGCGCGGCTGCGCCTGTCCGGCACCTTCAGTACCAACGATACAGACGCTTTGCTGCGGGCTTTGCCGAGCATCCTGCCGGTGGCCATCAAGGCCCATGAAGACGGCTCCAGCGAAATAATCGCCAAATAGATTCAGGTTTTTTTTCACTCGTTCGTCTTCTTCGCCAGCTGCAACTGCCAAGCATTTCCATTTGCACGCGGTTGGCGTTTATTCCGCATTCCAGGATGTTTCGACGACGTGAACAACAACAAACCCTTCCCACGCTTTCGCGCCCTGGCGCTGGCCCTGGCGGTCAGCACCGTGGCCGTTGACAGCCAGGCCGCAGAGGCCGGCAATACCCTCCAGATCCAGGCCCAGCCGTTGGGTTCGGCGCTGAACCAGCTCGGCCAGCAGACCAGCCTGCAGCTGTTTTTCAGCCCCGAGCTGGTCGCCGGCAAACAGGCCCCGGCGGTATCGGGCAAGCTGGCGCCGGTGCAGGCGCTGCAACAGCTGTTGCAAGGCAGCGGGCTCACCTTCGAGGTGACCGGGGACACCGTTGTGGTGAAGCCACTGCCGACTACCCTTGACCTGGGCAGCGGCAGCCTGGAGCTGGCACCCACCGACATCAAAGTGGTCGGTGACTGGCTGGGTGATGCCCAGCAGAGCGTGGTACAGAACCACCCCGGGGCACGCACCGTGGTACGCCGCGAGGCAATGGTGGAGAAGGGCGCAATGAACGTGCGCGACGTGCTGCGCGGCATCCCAGGCGTGCAAGTGCAGGACTCCAACGGAACCGGTGGCAGCGACCTGTCGCTGAACGTGGGCGTGCGCGGCCTTACTTCGCGCCTGTCGCCGCGCTCCACGGTACTGATCGATGGCATCCCGGCCGCCTTCGCGCCGTATGGCCAGCCACAGCTGTCGATGGCACCGATTTCTTCTGGCAACCTCGACAGCATCGACGTCGTGCGCGGTGCCGGCTCGGTGCGCTACGGCCCGCAGAACGTGGGCGGCGTGATCAACTTTGTAACCCGGGCGATTCCGGAAAAGGCCTCGGCAGAGCTGTCCACCACCCTGGAGACCTCCCAGCACGGTGGCTGGAAACACACCGAGTCAGCCTTCGTCGGTGGCACGGCCGACAATGGCATGGGCGTGGCGCTGTTGTACACCGGGGTGAATGGCAACGGTTACCGTGAAAGCAACAACGGCAACGACATCGACGACGTTATCCTCAAGACGCATTGGGCGCCAACCGATGTCGATGAGTTCTGGCTCAACTTCCATTATTACGATGGCCGTGCCGACATGCCGGGTGGCTTGACCCAGGCCCAATACGACAGCAACCCGTACCAGTCGCTGCGCGATTACGATTACTTCGCGGGCCGGCGCAAGGATGTGTCGTTCAAATGGCAGCGGCAGCTCGATGATGCCACCCAGTTCGAAGTGCTGACCTACTACACCGACAGCTTCCGCGGCAGCACCATCGCCTCGCGGGACATGAAGACGTTGTCGTCGTACCCGCGCAACTACCACACCTTCGCCATCGAACCCCGTGTGTCGCGCATCTTCTTTGCCGGCCCAACCACCCAGGAAGTCAGTGTCGGTTACCGTTACCTGAAGGAAGCGATGCGCGAACAGTCGACTCGCCTGGCGCTGATCGACAACGTGCCGACGGTGACCCCGACTTCCGACGGCCACGTGTTCCAGGACCGCAGCGGCGGCACCGAGGCCAGCGCCTACTACATCGACGACAAGATCGACGTGGGCAACTGGACCATCACCCCTGGCGTGCGCTTCGAGCACATCAATACCGACTGGCGCGACCGCCCGGTACTGGACGCCAACAACCGCCCGGTAGCCGAGAAGAAGCGCAGCATCACCAGCAACGAGCCTTTGCCGGCACTGAGCGTGATGTACCACGTTTCCGATGCCTGGAAGGTGTTCGCCAACTACGAGACTTCGTTCGGTAGCCTGCAGTACTTCCAGCTGGGCCAGGGCGGTTCTGGCAACAGTACGGCCAATGGCCTGGAGCCGGAAAAAGCCAAGACCTACGAAATCGGTACCCGTTATGACAATGGCGGCTTTGCCGGTGAGCTGACGGCGTTCTACATCGACTTCGATGATGAGCTGCAGTACATCAGCAACGACGTGGGCTGGACCAACCTCGGTGCGACCAAGCACCAGGGCATCGAGGCTTCGGTGCGTTATGACCTGGCCGGGCTGGACCCGCGCCTGGACGGGCTGTCGGTGAGCGGTGGCTACACCTATACCCGCGCGACCTATGAAGGGGATATCCCGGGGTTCAAGGGCCGGGACCTGCCGTTCTATTCACGCCAGGTGGCCACTGCCGGGGTGCGTTACGCAGTTAACCGCTGGACCTGGAACCTGGACGCCTATGCCCAATCGAAGCAGCGTGCGCCGGGAACCGGGATCAATGCCGATGGCAGTTTCAATGGCGACTACATCACCGAGCCGAGTGCTGACGGGCAGTATGGCGATATTCCAGGCTACGTGACCTGGCATGCCCGTGGCGGTTATGAGTTCGGGCCGGACATGTCCAACCTGAAGCTGGCGGCGGGGGTGAAGAACCTGTTCGACAAGCAGTACTTCACCCGCTCCAGTGACAACAATGCCGGCCTTTACGTGGGTGAGCCGCGGACCTTCTACGTGCAGGCCAGTGTTGGGTTTTGATCGAGATTGCCGGGGCCGCTTTGCGGCCCTTCGCGGTCGGGTGTAGGAGCGGGTTCACCCGCGAAAGGGCCGGGCCTGCTGGCCAATTTCACCAGCCGCTCACCGTTGCCGCCGCTGCCGTATTCGCGGGTAAACCCGCTCCTATTGATCGGTGGTAGACATACATCGGGGATTGAACACAGGCCGTTGTAGGAGCGGGTTTACCCGCGAAGGGGCGCAAAGCGCCCCCGACGATTACGACACCACCGCCTCGGCCGGCGAAACGATACTGCTCTTCGCCCCCCGCGATCTCCCCGAGCTCAGGTACGCGGCAATCGACTCCTGCGTCACCTCGCCCAAGAACACCTTCTCGGCATCCAGCACTGGCAACCACGCGCGGTTGAACTCGTACATGCGCGACAACAGGATGCGCAAATGCTCATCGTGCGACGCGGTGGCATTGAACGGCCGCAGGAAATCGCCACACGTCCCTTGCTGGCGGTGCATGTCGCGCCGGCGTACATAGCCCAGTGCCTTGTTCTGCGCATCGGTCACCACCACATAACGGCGGTCGTGCTCGTCCAGCAACTCCAGCGCATCGCTCACCGGCGTCTCCGGGCTCACCGACGGCGCGTTGTCCGCGGCATCTTCGGCACGCACCAGGAGCAAGCGTTTCAAGGTGCTGTCCTGGCCGACGAAGTTGCTTACGAAGTCATCCGCCGGGTGCGCCAGCAAGGTGTCCGGATGGTCCAGCTGCAACAGCTTGCCAGCGCGGAAGATGGCAATCTTGTCGCCCAGTTTGATCGCTTCGTCGATGTCGTGGCTGACCATGATCACCGTCTTGTTCAGCGCCCGCTGCATTTCGAAGAACTCGTTCTGGATCATCTCGCGGTTGATCGGGTCGACCGCGCCGAACGGCTCGTCCATCAACAGCACGGGTGCATCTGCTGCCAGGGCGCGAATCACGCCGATACGCTGTTGCTGGCCGCCAGACAGCTCGCGCGGGTAGCGTTGCAGGTACTGCTTGGGTTCGAGCTTGATCATGTGCATCAGCTCGCGCGCACGCTCGTGGCATTTCTGCTTGTCCCAGCCAAGCAGGCGTGGCACCACGGTGATGTTCTCTTCGATGGTCATGTTGGGGAACAAACCGATCTGCTGGATCACATAGCCGATGTGCCGGCGCAGGGTGACTTCGTCCAGCCCGGTGGTGTCTTCGCCATTGATGAACACCTGGCCCGAGGTGGGCGTGATCAGGCGGTTGATCATTTTCAGCGTGGTGCTCTTGCCGCAGCCCGACGGGCCGAGGAACACGCAGATTTCCCCTTCGTTGACGGTGAGGCTTACCGAGTCGACGGCTTTGACGTCCTTGCCGTTGACGTTGAAGGTTTTGCTGAGGTTCTTCAGTTCGATCATGAGCGCAGTCCTTCTGGAGTCAGGGCACGTTGCAGGGTTTGCAGCAGCAGGTCGGCGATGATCGCCAGCAGGCTGACCAGTACGGCGCCGACCAGCAGCATCGACATGTCGCTGCGGCTGATGGAAGTAAGAATCAGCACGCCGAGGCCGCCGGCGCCGATGGTGGCGGCAATGGTCATGACGCCGATGTTCATCACCACGGCGGTGCGCACGCCGGCGAGGATCACCGGTACGGCGATGGGCAGCTCGACCATGCGCAGGCGCTGGCCGAAGGTCATGCCGATGCCACGCGCGGCTTCACGGATTCCGGGCTCGACATTGGTCAGGGCCAGGTAGGTGTTGCGCATGATTGGCAGCAGCGAATAAAGAAACACGGCAGTGATCGCAGGCAAGGGGCCCAGCCCCTGGCCGAACTTGGAGTAGAACGGCAGCAGAAGGCCGAACAACGCAATCGATGGGATGGTCAGCAGCACTGTGGCGCTGGCCTGCAGCGGGCCGGCCACTGCCGGGAAGCGGGTCATCAGGATGCCCAGCGGCACGCCAACGAGGATCGCCAGGCCGACGGCGATGCCGACCAGCATGATGTGCTGCCAGGTCAGTTGCAGCACCTGGGCCCAGTCGAGGTGGGCGAACGTGTCGAGCAGGCTCATGGCTGTACCTCCTTGAGGGGATGCTCTCGCAGGAATGCGGCGGCCACTGCGGTCGGGTTCTGGTGGTCTACGTCGACCTTGGCATTGAGCTGGCGCATGGTCTCGTCATCGAGCTGCTCGGCCAGTGGCTTGAGCAGGGCGACCAGTTGCGGGTTGGCGTCGAGCACGGCCTTGCGCACCACCGGGGCGGCGGTGTAGTCGGGGAAGTAGTGCTTGTCGTCTTCGAGCAGCTTGAGGTTGAACGCGCTCAGGCGACCGTCGGTGGTGTAGACCAAGCCTGCGAACACCTGGTTGTTGTGCATGGCCGTGTAGACCAGGCCCGCGTCCATCTGGCGGATGTTGGCGCGGCCGACCTGCAGGTCGTACATTTCCTTGAGCCCGACCAGGCCGTCGGGGCGGTTGGCGAATTCGGTGTCCAGGGCCACCAGGTGATTACGCTTGCGCTCGTCGCGCAGCACCTGGTTGAGGTCGCTGATCGAGTTGATCTGCGGGTAGGCCTCGGCGACCTGCTTCGGCAAGCCGAGGGCATAGGTGTTGCTGAATTTCGACGGGGTCAGCCAGATCAGGTCTTTTTTGGCATCCAGCTCCTTGACCTTGGCGTAGGTGGCCTCGGCGCTGGGCATACGCTCATCGATGTGGTTGTAGGACACCAGCGACACCCCGGTGTATTCCCACATCAGGTCGAGCTGGCCGGTTTCCTGGGCCTGGCGAGCGATGCTGCTGCCAAGGCCGGTGGTGACGCGTACGTCAAAGCCGTTGGCGCGCAGGTACTGCGCGGTGATTTCGGCGAGCACGGTCTGTTCGGTGAACACCCGCGCGCCGATGCGCACCAGGGGTTTTTCCGCTGCCTGGGCAACTCCTGCGAACAGCAGGGCCGCGCCCAGCAGCAAGGCGATTCTCTTCTTCATACGTTTCCTATCCTTATTGGGCCAGGCCACGTTCCAGCCAGCGCCTGCTGGAGAAACTCACCGCCGCGTCCAGCACCAGTGCCAACAGAGCGGTGCAGGCGGCACCCAACAGCAGCTGCGGCTGGTTGTTCAGGGCGATGCCGGGGAAGATCAGGCTGCCCAGGCTGTTGGCGCCGATCAGGAATGCCAGCGGTGCGGTGCCCACGTTCAACGCCAGGGCCACGCGTACGCCGCCGACGATGATCGGCACCGCGTTGGGCAGCTCCACCTGCCAGAGTTGCTGGCGCGGGGTCATGCCAATGCCGGTAGCGGCTTCCTTGAGCGAGGCGGGGACGTTTTTCAGGCCTTCGTAGGTGTTGCGCACGATGGGCAGGAGGGAGGCGAGGAACAGTGCGAAGATCGCAGGCCCGGCACCGATGCCCAGGATACTCAGGGCGATGGCCAGAACGGCAAGGGGGGGAATGGTGTTGCCAACGTTGAAGAACTGCATGAAGCGCTCGGCTTTGTCGACCCGGTGCGGTCGACTTAACGCAATGCCGGCGGGGATGCCCACGGCCAGCGCCGCCGCCATCGAAGCCAGCACCAATACCAGGTGCGCTTGCAGGTAGAACCCAAGATCGTCGCGATAACGCGCGATCGTGTCGATGCCGATCCAGTGGACCAGCAGGGCCAGGATGACGAGCACGGCGGCCCATCCCAACAGCCCCTTTCCGTAGCGTTTAGCCACAGGCGGACTCCTTGTGTTGTCGGCGAGCACACTTCTTGGAAGCCGGCCAATCCTGGCGGCGGGTGGTGTGTTCGCGAGTAGCAGCGAGATGCAAGCCGAAGGCTGCGATCAGGCCATGAGCCGAACCCCGTCGGGCCCGAAAATGCTGATGAAACCAGTCCCCAACCGAAGCGGGTTGCAGGGGAGTGGACGTCTCCGTGGGCGTAAAGGTTCCCATCTGAGACGGCATTTGGCCAGCGTTAATCGCTGGGTTGAGGGTTTTTTGGCGAGAAAAAACAGTGGCTTAATGCGCTGCAGGCGTTGAAATAACTGCGCTTTGGGCATTTGTCGTGATAAATCGATTGCCTGTTGGATTTCTTTTGTCTGTGCCGGCCTCTTCGCGGGTAAACCCGCTCCTACAGTGACTGCACCGCATCCGAACACTGTGTCGTACCTGTAGGAGCGGGTTTACCCGCGAAGAGGCCGGCACAGGCGCCATTCATTCGGCAGATTTTGGTCCAGGCCCAACTTCAGGTATGATACTGCCCCTTTCAAATCCCCCAGTCAGGCGATTTCCCATGACCAACCAGGCCGCCGAAGTCGCGAAGCGCCGCACTTTCGCAATCATTTCCCACCCCGACGCCGGTAAAACCACCATCACCGAGAAGCTGCTGCTGATGGGCAAGGCCATTGCCGTCGCCGGTACCGTGAAGTCGCGCAAGTCCGACCGCCATGCCACCTCCGACTGGATGGAAATGGAGAAGCAGCGCGGCATCTCCATCACCACCTCGGTGATGCAGTTCCCGTACCGCGAGCACATGATCAACCTGCTCGACACCCCCGGCCACGAAGACTTCTCGGAAGACACCTACCGCACCCTGACCGCGGTGGACTCGGCGCTGATGGTGCTCGACGGCGGTAAAGGTGTAGAGCCGCGAACCATCGCCCTGATGGACGTGTGTCGCCTGCGCGACACGCCCATCGTCAGCTTCATCAACAAACTCGACCGTGACATCCGCGACCCGATCGAACTGCTCGACGAGATCGAAGCCGTTTTGAAGATCAAGGCCGCGCCAATCACCTGGCCGATCGGTTGCTACCGCGACTTCAAGGGCGTGTACCACCTGACCGGTGACTACATCGTGGTGTACACCCCGGGCCACGGCCACGAGCGTACCGAAGCCAAGATCATCCAGAAACTGGACTCGGACGAAGCCCGCGCGCACCTGGGCGACCAGTACGACGCGTTCGTCGAGCAACTGGAGCTGGTGCAGGGTGCTTGCCACGAGTTCAATCAGGAAGAGTTCATCAACGGTCAGTTGACCCCGGTGTTCTTCGGTACTGCACTGGGCAACTTCGGTGTCGACCACGTGCTCGACGCCGTGGTCGACTGGGCGCCGCGCCCGCTTGGCCGTGTGGCCCACGAGCGCACCGTGGAGCCTGTGGAAGAGAAGTTCACCGGCTTCGTGTTCAAGATCCAGGCGAACATGGACCCGAAACACCGCGACCGTATCGCCTTCATGCGCATCTGCTCGGGCAAGTACGAGAAAGGCATGAAAATGCGCCACGTTCGCCTGAACAAAGACCTGCGTATCGGCGATGCGCTGACGTTCTTCTCCTCCGAGCGTGAGCAGCTGGAAGAGGCCTTTGCCGGTGACATCATCGGCCTGCACAACCACGGCACCATCCAGATCGGCGATACCTTCACCGAAGGCGAAGCGCTGGGCTTCACCGGTATCCCACACTTCGCGCCGGAGCTGTTCCGCCGCGTACGCCTGAAAGACCCGCTCAAATCCAAGCAACTGCGTCAAGGCCTGCAGCAGCTGGCCGAAGAAGGTGCTACTCAGGTGTTCTTCCCTGAGCGCAGCAACGACATCATCCTGGGTGCGGTCGGTGTGCTGCAGTTCGACGTGGTCGCCAGCCGCCTGAAGGAAGAGTACAAGGTCGAGTGCGCCTACGAGCCCATCACTGTCTGGTCGGCGCGCTGGATCAGCTGCGATGACAAGAAGAAGCTCGAGGAATTCCAGACCAAGGCCATGGAAAACCTGGCCATCGACGGCGGCGGTCACCTGACCTACCTGGCGCCGACCCGGGTCAACCTGGCGTTGATGGAAGAGCGCTGGCCGGACATCAAGTTCCGCGCTACCCGCGAGCACCATTAAGGCCTGAAATCGGGGCTGCTTTGCAGCCCTTCGCGGGCACGCCCGCTCCCACAGGGAATCACCAAACCTGGAGGTCATGTGATACCTGTGGGAGCGGGCGTGCCCGCGAAGGGCCGCTAGGCGGCCCCATTTCAATTTCCGGCTTTGATACTGGTCCAGATTCGCGTACGAATACGGTCGATCTTCGCCGGCATCGCCTCCAGCGCATACAGCTTGCCCATCACCTCGTCGCTCGGGTAAATCATCGTATTACCCTTCATCGCCGGGTCCACCAGCCCGTCTGCCTTGAGGTTGCCGTTTGCGTATTGCACATGGTTGCTGATGTTGGCCATCACTTCCGGCTGCAGCAGGTAGTTCATGTAGGCATATCCGGCCTTTTCATCCGGCGCATCGACGGGCATGGCGACCATGTCGAACCACATCGGCGCGCCTTCCTTGGGTATCGAATAGCCCACCTTCACGCCATTGTTCGCCTCGTCGGCGCGGTTCTTCGCCTGCAGCACATCCCCCGAGAACCCCACTACCACGCAGATATCGCCGTTGGCCAGGTCGCCCGTGTACTTGGACGAGTGGAAATAGCTGATGTAAGGCCGCACCTTCATCAGCAGGTCCTTGGCCTTCTCGTAGTCCTTGGGGGCTTGGCTGTGATGGGGCAAGCCCAGGTAGTGCAGGGCGATCGGCAGCAGTTCGGGGCCGTTGTCCAGCACCGCGACCCCACAGCTTTTCAGCTTGCTCATGTACTCGGGCTTGAAGATCAGGTCCCAGGAGTCCACGGGCGCGTTGTCGCCGAGCACCGCCTTGACCTTGTCGATGTTGTAGCCAATACCGGTACTGCCCCACAGGTACGGGAAGCCGTACTGGTTGCCCGGGTCGTTCACCTCCAGCGCCTTGAGCAGCACCGGGTTGAGGTTGTGCCAGTTAGGCAGCTGGGATTTGTCCAGGCGCTTCAAGGCCTTGCCCTGGATCTGCCGGGCCATGAAATGGTTGGAGGGGAACACCACGTCGTAACCGGAATTGCCGGTCATCAGCTTGCCATCGAGAGTTTCATTGCTGTCGTACACGTCATAGGTCGGCACGATGCCGCTGGCTTGCTGGAAGTTCTTCAGCGTATCGGGGGCCACGTAGCTGGACCAGTTGTAGATCTTCACCGTTTCAGCGGCGCTGGCCACGCTGGCGGCCAGCATCAGGGGGGCGAGGAGGAAGGTGCGCATGTCGGGTTTACCTTGCTTTGTCTGTTGTTATCGAAGGCAGGCGATCAGCGGATCAGAAAACAAGCACGTAGGTCTTGCGCACGGTCTCCTGGATGTCCCAGGTGCCGGTGCTGTTGGCCGGTAGCATCAATGCGTCTCCGGCTTCTATGACCAGGGGCTCGCCACCGTCGGGGGTGAACGTGCAGCGGCCCTTGATGAAATGGCAGAACTCCTGTTGCACGATCTGCCGCCGCCAGCGCCCAGGGGTGCATTCCCAGATGCCGGTTTCAACGCCATCGCTGCGCTCCACGCAGGTGACTGACGTGACTGCCACGGGTTCGCCGAGCGGTACTGCGACCGGGTTGGAGCTGTCGAGCACGGCAAATTCGGTGTTCTTGAACTGGGTGATGCTCATGACCGGTGGATCCTGTACGAGTGATAAGGGAAGTCAGTGCATGAAGCCTTCCATGAAGTCCGCAACCGAGATGGCCAGGCGCCGCCTCCACGGCGCACTGGCGGGGTTGGCGAGGGTCCGGTCCTCGTGGACGAAGCTCTGGATGATCGCGTTGTAGCCCAGCCAGCGGCAGGGCTCGGGAGGCCAGCTGGCCAGGCTCGATAGCGGGCGGTTGTCGAGCACCCAGGGTTGTGCCGTCAGCTCGTTGCGCTGGTTGAGGATCAGCGCCGCCAGGGTGCGTCCACCCAGGTTGGTAGCGCCGACGCCTTCGCCGCCGTAGCCGCCGGCAAGGGCGATGCCGCGCTGGCGGTCGCAGAGCATGTGTGGGCGGAAGCGCCGCGCCATGCCGAGGTTGCCGCCCCAGGTATGAGTGATGCGTACCTGTTTGAGCTGCGGGAACAGTTCGCCGAACAGGTAGCGGCGCAGTTCGACTTCGTGTTCGTCGAGGTTGAAGTTTTCGCGCAGGCGCCCACCGAAGCGGTAGCCACCGCGGGCACCGAAGACCAGGCGGTTGTCGGCAGTGCGCTGGCCATAGGTGACCTGGCGGCTGCTTTCGCTGAAGGCCTGGCCCTGGCTCAGGCCGATCTGTTCCCAGGCGCTTTCCGGCAGCGGCTCGGTGGCCACCAGCAGGCTCTGTACTGGCAATTGGTGTTTGCCCAGTGGCGGCAGGCTGGCGGCGTAACCCTCCACGGCAGGCACCATCCACTGGCAGCGAATCTGTGCCAGCGGGGTACGCACCTCGCTCGGCTGCCAGTCGATGGCCGGGGTGTTTTCGTAGATCGATACGCCCAGCGCCTCCACTGCCCGGGCAAGGCCGCGCACCAGCTTGGCGGGCTGGATGGTCGCCGTGTGCGGGCTGTAAATGGCTCCAAACGCATTGCTGACCCGCAGCTGGCTCCCCAACTGCTCGGGGCTCAGCCAGCGGTAGTCGTCCTCGGTCATGCCTTGACGATACAAGTCGTCGAGGTAGGCGCGCAGGCTGCGTTCCTGCTCCGGGTAGCGCGCCGCGCAATAAAGGACGCCGCCTTTGCGGTAGTCGCAGTCGATGCCTTCGCTTTGCAGCACGCGATGCACTTCATCCGGGATGCCGTGCAGCAGGTCGATGCTGGCGCGGCGCTGTTGCGGCGAGAGGGTGCCGAGCAGGCGGTCTTCGCCGAGCAGGTTGCCCATCAGCCAGCCCCCATTACGGCCGGAGGCGCCGAAGCCGGCGACTTGGGCTTCGATCACCGCGATGTTCAGCTGGGGTGCCTGGCGCTTGAGGTAGTACGCGGTCCAAAGGCCGGTATAGCCGGCACCGATGATGCACACGTCAACGTCGAGGTCATTGCGCAGTGCCGGGCGCGCGCACAGCGGCTCGTCGAGCTGGTCCATCCACAGGCTGAGCGTGCGCAGGGGTTGCATCGGGTTCGGCTCCACATCCGTCAAGGTCTGTGGGCGATCGTAGTGGTGTCAGCGGGCAGCTGTCTTACGTGCGTGCACGCAGGGAAATTTGCTTCAGGTAGGCCTTGGGCGTGAGCCCGGTGTGCTCACGGAAGCACTTGTAGAACGCCGACAGCGAGTTGAAGCCGGCACTGAAGGCCAGCTCGTCGATCGTCGCCTCGACGCTGTCATCGCCGAGGCTGGCCATCAGGTGCTGCAGGCGTGCCTGGTTGACGTAGCGGTAGAAGCTTTGCCCCAGCACCTGGTTGAGCAGGTAGGAAATCTGGTTGCGGCTGTAGCCGCTGGCGTCGGCGACCTGCTGAAGGTCCAGCTCCGGGTCCAGGTAGGGGCGCTGGCCCTGGAAGTAGTGCTCCAGGTCCTGGGCCATGGTCGACAGCTGCCGCGGCGACAGGCCCAGGCGGCTGGTGGCGGGGCGCGGACCGCTATTGGCGTGGCCTGTGCCGTTCCGGCGGACCAGCGTGGCGTATTCGTTGACCCGCCAGATCAGCCCGTCCCTGACGGTGATCGCCTCGCTGGACTGGAACGCCACCAGGCCGTCACCGCCCTGGACCGTGACCTGGTACTGGATGAACGCGGTGCAGCCATCGACGCGGATGCGGTCGCTGTGGACGATGTCCTCGCCAGCTTCATGGGGCAGGCAAGCGCGTACGTAGTCGCGCAGTTCCTGGTGGCCGAGCACGCGGTTCTGGAAGAAGTCGTGGTACTGGATATCGGGGTGGTAGAGCGCCATGACGCCATCGAGGTCGCGATGCTTCCAGCAGAGGTGGTAGCGCAGCACGATGTCGGCGGTAAGCGGCGTTTGCTCGGGGCCGTCGGGGAGGGTGGTGGCGATCATGGGGGGATAGTGCATTGCAGAACACCCAGGTGCAAGGGCGTGGATCCTGCATATTGCACGGTTTGCTCAGGCGGCTTGGAGGGTAAGCCTTTGATTCTTATGAATGTAGTTTATTGATACAACTGGCATGGCGGCTGCACCTTTCTTGTCACCATCGAACAAGGAGAAAGGCCATGCGCTCGATACTGCTTTGGATGATTGGGGTGCCGATTCCGGTGATCATTCTGATCTGGTTCTTTATGCATTGAGATTTTGGGGGCCGCTTTGCGGCCCTTTTGCTACGACTCTTCGCTACAAAAGGCATGTGCAAGGCAGGGCCCGGATGTCGGGCATGAGATCAATAAATTCAATAGAAGTTGGTGTTCTGATGAACGCCAAAGGACTCGTTGAATTAGTGATATTTAGTGTGGGAAGTCTAGGTGGGGTATTGTCTGAAAGTTTCTACAGTATTCTCTTGGCACTTGCTGTTGTCTCTATAGTACTAACTAACCTGTTAATGACGTCGCTAGGCTGGTGGGCGTGCAGAAATACGTGGGTCCGTAGAGGTTGGTCAAAAATAGGTGTTTGATTTCTGCTGTTTTCCCGATTACTGTCTGGGGAGGTTCAGGGATAAAATATAATTAAGGGCCGTTACTATGGACGTATTCATGGGGTTGCTGGCTGCGGTGTTCTGGGGGTGCACCGACTTCTTGGTCGGCGTGAACGCAAGAGCGGTTGGAGTAAAACGGGCGGTATTTTTCGGTCAGTTGCTAGGGCTTTTCTTGATGGCAATCATTATTACCATTTCAGCCGATCAGTGGCAGAAATTTACTTCTGCGCCCTGGCTCACGATAGGGTTAGGAATTGTCGCCTCGCTATGCACCGTAGTAGGAGCGCTGGCGCTTTCAAAAGCTTTCGCTATTGGCAAGACAGCCATCGTGGCGCCCCTGGTCACTTCGTATGGTGTTTTTACAACGCTGTTGGCATGGCTGGGTGGTGATGCCCTTTCCGCTTGGCAGGTGGTCGGTATCCTTGTCTGCTTTTTCGGCGTGCTGTTGGCCTGCCGCAGCGATAATGGTGGTTTCGATCGTAAGGTCACCAGCGTGATGTCTGTGTGGTTTGCTTTGTTGGCGGCCATGCTTTACGGCATCAGCTTCTGGATTCAGGGGAAATTCACCTTGCCGGCGCTGGGACCGGTGAACATGCTGGCGCTAGGGTATGCGGTGGGGGTCATGTTTTTGATCCATGAAGCCGTCAGGTTTCTGCGGGACCATACGACAATAATGCTGAAGACCTATGGCTCACTGTGCGGGGCAAGTCTTTTCAACTTGGGAGGGTTTTCTGCGTTTTCTTGGGGGGCTCTAAATGGCTCGGTGTCCGTTGTCACCGTCATCAGCACGTTGTCGGGTGGTATTGCCGCGATCCTGGGGTACTTCTTTTTTCGCGAGCGGCTGTCAGTCATCCAGATCGGTGGTGTTAGCCTAGTGTTGTCAGGCGCTTTGCTTCTGCACCTGTATGGGTGACATTTTCTTCGGTATATAAATTGTAGATTTTTGGGGGTGTGCCAATGGCGTATTTTTCGCTGCGGGCCTGTAGATATGATTGATCATAGTTATGGACTATCAAATCTATCTTGCGAAAGTCATGTTGATATGTTTGCCTTGCATGGCAGTATTTGCGGTAGTGGTTGAAACTGGAAGTTTTGTAGACGCATCTGCCCAATCAGGCTTGACGGCGTCTGCAGTCAGCAAGCAGGTATCAAGGCATTGAAAATGCCTTGTCCCGTACACAAAAAACTGACACTCCCCTGATAGTCGAATCCCGGTATCCGTCCGGCCAACACATCTTCCTGACGGAGCCGGGGCACTTCAACTGCGCTCCTCCCCCCGCATCCTCAGATGCTCGGCCCTGGAACGTATGCTCAGTCCTCCACTATTAGCCCTGCTAAGTGAGCGGTGCCTTTGCCTCCTGTCAAAAAACGTGACTGGACAGCGCAGCAAACTGCTGTTTTTCGCATTGAGGGCTGCCCAGTTTTCTAACAGTTAAAGAAACTGCTCCGCATAGTGGCAGGCAACCTGCCGCGTACTCACCTGCCTCAGCGCCGGCACCTCCTTGGCACACCGCTCGGTCGCATACGGGCAGCGTTTGTGAAACGCACACCCATCCGGCGGATTCAGCGGGTTGGGCAGCTCCCCGACGATGCGAATCTTCGGCTTCAACGGGTCTGGATGAATCGCCGGTGTCGCCGACAGCAGCGCCTGGGTATAGGGATGCAGCGGCTTGTTGTAGATGTCCTCCTTCGGCCCCATCTCCGCCGGCCGCCCCAGGTACATCACCAGTACCTGATCCGCCACATGCCGCACCACCGCCAGGTTGTGCGAGATGAACACGTAGGCGGTGTTGAACTCCTTCTGCAGATCCATGAACAGGTTCAGCACCTGCGCCTGAATCGACACGTCCAGCGCGGAGGTCGGTTCGTCGGCCACCAGCACCTTGGGTTGCAGCATCATCGCCCGGGCCAGGGCGATACGCTGGCGCTGGCCGCCAGAGAACATGTGAGGATAGCGCTGGTAGTGCTCGGGGCGCAGGCCGACCTGTTCCATCATCTTCTGCACTTTGTCGCGGCGCTCGGCCTTGCTCAGCGAGGTGTTGATCAGCAGCGGTTCGGCCAGTTGGTCACCGATCTTCTGCCGTGGGTTGAGCGAGGCGTAGGGGCTCTGGAACACCATCTGCACATCGCGGCGCAGTTGTTTGCGCTCTGCCTTGCTGGCGCCCTTCACCTCGGTGCCGGCAATTTGCAGCGAGCCGGACGACGGCTCTTCGATCAGGGTCAGGGCGCGGGCCAGGGTCGACTTGCCGCAGCCCGACTCGCCGACCACGGCCAGGGTCTTGCCGGCCTCCAGTTCGAACGACACGCCATTGAGCGCGCGCACCAGCGCATGGCCCTTGAACAGCCCGCGGGAGACTTCGTAGTGCCGGGTCAGCTCCCGGGCAGATAGAACGACGGCCATCACGCCACCTCCTGGTTCAGCGGGTAGAAGCAACGCACCAGGCTGTGGGCCTGAGGGTCGAGGGGCGGGCGCTGGCGCCGGCAATTGTCCTGTACATAGGGGCAGCGTGGTGACAGCAGGCAGCCGACCGGGCGGTCGTAGCGGCCGGGGACGATGCCAGGCAATGTGGCCAGGCGCTCGGCGCCAATGCTGTGCTCGGGGATCGCGGCGAGCAGGGCTTCGCTGTAAGGGTGGGCGGGCACATCGAACAGTTCTGGCACCTGGCCCACTTCCACGGCTTGGCCGGCGTACATCACGCACACCCGCCTGGCGGTTTCGGCGACCACGGCGAGGTCGTGGGTGATCAGGATGAGCGCCATGTTGCGCTCCTTCTGCAGGTTGACCAGCAGTTCCATGATCTGTGCCTGGATGGTCACGTCGAGGGCCGTGGTCGGTTCGTCGGCGATCAGCAGCTTGGGCTCGCCGGCAATGGCCATGGCGATCGCCACACGTTGGCTCATGCCGCCTGACAGCTGGTGCGGGTAAGCGTCCAGGCGGCTTTCGGCGGCCGGAATCTCGACCTTCTTCAAGAGCTCCAGAGCACGCTGGCGGGCAGCCTTGCCCTTGAGGCCCAAGTGCTGGCGCAGCACTTCCTCTATCTGGAAGCCCACGGTGTAGCTGGGGTTGAGCGCGGTCATCGGGTCCTGGAAGACCATGGCGATATCCTTGCCCACCACCTTGCGCCGCTGACGGCCGCTGAGCTTGAGCATGTCGGTGCCGTCGAATGTCAGGGCGTCGGCGGTGATGCGCCCGGGGGCATCGATCAGGCCCATCAGGGCCATCATGGTGACCGACTTGCCCGAGCCGGACTCGCCGACGATGGCCAGGATTTCGCCGGCGTCCACCGCCAGGTCCAGGCCATCGACCACCGGTACCGCGTTGGCGTCGCCGAAGCGCACATTCAGGTTGTTGATCTGCAACAGTGACATGGCGTTCTCCTCAGGCGGCGTTCTTGAGTTTCGGGTCCAGCGCATCGCGCAGGCCGTCGCCCATCAGGTTGATTGCCAGCACACTGAGCAGAATGGTCAGGCCGGGCAGGCTTACCACCCACCAGGCGCGCTCGATGTAATCCCGGGCCGAAGCCAGCATGGTGCCCCACTCGGGGGTAGGCGGCTGCACGCCGAGGCCGAGGAAACCCAGCGCAGCGGCGTCGAGGATCGCCGAGGAAAAACTCAGGGTCGCCTGCACGATCAGCGGTGCCATGCAGTTGGGCAGCACGGTGACGAACATCAGCCGGGGCAAGCCGGCGCCGGCCAGGCGGGCAGCGGTGACGTAGTCGCGGTTCAGTTCGCCCATCACCGCGGCGCGGGTCAGGCGCACGTAGGACGGCAGGGAAACGATGGCGATGGCGATCACGGTGTTGATCAGGCCTGGGCCGAGGATGGCGACGATGGCCACAGCCAGCAGCAGTGACGGCAGCGCCAGCATCACGTCCATCAGGCGCATGATCGACGGGCCGAGCAACTGCGGGAAAAAGCCGGCCAGCAGGCCAAGGAGAATGCCTGGGATCAGTGACATCACCACTGACGACAGGCCGATCAGCAGCGACAGCCGTGCACCTTGAATCAGCCGCGAAAGCAGATCACGGCCCAGTTCGTCGGTGCCCAGGATGAACTGCCAGGTGCCGCCTTCCAGCCACACCGGCGGGGTCAGCAGGAAGTCGCGGTACTGCTCGCTCGGGTCATGCGGGGCGACCCAAGGCGCGAACAGCGCGCAGAACACCACCAGGCACATGAAGGCCAGGCCCATTACCGCGCCCTTGTTGCGCGCGAAGGCTTGCCAGAATTCTTTGTACGGGGAGGGGTAGAGCAGGCTCTGGTCCACCGGGCTGGCCGGCGACACGGATTTTGGAATCGGGCTAGTCATGGCAAGGGCCTCAGCGCTGATGACGGATGCGTGGGTTGGCCAGGCCGTAGAGGATGTCCACGACGAAGTTGACCAGAATCACCAGGCAGGCGATCAACAGGATGCCGTTCTGGACCACGGGGTAGTCACGGGCACCGATGGCTTCGATCAGCCATTTGCCGATGCCCGGCCAGGAAAAGATGGTTTCGGTCAGCACCGCACCGGCCAGCAGCGTGCCGACCTGCAGGCCGAACACGGTCAGCACCGGGATCAGCGCATTGCGCAGGCCATGGACGAACACCACACGGGCCGGCGACAGGCCTTTGGCGCGGGCGGTGCGGATGTAGTCTTCGCGCAGTACTTCAAGCATCGACGAGCGGGTCATGCGGGCGATCACCGCCAGCGGGATGGTGCCGAGCACGATGGCCGGCAGGATCAGGTGCATCACAGCGTCCTTGAACGCGCCTTCTTCATCGCTGAGCAGGGTGTCGATAAGCATGAAGCCGGTCTTCGGCTCGATGTCGTACAGCAGATCGATGCGCCCGGATACCGGGGTCCAGCCCAGGCTCACCGAGAAGAACATGATCAGGATCAGGCCCCACCAGAAAATCGGCATCGAGTAGCCGGCCAGTGATATGCCCATGACCCCGTGGTCGAACAACGAACCGCGCTTGAGTGCGGCGATCACCCCGGCCAGCAGGCCGACGATGCCGGCGAACAGCAGGGCGGCGAAGGCCAGTTCCAGGGTGGCCGGGAACAGTGTGAGGAACTCGCGCCACACGCTTTCGCGGGTGCGCAGCGATTCGCCGAGGTCACCCTGGGCAAGTTTGCCGACGTAGTCCAGGTACTGGACCGGCAGTGGCTTGTTCAGGCCCAGGCGTTCCATGGCCTGGGCATGCATTTCGGGGTCGACCCTGCGCTCGCCCATCATCACTTCCACCGGGTCGCCGGGGATCAGGCGTATGAGCGCGAAGGTCAGCAAGGTGATGCCGAAAAAGGTCGGTATCAGCAGGCCAAGGCGCCGGGCAATAAAACTCAACATTGTCGGGGTTACCTCATCAGGCCGTGGGGCGATCAGCCCGGTACGGCAGAGCCGCCGGTCCCCGTGTGGGTCGCCGGCGGTCGTTGTTGTTCTACTTCACCTTGGTCGTGGCGAAGTTATTGTTGGTCAGAGGGCTGATCACGTAGCCCTCCACGTTGTCACGCATGGCCGTGAACACCTTGGGGTGGGCCATGCTGATCCAGGGTTGGTCGTCATCGTACACCTTCAATGCCTCGCTATAGAGCCTTGCGCGCTCGTCGTTGTCGATCACCTCGCGGGCACGGGTGATCAGCTCCTGGAATTTCGAGTTGCACCAGCGCGCGTAGTTCTCACCGTTTTTGGCGGCCTCGCAACTGAGCAGCGGGCCAAGGAAATTGTCCGGGTCGCCGTTGTCGCCTGCCCAGCCGGTGGACACCAGGTCGGCTTCGCCCTGCTTGGCGCGGCGCAGCATCTCGGCCCATTCCATCACGCGAATATCCAGCTTCAGGCCGATCTGCTTGAGGTCGGCTTGCAGCATTTCGGCGGACAGGCGCGGGTTAGGGTTCGTCATGCCGCCGCCGTTGCGGGTGAACAGGGTGATTACCGTGCCCTCGGGTACACCGGCCTGCCTGAGCAGGGCGCGGGCTTTATCGAGGTCGCGCGGTGGGTTCTGGTTGTGGGTGTTGTAGCCGATCATGGTGGGTGGGTAAGGGTTTACACCCACCAGTGCGTTGCCTTTGCCAAACAGTTGGTCGACATGGGTCTGGCGGTCGAAGGCCATGTTGATGGCTTTACGCACGCGCACGTCGTTGAGGTATTTGTGCTGGGTATTCATGGCGATGTAGCCGGTGACCAACGCTTCGGTCTCTGCGACCTTGAGCCTGGCGTCGGCCTTTATCGACGGCACATCCTCGGGTTTGGGGTACAACGCCACCTGGCACTCGTTGGCGCGCAGTTTCTGCAGGCGTACGTTGCTATCGGTAGCGATGGCGAATATCAGGGCGTCGGCTGGCGGCTTGCCGCGAAAGTAATCCGGGTTAGGTTTGAAGCGGACCTGCGCATCCTTGTTGTAGCGCTGGAAGATGAACGGGCCGGTGCCGATCGGCTTGCTGTTCAGCGCTGCGGTCTTGCCGGCCTTGAGCAACTGGTCGCCGTATTCGGCGGAGTAGATCGAGGTGAACCCCATCGCCATGTCCCGCAGGAACGGCGCTTCCGGGCGGGTGAGAGTGATCACCACCGTGTGGTCGTCGGTTTTGTCCACCGACTTGAGCAACTGCTTGAAGGCCATGCTTTCGAAGTACGGGTAGCCGACGCTGGTCTTGTCGTGCCATGGATGGGCGGGGTCGAGCTGGCGGCGCAGGCTCCACAGCACATCGTCGGCGTTGAATTCACGGGTAGGGGTGAAGTACTCGGTGCTGTGGAACTTCACCCCCTGGCGCAGGTGAAACGTGTAGGTCAGGCCGTCGGCTGAAATGTCCCAACGCTCGGCCAGGGCCGGCTGGATATCGGTGGTGCCGGGCTTGAAGTCGACCAGGCGGTTGAACAGGGTTTCGGACGAGGCATCGAAAGTGACCCCAGTGGTGTACTGAACAACGTCGAACCCTTCCGGGCTGGCTTCGGTACACACCACCAGCGGCTTGGCGGCCAGATGCGTGGCGCTGCCCAGTATCAGCGCTGCCAGGGTAAGGCGCAGCATTGGCGTTTTCCTGAAAGCTATCTGCATAGGTTGAAGTCTCCCTGCGTGCATTGATTCCAGCGTAGCTGCCACGGCCTGCAGCGAAGCAGGCCGTGGCGCCCGCGCTCAGAGAATGTTGAACGGAATGGTGGTGACCACGCGGAACTCATCCAGGCTGCCATCGCCCTGGGCCTTGCTGGCGCGATGGGTGGTGTAGGTGGCGCGGATGCTGGTGTCTTTCAGCGGCCCGCTCTGCAGCGCGTAGCTGGTGCCGATACCCCACTCATAGTGGGTTTCGCCATCCAGGCCATTCACGTCGTAGGCAGTGCCGCGGTAGTGAGTGCCGTCGATACCCCAGCCGCGGGCGTTGTACAGGTTGAACTTCAGGCCAGGTACGCCATAGGGCGCCATGTTCAGCACATAGGAAAGCTGCAGCGATTTCTCGTTGGGGCCGTTGAAGTCCGACAGCAGCGAGTTGGCCAGGAAGATGCCGTTGGTTTCGTGCAGGTAGTCGAAGTACTCATTGCCGTTGACCTGCTGCCAGGAGGCGCTGAGGGTGTGGGCCTGATGGGTCAGGCCCAGTGACAGGCTGTAGGTGTCATTGTCGATCTTGCCCATTTTCTGGCTGCCGGCGTCGACGGTCTTGTAGTAGTTCAGGCCGGTGCTCAGGCTGAGCACTGCGCTGTCGCCGAGCACATGGTTGGCGCCCAAGTAGTACTGGTTCCAGAAGTCCTCGACCTTGGTGGCGTACAGGCTGGTACTCAGGCTCTTGAACGGCTGGTAGTTGATGCCGGCGGTGCTGGCACGGTCGGTTTCCACGCCGGTGGCGCTGTACTCGCTGCGGAACTTGCTGAGGCTCTGTTCGGTACGTGGCGAGACGCGGTCGAAGGTGCCCAGGTCGAGGCTGAGGTTGTCGAATTCAGCGCTGTGCAGGAACGCGCCCTGGAAGCTCGAGGGCAGGGCGCGGTTGCCGATGTAGGCGATCATCGGCGTATCCACCGACTGGCGGCCAAGGGTAAGGGTGGTGTTGGACACGCGCGCCTTGATATTGCCCAGGCCTAGTTTGCTCCACTGGCCGATGGGGTCGCCATCGCTGTGGGTGAGGGTGCGGTTGTTGGGGCCGGCAATGGCTTCGCGGCTCTGCTGCAGGGCGATGGCGTTGTAGCCGGCAGCCTCGACGGCGAAGCCCACGGTGCCCTGGGTGAAGCCGGAGCTGTAATTGAGGATGGTGCCCTGGACCCAGTTTTCACGGCTGTGGGTGTCGTGGCGGGTGCCGTCGTTCTTATAGTACTTCCACAGCGGCGCGCGTGCGGCGCGTTCGCGGGCATACCAGTTGCGGGTGCTGCCGGACAGGCTTTGGCCGTCGATGAAGCCGCTGGCTTGCGCTTGCTCGCTGCTGCTTTTGAGGGTGAGCGGGAGGTAGTCCTGGCTCTGCGGATCTGCCTGGGCCACCGTGGAAAAGGCACTGATGGATAACGCCAGTGCGGTCAAGGTGAATACTTTCAAGGTTAAAGCTCCCTTTCTTTTCTAGTTATGGCCGGCCTTGTGGGCCGGGTGATTGCTGCGGTGTTGCCAGGGGTGCCGCGGGATCGCCGGGCAGAATCGGGGCGTTGTGTTGGCCGTTCTGGCCTCTTCGCGGGCAAGCCCTCTCCCACAGGTAGGGCGCAGTGTCCGAACCTGTTGAGATCCTGTGGGGGCGGGCTTGCCCGCGAAGAGGCCGGTACTGGCTAACGCTTAATCAACACTCACACCGGAAAAATCATTGCGCCCAAACGGGCTGACCTTGAACTGGGAAACCTTGACGCTAAGCGGCTGGCTCACGGTGGAATGCGCCACCGGCGTAATCGGTACCTGCTGCTTTAGCCGCTGCTGGGCCTGCTGGTACAGGGCGGTGCGTTGCGTACGGTCGGTCACTTGCTTGGCCTGCTTGACCAGGCTGTCGTACTGCGGATCGCACCACTGCGAGTAGTTGTTGCTGCCGATGGCATCGCAGCTGTAGAGGGTGCCGAGCCAGTTGTCCGGGTCGCCGTTGTCACCGGTCCAGCCGATCAGGGCGATGTCGTGCTCACCGTTTTTCATGCGCTTGAGGTATTCGCCCCATTCGTAGCTGACGATGCGCACCTTGAAACCGAGCTTGCTCCAGTCGGCCTGGAGCATTTCGGCCATCAGCTTGGCATTGGGGTTGTACGGGCGTTGCACCGGCATGGCCCACAGGGTGATCTCGGTGCCAGGTTTGACACCCGCCTGCTGAAGCAGCTGTCTGGCCTTTTCCGGCGCGTACGGGGCGTCCTTGATGCTGTCGTCATAGGACCACTGGGTCGGTGGCATGGCGTTGACCGCCCGTTGGCCGGCGTCCTGGTACACCGCCTGGAGGATGGCTTCCTTGTTGACCGCCATGTCCATTGCCTGGCGCACTTCCAAGCGGTCGAATGGCGGGTGCTGGGTGTTGTAGGCGATGTAGCCGAGGTTGAAGCCTGGTTGCTGGAGCACCTGCAGCGTGCTGTCGGCCTTGAGCGCCGGCAGGTCGGCCGGGCGTGGGTGCAGGGTGACCTGGCATTCGTTGCGGCGCAGCTTCTGGATACGCACCGAGGGGTCGGTATTGATCGAGAACACCAGGTTGTCGATCTTCACTTCGTTCGCTGCCCAATAGTCCTTGTTGCCCTTGTAGCGGATCTGCGAATCCTTCTGGTAGCGCTGGAACACGAATGGCCCGGTACCGATAGGCTGCTGATTGATGTCGCTGGGGCGTCCACTGGCCAGTAGCTGCTCGGCGTATTCAGCGGAGAGGATGGAGGCGAAGCTCATGGCCAGGTTCTGGATGAACGCGGCATCGACGGTGTTCAGGGTGAACACCACGGTCAATGGGTCGGTCTTCTCGACGCGGGCGATGTTCTTGTCCAGGCCCATGCCGTTGAAATAGGGAAACTCGGTAGGGTAGGCCTGACGGAACCGATGACCCTTGTCGAGCATGCGGTTGAAGGTGAACAGCACATCGTCGGCATTGAACGTGCGGCTCGGGCTGAAGGCCTTGTTGCTGTGGAACTTGACCCCTTCACGCAGGTGGAAGGTGTAGCGCAGGCCGTCGTCGGACACCTCCCAGCGCGTCGCCAGGGCCGGGTGCACGGCGGTGCCGCCACGTTCGAACTCGACCAGGCGGTTGTAGATGGGTTCGGCGGCGTCGTTGTCGGTGGCGCTGGTGTACTGGGCGGTGTCGAAACCGGCGGGGCTACCTTCAGAGCAGAACACCAGGTTGTTGGCGAGCAGGACCGGGGATTGGCTGATCAGGCCCAGGGCCAGCAGGGTCGAAAGGCGTTTGGCGTGGCGCATGGCAATTCCTTTTTCATCTGTTTGCGCCGCCTTGGGGTGCGAATGGCGGCAACAGTTAGCCGACCCCGCAGCGGATAGCCGCAGGACGACATGAAAGGGTGGCAAGGAGGGAGGGGCACCCGCCGCTCAGCGGGTGCCTCGGTCAGCCTATTTGTCCACGCTGACGCCGTAGAAGGCGTTCAGCGCGAATGGGCTGATCTTGAAGTCCTTCACCTTGGCGCTCATGGGCTGGTAGACGGTGGAGTGGGCGATCGGGGTGATCGGTACCTGCTCCTTGAGGATATGCTGCGCCTTCTGGTACAGCTCGGTACGTTTGGCCTGGTCGGAAGTGGCCTTGGCCTGCTTGATCAGGTCGTCGTAGGGCTTGTAGCACCACTTGGAGAAGTTGTTGCCGTCGATGGCATCGCAGCCGTACAGGGTACCCAGCCAGTTGTCCGGATCACCGTTGTCGCCGCTCCAGCCGATCAGCATGGCGCCCTGTTCGCCGCCTTTGGAGCGCTTGATGTATTCGCCCCATTCATAGCTGACGATCTTTGCCTTGATGCCGATCTTGGCCCAGTCGGACTGGAGCATTTCGGCCATCAGTTTGGCATTGGGGTTGTACGGGCGTTGCACGGGCATGGCCCATAGGGTGATTTCGGTGCCTTCCTTGATGCCGGCTTCCTTGAGCAGTTGCTTGGCTTTCTCGGGGTCGAAAGCGGCGTCCTTGATGCTGTCGTCATAGGACCACTGCGTGGGCGGCATGGCGTTGACCGCCAGCTGGCCGGCGCCCTGGTACACCGACTCGATGATTTTTTTCTTGTCCACGGCCATGTCCAGCGCCTGTCGGACTTTCAGCTGGGCCATGGGGTTGGCCTCGTTGCTGCCCTTGATCTTGTCCATCACGTTGTAGGCGATATAGCCGAGGTTGAAGCCGGCCTGCTGCGGCATTTGCAGGTTCTTGTCGGCTTTTAGCGGCTCGATGTCGGCCGGGCGTGGGAACAGGGTGACCTGGCACTCGTTCTTCTTGAGCTTCTGCATGCGCACCGAGGCGTCGGTGGTGATGGCAAAGATCAGGTTGTCGATCTTCACGTCCTCGGGCTTCCAGTAGTCCTTGTTGCCCTTGAAGCGGATCTGCGCGTCCTTCTGGTACTTGCTGAACACGAACGGGCCGGTGCCGATCGGCTTCTGGTTGATGTCGGCGGCCTTGCCACTCTTGAGCAACTGGTCGGCGTATTCGGCGGACTGGATCGAGGCAAAGCTCATGGCCAGGTTCTGGATGAACGCGGCGTCAACCTCGTTGAGGGTGAACTTCACCGTGTGCTCGTCAAGCTTCTCCACCTTGGCAATGTTCTTGTCCATGCCCATGTCGGTGAAGTATGGAAACTCGGTGGGGTACGCCTTGCGGAACGGGTTGTCCTTGTCGAGCATGCGGTTGAAGGTGAACAGCACGTCGTCGGCGTTGAACGGGCGACTGGGCTTGAAGTAGTCGGTGGTGTGGAACTTGACCCCTTCACGCAGGTGGAAGGTGTAGGTCTTGCCGTCGTCGGACACTTCCCATTTGGTCGCCAGGCCCGGGATGACCGCAGTGCCGCCGCGCTCGAACTGGGTCAGGCGGTTGAACACGGTCTCTGCCGAGGCATCGAAGTCGGTCCCGGTGGTGTACTGCCCCGGATCGAAGCCGGCTGGGCTGCCTTCGGAGCAGAACACCAGGTTGGATGCGGCAACGGCCGACGGTGCGCCGCTGAGCAAGCCTGCACCCAGCAGGAACGGAATGACTGCGTGTTTGAGCATGGTGGCCTCATTGTTGTCATTTTTTGGATGAGGTGGCCTCGTGAGCCGACCTGCGGATACTTATGCAGGGGGCGTTCCCAATGCAACAGGTACAAGGATAGTTGGCGCCGGGAAAGTGGCACGAACGTACATGGATGTCGCATTGGTATAACTTTTGGCGAAGTTAAACGTTTGCGTAGGCAAAATGATGGCGTTTTGCGCGATGTTTCTAGGCAGGGGAAAGCGTAGGACGCACCCTGTTGGTGCGTAAGAAATGTCTGAAAATCGTGAAAATGACGCAGTCACCCGTAGGAGCGGGTTTACCCGCGAACACGGGCGAAGCCCGTGCCATCCACCGCCGTGTCTTGCTCGCGGGCTCCCACAGATGATGCGTGGACGCCTTATGGCATCTGCACTTCGATCAGGCCATCGGCATTCATGCTCACTTCACTGGTGCCCGCCTCGATATCTGGCGCCGGTGCTGCTTCATCAGCCCCCATGGCCTTCATCGCCATCGGCGCGCTACGCAAGTACGGGCGCGGGTAGCCGCTGCTGTTGAGGTTCAGGCTCACCACTTTGTAGCCTTTGCCACCCAGCGCTTCGGTCGCCAGTTGCGCGCGTGCCTTGAAGGCATCGACCGCATCCTTGAGCAGAGCATCCTCGCTGGCCTTGCGCGTGGCCGGGGCGATGGAGAAATCCATGCCAGCCATTTTCAGCTCTTGCAACAAATCGGCGGTAAGCTGGGACAAGGCCGGGAAGTTGGCGCTTTCAAGGCGCAGTTCGGCGCGCTCGCGCCAGCCGGTAATTTTCTGGCCCTTGCTGTCATACACCGGGTAGCTGTTGCGGCTGCCTTGGCTGATCTTCACGTCCTTGACCTGGCGCGACTGCTGCACGGCCTTGTTCATGGTTTCGGTAATCTGCTTGGCGAGCTTGCCCGGGTCGCTGTTCTGCGCTTCGCTGTACAGGGTCACGACCATCAGGTCGCGCGCCACTTCCTTGCTGACTTCGGCACGCAGCGATACCTGGTTGAAACGCGGTTCATCGGCAGCCAGTGCCGGCAGGCTGGCGAGCAGGCCGCAAGACATGATCAGGGCGGCGCCGCGACGTGGGATTTGCATGTGGTACTCCTTGGCATTTGAAGGCGTGGGGGCTGGTCATCCATTCCACGCATGGCCCATAGGACCGGCAACAGTGTAGTGGGTTCAAAAGTGCCATCATGAACCTGTGACAAAGTGTGGCGCTTTGCCGCATCGCTGCAGCGAGGCGCCTGGCTTCGGTATACTCCAGCCGATTTTTCTGGAGCACTCATCAGGAGAGCTCATGCTCGCCGCCGTACAACCGTTGTCCGCTACCCGCCAGAACCTCTGGCGCCTGACCGTCATTCGGGTCCTGGTCCTGGCAGCCCAGGCCGGCTCGGTGGGCGTTGCCTACTGGACCGAACTGCTGCCATTGCCCTGGCTGTCACTGGCCGGCACCTTGGCCTTGTCTTCGTTGCTGTGTGCCTTCACGGCACTGCGCCTACGGCTGTCGCTGCCCGTCACCGAAATGGAGTACGCCCTGCAACTGGCCTGTGACCTGCTGATCCACAGTGCCTTGCTGTATTACTCCGGCGGCTCGACCAACCCGTTCGTGTCGTATTACCTGGTGCCGCTGGCGATCGCTGCGGTGACCTTGCCGTGGCTGTATTCGCTGATCCTGTCGGGCATTGCGCTGACGGCCTACAGCTTGCTGCTGGTGCAGTTCTACCCGCTCGAAGGGCTGCCGATGGCGCGGGACAAGATGCAGGTCTACGGCATGTGGCTGAGCATTGCCCTTGCGGCGGCTGTGATCACCTTTTTTGCCGCGCGCATGGCCGAAGAACTGCGCCGACAGGAGCAACTGCGTTCAGAGCGGCGTGAAGAAAGCCTGCGCGACGAGCAATTGCTGGCTGTGGCTACCCAGGCCGCCGGTGCCGCCCATGAGCTGGGCACGCCGCTGGCGACCATGAGCGTGCTGATCAACGAAATGCGCCAGGACCATACCGACCCGCTGTTGCAGGAAGACCTGCAGATCCTCCAGGACCAGGTAAAGCTGTGCAAAGAGACCTTGCAACAGCTGGTGCGCGCAGCCGAAGCCAACCGGCGCCTGGCCATCGTGGAGCAGGATGTGACCGCCTGGCTGGACGAGGCGCTCAACCGCTGGCACCTGATGCGCCCGGAAGCCAGCTACCGCTTCCAGCGCCTGCGCGACGGCAAGGTGCCGCGTCTGGCGCCGCCGCCAGACCTGACCCAGGCGTTACTGAATCTGTTGAACAACGCCGCCGATGCCTGCCCTGATGATCTGGAGGTTCGCCTGGACTGGGACGCCCAGGACATCGTCATCAGTATCCACGACCATGGTCCTGGTGTACCGCCAGCCATTGCCGAAGCCATTGGCAAACCTTTTATTACCACCAAGGGCAAAGGCTTCGGCCTGGGCCTGTTCTTGAGCAAGGCCAGCGTGACCCGTGCGGGCGGCTCGGTGAAACTCTATAGTCATGAACAGGGTGGCACCCTGACCGAACTGCGCCTGCCCTATGGCAAGCGAGGAGATGAATGATGAGCGAAGAAAACCAGGTCGAAAGCGAAGAGCTGCCGCACCTGCTGCTGGTGGATGACGATGCCACCTTCACCCGGGTCATGGCCCGGGCCATGAGCCGTCGCGGTTTCCGTGTGAGCACTGCCAGTTCTGCCGAAGAAGGCTTGATTCTGGCCCAGCAGGACCTGCCGGACTACGCCACGCTGGACCTGAAGATGGATGGCGACTCCGGCCTGGTGCTGCTGCCCAAGCTGCTGGAACTGGACCCGGAAATGCGCGTGGTGATCCTGACTGGGTACTCGAGCATTGCCACCGCAGTGGAGGCGGTCAAGCGCGGTGCCTGCAACTACCTGTGCAAGCCGGCTGACGCCGATGACGTGTTGGCAGCACTGCTGTCGGAGCACACCGACCTGGATACCCTGGTGCCGGAAAACCCGATGTCGGTCGATCGCCTGCAGTGGGAACACATCCAGCGCGTGCTGAACGAGCATGAAGGCAATATCTCGGCCACCGCGCGGGCGCTGGGCATGCACCGACGGACGTTGCAGCGCAAGCTGCAGAAGCGACCGGTTCGGCGCTGATTCCTTATCGATGATGTTGGCCTGTTCGCGGGGGAGTCCGCTCCTGCAACAGTGAGCGCGGGCTTGCCCGCGAAGGGCTGCAAAGCAGCCCCCATCAAGGCGAGCTCGATGAAGGTACTGTTGGTCATCCTTGCGCTGGTTGCAGGTAGCGCCAAAGCTGAAGACTGGCCTGACCCGCAGTGGCAGAACGACCCTGCCACCCTCGACTGGCAGGCCGTCGATGCCTACGCCTTTCCTGCACGATCCTCCTCGGAGCGCAACGGCATCCGCACGGACGCTCTGCTGATCATCCGCGATGGGCGTATCCTCCACGAGCGCTACACCGCGCCCACCCGCGCCGCCACCGCGCACCTGACCTGGTCGGTAAGCAAGAGCGTACTGGCCACGGTAATGGGCGTAGCCCAGGGCGAAGGCCGCTTCCAGCTGCAAGACCCGGTCAGCCGCTTCTATCCCCCCATGCGCGCCCACCCAGGCGTGCGCGTGGCCGACCTGCTGCACTGGGCCAGTGGCCTTGAGTGGCAGGAAGACTACGAATACGCGCCGCTGAAGTCCTCGGTGGTGGCCATGCTGTATACCCGTGGCCGCGCAGACATGGCCGCCTACGCAGCGGCCCGGGGTGCCGCCGCCAGCCCCGGTCAGCGATTCCTCTACTCCAGCGGCGACAGCAACCTGCTGGCCGCCGCGCTGCGTGGCATGCTCGATGCCGGGCAGTACCCCGACTACCCCTGGCACGCACTGTTCACCCCGTTGGGTATCGGCAGTGCGGTGTGGGAGCGTGACCGGGCAGGCACTTATGTAGGCTCTTCCTATCTCTACCTTAGTGCCCGTGATTTGGCCCGTATTGGCCTGCTGATGTTGCGCGACGGGCGCTGGCAGGGCCGACAATTGCTGCCCAAAGCCTGGGTGGCCTTCAACCGCACCCCGTTTGCCCAGGCCCAAGCGCTGCCCGGCGAGGCCATCCCGGGTGGCCACTGGTGGCTCAACCAGCCGCTGGCTGGCGCCGAACGGCCTTGGCCCAGTGCACCCGCAGACACCTTCGCCGCCCTTGGCCACTGGGGGCAGGCGTTATATGTGCTGCCTGAGCAAAAGCTGGTGATCGTGCGCTACGCCGATGACCGCGACAGCAGCTATCGACATGACGAATTGCTCAAGCGGGTGCTGGCGGTACTGGCCGGGGAGGGGGCATGAAGCGGTTATTGCTGCTGGCGCTGGCAGGGCTCCTGTACTGGGCCTGGCAGGAACGCCAGGCGCTGGCGGATTTCCCCGGCATACTCTCGGCCTACTCGGCCAAGGAATACTGTTCCTGCCGCTTTGTCATGGGCTTCGACAAGGTGTACTGCCAAGGGTACGTGAAGCAGTGGCTGCCACTGAGCCTGCTGGAGGAAAACAGCCAGCAGCAGCGAGTCACCGCTGAAGGCCTGGGGCGGCGCAGCCAGGCGGCTTGGCAAAGCATGCGTGAGGGCTGCCGCTTGCTGCCATGAATGCAGGCGGGTAAGGTTGGCGGCCTGGTTTCACGAGATCTGTCATGTTCAAGTTGCCCCGTCTGCTGCCTGCCTTATTGCTGGCTCTGTGCCTGCCCGCTCATGCCAATTGGCACCTGGATGGCGAATCTTCACGGCTGTCGTTCATCACCGGCAAGAACGGCGACACCGCCGAAGTGCATCGCTTTCTGGTGTTGCATGGCACGGTCGATCGCAAGGGTATGGCCGGGTTGAGGATCGAGATGGACTCGGTGAGCAGCGGTATTCCGCTGCGTGACGAGCAAATGCGCGACAACCTGTTCGAGGTCGAGCGCTTCGCCGAGGCCACAGTGAAGGCGCAGATCGACCTGCAGCCGATCAATGACCTGGCCGACGGTGCTCAGATCGAATTGCGCCTGCCGCTGACGGTCACCTTGCATGGCCAGTCGCACAGCTACAATGTCCTGTTGCTGGCCACCCGCCTGGATGCGCGGCGTTTCCAGGTGGTGACCCTTGAGCCTCTGGTGCTGCGCGCCGAAGATTTTGGCTTGCTGCCGGGGCTGGAAAGCCTGCGCAAGTTCGCCAGGTTGAAGTCCATCAACCCGTCGGTACCGGTTAGCGCGGTGCTGATCTTCACTGCGCGCTGACATGGCGGGGCCGGTCTTCCCCTGGCGGGATGGCAATCAGTTCGAACTGCTTATCGACGGCCCTGCGTTCTTTCCGCGCATGCTCCTGGCGATCATGCGTGCCGAGTTCCAGGTTGACCTGGAGCTGTACCTGGTCGAGGCCGGTGCCTGTGCCGAGGCGGTGGTCGACGCGCTGGAGCAGGCTGCCCGGCGTGGCGTGCGGGTGCGGTGCCTGTTCGATGACTACGGTTCATTGGCTTTCAACAGCGCGTTGCGTCAGCGCCTGCTGGACGCTGGCGTGTACTTGCGCTGGTATAACCGCCTGCGCTGGAAGCGTGGCCTGCGTAACCTCTACCGTGATCATCGCAAATTGCTGCTGGTTGACGAACGTTGGGCCGTGGTGGGGGGGACGGGCGTTACCGACGAGTTCTGGACGCCGGGTGAGGCGACCAGCGAATGGCACGAAGTGATGGTGCAGATGCAGGGGCCGGTGGTGAGCGACTGGCAGTTGCTGTTCGACCGTCAGTGGCAAGCCAACAACCGCCGCACCGCCTGGCGCCCTGCTGAAGGCTTTGGCCTGCCGCGTCTGCCCAAGGTGCCTGCGCAGGGGCAGGGCATGGGCCGTGTTGCTTATGCCGACGCCCGCCAGCACCAGGACATCCTTCACGCGCTGGTACGGGCGCTGAACAGCGGCAAGAAACGGGTGTGGCTGGCCACGCCGTACTTCTTGCCGACCTGGAGCGTGCGCCGTTCGTTGCGCCGGGCTGCCAGCAAGGGCCTGGACGTGCGTCTGTTGTTGACCGGTCCGCGCACCGATCACCCCTCGGTACGCTACGCCGGGCATCGTTACTACCCGCGCCTGTTGCGTGCGGGCGTGCGGATTTTCGAGTACCAGCCGTGCTTCCTGCACCTGAAGATGGCTGTGGTAGACGACTGGGTCAGCGTCGGTTCGTGCAACTTCGACCACTGGAACCTGCGCTTCAACCTTGAAGCCAACATCGAAGCGCTGGACCCGCCGTTGACAGCGGCGGTGGTGGCCAGCTTCGAGCGCGACTTCGCCCAGAGCGAAGAAGTCGACCTCGCCCACTGGCATGCTCGCCCATTGTGGCGCAGGGTGAAGCAACGGATCTGGGGCTGGCTCGATCGGTTGGTGGTCAACTTCCTCGACCGCCGTGACTGACAGCGGCTATCGTGCAGTGATTATTCAAAGCTAACCGAAGGAGTGGGCGAGATGACGGCGAAGAAAATTCTCATGCTGGTGGGCGACTACGTCGAAGATTACGAAGCGATGGTGCCGTTCCAGGCTTTGAGCATGGTGGGCCACACGGTGCATGCGGTGTGCCCGGAAAAGCTGGCGGGGCAGACCGTGCGTACCGCGATTCATGACTTTGAGGGTGAACAGACCTACAGCGAAAAGCCTGGGCACAATTTTGCCCTGAATTATGATTTCGTGCGGGTGCGGCCCGAGAGTTATGACGCGCTGCTGATCCCGGGTGGCCGGGCGCCGGAGTACCTGCGCCTGAATGAAAAGGTGTTGGACCTGGTGCGGGCGTTCGACCAGGCCGGCAAGCCGATTGCGGCGGTCTGCCATGGGGCCCAGCTGCTGGCAGCGGCAGGGGTGCTGGAGGGGCGTGAGTGCAGCGCGTACCCGGCATGTGCGCCAGAAGTGCGCCTGGCGGGTGGCACGTTCATCGACATCGCGGTGGACCAGGCGCATGTGGATGGCAACCTGGTGACCGCACCGGCATGGCCCGCGCACCCGGCCTGGCTGGCGGCGTTCCTTAAAGTGCTGGGCACGCGTATTGCCTGACAGGCTTGGTTGAGTTGGCAGCGGGTTGCTTCAGGCAACCTGCTCCACCCAGTCATTGAGGTTGTAGTAGTTGGTCACCCGGGCAATCTTGCCACAGTGAATATAGAAGAACGCCCCCGCCGGCAGCACATAGGTCTGGCCGTTTGCTGTCGGCAACCCTTCGTCATCGGCCAGGTATTGGCCATGCACGGTGAACTCCGCCGCCGCGCGGCTGCCATCGGCGTTCTGCATCACCACGATGTCGGCCAGGCGCTCGCGGTAGCAGCGGTTCATCTTTTCCATGAACGCGGCGAACCTGGCCTTGCCCATCTGACGCTCGCCCTGGTTGATGTCGTGGATCACGTCTTCGCTGAGCAGCGCCAGAAACGCCGGCATGTCACCCGCGTTGAAGGCGGCGTAGTAAGCATTTACCAGTTCGGTTGCGGTCATGGAACATTTCCTGTCGTGTAGGGAAAAGGCGGGTCGTTAACTCGGATGATAGGGTTTCCCCTCAAGCCCGGCTTAGCCGAGCGCGTCATCCACATCGACAAAACGACCGCCAAACATGGAAATACGCCTGTTGCACGGTGCCGCTATCGCGCCTTACATCGATGACCTCGCTCGCCTGCGCCTTACTGTGTTCCGCGAGTTCCCCTACCTTTACGACGGCACCCCAGAGTACGAGGCCGACTACCTGGCCAACTATGCCCGCTCCGGGCGCAGCCTGGTTGTGCTGGCGCTGGACGACGGCAAGGTGGTCGGCGCCTCTACCGGCCTGCCGCTGGTGGATGTCGCGCCCGAATTCCAGCAGCCATTCCTGGCCCAGGGGCGCGACCCGGCCAGTGTGTACTACTTCGGTGAGTCGCTGGTGTTGCCGGCATACCGCGGCCAGGGCCTGGGGGTTCGCTTCTTCATCGAGCGCGAGTCCTACGCACACAAACTGGCCGAGTTCGATTACTGCGCGTTCTGCGCGGTCGAGCGACCTGGTGCGCACCCGCGACGGCCAGCCGAGTACAAACCCCTGCATGGCTTCTGGCGCAACCGCGGCTTCCTGCACGACCCATCGCTGCGTACCACCTACGCCTGGCGCGACCTGGACGAGCAGGAAAGCTCCGACAAGCTGATGTCGTTCTGGCTCAAGGCACTGCCGATATGATCCGCCTGGCAGCCTGCCAGTACGCCATCGAGCTGCACGAAACCTGGGACGCCTACGCCGACCACCTGCAAGGCCTGTGCGCCGAAGCGGTGGAGGCGGGTGCACGCTTGCTGCTACTGCCGGAGTACGCCGGGCTGGTGTTGAGCGGCCAGCTGAATGCCGGGCAGCGGGAAGACCTGAAGGCTTCAATTGCCGGCATCCAGCCGCTGATCGAACCTTGGAAAGCGTTGTGCGAGAGCCTTGCCCGCCGCTGGGGGATCTACCTGCAACCGGGCAGTGTGCCGGTGCTGGACAACGATGGGCGCTACCGCAACCGTGCCTGGCTGTTCGGCCCCCAAGGTGTGCTGGGTTATCAGGACAAACTGATGATGACCCGCTTTGAGCGCGAGCAGTGGGACATCGCGGCAGGCCAGGGGCTGCAGGTGTTCGAAACCGAACTGGGGCGCTTGGGCATCCTGATCTGCTACGACAACGAGTTCCCGATGCTGGCCCGCCGCCTGGCCGAGTGTGGTGCCGACCTGATCCTGGCGCCAAGTTGTACCGATACCGAAGCCGGTTACCACCGGGTGCGTATTGGCGCCCAGGCGCGCGCCCTGGAGAACCAGATTGCCGTGTTGCAGAGCCCTACGGTGGGGGTGGCGCCCTGGTCGCCGGCATTGGACGAGAATATCGGCCGGGCAGGCTTGTTCGTACCGCCGGATCACGGGATGCCGGGGGATGGGGTGGTGGCGTTGAGTAAGCAGTTGAACCCGGACTGCAGCCAGTGGCTGGTGTGCGAGGTAGATCTGCAGGAAGTGCGGCGGGTGAGGCGGGAAGGGCAGGTATTTACCTGGCGGGACTGGCCGGAGCAGTTCGAGAGAGTCCTGTGATGACAGTGCGGCCTCTTCGCGGGCAAGGCTGCCCCCACAGGTAACGCGTAGCCTTCTGGCTTGCGCTGACGTGTGGGAGCGGGCTTGCCCGCGAAGCAGCCGCCGCAGTTACATCAGGTTACTTCACTTCGACGGCCAGGCTTTCGGCAATCTTGCTCTGCCACAGGGCAGGGCCAGTGATGTGTACCGACTCACCGTTGCTGTCCACGGCGACGGTCACCGGCATGTCCTTGACTTCGAACTCGTAGATCGCTTCCATGCCCAGTTCGGCGAAGGCCAGTACCTTCGACTTGCGGATGGCCTGGGCGACCAGGTAGGCAGCGCCGCCAACGGCCATCAGGTACACGGCCTTGTTGTCCTTGATCGCCTCGATGGCGGTCGGGCCACGCTCGGACTTGCCGATCATGCCCAGCAGACCAGTCTGCTCAAGGATCTGGCGAGTGAACTTGTCCATACGGGTAGCAGTGGTCGGGCCGGCTGGGCCTACCACTTCGTCACCCACCGGGTCGACCGGGCCGACGTAGTAGATGAAGCGGCCTTTCAGGTCTACCGGCAACTCTTCGCCACGGTTGAGCATTTCAACCATGCGCTTGTGCGCGGCATCGCGGCCGGTCAGCATCTTGCCATTGAGCAGGATGGTTTCACCCGGCTTCCAGCTGGCCACTTCTTCCGGGGTGATGTCGTCGAGGTTGACGCGACGGGCGCTCGGGCCGGCTTCCCAGACGATTTCCGGGTAGGCGTCCAGCGACGGCGCTTCCAGTTCTGCCGGGCCGGTGCCATCGAGCACGAAGTGGGCGTGGCGGGTGGCGGCGCAGTTGGGGATCATGCACACCGGCAAGGACGCGGCGTGGGTCGGGTAGTCCATGATCTTGACGTCGAGCACGGTGGTCAGGCCACCCAGGCCCTGGGCGCCGATGCCCAGCTGGTTGACCTTGTCGAACAGCTCCAGGCGGATTTCTTCCAGGCGGTTCTGTGGGCCACGGGCCTTCAGTTCGTGGATGTCGATGGACTCCATCAACACTTCCTTGGCCATGACCGCGGCCTTCTCGGCGGTACCGCCGATGCCGATGCCGAGCATGCCAGGTGGGCACCAGCCAGCACCCATGGTCGGCACGGTTTTCAGTACCCAGTCGACGATCGAGTCGGATGGGTTGAGCATGGCCATCTTCGACTTGTTTTCCGAGCCGCCGCCTTTGGCTGCGACATCGACTTCCACCTTGTCGCCGGGGACGATGGAGTAGTGGATCACTGCCGGGGTGTTGTCCTTGGTGTTCTTGCGGGCACCGGCCGGGTCGGCCAGGATCGAAGCGCGCAGGACGTTTTCAGGCAGGTTGTAGGCGCGACGCACACCTTCGTTGATCATGTCGTCGACGCTCATGGTGGCGCCATCCCAGCGCACGTCCATGCCCACGCGGATGAACACGGTGACGATACCGGTGTCCTGGCAGATTGGACGATGGCCGGTGGCGCACATGCGCGAGTTGATCAGGATCTGGGCGATGGAATCGCGTGCAGCAGGCGATTCCTCACGCAGATAGGCCTCATGCATGGCCTGGATGAAATCGACGGGGTGGTAGTACGAGATGAATTGCAGGGCGTCGGCGACGCTCTGAATCAGGTCGTCTTGCTTGATCACGGTCATGCAGCGCGCTCCTCTTAAAGACGGGAACATTCAAAAAGACGCTCGACATAGCCGACCAGCACGTCGAAGCGCCTTGCAAGGCGCCGGCAGGTCAGGCCGACGGAAAAAGGCGCGGCAGTATAGCGCGCATCGGTGCCCGGCACACCTGCGGCCGGTCTGGACCATGGTCGGCAGCGTGCAGGCATCTATTTTGCTGGTGTGCGCTGCTTGGCTTACAGTGAGTCTTGGATAGCAGGAGATGTACCGAACATGCCCGAAATTTGCGTGGGCGAGCGCCGCTGGGTGGTGCCCATTGGCAGCAACCTGCTCGATGCCCTCAACGAGGCAGGGCTGAATGTGCCTTACAGTTGCCGCGCCGGCAGTTGCCACGCCTGCCTGGTGCACTGCCTGGACGGGCAACCGGCAGACGCTTTGCCCGAGGCATTGGCGTTGGAGAAGCACGCCCAGGGCTGGCGCCTGGCTTGCCAGTGCCGGGTGGTCGAGGACCTGCGCGTGGCGTTATACGACCCCTTGCTGGGTGGTGTACCGGCGCAGGTCTGTGCGTTGGACTGGTTTGGCGATGTATTGCGCCTGCGGTTGCGCCCCGATCGGGTGGTGCGTTACCAGGCGGGGCAGCATGTGGTGCTGTGGCTAGGCGCGGTTGCTCGGCCTTATTCCTTGGCCAGCCTGCCGGGCGAGGATGATTTTCTCGAGTTTCATATCGATTGCCAGCGGCCTGGTGCCTTTTGCGACAAGGTGCGTGGTCTGCAGGTCGGGGATGAGATGCGTTTGGGGGAGTTCAGAGGCGGAGCCCTTCATTACGACCCTGATTGGCAGGAGCGGCCGCTGTGGTTACTGGCTGCGGGAACCGGGCTGGCGCCACTCTGGGGTATCTTGCGCGAAGCGTTGCGCCGGGGGCATCGGGGCGAAATCCGGGTGGTGCATGTGGCGCGGGATCCGGCTGGGCACTATCTGGCGGAGAAGCTGCTGAAGCTGCCAGGGGTGAGTGTCGAGCTGGTGCTGGTGGAGCATGTGGATGAAGCGCTGGCCGAGATGCGGCTGTTGTCGCGCCAGACGGTGGCGCTGCTGTGTGGGGCACCGGGGAGTGTCGAGCGGTTTGCCCGGCGCATGTTCATGGCAGGGGTACCGCGGGGGCAGGTGTTTGCTGATGTGTTCGTCGAGCATGCCTGAGTAGCATTTGAAGTGCGAAGGGCCGCAAAGCGGCCCCTCTTTCATGCGGCGCTGCGCTCGGCGACGGGCACCTCGGCCTGCCCCCGTCGATAGAGAACCAGGTAATACGACCCCAATCCGATCAACCAGCAGAACACTGCCGTCCACACATTGTGCGACAGGAAGTGCGCCCCCTGCATCATCCTGCCCACCGACAGTATCGACCCTGCTGTCAAGGCCACTATAAACGCCACCCGCGCCACGCGCGGCTTGCGATCACGCAGCATGAAGAACAAGGCGAACAGGCAGAACCCGGTCGCTGCATGCCCGCCCGGCCAGCACAGCCCAGGCTTGTCGGTAGGTGGCCGTGGTTCCAGCAGCTTGCTGTAGGTTTCGGTGCCGCCAAACTGGGTCAGGCTCCAAGGGCACTGCACCTGGGTGACTTTTTTCAACGGCGTGACAAACGCCGTGGACAAGCCCAGTGCCAGCGCCAGGCAGCCCAGTTCACGGCGCCAGCCAAACAGGCGCTTCCAGAAAAAGCTCGCGGCAAAGGTCAGCAGCGATATCACCCCCAACAGGATCACCACTTGCTTGACCCGGTCATGCAGGATGTTTTCCAACAGGTAACTGTGGCGGCCAATGAACTGCCCGGCAGCGGGGTCGAAGAACAGGTTGGCGACATCCATGTCGACTGAAGTCAGCTCCAGCAGGATCAAGGCCACCGCAGTCGCCAGGGGAATCCCCAGGTACAGCCAGTAGTTGATCGGGCGAGGGCGGGTGCGTTGCTGCATGACAGCTCCAGGGCGCGAAAAAGAACGGGTATTGTCGGCCGCCCGCTATCCTGTGTCCGTGAAGGATCAGTGAAAAAACCGTCAAGTGCGGTGAATTTTCCCCAGGGCTGGCACCGTGCAGGCATAGGCCTTAAGCTGCGCCTGCCGCGCACCACAGCGAGAAGCGCCGCACAGGAGAAACCGATGCGCATTCTTTTGGTTGAAGACAACCGCGATATCCTGGCCAACCTGGCCGATTACCTGGGCATGAAAGGCTACACCGTCGACTGTGCCCAGGATGGCCTGTCCGGGCTGCATCTGGCTGCCACCGAACATTACGACCTGATCGTACTCGACATCATGCTGCCAGGCATCGATGGCTACACCCTGTGCAAGCGCCTGCGCGAAGATGCCCGCCGTGACACGCCGGTGATCATGCTCACTGCCCGCGACCAGCTGGACGACCGCCTGCAAGGTTTCCGCTCGGGTGCTGACGATTACCTGCTCAAGCCATTTGCCCTGTCGGAGCTGGCTGCGCGCATCGAAGCGGTGCTGCGCCGTGCCCAGGGCGGTGGGCGGCGCACCCTGCAGGTGGCTGACCTGAGCTACGACCTCGACACCCTCGAGGTGACCCGCCAGGGGCGCCTGCTGAAGCTCAACCCGGTCGGCCTCAAGCTGCTGGCGGTACTGATGCAGAAAAGCCCGCACGTACTGCGCCGCGAGGTGCTGGAAGAAGCCTTGTGGGGCGACGACTGCCCCGATAGCGACAGCCTGCGCAGCCATGTGCATCAGCTGCGCCAGGTGATCGACAAACCGTTTGAAAAACCGTTGCTGCATACCGTCCATGGCGTCGGCTATCGCCTCGCCGAGGGCCGCGATGGAGTTTAAGCAAAGCCTTGCCCAGCGCATCATCATCGCCTTTGCCCTGATGAGCGCGCTGGTGGCCGGAGCCTTCGCATTCGGTATCGTCGGCACAGTGCACCTGGTCGAAGAGCGACTGATTTCCTCGGTACTGGGCGGTGATCTGCAGCGCCTGTTGCGTATGGACAGCGTCAGTGACTGGAGTCATCGGCCTCGCCCAGACCAGCTGTTCTATTTCAGCGGCGGGCGTGACGACTTCGAGCTGCCCAAGGACCTGCGGCACCTCGACCGCGGTTTCCACGAGGTGTTCCGAGACCAGCTGTCCTACCATGCCATGGTCGAGATCGTCGATGGTCGCCGTTATGTACTGCTGCAGGACCAGAGCGACTTCGAGGAGCGCGAGCGCGTACTGTTTGCCGTGGTTGTGGTGGGCTTCGTGCTCAGCCTGGTGTTGGCCGTCATCCTTGGCTGGCTGGTTGCACGTCGGGTAATGGCACCGGTCATCCGCCTGGCGCGTCAGGTGCGCCACCGCGATCAACTATTGGGCCTGGCCCCGCCGCTGGCTCCGGATTATGCGGCAGACGAAGTCGGCCAGCTTGCAGTGGCTTTCGACGACACCCTGGGCCGCCTGCGTGATGCGCTGACCCGCGAGCGGCTGTTCACCAGCGACGTCAGCCACGAGCTGCGCACGCCGTTGATGGTGTTGGCTACCTCGTGTGAGCTTCTGATGGAAAACCCCGGCCTCGATGCCCGTGCGCGTAGCCAGGTGGAGCGCGTGGCGCGGGCCACCGAAGAAATGCGCGAGCTGGTCAAGACCTTCCTCATGTTGGCCCGCGCGCAGCGTGATGAGGGGGCAGTGGCGTCACGGGCGACCCTGCGCGAAGTGGCCGACGAGCTCATCGGGGTGTGGCGCGACACCATCGAACAGAAAGGCCTCACCCTGTATTTCGATGGCCGCGTGAGCGCTAGCCCTGTGCTGTACAACGCCACCTTCCTGCAGTCGGTGATGGGCAACCTGCTGCGCAATGCGGCGCACTACACCGACAGTGGGTATATCCGCCTGAGCCTGGAAGCCAACGGTTTCAGCGTAGAGGACAGCGGCGTGGGTATCCCCGAAGAGCAGCGCGAGGCCATGTTCAGGCCGTTCGTGCGTGGCGATGAACGGCGTGGCGAGGGGCTTGGGCTGGGGCTTTCGCTGGTGCAGCGGATCTGCGACGACCAAGGTTGGCGTGTCACCCTGACATCCACCTTGCCGCATGGCTGCCGCTTCCAGGTGGACCTGAGCAACACCGTGGCCAAAGGCGACCCGGACACCTTGGTCGAGTAATTTCTTGTATCAGGTCAAATAGTGCTCAACGTTTTTTTCACATTGGCATGACCTGATTCCAACGCTTGCATGACTAGTGTGGGCGCAATGGAGTCAGGAGATGCCCAATGCGTAGCCCCATCAAGCTTGAATTTTCCGAGAAGTACGACAAAGACCATGCGCGCGAGTACTTTCTCAAGCACCAGGACGGCCTGGCGCGACGCCTTTCCCACAAGCGAGATGAGCAGTTGGCGCGCCGCGCCTTGGCATTGGCGGGCGAGCCTGGCCTGGTACTCGACCTGCCATGCGGAGCGGGCCGTTTCTGGCCGCTGTTGGCGGAAAAGCCCAATCGGGTAATCATCGGTGCCGACAACTCCGAGGCCATGATCGAGACAGCCTGTGCGGCGCAACCGCCAGAAGTGGTGGCACGGGTACGGCCTTTGCAGACTTCTGCATTTGCCATCGACCTGCCAGACAACGCCGTGGACAGCATTTTCTGCATGCGCCTGTTCCATCACATTGGCGAGTCGGCGCACAGAAAGACCATTCTTTCGGAATTTCAACGGGTTAGCCGTGATAGTGTGATCCTTTCCCTGTGGGTGGATGGCAACTTCAAGGCCTGGCGGCGGAAAAAGCTTGAGCAACGCCGTAGCGCCAAGGCCGAACAGGACAATTACCAGAACCGTTTCGTGTTACCTGCCGAAACGGTCGAAGAAGAATTCAGGGCCGCCGGCTTCAGAATCCAGGAACGCCTCGACTTCCTGCCGTTCTATGCCATGTGGCGGGTCTATGTATTGCGTAAGGGGTAGTGTTTGATGGCTGTAGCCCATAAAGGGGAAGCGCAGTTCGATTTTTACTGGCGCCAGCAAGGCGAGTGGGTCGAGGAGCCTAACCAGCGCCGCGGCGGCGAGAGTGGCGTGCAACGCCTCAACGATGTCGATGGCAAGCTGTTGTATGCCAAACGCCAGGTTGGGCATATCTACCGCAGCCTGTTGCACCCTTTTGGTCGGCCGACCGTGTTGCGTGAACTCGATGCGCTGAACAGTTTCGAGCAGTTGGGCGTGCGTGTACCGCGCATCGTCTTCTGTGGTGCGCAGCGCGATGCCGAGCACCAGTGGCGCGCGCTGCTGGTCAGCGAAGCGCTGGACGGTTTTGTCGAACTCGACACCTGGCATGCCGAAGGTGCCCGCGAGCGTTACCCGCAGGTGGTGCATGAGCGCATGCTCAAGGACCTGGCGGACAACCTGGCGCGGATGCACCTGGGGCACTGGCAGCACGGCTGCCTGTATGGCAAGCACGTATTCATCAAGGTAATCGGCGAGGGCGAGCAGGCCCGGGTCGAAGTGGCGCTGCTGGACCTGGAAAAGTGCAGGCGGCGTATCAGCTGCCAGCGGGCGGCCGGCAATGACTTGCGTCAGCTGCGCCGCCATTCGTCGCTCAATGACGCGGAATGGCGGACGCTGCTCTACTTTTACAAGATGGCGTTTGGCAGCGCTGTCAAAGGGTTAGAGTAATGAAACTAGAAATTGCTCGAGCTTTGTTCCTGGTAGCTGGCCTGGCGGTGACCACCGTGGCGGTGGCTGCCTGGGAAGAGCCGAGGCCAACCGTGTTCAGCAAGGCTGAGATGGCAGAGCAGTGCGCGTTGCCGCGGGATGCAAAACCGCAGCAGCAGGCCCGGAGCGAGCCGGACCAGGACCTTTTGCTGTTCCTGTTTGGCCTGCGTCAAGGGTTGCGGTCACAGGGATGAACCCTGCGTTAGCTGGAAAAGCCAGAGGCCTCGCGATTGCGGGGCCTTTGGTTTTTTGCGTCTGCCTTGCCGGCCTCTTCGCGGGCAAGCCCGCCCCAAGGTCGGTTCAAGCGATTGCAGGTGCCTTGGCGCTCGCCTTGTGCGCCAGCAGGGTGTAGATGCACGGCAACACAAACAAGGTAAACAGCGTGCCAATCGACATCCCGGTGGCAATCACCATACCGATGTCGAACCGGCTGACCGCTCCTGCCCCGCTTGCCAGAATCAGCGGCACCATGCCGAACACCATAGCCGCAGTGGTCATCAGCACCGGCCGCAGGCGAATGGCCGCAGCTTCCTCGATCGCTTCGCGCACACTCAGGCCACGCTCATCGCGTAGCTGATTGGCGAACTCGACGATCAGGATACCGTGCTTGCTGATAAGCCCGATCAATGTCACCAGCCCGACCTGGGTGTAGATGTTCATGCTCGACACACCCAGGAACAGCGGCAAAAGCGCGCCACAGATGGACAACGGCACTGTCACCAGAATCACCAACGGGTCGCGGAAGCTTTCGAACTGTGCAGCCAGCACGAGGAAAATGATCGCCAGCGCCAGGCCGAAGGTGACCCACAATGCGCTGCCTTCCTGTACATACTGGCGGGCCGCGCCGGCGTAGTCGAAGGCAAAGCCTTCCGGGGCCTCTTCGCGAGCGATGTCCTGCACGGTCTTCAGCGCCTCGCCCAGGCTGACCATGGGCACGCCCTGGATGATCGCAGCGTTCAGTTGCTGGAACTGGTTGAGCTGGCGTGGGCGAGCGCGGTCGGTGAGGGTGATCAGGGTGGACAGCGGCAGCAACTGGCCCTGGTCGTTCTTCACGTAGTAGTTGTTCAGCCAGCCGGGGTTGTCGCGGTAAGACCGTTCAACCTGGGCGATCACCTTGTAACTGCGGCCTTCAAGGGTGAAACGGTTGATTTCCGCCTCGCCCAGCAGGGTCGCCAGGGTGCCGCCGAGGGTGTCCATCGATACCCCCATCTGCGCCGCCTTTGCCCGGTCGATGTCCACCACCACTTCGGGCTTGTCGAAGGCAAGATCGATATCGAGGAAGGCGAACTTGCCCGATTCCTGAGCGCGCGTCTTGATGCGCTGGGCCACGTCCAGCAGTGCCGGGTAGTCGCCAGCGGTATTGATTACAAACTGGAATGGCAAGCCCTCGCCAGTGCCGGGCAACGACGGCAGGTTGAAGCCGAAGATCTGCAGCCCGCTGATTTCCTCGAGTTTGGCCTGCACCAGCGGCAGTAGCTCCATCTGTGTGCGTTCGCGCTCGTTCCAAGGCTTGAGCAAAAAACCACCGATACCGGTCTGCACGCCGTTGAAGCCGTTGATCTGAAACGACGAGTAATACTCGGGGAAGGCCTTGAACAGCGGTGTGAACTGGTCGGTGTAGGCGTTGAGGTAGTCGAGGTTGGCCGGTTGAGGCGAGCTGCTCATCATGAAAATCACCCCCTGGTCCTCGTTGGGCGCCAGTTCGTTCTGGGTGAATTTGAGCAGCACCGGGATCAGGCACAGGATGATCACGGCAAACACCAGCACCACCGGCCGGCTGTCGAGGGTGGCGTGCAGCACACGCTGGTAGCGCCCTTTCAGGCGTTCGAACAGCTGGTCGAGGCGGTGGGCCAGGCCGCTCGGGTTCTGCTCCCGGCGCAGCAGCAGGGCGCACATCATCGGTGACAGGGTCAGGGCAACGATACCGGAAATGATCACCGCCCCGGCCAGCGTCAGGGCAAACTCCTTGAACAGCGCGCCGGTGAGCCCGGTGAGGAAGCCGATCGGTGCATACACGGCGGCAAGGGTGATGGTCATGGACACCACTGGCATGGCAATTTCGCGCGCGCCTTCCAGGGCTGCGTCGAACGGCGACTTGCCTTCTTCCATGTGCCGGTGAATGTTCTCCACCACCACAATGGCATCGTCCACCACCAGGCCGATGGCCAGCACCATGGCGAGCAGGGTCAGCAGGTTGAGCGAGTAGCCCATCATCTGCATGAAGAACAGTACACCGATCATCGACAGCGGTATGGTCACCACCGGAATCAGTACCGAGCGCAGGGCACCGAGGAACAGGAACACCACCACGATGACGATCAGCACCGCTTCGCCCAGGGTCTTGATCACTTCGTCGATCGAGGCCTGGATGAACCGCGTGGCGTCGTAGGCAATCGACACTTTCAGTGCCGAGGGCAGCTGGCTTTCCAGCTCAGGCATGATGCGCCGCACTTCCTTGATGACATCCAGTGGGTTGGCGGCCGGGGTGGCTTTGATGCCGATATAGACCGACGGGGTGCCGTCGAACGAGCTGACCGTGTCGTAGTTTTCTGCGCCCATCTCGACCCGCGCCACATCGCCCAGCAGCACGCGGCTGTCACCGCTGGTCTTGAGCGGCAGGGCGGCGAACGCCTCGGCCGACTTCAGCTCGGTGCTGGCGTTGACGCTGGTGACCACGTATTCGCCTTTCACCTCGCCAGCAGCGGAAAGGAAGTTATAGCGGCGTACGGCATTGGTCACGTCGGTAGCCGAAAGGCCGAAACCGGCCAGCTTCACCGGGTCCAGCCAAAGGCGCATCGCGAACACCTGGTTGCCGAGGATCTCCGCCTCGGCCATGCCCGGCAAAGTGGCCAGCTTGGGCTGGATAACCCGTGACAGGTAGTCGGTGATCTGCGGGTTGCTCATTTCCTTGCTGTAGAAGCTGACGTACATCAGCGCCGAGGCGTCGGCAGCTTCCTTGCTCAGTACCGGGTCTTCGGAGTCCTGGGGAAGCTTGTTACGCACCTCATTGGCCTTGGCCAGCAGCTCGGTGAACAGCCGGTCGCTGTCGGCGCCAATGCGCGCGTAAATGGAAATGATCGAGAAGTTCTGCCGGCTCACCGAGGTCATGTAGTCAATGCCTTCGGCGCTGGCCAGGCTTTGCTGCAATGGCTGGGTGATATAGCCCTGAATGGTTTCGGCGTTGGCCCCGGGGTAGGCGGTGGTGACCGTAATCAGGGCGTTTTCCATTTGCGGGTACTGGCGGATCTGCAGCTTGTTCCAGGCCTGGAAGCCGAGCAGCAGAATCAGCAGGCTGACCACGCTGGCCAGCACCGGGCGGCGGATGAACGGGTCGGTGAACGCCATGTCAGCCTCCTGTCAGTCCTTGGCCGCTGCGCCCGGTTCGGGCATGAGGGCGTTGTCCTGGCCAATGCGTATCGCGGCACCGGGTGTGAGTTTCAGCTGCCCGGCGGTGACCACCTGTTCCCCGGCCTGCAGCCCTTCGCGGATCACAACCACGCCGTCTCGGCGCTCGCCAGTTTTTACCGTGCGCTGTTCGGCGATCAGTTGGGGTTGGCCCTTGTCGTCGTATTCCGGTTTGCCGTCCTTGTCCTTTTTCGGTGAGGCGACATACACCGAGTTGCCATACAGGGTGTAGGTAATGGCGCTTTCCGGCACCACCACTTGCGGTTGCGGGTTGGGCAGCAGGATCAACAGGCTGGCGAACATGCCTGGCAGCAGTTTGCCGTCGGGGTTGGCCATGGTGGCGCGTATCAGCAGGTTGCGCGTGGTTTCCTCGACCTTGGGGTTGATGGCGCTGAGGCTGCCGGGGAAGCGCTGACCCGGGTAGGCGGCCACTTGCACCAGCACCTGCTGGCCCAGGCTTAGTTGTGGCAGCGCCTGTTCCGGCACGTTGAAGTCTACGTACAGGCTGGACGTGTCTTGCAGGGTTGCGATCACAGTGCCGGCGGCCAGGTACTGGCCGATGTCCACCTGGCGGATGCCGATGGTGCCGCTGAAAGGTGCATTGATGCGTTTCTTGATCTTCTGCGCCTTAAGCTGCTCGACCACTGCCTGGTTGCGCCGGTACTGGGAGGAAAGGCGGTCGAACTCGCCGCGGGAGATGGCCGAATCGCCCACCAGCTGGCTGCCACGGCCGAAGTCGACCTTGGCCAGGCCCAGGTCGGCCAGGGCGGTACCGAGCAGGGCTGTTTCCTGATCGTCGTTGAGCTGCAAGAGCAGTTGCCCGGCCTTGACCTGCTGGCCTGAGTCGAAGTGCAGGGATTTGACGATGCCTTCCACCTCCAGGCTCAGATCCACGCCCTGCAGCGCCTTGAGGCTGCCGACAGCGGGCAGGCGCTCTTGCCACGGGCGCTGTTCGGCCATGGCAGCTGCCACGGTGATGGGTGGCTTGGGGGCAGTGAACATCTGGATCTGCTGGTAGATCGAGAAGGCTTTGTAACCCCCCAGGGCCAGCACGATCAGCAGAACCACGGCCAACATGATGAGCATGCGGCGGCGCAGCATAGGTCCGGTTCCTTGGATGCAGTTGTTATTCGCTTCTACACGACAACGGGCGATCCTGCCCACGTGTGAATGGGGGAAGTATTGACTGTTTTTCGGGAGGAGGGGTGTGAAATGCCTGTGCCGGCCTTTTCGCGGCTAAAGCCGCTCCTACAGGGACCGTGTAGAACCCTGTGGGATCGGCTTTAGCTGCGAGAAGGCCAGTGAGTGCAACAGAAAAATCAGACGAGATGCAGGTGGTTGTCCCAGAAGCCGGACGGCAGGTTCATCGGTTGCCCGACCAGTTCGGCCTTGCGGCAATCGTAGAACCGGCAGCGGCCCTGCCCGGAGGTGACGACAAAGCCGTCCTTCACCGCGCCAACGCCTGCGCAGTCGGGCATCGGGGCATCCAGCCGCACCGCGCCGCTGTCCAGGTCCCAGACGAACAGGCGGTTGGCCCGCGGTGCAGTCAGCGCCACCAGCCGCAGCTCGCTGTGGATGGCAACGCTCGCGGTGTATTGGGCCATGGCTTGCAGTTGCCGCTCCGGCACCGGGAAGGCCTTGAAGGGCTCGCCCGGGCGCTTGATCGCCAGCAGCTCGGCAGTTTCATCGGCATCGCCCATGAACTGCTGGCAGGCGGCGATGGTGCCATCGCTGGCCACTGCCAGGTGTCGCACGCTGTTCATCTGCTGGGCCAGGGTTTCCTTGCTCAACAGGGTGCCGTCGCGCTGCATCAGCACCAGGCTCGGTTGCATGGCGTCGAGGTTCATCTCGACACGGCTTTCGGCTTCGGTACGGATACCGCCGTTGGCCACGACCAGCGTTTCGCCGTCAGGCAGCCAGGCAACCTCGTGCGGGCCGATACCGTGGGTCGGGATCTCACCGGTGTGCACCAGGCGTTCGCCTTCGAAACGGTACACGCCAAGCACGCCGCGGCCTGGGTCGGTGGTGTCGTTCTCGGTGGCATACAGCCATTCGCCGCCTTTGTGCACGACGGCGTGGCCATAGAAGTGCCGGTTCGGTTGCGAGGCTACCGTTTGCAGCAGGCGCCCGTCACGCAGGTCGATCAGGTAGCTTTCGGTACCTGGGCGGCGGGCGACGAACAGGGCGATTGGTTGCTCGGGGTGGTGGATGATGGCATGGCAACGCTGAGCGACCTGTGTGCTGAACACCTGTGTACCGTCCAGGCGAAAACCTACGGCATAGTGCTGGCCGTCGCCGTTGTCACGCGCCGAGAGCAGCAGGGGTTCGCTGCCTTTGCTGCGGAACAGGCTCCAGCCGCCCAAGGTGAGGGCACTGAGCAATACGCTACCGAGTTTGAGTGCCTGGCGTCGCAGCATGATCAGTCACCGTCGTTGGCATTGAAGCCCAGCTGGATGTTCAGCGCCTTGGCCAGATCGCCTTCGTGCAGGCGGTGGACGACGTTCAAGCTGTCGTAGATCTGGTTGAGGGTTTGCTGGCCGGCGTCGTCGGCCAGCAGCTCACCGAGCGTTTTCTGGTTGTCGGCCAGTAACTTGAGCGAGGTAGCGTAGGCGGCGTCGATCTTGTCCGCCAGCGCTTTCTGATCGCTGGGCAACAAGCCGCGCAGGCCCTGGTTGTCTACCCCGACCCAGACGGCTTCGGCGGCCTTGAGGCTGGCCTGCAGGCTGTTCATCGAGTTGTGGCTGCGCCAGGCCTCGGCCTGCAGCGGCTGCGGGATGCCCTTGCTCTGACGGCCCATCGGTGCGCCGAGCTTCTTCTTCAGGGTGTCCAGGGCGGTAACCTGGGCGCGCAGCAGATCGGCGATAGCCTCGTGGGAGTCGGCATAGCGCTGGTTGGGGAACTTGGTCATCTGCGAAAGCATGCCATCGGTGCTGTTCCAGCCTTTGAGAATCTCCTCTGCCAGGGCTTTCTGGTGTGCGCCGATGGCCACCAGCAGCGGGCAGTAGCGGGCTTTCTGTTCGGCAGTGGTGATGTCCGGCTTGCTGTCGAACAGGATGTACTCATAGGCCGACAAGCCACGCACCACTACGCTGGACTTGCCCAAAACCTCAGCATCAACTGGCTTGTCGCCGTTGACCAGTTGCTCGACCTGACGGCCGACCAGGTTTTTCTTGTCGGGCCAGAATTGTACCTGCCAGGCGCGGTTGCCTTCGGCCAACGGACCGACCAGCAGCGGTTGCAGCTCGGCCCAGGCTTTTTGTGCGTTGAGGAAGTCGGCGCGGGCTTTTTCCAGGCTTTCCTTGCCTTCGCAGTAGGCCAGGGCGCTGGCAGCCAGCGTACGGTCGGCTTCGACCCAGCGGCTGTAGGTAGGGAGGATCACCTGGTTGGCGATGGCGGCGGAGGTCACTGCTTGCGGGTCTTGTGGCGAGCAGGCACCGAGGGCGAGTGCGGCGAGGCTGGTGAACAACAGTTTGGGTCGGAACATGCCCGGCTCCTTTGCGCGTTTAAAGTGAGTTCAGGAACGCGAGCAACGCAGCGCGCTGCTCGGCATCGAAAGTGAGTACGAAATTGCGTGCCGCCTCGGCTTCGCCACCGTGCCACAGCACGGCCTCAAGCAGGTTGCGGGCGCGGCCGTCATGCAGGAACTGGCTATGGCCACTGACCGTTTCGCTCAGGCCGATGCCCCACAGTGGCGGCGTACGCCAGTCCTGGCCGTTGGCGGCGAATTCGGTGCGCTCGTCGGCCAGCCCCGGGCCCATGTCATGCAGCAGCAGGTCGCTGTAGGGGCGGATGACCTGGTTGGCCAACGCGGGTTCGGTGGCGTCGGCGGCGGTGGTGAACTGCGGTGTGTGGCAACCTTGGCAACCCGCCTGGTAGAACAGGTTCTTGCCCGCCAGTACCTGTGGCGAGCCGACGTCGCGGCGGGCCGGCACAGCCAGGTTGCGGGTGTAGAACGTGACCAGGCGCAGGATATTGTCGCTGACTTCTTTCTCGCCATCGGCACCGTCGCCGTTGGGCGCAGCCAGGCAGCCGGTTTGTGCCGGGGTGCAATCGTCGTTGGGCAGCAGGGTGCTGGTCAGGCCCATGTCGCCGGCAAAGGCGTGCACGTTCTGCTGGTTGACGTTGGGCTGCCCGGCTTTCCAGCCGAAGCGGCCGATCACTGTTTTGCCCTGGGCGTCGTCCCACACACGGTTGGCCCGCCCGCGGATACCATCGCGGTTACGGTCGTCCGGGTCTTCGTTGGCCAGCAGGTCGGCTTCGGGGATCGCTTCAAGCAGGCCCAGGCCGATCATCGGTGGTGCCACCCGCGCAGAAAAGCGCGTGTCGGGGTGCATCACTCCATAGCCGAGCTGGGTGATTTGCAGGGCCGGCTTGCGCAGCTCGACCTGGTGGCCGTCCTTGAATGACACGGTTTCGCGGGCGTAGCTCACCCGCACCTTGCCTTCGGGCGCCACGCCGGGGACGGCCATGTCCTGCAACTGGGTGCCGTAGACGGGCTCTGGCACCACGCCAAGGCGCTCGATCACTTTGGCCAGGTAGGGTTGGTCGGGGAGCGACAGGCGCACCAGCATACCCACGGCGTTGCTGTCGCCCGGCTCTGGCGGGTGGCCACGGCCGTCGCGCACGTGGCAGTTCTGACAGGCGTTGGTATTGAACAACGGGCCCAGACCATCACGCGCGGTGGTGGTTGACGGTGCGATCACCCAGGGGTTGCGAAAGAAGCTGTTACCCACGGCGAAGTCCAGGCGCTGCTCTGGCGAGAGGTTGGCCGAGGGCAGGGAATAGGCATTGCGGTCGCTGCGCTGCACGGTCGCCTGGCCACCCGACAACGCTTCGCCGGGCTCGGCGTGGGTAAAACGCGGGGCGTCGTCACAGGCGGCCAAGGCCAGGGTCAGCAGCAGGGGAGGGAGTCGGGACAGCGACAAGGACATCTAGAATCCTGGGCGTGAGCGAAAAACCGGCGTGCAGCTTAGCAGGCCCAGGATCATTGAATAAGAGCAATTTGCGTTTGCTTGATGAAATCGCTGCGAGCGCGGTTGGTCAGGCCAAATAGAGCATGAAGTGTCGGTTGACCAGGTTGACGATCAGGTTCTTGTTGCCGCCACCGCGATTATCGCCGGTGACTTCGATCACTTCTTCGCTGGTGTATTCCATGGAGGAGGCGGTAATGCACTTGATTGCGTCCATGTGCGCAGGTTGCCAGTAATCCTGGAATATCCAGATGCTGGTGTCGGCAGACGGGCCGAGGATCAGGCGCAAGGCCTTGTGGTTCTCAGTGGATCTGCCGATCCACGGGATGGCCAGCGAGCCATTCCAGACGTGCTGGGCGCCGACTGCCAGGCTGTTGCTGCGGTTTTCACCGTCGATCAGGGTCAGGGTATAAGGCGTGTTATTGGCGATGGAGCGCAAGTAGGTGACGTTGGCCATGTAGTGTTTCCTTTCAATGTTCAGTTTTCGGGCGTGGTAACGGGCTGGTCGGGGCGCGATAGACATAGGCCGCGAGCAAGGTGATTTCGTTGAACGGAGGGTCGAGCTCGGCTGGATGAAAGCGTCCGAGCAGCTGCATCCCTTGGTCGATGGCGACTGCCTCGAACATACGGCGGTCAGTTTCGTTGGGGTCGTACAGGTAGATCTTGCCGTGGCGGGCAACTACCCGGCACATTTCCTCGGCCACATGCCGGGTGATCGGAGCGCCCATCAGCGTCACGTGAGGGACTGCATGGTCGTCGAGGGGAAAATCCGGAGCATCGTATTCCCATACGACGATGAGGTTGGGAATGTGCCCGCCAGCGAACGGCCCGTTGGAGATGAGCTGGCCAGCCTTGTTCAGGTTGTACGCATCGTTGAATCCGGTGATGAGGTCTTCCCCATTCATGCGCTGGACGATTCGGCCTTCGCCCCAGACATCAAGAATCTGCAGCACTGTGCCTCCTGTTAGGTTTGATCGAAGGCCTACAGGATGAGCATCTGCGCGCACGCCAGGCAGCGGGAAGCGTTTTACCCGGCAGCAAACGAAAACGCCCGGCACAAGGCCGGGCGTTCGCGATGAAGCGCTACAGCAGGATCAGAACTCGTGATCCGCAGTGTCCGGGTTCAGGTTGGCAATGCCCAGCTTGCCCGCGGCCTGCTCGATCGACCCGGTCTGCTTGACCAGGGCGGCGATGGCGTCCCGTACAACCTGGTTGCCGGCAGCGTTGTCGGCGGCGATCAGTTGGTCGTAGTGCTCGCCTTTGAGGGCATGGTCGACGATCACCTGAAGCTTGGCCTCGGTGGCTTCCAGATCGGCCTTGAGGGTTGCATCGGCGGCCGGGTCAACCTTGGCGACCAGCGACGACAGGCTAGGGCCGGTCAACTTGGTGCCGTCCGGGCGGGTGTACTCGCCCAGGTAGACGTTGCGGATGCCCTTGGCGTCGTAGAAGTGCGAGTAGTGGGTGTTGTCGCTGAAGCAGTCTTGCTCGTCTTCCGGCGAGTTGGCTTCCAGCGAAACTTTCATGCGCTCGCCAGCCAGTTCGCCCAGCGACAGGCTGCCCATGCCGAACAGCATCTTGCGCAGGCCGTCGTTGACAGGCTCGGCTTCCAGCTTGGCGCGGTAGTTGTCGGCGACGTTCGGTGCCCAGTTGCCGACCATCTCTTCGAGGTCGGTGACCAGCAGGTCGGTAACCGCTTTCAGGTAGGCGCGGCGGCGGTCATTGTGGCCGCCGGTAGCGCCCTGGCCTTCCAGGTAGTCGGATGCCGGGCGGTTGCCAGCGCCAGGGCCGGTGCCGTTCAGGTCCTGGCCCCAGAGCAGGAATTCGATGGCGTGATAGCCCGTGGCGACGTTGGCCTCGGAGCCAGCCAGCTCGTTCAGGCTAGCCAGTTTTTCGGGGGTAATGTCCTTGACGTCGACCTTCTCTTCGCCCACCTGGATCTCGGTGTTGGCGATGATGTTGGCGCTGGCCCCCGGGTTGCCCAAGGCGTGCTCGTAGCTCTTGTCGACGTAGTCGATCAGGCCTTCGTCCAAGGGCCAGGCGTTCACCTGGCCTTCCCAGTCGTCGATGATGGTGTTGCCAAAGCGGAAGGTTTCGCTCTGCAGGTACGGTACGCGCGCGGCGAACCAGGCTTCCTTGGCGGCTTTCAGGGTTTCGTCGTTGGGCTTGGCCAGGAACGCGTCGACTGCGGTCTGCAGCGTCTTGGCAGTGCTCAGCGAGTCGCTGTACACGGCGTAGACCATGTCGGTGTAATGCTTGACCACGGCTTTGCCGGCTGCTTCGTCGACAGCCCCTGACGCAACAGCGGTGGTGGCGGCAGCAGGTGCCTGTGCTTGCGGCGCGGCGGCTTTTTCGTCCTTGCCTTCACCGCAACCGGCGAGGGCGATGGCAATGGCCAGCAGACTGGCGGAGGCCAGAGGCATTCGAATCATTATTGGTTTTCCTGCATCGTGTGGTTGGACCAAAGGGGTGGACCGTGCGCCGTGGCACGCAAAACTACAACATCATGCGAAAGATTTGCATTTGCTGTAAAGGGGCGGGCGCGCAATTCATGAAAATCAGGGGCTCGGCCTGTAACCGGGCAGGTGCCTCAGGACACCGAAACCCGGTTGCGTTGCGCTTGTTTGAGGAAATGGGTCAGTTCACGGGCCGAAAGGGGCTTGCTGTAGTGGTAGCCCTGGCCCTCGTGGCAACCCTGGGCCACGATGTAGGTTTCCTGCTCGGCCGTTTCCACGCCCTCGGCGATCACCTGCATCCCCAGGCTCTTGCCCAGCTGGATGATGGCGCGAACGATGGTGGCGTCGTCATCGTCGTCGAGCAGGTCCTGCACGAAACTCTTGTCGATCTTGATCTTGTCCAGTGGCAGCGACTTCAGATAGCTGAGTGACGAGTAGCCGGTGCCGAAGTCGTCGATGGCAATCAGCGCCCCGGAGCGGCGCAGGCTCAACAGGTGCTGGGCGGCGGTGCTGATGTCTTCCATCAGGCCGGTTTCGGTGACTTCCAGTTCCAGGCTGCGCGGTGGTAGGCGATAGGCTTGCAGCAGGTTGTTGACCACCCGTGGCAACTCGCTGTGGTGCAGTTGCACGGTAGACAGGTTGACCGCCATGCGCAGGTCGCTGAAGCCTTGGTCGTGCCATTCGCGCAGTTGCCGGCAGGCCTGGTCAAGCACCCATTCGCCGATGCTGATGATGCTGCCATTCTGCTCGGCCAAGGGGATGAACTGGTCGGGTGGCACCATGCCCAGTTCCGGGTGCTGCCAGCGCAGCAGGGCCTCTACGCCAACCACTCGGTGGTCGCGGTAGCTGATCTGTGGCTGATACACCAGGTACAGCTGGTTGCGAGGCAGGGCTTCACGCAGGTCCTTTTCCAGTTCGCGACGGCGACGCATCTCGCTGTCGACGCTGGCGATATAGAACTGGTAGCGGTTTCGCGAGCGGGCCTTGGCCAGGGTCATGGTCTGTTCGGCTTTCTGCAGCAGTTTTTCGGTGCTGTCACCGTCTTCGGGGAACAGGGTGATGCCGATGGTCGCACGCAGGCGGATTTGCTCGTGGTCGAGGTCGAACGGTACTTCCAGGTCATCAAGGATGCTTTGCGCCAGTTCGGCAGCCTCGTAGGGCTGTTCGATATTGGCCTGTACCAGGGCGAACTGGTCGCCGCCCAGCCGCGCCAGAGCGCCCAGGCGGCCGCTGTGGGCGCGTAGTCGATCGGCCAGGGCCAGCAGCAACTGGTCACCGACCTGGTAGCTGAATTGTTCGTTGATACCCTTGAAGTCGTCCAGGCCAACGCACAGCACTGCCACACGGTGCTGCAGGCGGCCGCCGTCGACGAGGATCTTGTCCAGTTGCTGCTGCAGTTGCTGGCGGTTGGGCAGGCCGGTGAGGAAGTCGTACTGGGCCATGCGCTGCAGGCTGTTTTCCGCCTCGTGACGCAGATGGGTGTTGCGCTCGATCGAGGCCAGCAACTGGTTGGCGGTGTTCACCCACAGGCCCAGTTCGTTTTTCTCGTGGCCCTTGAGCAGCGGTATCTGGTGCTGGCTGGGGCGGTCAGGGTTGATCTGGGTGAGGTGCTCGATGATCTTCGACAGCGGTTTTGTCAGCAGCCAGTGGTAGACCAGGTAGAGCACCAGGCCCATGGCCATGGCCCGCAGCACGCCGGATATGAAGATGATCACCGCGTTGATCAGGAAATCTTTGCCGTAGGAGGAGGTATCGAGGGTAATGCTGAGGTCGCCGTAGTATTCGCTGTAAGGGCCACGGCCGACCAGTTGCGTGGTGTAGGTGCGCTCCTGGCCGAGGATGAGGTCGGTGAGCCAGCGCATGGACATGTCCTGCAGCGGGCGGGACTTTTCTGCCAGCATGGTTTCGTTGGGGTGGCCAATGGAGGCCATGCGCACTGATTCGTCCTGGAACAGGCCTTCCATGACCTGCATGCCCATTTCACGGTCGAGGCTGTAAACCGCCTGGGTCGAGGGATCGCGGAACATGTCGAGGATGCGCTGGGCATCGTTGTCCACGGCCTGGCGGGTCTTGTAGGTGTCATAGATGATTTGCGCACAGCTGAGCACGACGCCAACCGCCAACGCCGACAGCAGCACAACCCTGAGCAACTTGACCGACAAGCTGTTCCGCAATTCCAGCTTCAATGGGGTTTCCTTAATCCATGCGCATGGCATCATTTTGCCATCAACGATGACGATACACTACCGGCCGATCATGAGCAGTGTATCGGTTGCCTGACCCCGCAACTTGAATGCGCTGTATCAATCTTCCAGAGGTTTGATGTTAGCGCGCTATGCGGGCTGAGCAAGCAAAACCGTGCCAGCCTTTTTGCGGGCAACACAGGCACAAAAAAACCCGGCACATGGCCGGGTTTCTCGTTCAAGGCCGAATGACTCAGGCCTTGAAGGTCTTGCCTTCGAACTGCTCGGCAACGAAGGCCCAGTTGACCAGGTTCCAGAACGCTTCGACATACTTCGGACGCAGGTTGCGGTAGTCGATGTAGTAGGCGTGTTCCCAGACGTCGCAGGTCAGCAGCGGGGTGTCGCCGCTGGTCAGTGGGCAGCCGGCGCCGATGGTGCTGGCCAGGGCCAGGGAACCGTCAGCTTTCTTCACCAGCCAGCCCCAGCCGGAACCGAAGGTGCCAACCGAAGTCTTGGTGAACTCTTCCTTGAACTTGTCGAAGGAACCGAAAGCGGCGTTGATGGCTTCAGCCAGTGCACCGGTAGGCTGGCCGCCGCCGTTTGGCGACAGGCAGTTCCAGTAGAAGGTGTGGTTCCAGACTTGAGCGGCGTTGTTGAAGATGCCGCCCGAAGAGCTCTTGACGATCTCTTCCAGGGTCTTGCCTTCGAATTCGGTGCCTGGGACCAGGTTGTTCAGGTTCACGACATAGGTGTTGTGGTGCTTGTCGTGGTGATACTCCAGGGTTTCCTTGGAGATGTGCGGCTGCAGAGCATCATGGGCGTACGGCAGCGGCGGCAATTCAAAAGCCATGGTGGATCTCCTGATTCAGGTCTGTTTGCGGTTTGCGCAAGGCCGATCACGGGCGGCCCGATAAGCGTCGGCGAGTCTGTACTCTTTGCGACGCAAGGGCTGGATCATAGCACCGGGCCCGGCGCATAACCACGCAACAAACATAGGGAATAGAGGTTCCGCAGGGGTTGGGCTGTGCCGACCGGCGGCTCGGCGTTGCGCGGGTGTTGCCTGCAAGACCGCGTGCCGCTCGATCTTGCCGTTGATGAATATGCCGCGCCCCGGGGTCAGTTGAAGATCAATTGCGCCGCCACCGCGAACATCATCACCGCCACCATCAGGTCGAGCATGCGCCAGGTCGCCGGCCGCGCCAGCCACGGTGCCAGCCACGCCGCGCCAATGGCCAGGGTCGAGAACCACAGCAGCGAAGCGCTGGCCGCACCGGCCACGTAGGCGCCAGGGGCGGACTGTTGGGCGCCCAGCGAGCCGATCAGCAACACCGTGTCGAGGTACACGTGCGGGTTCAGCAGGGTCACCGCCAAGGCGCTGAGCAGTACGGCGCGACGTGAGCGAACGCCTTGGCCTTGCTGGTGCTGCAGGCTCTGCTTGGAGCAGGCGCTGCGCAGCGCCTTGGCGCCGTACCAGATCAGGAACACTGCGCCGCCCCAGCGGGCAATCGCCAGCAAGGTCGGGTTGTGTGCCAGCACGGTGGCCAGGCCGAATACCCCGGCGGCCACGAGGATGGCGTCACAGACGATGCACAGCGCTGCCACCGGCAGGTGATGCTCACGGCGCAGGCTCTGGGCGAGGACAAAGGCGTTCTGGGCGCCGATGGCCATGATCAGGCCGAAGGCCACCAGCATGCCATTGAGATAGCTTTGCCACATGGCAGGGCTCTCCAAAAAAGGGTCACGAAAGATGCTGGCCATTGTGATGGTCGGCGCTGTATAAGAAAAACAAATAAAGCTGATCACCCATTAGGAAAATAGATGTTCGACTACAAACTGCTGGCTGCCCTCGCGGCAGTGATCGAACAAGGCGGTTTCGAGCGTGCGGCGCAGGTGCTGGGCTTGTCGCAATCGGCGATTTCCCAGCGTATCAAGTTGCTTGAGGCGCGGGTCGGCCAGCCGGTGCTGGTACGTGCCTCGCCGCCCGGCACGACCGAAGTCGGCCGCCAGCTACTCAACCATGTGCAGCAGGTGCGCCTGCTTGAACGCGACCTGCAGCGCCAGGTACCGGCGCTGGACGAAGAGGGCATGCCGGAGCGCCTGCGCATCGCTCTCAACGCCGATAGCCTGGCCACCTGGTGGGCCGGCGCGGTGGGCAACTTCTGCGCACAACAGAACGTGCTGACCGACCTGGTGGTTGAGGACCAGGAAGTGGGCCTGAAACGCATGCGTGCCGGCGAAGTGGCGGCCTGCCTGTGTGGGAGTGAGCGGCCGGTCGCCGGCGCACGCAGTTTGCCACTGGGGGCCATGCGCTACCGGGCATTGGCCAGTCCCGTGTTCATGGCGCGGCACTTCCCCCAAGGTTTTGTCGCCAGCCGTTTGGCCCGTACTCCAGCGATCGTGTACGGCCCGGACGATTTCCTGCAGCATCGCTACCTGGCATCGCTGGGCATTGAGGGTGGTTTCCTGCACCACCTGTGCCCTTCATCCGAAGGCTTCCTGCGCATGACCGAGGCCGGGTTGGGGTGGGGCCTGGTGCCCGAACTGCAGGCCCGGGAGCAACTGGGCAGTGGGCAATTGGTGGAAATCTGCCGCGATACCCCTATCGATGTGCCGCTGTACTGGCATCATTGGCGCAATGGCGGGCAATTGCTCGCGCAACTGACCGACCACCTGCGGCACACCGCACAGCATTGGCTGGTGCCCTTGTAGCCATGGCTGACGTCAGTTGCATCTGAAATCTGGCAAGACGGAGTGTTACATGCGAATTCTGGTCACCGGCGCGAGTGGCTTCATTGGCGGGCGCTTTGCGCGTTTCGCCCTGGAGCAAGGCCTGGACGTGCGCGTCAGCGGCCGCCGTGCCGAAGGGGTCGAGCATCTGGTCAAGCGTGGCGCACAGTTCATCCCGGGCGACCTGGGTGACGCCGAGCTGGCCCGGCGTTTGTGCCAGGGTGTCGAAGCCGTGGTGCACTGCGCTGGCGCAGTGGGTAACTGGGGGCGCTATCAGGATTTCTACCAAGGCAACGTGGTGGTGACCGAGAACGTGGTCGAGGGCTGCCTGAAAGAGCACGTACGGCGCCTGGTGCACCTGTCTTCTCCGTCGATCTACTTCAATGGCCGTTCGCGTCTGGACGTCCGTGAAGACCAGGTACCGCGTCGCTTCCACGATCACTATGGGCAAACCAAGTACCTGGCCGAGCAGAAAGTGTTCGGCGCCCAGGAGTTCGGCCTGGAAGTGCTGGCGCTGCGCCCGCGCTTCGTCACCGGCGCGGGCGATGCCAGTATCTTCCCGCGGCTGATGCAGATGCAGCGCAAAGGGCGTGTGGCGATCATCGGCAACGGCCTGAACAAGGTCGATTTCACCAGTGTGCACAACCTCAACGAGGCGCTGCTGAGTGCATTGTTCGCTGATGACCGGGCGCTGGGCCAGGCTTACAACATAAGCAACGGCCAGCCACTGCCGCTGTGGGACGTGGTCAACTACGTGATGCGCCAGATGCAGCTTCCCCAGGTGACCCGCTACCGTTCCTATGGCCTTGCCTACAGCCTGGCCGCGCTGAACGAGGCGGCCTGCATGTTATGGCCAGGGCGCCCGCAACCGACATTGTCGCGCCTGGGAATGCAGGTGATGAGCCGGGATTTCACCCTGGATATCAGCCGTGCCCGGCAGTACCTGGACTACCAGCCCAAGGTCAGCCTGTGGGCGGCGGTGGATGAATTCTGCGGCTGGTGGAAGCATTTGCCGCCCGGCTGACAATGGTCATCAATGCGCCGCGCTGGCGGTTTATACTCGTGCCTCTTTGTGACTACCGCGGTTGAATGTATCCATGCGTAACCATGCTCACGATGACTTTGATGATGTGCCTGCCTTGCGGGCGGGCACCGTTGATGATGACGAACTGATGCCGGCGCATGTGATGCGCAGCCGCCAGAAAGCCGCCCGCGGGGCTAGCACGGCGCCGTTGTGGGCGTTGATCGGTGCCGCGTTCATCGCGTTGGCGGGCCTGGGTTGGTGGAGCTTTCAGCAGATCTCGCTGATGGAGCAGCAACTGGTGGCGACCCAGGAAAGCTTTGCCCGCATCAGTGAAGAGGCGGCTGGCCGCCTTCAGGCGATCAGTGGCAAGGTGGCGGCCAGTGAGTCTGGCGCCACTACCAGCAGTGAGGCATTGAAGCTACAGCTGCGCCAGTTGCAGCAGGGTGTTGCCGGGCAGACCGGCGACCTGGGCAAACGTCTGGAGCAGGTGCTGGCCGATACCCGAGAACAGCAGAAGGCTGTGACCGAGCTGCAAAGCCAGTTGCAGGCGCAACTGAAGCTGGTGAATGGCGAGTTGGCGGCGCTGCGTTCGGGCCAGGTCGATGGTGGCAAGCTGGATGCCCAGTTGAAGAGCCTGAGCGAGCAGGTTGCCGCGCTGAAAGCCTCACAGGTGGATGGCGGCCAGTTGGACGGCCAGCTCAAGAGTTTGGGTAGCGAGGTGGCAGCTTTGAAGAAACAGGGCAACCCGAGCGCTGACATTCAGAGCCTGCAGCAGGACATGCTGGTGTTGAAGAGCCAGGTCGACAACCGCCCGGCTGCGGTGTCATCCAGTGGTGCTTCGGTGCAGGAGTTCGATGCCTTCCGTGCACAGATGACGCGTAACCTGAATACGCTGCAGAGCCAGATTCAGAACCTGCAGCAACAGATCAACGCTCGGCCGTGACGCCGCAGGGGAGGGCGTTGCCCTCCTATCGCGACACAAGGCCGCTCCCACAATGTACGGTGTACGCCGATTGAGCTGCGCCCCGGCAATCTTGATTACAACCGCGGGTAATCGATGTACCCCACCGGCCCCTTGCCATAGAAAGTCTCTGGCCGCGCCTCATTCAACGGCGCATCCGCTGCCAGCCGTGCCGGCAGGTCGGGGTTGGCGATGAACGGCACACCAAACGCCACGGCATCCGCTTTGCCACTGGCCAGGGCCGCATTGGCACTGGCCTTGTCGAACCGCTCGTTGACGATGTACGGGCCACCGAATGCCTCTTTGATCAGCGGCCCGATGCTGTCGTCGGCTTCCCGCTCCCGTGAGCAGATGAAGGCGATGCCGCGCTTGCCCAGCTCTCGGGCCACATAGGTGAAGGTCTCGGCGCGGTCGGCGTCGCCCATATCGTGGGCGTCGGCACGCGGTGCCAGGTGCACACCTACGCGCTGCGCGCCCCACACTTCAATGGCCGCATCGGTCACCTCCAGCAACAGGCGCGCGCGGTTTTCCAGCGAGCCACCGTAACGGTCGGTGCGCTGGTTGGTGCTGCTTTGCAGGAACTGGTCGAGCAGGTAACCGTTGGCGCCATGGATCTCAACACCATCGAAACCTGCAGCCTTGGCATTTTCGGCGCCACTGCGGTAGGACTCGACGATGTCGTTGATTTCTTCGGTTTCCAGCGCCCGCGGGGTAGGGTAGTCACTCAGTGGGCGCACCAAGCTCACATGGCCCTTGGGCTGGATCGCGCTGGGGGCCACAGGCAGTTCGCCATTCAGATAGCTGGGGTGGGAGATACGACCCACGTGCCACAGCTGCAGGAAAATGCGACCGCCTGCGGCATGCACGGCCTTTGTCACGTTGTTCCAGCCACGTACCTGTTCATCGTTCCAGATGCCGGGGGTATCTGGGTAGCCGACGCCCATGGGACTGACCGAAGTCGCCTCGCTGAGGATCAGCCCGGCGCTGGCACGTTGTACGTAGTATTCGGCCATCAGCGCATTGGGCACGCGACCTTCATCGGCGCGGCAGCGGGTGAGCGGGGCCATGATGATACGGTTGGGCAATTGCAGGTCGCCCAGTTTGATCGGATCGAAAAGCGTGGTCATAGTCGTTACCTGTCTTGTCAAAGTGCTTGGCGCAGTTGTTCGAGGAACGCCTGGATGGTGGCTTCGTCGCGTTTGAAGAAGTGCCATTGGCCGATCTTCTGGCTGCTGATAAGCCCGGCGCGCTGCAACGTGGCCAGGTGGGCAGAGACGGTCGACTGCGACAGGCCGCAGCGTTGGTCGATTTGCCCCGCACACACACCGTTTTCGGTGCTGTGGTACTGGTCCGGAAACTGGGTTGCCGGGTCTTTCAGCCAGCTGAGAATTTCTCGCCTGACCGGGTGGGCCAGTGCTTTTATGATTTCGTCGAGATCGAGTGGCATGGTTTGAGGCTCGTTGTAGCGGTATATCGCGATAGGGCGAAATATAATTCGCTGAATTCCGATATACAAATACGAAGGCGTTCTGAGCTGAGCACGAATCGATATATCGCGTTATAACGATATGCTCGGTGGCGATGCTAGACTGCGCTCATGAACTACCTCGCACACTTGCACCTGGGCGGCCCGGCGCCGCAACAACTGCTTGGCAGCCTGTATGGCGACTTTGTCAAAGGCTCTTTGGAAGGGCGCTTTCCGCCTGCGCTGGAGGCGGCCATCCGGCTGCACCGGCAAATCGACAGTTACACTGACCGGCACCCAGTGGTGCTGGCGGCTCTGGCACGTTTTCCGCGCGAGCGGCGGCGTTTTGCCGGCATCGTCCTGGATGTGTTTTTTGACCATTGCCTGGCACGGCACTGGGGCAACTACGCCGATCAGCCGCTGGAGCAGTTCACTGGCGCGTTCTATCGGGTATTGCTGGCAGAGCCCGAGCTGCCTGGGCGGCTGGCGCGGATTGCGCCGTTCATGGCAGCGGATGACTGGCTAGGGGCGTATGGCGACTTCGACACGCTGGAACAGGTGTTCAACGGCATTGCCCGGCGCTTGTCGCGGCCTGAGGGGATGGCCGGGGTGATGGTGGAACTGGAGCGGCTGTATGAGCCGCTGCTGGCGGATTTTCGCGAGTTCTACCCGCAACTGCAGGCGTTTGCAGCGGTAGGGCGGATGTCTGACAGTTAGAGGTGTGTGAGTGATACTGGCCTCCTCGCGGGTGAACCCGCTCCTACGGGTAATGCGCTCGGTGTAGGAGCGGGTTCACCCGCGAAAGGGCCAGAACAGGCAGTGCAAGCATTCAGGCAGCCCGCGCCTGCCGACGTGGCGCCATCTCCACGTCTTCAACCCCGAACAGCGCCAGGTGAATCGCCTGTTGCGCCTGCAACGCCAGCACCGCACGTTCCTTGCCCACGCTACCTATTGGCTGCAGCAGGTGGATGCACACCTCGCCCCGCGGCTGGGCAAACAGGCGCATCAGGTGCGACACCAGGTCGTCTTCACCAATGAACGGTGCTACCGGGTCGATCTGGCCATCACGCAGGTACTGGATAGCGACTGGCTGCACTGCCACGCCACGGTCGATGGCACCTGCCAGCAGGCGCCCATGAAAGGTGCGCAACGTACGGCCGCTGGTAGTGGTGCCTTCGGGGAAGATCAGCAGCGGGCGGGCCAGCCCCAGTTGCCCGGCGATCTGTTCGCGCAGGCGCTGGCTGTCGCCACCACCGCGGCGAATGAACAGCGTGCCGGCCTTTTCCGCCAGCCAGCCAGCCACCGGCCAGTGGCGCACTTCGGCCTTGGACAGGAAAGACAGCGGCGTGAGCATGCCAAGCAGGGGGATGTCGGTCCAGGAAACATGGTTGCTGACCCACAGCATCGGCCGCTGTGGAAGTTCGCCAACTACCTTTACGTCGAAGGGCAGGGCGGCGACCAGGCGCTTCATGAACAGGCAGGTCCAGCGCTGGCGCCGTTCGATCGGCGCCTTGAAGCCCAAGCGCTCGCCCAAGGCGATAATGCTGGCCATCAGCATGCCCTGCGCCAGCACCAGCAGCAGTCGGATGAGGCGGGCCAGTACCCGCAAATTCGGCATCAGACCGCCGCCTTGAAGTGGCGGGCGTAGCGTGGGCACAGCTCGTCGCGTTTGAGCAGGATGAACACGTCTGCCACCTGGAAGTCTTCGTCCCAGCATGGCTCGCCGCAAATCTTCGCGCCCAGGCGCATATAGGCCTTGAGCAGCGGTGGCATTTCGGCAATGACGTTGTTGGGCAGGGCCAGTTTCGGCAGTGGGTTCTTCGGCTCGGCACGCAGGTGTTCGGTGCACAGGTAACGTTCACGCAGGCGCTGCATCACTGCATGGGCCTGCACGCCGCCGTCCTGCATGGGGATACTGGCGCAGCCCATCAGATAGCTGTAGCGGCCCTCGTTGAGCACCTCGGCCAGTTCGCCCCAGAGCACGGCGATGGTACCGCCGTTGCGGTAGTCGGGGGCGACGCAGGTACGGCCCAGTTCGAGGATCGGGCCTTGCAACTGCAACAGGCCGTGCAGGCTGAATTCTTCTTCGCTGTAGAAACGGCCCAGGCTGCTGGCAGCCTGGTGATCGAGCAGGCGGGTGGTGGCAACCAGTTCGCCGGTGCTCAGGTCGCGTACACCAATATGGCGGCAGTGCACGTCGTAGTCGTCCATGTCCAGGCCCTGCTCGGCACCTTTGAGCTTGGCCTTGAATTCTGCGCTGAATACGGTGTAGCGCAGAGCCTGGGCTTCTTGCAGCGCCGCGGCGCCAACCAGGCGTTCGGCTTGCAGACGGCGTTCGGTGCTGTAGTCGCCAGCGGTAGCGATCCGAGTCATTACGAGTCTCCATAAGCCAGCCAAGAAAGGTTGCGGCCGGTCGGCTTTGTTGTGCAAAGTCAGCCTAGGTAGACCCGGTGTCACCCCTGTGAATGTTTGGTGATGCTTGCGTGACACACCCTGAGCCTTAACTGAAAGCCCTCCAGCAAGGAGCTGTTCCATGGCCTGGTTGCAACGACTCAACGATCCGCTTCGCCTCGCGCCGACAGGCTCCCTGGGCGAAACCTACGCCGCGCTGCTCGAGCGCCTCGGCCCGGTTACCCCCTTCGAACTGGCGGTACTGGGTGGGCGTGCAATGGCCACCCCGGGCCTGGCCTTCCTGATGGGTTACCAGGCCGCCCTTCGCGTGCTGTGGCCCAGTGCGCCGCACAGCCTTGGCGCCTTGTGTGCCACCGAGCGGCGCAGCGTGCGGCCTGCAGACATGCACACACGGCTGGACGCTCTGCGGCTGTCGGGCTGCAAAGACTTCGTTACCGCAGGCCTGGAGGCGGAGTGGTTGCTGGTGGCGGCGCGTAGCGAAGCGGCTGGCGCGGCGCCGCAACTGAGCCTGGCGGTGGTCTACCCCGGGGAGCCGGGGGTGACACTGGAGCCATTGCCGACCCTGCCGCTGATGCCGGACGTCGGGCACGGCCGACTGCTGCTGGAGCAGGCATCGTGCGAGTTGCTGGCCGGTGACGGCTGGGATGCCTACGTGAAGCCGTTCCGTTCGCTGGAGGATTTGTATGTGCTCGCGGCGCTGACCGCCTGGTTGTATGGCGTGGGGCAGGAGTGCGCCTGGCCGCAGGGGCTGCGCCTGCAGTTGCTTGGGCTGTTGGCCGGCTGTGCCGAGGGTAGCCGGCAGTGTGCCGATAGCATGGGTTGTCACTTGTTGCTGGGCGGGTTGTTTGCGCAGTTCCAGTCGTTGCGGGCGGAGATCGATGCGGCGTTGGCGACAGGGCCGGTGCAGTGGGCGCAAATCTGGCAGCGTGACCAAGGGGTGATGGCGCTGGCGGCGTCGGCGCGGGAGAAGCGGCTGAACAAGGCGTGGGTTGCTGCGGGCTTTTCATGAATGGCTGACAGGTTTGTGTGAACCGATGAGTCGCGGCGTGGTACCTGTGGGAGGGCGGGGTTACGTGCAAAGCGGCCGGTACTGGCAGCAGAAAACCTGAAAGACATTTCCTTTTATCGCGCTTGATCCCCGCAAATCCCAGCCGTTGACGTATCATTGGCCGCCTGACGGCAACCCCTCCAGGATCGCTTGCGCATGCTCGCCCTTCTTATCCAGACCCTGAACATCACGGCACCGGTTTTCGCCATGCTGTTCATGGGCGTCCTGCTCAAACGCATTCACTTGATCGACGATAACTTCAACCGCGTCGCCTCGCAGCTGGTGTTCAACGTCTGCATGCCGGCGCTGCTCTTCCTCGGTATCTATCACGCCGACCTGGCCGCAGCGGTCAAGCCCGGTGTCATCCTGTATTTCATCGTCGCCACCCTGGCCGGTTTCGCCATTGCCTGGGGCATGGCCATCTGGCGTAGCCCGATGGCCGACCGGGGCATCTATACCCAGGGCGCCTTCCGCGGCAACAACGGTGTGATCGGCCTGGCCCTGGCCGCCAGCCTGTACGGTGACTACGGCATTTCCCTGGGGGCGGTACTCGCAGGCCTGGTCATCCTCATGTACAACTCGCTGTCAGCGGTGGTACTGGCGGTGTACAGCCCGGACCTCAAGTCCGACCCGTGGAGCATCTGCAAGAGCATTTTCAGCAACCCGCTGATCATCAGCGTGCTGGTGGCCGCGCCGATGGCTTACGGCCAAGTGCCGTTGCCCAACTGGCTACTGACCTCGGGCGACTACCTGGCACAGATGACCCTGCCGCTGGCGCTGATCTGTATCGGTGGCACGCTGTCGCTGGCAGCGCTGCGTAACTGTGGCCGGCTGGCCATCGATGCCAGCCTCGTGAAAATGCTCTGGCTGCCGCTGCTCGGCACCCTTGGGGCCTGGTTGTGTGGGTTTCGCGGGGCGGAGCTGGGCATCCTGTTCCTGTACATAGGCAGCCCGACCGCTGCGGCCAGCTACGTGATGGCGCGGGCGGCCAACGGCAATCATGAACTGGCCGCGTCGATCATCGTGATTACCACGCTAATGGCGGCGATCACCACCAACATTGGTATTTTCATCTTGCAGTGGGGCGGATGGATCTAGATCCTTGACTGCAAATAACAGCAACAACACTGCCTCACTGAGCTAAAGGACACTTCATGCAAGACCAGAGCACGCCCGAGCGGTTACAGCGCGGGCTGAAGAATCGCCATATCCAGCTGATCGCGCTGGGCGGGGCCATCGGTACCGGGTTGTTCCTGGGCATTGCCCAGACCATCCAGTTGGCCGGCCCCTCCGTGTTGCTGGGCTACGCCATCGCCGGCCTGATGGCCTTCCTGATCATGCGCCAGCTGGGCGAAATGGTGGTGGAAGAGCCGGTCGCCGGCAGCTTCAGCCACTTCGCCCACCAATACTGGAGCGAGTTCGCCGGTTTTGTTTCAGGCTGGAATTACTGGGTGGTGTACGTGCTGGTCGGCATGGCCGAGCTGACGGCGGTCGGTATCTACGTGCAGTACTGGTGGCCGGACTTCCCCACCTGGGCCACGGCAGCGATCTTCTTCGTGGTGATCAACCTGATCAACCTGACCCAGGTAAAGGTCTATGGCGAGATGGAGTTCTGGTTCGCCCTGGTCAAGGTAGTAGCCATCGTCAGCATGATCGGCTTTGGTGCCTGGTTGCTGGGCAGCGGTCATGGTGGCCCGGATGCCAGCGTGGCCAACCTGTGGCAGTACGGCGGCTTCTTCCCTAACGGCGTCACGGGTCTGGTAATGGCCCTGGCGGTGATCATGTTCTCGTTCGGTGGCCTGGAGTTGGTCGGCATCACGGCTGCCGAGGCTGACAACCCGCGCCAGAGCATCCCCAAGGCCACCAACCAGGTGGTGTACCGTATTCTGATTTTCTACATCGGTGCCTTGGCAGTGCTGTTGTCGCTGTACCCTTGGCAGAAGGTGGTGCAAGGCGGCAGCCCATTCGTGATGATCTTCCACGAACTGGACAGCGACCTGGTGGCGACCATCCTCAATATCGTGGTGCTGACGGCTGCGCTCTCGGTGTACAACAGCTGTGTGTACGCCAATAGCCGTATGCTGTTCGGCCTCGCCAGCCAGGGCGATGCGCCGCGTCAGTTGCTGAAGGTAAGCCGTAGCGGCGTGCCGCTGACCGCGCTGGGCGTGTCGGCCTTTGCGACCGGCCTGTGCGTGCTGATCAACTACCTGATGCCGGGTGGGGCCTTTGGCTTGCTGATGGCGTTGGCAGTGTCCGCGTTGGTGATCAACTGGGCGAGCATCAGCATTACCCACCTGAAATTCCGCAAGGCCAAGCTGGCCGCCGGGATCACCCCCTTCTACAAAAGCCTGGGTCACCCACTGACCAACTACCTGTGCCTGGCGTTCATCGTGCTGATCCTGGTGGTGATGTACCTGACGCCGCCGATTCGCATCTCGGTAATGCTGATCCCGGTATGGATCGCTGTGCTGTGGGTGGCCTTCAAGTTGAAGAAGGCTCGCCAGGCCAAGGGCTGATCGGGTTTGTTCGTAAGGGGTATGCCGTTAGGTTTTCGGCGCTCGATCTCACAGGCGACGAAAGCCTAAAGGCATGCGTCTGGCGGCCCTGACGCATGCCCCTCAATGCTGCCTCCGCCAGGCACGCACGGTGGTGTACATCAACACTGTGGCGAGCACCGGCAGTACATAGAACAGCATCAATCGCTCCAGGCGGCCAGCCAGCGGCATACCCATGGTAAAAGCCGCCACATGAAGGCCGTAGGCCAGGTACAGGCAAAGAAACACCAGGCCTTCGGCGCGAGTGATGCGGTAACCGGAATAGAACACTGGCAGGCTCAGTACGGCAACGCCGAGCATTACAGGCAGATCGAAAGAAAGCGCGTTAGGCGAGATCGACAGGGGTTCCGGGGTGATCAGTGCGGTCAGGCCCAGTACGGCCAGCAGGTTGAACAGGTTGCTGCCGATCACCGTGCCCACCGCGATCTCCCGTTCGCCACGCAAGGCGGCGATCAGCGCAGCGGCCAGTTCCGGCAGGGAGGTGCAGATGGCGACGACCGTCAGGCCGATAATACGCTCGGACAGGCCCAGGTCGGTGGCCACCTCGATGGCAGCTTCCAGTAGCAAGTGGCCCGCCAGGCTCAGCAGGCCAAGGCCGACCAGTATCTGCAGCAGCGTACCTGACCAGAAGCGCCCGGCCCCGGACCTGGCGGCGTCCGGGGCAGGGTAGGTGCGTGCGTAATGGCGCGACTGATGCCAGAGCATTGCCAGGTAACCGGCCAGCCCCAGCAATAGCAGTGCCCCTTCAACCCTGCCCAGATGGGCATTGGCGGACAGTGCATACACCAGCCCGCTGGCAAGGATCATCAAGGGAATGTCCAGGCGCACCAGCTGGCGTGACACCCGCAGCGGGATGATCAGCGCGGCCAGGCCGAGAATGACCAGTACGTTGAAAATGTTGCTGCCGATGACGCTGCCTACTGCCACATCCGGCGCACCCTGGTAGGCGGCCTGCAGGCTTACGGTCAATTGTGGCGCGGTACTGCCGAAGGCCACCAGGCTCAGGCCTATGATCAGCGGGCGCACGTGCAGGCGCTGCGCCAGGCGCAAGGCGGAGCGCACCAGTAACTCGGCGCCGCCGACCAGCAACAGCAGGGCAACGCCCATTTGCAGCAGGCTAAAAGTGGGAAGGGTGGCCAGGTCGAAAATGGTCGGACTCCTGTCGCGTCAGTCGCTAAGCCCTTGTACTCGCACGCGCGCTGTTCCGCTACGGAGCATGCCGATTTTTTCCGCTGCTGCGCGAGACAGGTCGATCAGGCGGCCGCGGGTGTGCGGGCCACGGTCGTTGATGCGTACCACCACACTGCGCTGGTTGGCCATGTTGGTCACCCGTACACGTGTGCCGAAGGGCAGGCTGCGGTGGGCGGCGGTAAGGCCGTGCTGGTTGAACGGTTCGCCACTGGCGGTGCGTTTGCCATGGTGGCGCGAGCCGTAGTAGGAAGCGGTGCCCGTCTGGTCGTAGCCGCGCGGGTCGATGTCATGGCTGGCGCAGCCGGCCAGGAAAGAAAACAGGGCGAGGGTGCCGAGGGAACGTTTTAGCAAGTCAGGTGCTCTCCGGTGCGACCATTCGCGGGTAAATCCGCTCCTACAGGGACCGCTGGCTTGTGTAGGAGCGGCTTCAGCCGCGAACGAGGGCGACGCCCTCGCAGCATTACAGGGGTAAAACCATCACCCTTCGAGCTTGGCTTTGAGCAATTGGTTCACCTGCCCCGGGTTGGCCTTGCCTTTGGAGGCTTTCATGGCCTGGCCGACGAAGAAGCCGAACATCTTGCCGCGCTTGGCCTCATCGGCTGCGCGATACTGTTCGACCTGCTCGGCATTGGCTGCCAGCATTTCGTCGAGCATCTTGTCGATCGCACCCGTGTCGGTAACCTGTTTCAGGCCCTTGCTCTCGATGATGCTGTCGGCATCGCCTTCACCGGCGGCCATGGCCTCGAACACGGTTTTGGCAATCTTGCCGCTGATGGTGTTGTCACGAATGCGCAGCAGCATGCCGCCCAGTTGCGCGGCGCTGACCGGCGCCTGATCGATTTCGACACCCAGCTTGTTCAGCAGGCTACCCAGTTCGACCATGACCCAGTTGGCCGCCAGCTTGGCATCACCACCGATCTTCACCACTTCTTCGAAGTAGTCAGCCTGTTCGCGGCTGGAAGCCAACACGTTGGCGTCGTAGGCCGACAGACCGTACTGAGTCTGGAAGCGCTCGACCTTCTGTGGTGGCAGCTCCGGCAGGCCGGCGCGAATGGTTTCGAGGAAGCTGTCCTCGATGACTACCGGCAGCAGGTCGGGGTCGGGGAAGTAACGGTAGTCGTTAGCTTCCTCTTTGCTGCGCATGGAGCGGGTTTCGTCCTTGTTCGGGTCGTACAGGCGGGTTTCCTGCACCACTTTGCCACCGTCTTCGATCAGGTCGATCTGGCGCTGGATTTCGCTGTTGATCGCACGCTCGATGAAACGGAACGAGTTGACGTTCTTGATTTCGCAGCGAGTGCCGAACTCGGTCTGGCCTTTCGGGCGGATCGATACGTTGCAGTCGCAGCGCAGCGAACCTTCGGCCATGTTGCCGTCGCAGATGCCCAGGTAGCGCACCAGCGCGTGGATCGCCTTGACGTAAGCTACGGCTTCCTTGGCACTGCGCATGTCAGGCTCGGAGACGATTTCCAGCAGCGGAGTGCCGGCACGGTTCAGGTCGATGCCGGTGGAACCGCTGAAGTCTTCGTGCAGGCTCTTGCCGGCGTCTTCTTCCAGGTGCGCGCGGGTTACGCCGATGCGCTTGATGGTGCCGTCTTCCAGCGCGATGTCCAGGTGGCCCTTGCCGACGATCGGCAGGTCCATCTGGCTGATCTGGTAGCCCTTGGGCAGGTCGGGGTAGAAGTAGTTCTTGCGTGCGAACACGTTGCGCTTGCCGATTTCGGCATCGATGGCCAGGCCGAACATGCACGCCATGCGCACGGCTTGCTCGTTCAGCACCGGCAGTACACCGGGCATGCCCAGGTCAACCAGGCTGGCCTGAGTATTCGGCTCGGAGCCAAAGGTGGTAGCGCTGCCGGAGAAGATCTTCGACTGGGTGGCGAGCTGAGTGTGGATTTCCAGCCCGATCACAACTTCCCATTGCATGTGTGAATTCCTCAGAAGCCGTTGGGGGCGCGGGTATGCCAGTCGGTCACCTGTTGGTAGCGGTGCGCGACGTTGAGCAGGCGGCCTTCCTGGAAGTACGGCGCCAGCAGTTGCACGCCGACCGGCAGGCCGTCGACGAAGCCCGCAGGCATCGACAGGCCAGGCAGGCCCGCCAGGTTGGCGGTGATGGTGTAGACGTCTTCGAGATAGGCGGCAACCGGGTCGCTGCTCTTGGCGCCAAGCTTCCAGGCCGGGTTTGGCGTGGTCGGGCCGAGAATCAGGTCGACATCGTTGAAGGCGGCCATGAAGTCGTTCTTGATCAGGCGGCGGATTTGCTGCGCCTTCACGTAATAGGCGTCGTAGTAGCCGGCCGACAGGGCGTAGGTACCGACCATGATGCGGCGCTGTACTTCAACGCCGAACCCTTCGCCGCGTGAGCGCTTGTACAGGTCGGTGAGGTCTTTCGGCTCTTCACAGCGGTAGCCGAAGCGTACGCCGTCGAAACGCGACAGGTTGGAAGAGGCTTCAGCCGGAGCGATCACGTAGTAGGCCGGAATGGCATGCTGCATGTTCGGCAGGCTGATTTCCTTGACCACTGCACCGAGCTTTTCCAGCTCTTTGACGCTGGCCTGGACCAGGTCGGCGATGCGTGGGTCGAGGCCTGCACCGAAATACTCTTTCGGCAGGCCGATGCGCAGGCCCTGCAGCGAAGCGTTCAGGCTGGCGCTGTAGTCCGGCACCGGTTCTTCGATACTGGTGGAGTCCTTGGCGTCGAAACCGGCCATACCTTGCAGCAGCAGCGCGCAGTCCTCGGCGGTGCGGGCCAGCGGGCCGCCCTGGTCGAGGCTGGAGGCGTAGGCGATCATGCCCCAGCGCGACACACGACCGTACGTCGGCTTGAGGCCGGTGAGGTTGGTCAGTGCCGCTGGCTGGCGGATCGAGCCGCCGGTGTCGGTGCCCGTGGTGGCGGGCAGCAGACGCGCGGCCACGGCAGCGGCCGAACCACCGGACGATCCGCCCGGAACGTGCTCGAGGTTCCACGGGTTCTTCACCGCGCCGTAATGGCTGGATTCGTTGGCCGAACCCATGGCGAATTCGTCCATGTTGGTCTTGCCCAGGGTAACCATGCCGGCTTCGGCCAGCTTGGCGACCACGGTGGCGTCATAGGGCGCCTTGAAGTTGTCGAGCATCTTCGAGCCGCAACTGGTGCGTACGCCGTTGGTGCAGAACAGGTCTTTGTGGGCTATCGGTGCACCCAGCAGCGCGCCGGTTTCGCCAGCGGCGCGACGGGCATCGGCGGCACGCGCCTGGCCCAGGGCCAGGTCTTCGGTGACGCTGATGAAGCTGTTGATCTGTGGGTCGAGCTGCTTGATGCGCGCCAGCAGCGTGCCGGTCAGCTCTTCGGAAGAAAACGATTTGTCGGCGAGTCCGCGGGCGATCTCGGCCAGGGTCAATTGATGCATGGCAGGCTCTATCCCTTACTCGATGACTTTGGGAACCAGGTACAGACCGCTTTCGGTCGACGGTGCGATGGCCTGGTAGGCATCGCGCTGGTTGCTTTCGGTGACTTGGTCAGGACGCAGGCGCTGGCTGGCCTCCAGCGGGTGGGCCAGGGGCTCGATGCCAGTGGTATCGACCGCTTGCATCTGGTCGACCAGGCCCAGAATGCTGTTCAGGGCGTCGGTAATGCGTGGCAGTTCGCCATCATTCAGGCCCAGGCGGGCCAGATGGGCGATCTTTTCCACGTCGCAGCGTTCAAGCGCCATGAGGATCTCCAAGGGAAACAAAGAACGGAATTTGGGTCCGCGGTGAGGAACATGTCAGCTTTCTGGCGGTCTAACGGCCGCGAAATTCTGCTGGCGTGCTCGGAAAAACAGCCAATTTAACATATTGGCTCCTTGCCCAAAATCCCTGCCATTGTTAGAGTTTGCCGCACTTTTTTACCCACGCTTTCCCCAGGGTCACTTTCCCATGTTCAAGAAACTGCGTGGCATGTTTTCCAGCGATCTTTCTATCGACCTGGGTACTGCCAACACCCTTATTTACGTGCGTGAGCGCGGTATCGTCCTGAATGAGCCCTCGGTTGTTGCCATCCGTACCCATGGCAACCAGAAAAGCGTCGTCGCCGTCGGTACCGAAGCCAAACGCATGCTGGGCCGTACGCCTGGCAACATTGCAGCCATTCGTCCGATGAAGGACGGCGTCATTGCCGACTTCAGCGTCTGCGAAAAAATGTTGCAATATTTTATCAACAAGGTTCACGAGAACAGCTTCCTGCAGCCGAGCCCGCGCGTGCTGATCTGCGTGCCGTGCAAGTCGACCCAGGTCGAGCGCCGCGCCATCCGCGAGTCGGCCCTCGGTGCGGGTGCCCGTGAAGTGTTCCTGATCGAAGAGCCAATGGCCGCTGCCATCGGTGCCGGCCTGCCGGTTGAAGAGGCCCGCGGTTCGATGGTCGTCGATATCGGTGGCGGTACCACTGAAATCGCCCTGATCTCGCTGAACGGTGTGGTCTATGCCGAGTCCGTCCGCGTTGGCGGTGACCGCTTCGACGAAGCCATCGTAACCTACGTACGCCGCAACTACGGCAGCTTGATCGGCGAATCCACCGCCGAACGTATCAAGCAGGAAATCGGTACTGCCTACCCAGGTGGCGAAGTACGTGAAGTCGACGTGCGTGGTCGTAACCTGGCCGAAGGCGTACCGCGTGCCTTCACCCTGAACTCCAACGAAGTGCTCGAAGCGCTGCAGGAATCGCTGGCGACCATCGTCCAGGCGGTCAAGAGCGCCCTCGAGCAATCGCCGCCGGAACTCGCCTCGGACATCGCCGAGCGCGGCCTGGTGCTGACCGGTGGTGGTGCGCTGCTGCGTGACCTCGACAAACTGCTGGCCCAGGAAACCGGCCTGCCGGTGATCGTCGCCGAGGACCCGCTGACCTGCGTCGCCCGTGGCGGCGGTCGCGCCCTGGAGATGATGGACAAGCACGCGATGGACCTGCTCTCCAGCGAGTGATCCCGCTCGCTGTTCACGAGCGCCCGGTTTACAGGTAGTACGTACAGTGCTACCTGTATGCGCTGGGCTGGCGCCCGTTTGGGGCGCCGTATCCGTCAACTTGCAACCAGGCTGGTGCGTTGTTCCATGTCCAATGACCTCCTGAGTCGTCCACGAGGAACGGCCCATTAAACCGCTTTTCTCCAAGGGCCCTTCGCTGGGCGTTCGCCTGCTCGTTCTGGTGGTGATGTCGGTCGCGTTGATGGTTGTCGACGCGCGCTTCGATGTGCTCAAACCCGTGCGCAGCCAGATGGGCCTGGTGCTGATGGAGTCGTACTGGATCACCGATTTGCCACAGCGTGCCTGGCAAGGTGTGGCCGGCCAGTTCGGTAGCCGCACCGAGCTGATTGCCGAAAACGAGAAGCTCAAGACCGAAGCCCTGCTGCTGCAGGGGCGCCTGCAGAAGCTGGCGGCCCTGACCGAGCAGAACGTGCGGCTGCGCGAGTTGCTCAACTCTTCGGCGCTGGTCAACGAAAAGGTTGAAGTGGCCGAGCTGATCGGTGTCGACCCCAACCCGTTTACCCACCGCATTCTGATCAACAAGGGTGAGCGTGATGGTGTGTTCCTGGGCCAGCCGGTGCTCGATGCCCGCGGCCTGATGGGCCAGGTCGTAGAGTTGATGCCCTACACCGCGCGGGTGCTGTTGCTGACCGATACCACCCACAGCATTCCGGTGCAGGTCAACCGCAACGGTCTGCGTGCCATCGCCAGCGGCACTGGCAACCCGGAGCGCCTGGAGTTGCGCCATGTGGCCGACACTGCCGACATCAAGGAAGGCGACCTGCTGGTCAGTTCCGGCATGGGGCAGCGCTTTCCTGCCGGCTATCCGGTGGCCACGGTCAACGAAGTGATCCACGATTCCGGCCAGCCCTTTGCCATCGTCCGTGCCATCCCCACCGCCGCGCTCAACCGCAGCCGCTATATGTTGCTGGTGTTCAGTGACCGGCGTAGCCCGGAGCAGCGCGCCACCGATGCCGCCATTGCCCAGGAAGAGGCTGACCGCAAGGGCGCTGCACCTGCCGGCCAGCCGGCCGCTACCCATGATCAGGTCGCACCCGCCGCTGGCACGCCTGCCGCGTCGGTCACGCCGGCAGCACCGGCAGCACCGGCCACTCCGGTCGCGCAGCCAGCAGCCCCGTCTGCTGCACCTGCCACGCCGGCCGCACCCGCTCAACCCCGGAGGCAATGATGGCTGCATCACGCCGCAATAACGGCTGGGTCATCTGGCTTACGTTCGCCATCGGCCTGCTGCTCAGCGTTTCCCCCATGCCGCAGTTCATGGAAGTGTTCCGGCCCATGTGGCTGGCCTTGCTGGTGTCGTTCTGGACCCTTGCCGTGCCGAACAAGGTCGGCATGACCACGGCATTCGTGCTGGGCCTTGCCGAGGACGTGCTGTATGGCACGCTGCTGGGGCAGAATGCGCTGGTCCTAACCCTCATCACCTTCTTGGTGCTGTCCCTGCAGCAGCGTCTGCGCATGTTCCCCATGTGGCAGCAAAGCCTGGTCATTCTGGTGATCTTTGGTATCGCCCAGTTGATCCAGCTGTGGCTCAGTGCACTGACCGGCAACCGCCTGCCCACCCTGGCGCTGGTCTGGTCGGCGGTGATCAGCGCCTTGCTCTGGCCGTGGATCAGCTTTGCCTTGCGCGACCTGCGTCGACGCTTGCACATCAACTGACGGCAACGCGCCACTGACAGGGAGATGTCTGCATGACCCCGCTATACCTGGCTTCAGGCTCGCCCCGGCGTCGTGAACTGCTGACGCAGATCGGCGTGCCGTTCATTGTCATCAGTGCCCCCATCGATGAATCTCCGCTACCCAGCGAAAGCGCCCCTGCCTACGTCGAACGCCTGGCCCGGGCAAAGGCCGCCGCCGGCCTGGCCCGTGTCGACGGCCCGGCGGTAGTGCTCGGCGCAGACACTGCCGTGGTGCTCGATGGTCGTATTCTCGGCAAACCGGAAAACCGTGAAGATGCCTTGGCCATGCTGGCTGACCTGTCAGGCCGCGAGCATCAGGTGCTGACCGCTGTCGCCCTGGACGATGGCCAGCGAGTGCACAGTTTTTGCGTGACCAGCACAGTGCGCTTTCGCGCCATCAGCACCGATGAAGCGCAACGCTATTGGGCCAGCGGCGAGCCATCTGACAAGGCTGGCGGCTATGCCATCCAGGGGCTGGGCGCGGTCTTCGTCAGCGGCCTTTCCGGCAGCTATTCGGCGGTGGTCGGCTTGCCACTCTGTGAAACGGCCGATTTGCTTGGTCAGTTCGGCATCGCCTGCTGGCAGTCGCTCGCGCATACGCCAGAGGTAACAAACCCGCAGTAGCCAGCAGTGCATACGCCATTCATCATTAGAAGAAACTTTGACGAGAGCCTGCCATGAGTGAAGAGATCCTGATCAACATCACCCCGATGGAGTCACGTGTGGCGGTGGTGGAAAACGGGGTGCTGCAGGAAGTGCATGTCGAGCGCACCCAGCGCCGTGGCATCGTCGGCAATATCTACAAGGGCAAAGTGGTGCGTGTGCTGCCGGGCATGCAGGCGGCCTTCGTCGACATCGGCCTCGAACGCGCAGCGTTTATCCATGCCTCGGAAATCTCCCAGCGCGAAGGCTCGGCGGTAGAGAACATCACCGCACTGGTACATGAAGGCCAGGCCCTGGTGGTGCAGGTGACCAAGGACCCTATCGGCACCAAGGGTGCGCGCCTGACCACCCAGCTATCGATTCCGTCGCGTTACCTGGTGTACATGCCACGCAGCAGCCATGTCGGTATTTCGCTGAAAATCGAGGACGAAGCCGAGCGTGATCGCCTCAAGCAAGTGGTCAGCGACTGCATGGATGGCGAAAACATCAAGGATGCCGGTGGCTTCATCTTGCGCACCGCCGCCGAAGGCGCGCGTGCCGAGGAGATCGTGCAGGACATCCGTTACCTGCGCCGCCTGTGGGAGCAGATCGGCACCCAGATCAAGACCTGCGGCGCGCCCACGGTCATTTACGAGGACCTTGGCCTGGCCCTGCGTACCCTGCGCGACCTGGTCAATCCGAAGATCGAGAAGATCCGCATCGACTCGCGGGAAACCTTCCAGAAGACCACGCAGTTTGTCGGCGAGTTGATGCCGGAAATTGCCGACCGCCTCGAACATTACCCAGGTGAGCGCCCAATCTTTGACCTGTACGGTGTCGAAGACGAGATTCAGCGGGCTCTGGAGCGCAAGGTGCCGTTGAAGTCCGGCGGTTACCTGGTGGTCGACCCGGCCGAAGCGATGACCACCATCGACGTCAACACCGGGGCTTTCGTCGGCCATCGCAACCTCGAAGAAACCATCTTCAAGACCAACCTCGAGGCCGCTACCGCCATCGCCCGACAACTGCGTCTGCGCAACATTGGCGGCATCATCATCATCGACTTCATCGACATGGAAGACGAAGATCACCAGCGCCAGGTTCTGCGTACCCTGGAAAAACAACTGGAGCGCGATCACGCCAAGACCAACATCATCGGCATCACCGAGCTCGGCCTGGTGCAGATGACCCGCAAGCGCACGCGGGAAAGCCTGGAACAGGTGCTTTGCGAGCCGTGTCTGGCCTGTCAGGGCCGCGGCAAGCTGAAAACGCCCGAGACCATCTGTTACGAAATATTCCGCGAGATCCTGCGTGAGGCCCGTGCCTATCAGGCTGAAGGCTACCGTGTGCTGGCCAACCAGAAGGTGGTCGACCGCCTGCTCGATGAAGAGTCAGGCAACGTGGCGGAACTGGAAGCCTTCATCGGTCGAACCATTCGCTTCCAGGTCGAGTCGATGTATTCGCAGGAACAATACGACGTGGTGCTGCTCTGAGGCCTTCTGAAACACGCCACTGCATCGTCGCGCTGGCAAAACCGGCACGACGGGCCATCATGGATAAACGACTTGGAGGGCCATGGCCATGGGACGTCTGAACCGCGTTCTTGTTGCTCTGACCCGCTGGGGGTTGGGCATATGTGCCCTGCTGGCCGTATTGGTGGCGCTGTATGTCAGCCTTGGTCGTGAACTGGTGCCGCTGGTAGCCGAGTACCGTGCCGACGTAGAAAGCAAGGCCGAGCAGGCGCTTGGCCTGCCCGTGCATGTCGGTGCCCTGGAAGGGCACTGGAGCGGACTGGCCCCTGTGCTGCGGGTGCGCGACCTGCAATTGGGCGAAGGCACCAAGGCGCTCCGGCTGGACGACGTCATGGTGGTGCCCGACATCTGGGCCAGCCTCACCGCCCGCGAAGTGCGCCTGGCGCGCATTCAGCTGGGCGGGCTGCAACTGATCCTTCGCGAGAACGAGCAGGGCGCCTGGAGCCTGGAAGGCCTGCCGAAGAAGGACTACGCGCCGCTGGACCCTGCCGACTTGCTGCAGCGCCTGCGCCAGCTGGGGCGCATCGATGTGTTCGACAGTCTGGTCACCCTGCACCCTTGGCAGCGCGATCCGCTGACCCTGACATATGTGAGTGCCGGCCTGCAGGCCGGTGCTAAACGCCAGGCCCTGGATTTGCGTGCGACCCTGCCTGACGGCCAGCCCCTGGCGTTGAGCCTGAACAGCCGAATGTCGGCCGAGGCCTGGCGTGATGGCGAGGTAGAAGCCTATGTGAGCCTGCCGCAAAGTGACTGGGCACATTGGTTGCCGCCCAGGGTGTTGGGGCAGTGGCATGCTGACACCCTGCGGGCGGGCGGTGAGTTCTGGATCGGCTGGGGCAAGGGGCAGTTGCAACGGGCCGTCGTAAGGCTCAATGCACCCAGGCTGGAGGGGGCCTATGCCGGGCGCAAGGCTGCCAACCTGAATAACCTCGCTTTGGGCGCCTGGTTCCAGCGCCGGGAGCAAGGCTTCGATGTGGTCGTCGACTCGTTGGCCATGGACCTCGGCAAGGCCCGCTGGGAGTCTCACCTGCAGTTGCAGCAGCGCCCTGGCCAGAGCGCAGCCGATGAAAGCTGGCAGTTACAGGCCGACCGCCTCGACCTCACCCCGCTGACTCCGCTGATCGATGCCCTGGCCCCCCTGCCGGACAAGGTCAAGGATGTGGTCGATGGCTTGAAGGTGACCGGTGCGCTGCGCAATGTGCGCCTCGAGGCCAGGCCCAAGGCCGAGGGTGACCAGCGCCTGCAGTTCGCAGCCAACCTGGAGAAGGTAGGCTTCGATGCTTATCACAACGCCCCGGCGGCCGGTAACGTCAGTGGCAGCATCAGTGGTGACCTGGGCCACGGCGAGCTGCGCCTGGATACCGATGCGTTCATGCTGCATCTGTACCCGATCTTCGCCAAGCCCTGGCATTACCAGAAGGCGAATGCGCGCTTGACCTGGACCTTGGACAAAGACGGTTTCACCCTGATTGCGCCTTACCTCAAGGTGCTGGGCGAGGAGGGCAAGATCGCCGGTGACTTCCTGATTCGCCTGTTGTTCGAGGAAGGCCGCGAAGACTACATGGACCTGCGCGTCGGCCTGACCGAAGGCGATGGCCGCTTTACTGCCAAGTATCTGCCCGAGGTGCTCAGCCCGGCCCTCGACGAGTGGCTGCGCAGCGCTATAGTCAAAGGCGCTGTGGATGAAGGCTACTTCCAGTATCAGGGCTCGCTGAACCATGGCGCATCTCCGCAAGCGCGCAGCATCAGCCTGTTCTTCAAGGTGCATGACGCCGCGCTGGACTTCCAGCCCGGTTGGCCACAGGTGCAGCATGTCGATGGCGATGTGTTCATCGAGGACAGTGGCGTGCGCATCAAGGCCCAGCGAGGCGTGCTGCTCGACACCAAGGTCAGCGATGTGAATGTCGATATCCCGCATGTCGACGGTGACCAGCACAGCCATCTCTACCTGGATGGCGACTTCGACGGTAGCCTGGGTGATGGCCTGAAGATTCTCAAGGAGGCGCCAATCGGCACCGGTGAAATTTTCGCCGGCTGGGAAGGTGAGGGGCCGCTGAAGGGCAAGGTCAAGCTCGATATCCCGCTGGCCCATGGGCAGCGCCCAAAGGTGCAGGTGGACTTCGCCACCCACGATGCGCGCCTGAAAGTTGCCCCGCCAAGCCTGGAGTTGAACCGCCTCAAGGGCGACTTCAGCTTCGACTTCGACAAGGGCCTGAGTGGCAAGGGCATCAGCCTGCAGGCCTTCGGCAAGCCGGTAACGGCGCAAATAACCGCTGAAGGTCAGGCTGGGCAGATGCAGACCCGCATCAATGCCAACGGCCAGGTTTCGCTCAAGACGCTGACTGACTGGTTGCAGTTCAAGCAAGCCTTGCCGGCCTCCGGTGACCTGCCCTATCAGTTGCAGCTCAGTCTGGGGAGTCGGGACAACCGCCTGAGTGTCACTTCCAGCCTCAAGGGGCTGGCCATCGACCTGCCGGCTCCGTTCGGCAAAGCGGCAGCAGATACCCGTGACAGCCGTTTCAACATGAGCCTTCAGGGCCCGGAGCGGCAATTCGATGCTGCCTACGCCGACCTTGCCCGCTTTGCCTATGCTGCACCGGCTGAAAACTTGACCCAGGGCCGTGGCGAGCTAGTGCTGGGCACAGGCGACGCCCGGGTACCTGCCAGCCAGGGGCTGAGGGTACGCGGGCGCCTGGAGACCCTGGACCTGGCCCCCTGGCAAGAGCAGGCGGGCCGGCTGGCTGGGGACGACCCCGGTGGCAGCGCGCGGCAGAACCTGCAAAGCGTCGACCTGAGCATCGGCCAGTTGAAAGCCTTCGGCATGGACCTGAACCAGGCCGTGGTGCGCTTGGACCGGGGCGGCCCGGCTTGGGATTTGCGCCTCGACAGCAAGGAAGTCATCGGTAACGCACGCGTTCCGGATGCCAAGGGCGCGCCGATGGTCGTGCGCATGCAGACCTTGCGGCTGCCTGCCGCCAGCGCTGCTGAACAGCAGGCTGAAGACGGTCCCGACCCGCTGGCCTCGTTCGATCCGCGCAAAGTACCGGCACTGGACCTGAGCATCGACAAGCTCTATCGCGGTGACGATCTTTACGGTAGTGCCGCGATCAAGCTGCGGCCGACCCCACGTGGCGTTACAGCCAGTGATATCGACCTCGACCTCAAGGGGTTGCGCATCGATGGCGGTGGTGGCTGGGAGGGGGAAACGGGCAAAACCAGCAGTTGGTACAAAGGGCGCCTTGACGGCAAGAACCTGGCGGATGTGCTCAGCGCCTGGGGCTTTGCCCCGACGGTGACCAGCCGCGACTTCCGCCTGGACGTGGATGGCCGCTGGCCGGGTTCGCCGGCCGCAGTGGGCCTGAAGCGCTTCTCGGGCAGCATGGATGCGGCGCTGCGCACCGGCCAGTTCGTCGAGGTCGAAGGCAGCGCACAGGCACTGCGGGTGTTCGGCCTGCTCAACTTCAACTCGATTGGCCGGCGCCTGCGTCTGGACTTTTCCGACCTGTTTGACAAGGGCCTGGCCTATGACCGGGTCAAGGGCTTGCTGGTGGCCAGCAGTGGCGTGTACGTAACCCGCGAACCGATTACCGTGACCGGCCCGTCGAGCAACTTCGAACTCGACGGCACGCTGGACATGGTCAGGGACCGGGTCGATGCTGACTTGCAGGTGAGCCTGCCGGTGACCAACAACCTGCCGCTGGCGGCGTTGATCGTCGGCGCGCCGGCGGTGGGCGGTGCGCTGTTCCTGGTCGATCGGCTGATCGGTGACCGCGTGTCACGCTTTGCCAGCGTGCACTACCGTGTCGAAGGGCCGTGGAAAGAGCCTAGAATCACATTTGTGAAACCTTTCGAGAAATCCCGCTAGGAGTACCCATGAAGGCAGCGGTAATCCAGATGGTCAGCCAGGACGACGTGCAGACCAACCTGCAGCGTGCCGGCGCCCTGTTGGAGCAGGCCGCGCTGGGCGGCGCACGGCTGGCGGTGCTGCCGGAAAACTTTGCCGCCATGGGGCGCAAGGATGCTGCTGCCATCGGTCGTGCCGAAGCCTTGGGGGAAGGTCCCATTCTGCCGTGGTTGAAACGCACCGCCCGCGACCTCAAGTTATGGATTGTTGCCGGTACTTTGCCATTGCCACCGTTCGGCCAGCCCGATGCCAAGGCCCATGCGTGCTCGCTGCTGGTCGATGAACACGGCGAGGTGGCGGCAAGGTATGACAAGCTGCACTTGTTTGATGTGGACGTGGCCGACAACCGGGGCCGTTACCGCGAGTCGGATGACTACGCACAGGGTGCTCAGGTGGTGGTGGCTGATACGCCGGTCGGTCGGCTGGGGCTGAGTGTGTGTTATGACCTGCGCTTTCCCGAACTGTACAGCGCGCTGCGCGCGGCCGGCGCGGAGCTGATCACCGCACCGGCAGCTTTTACTGCAGTGACCGGCGCAGCACATTGGGAGGTGCTGGTGCGTGCCAGGGCCATCGAAACCCAGTGTTATCTGCTGGCTGCGGCACAGGGCGGCGCCCACCCTGGACCACGGGAAACCCATGGCCATGCGGCGATCGTCGACCCTTGGGGGCGCATTCTCGCAGAACAGGCGCAAGGTGAAGCGGTACTGCTTGCCGAGCGCGACATTGAAGAACAAGCGTCCATTCGGACGCGCATGCCGGTGGTATCGCACCGGCGCTTTTTTTCGCAGGGCGCGTTGCGGCCTGCGCATACCTCGGAGTGACTATGAGCCAGATGTTATCCACCGTCAGTGAGCAGCTCCTGGCCCCAGGCGGCTTGACCCTGGACAGCCTGCAGAGCGTGCTGGGTGAGTTGGCTGGCCCCGGCATCGATGCCGCCGACCTGTATTTCCAGGGCCAGATCTCGGAAACCTGGGCCCTGGAAGACGGCATCGTCAAAGAGGGCAGCTTCAACCTCGACCAGGGCGTGGGCGTGCGTGCCCAGTCCGGCGAAAAAACCGGCTTCGCCTACAGCAACGCGATCAACCTTGAAGCGCTGACCTCGGCAGCCCGTGCCGCCCGTTCGATTTCCCGTGCCGGGCAAAACGGCACGGTGCAAGCCTTCCGCAGCCAGGAAGTGGCCGCCCTGTATACCGCGGACAACCCGCTGGACGTGCTCAGCCGCGCCGAAAAGGTCGAGCTGCTTAAGCGTGTCGATGCCGCCACCCGTGCCCTGGACCCGCGCATTCAGCAAGTCAGCGTGAGCATGGCCGGGGTCTGGGAACGCATACTGATTGCCGCGGCCGATGGCAGCCTGGCCGCCGACGTACGCCCGCTGGTGCGCTTCAATGTCAGCGTCATCGTCGAGCAGAATGGCCGTCGCGAGCGTGGCGGGCAGGGCGGTGGCGGGCGTACCGATTACCGCTACTTCACCGAAGAGCGGGTGATGGGCTATGCCCGCGAGGCCCTGCGCCAGGCCCTGGTGAATCTGGAAGCGATCCCGGCACCGGCCGGTACCTTGCCGGTAGTGCTGGGCTCGGGCTGGTCGGGCGTGCTGTTGCACGAAGCGGTCGGCCATGGCCTGGAAGGCGACTTCAACCGCAAGGGCAGTTCGGCGTTCAGTGGCCGCATTGGCGAGAAAGTGGCGTCGAGCCTGTGCACCATCGTTGACGATGGCACCCTTGAAGGCCGCCGCGGCTCGTTGAGCGTGGACGACGAAGGTACCCCGACCGAGTGCACCACGCTGATCGAGAATGGCGTGCTCAAGGGTTACATGCAGGACAAGCTGAACGCGCGCCTGATGGGCATGGCCGTGACCGGCAACGGCCGCCGTGAATCCTACGCGCACCTGCCGATGCCACGCATGACCAACACCTACATGCGAGCCGGCGAAAGCGACCCACAGGAGATTATCGCGTCGGTGAAGAAGGGTATCTACTGCGCCAACCTCGGTGGTGGGCAGGTGGATATCACCAGCGGCAAGTTCGTGTTCTCCACCAGCGAGGCCTACCTGATCGAAGACGGCAAGATTACCGCGCCAGTGAAGGGTGCAACCCTGATCGGCAATGGTCCCGAGGCGATGAGCCGGGTTTCGATGGTCGGTAACGACCTGGCACTGGACAGCGGGGTAGGAACGTGCGGAAAGGACGGGCAGTCGGTACCGGTCGGGGTGGGGCAGCCTACCTTGAAACTGGATGCGATCACCGTGGGCGGTACCGGGGCTTGATGGCTTCGGGAGCCATTGTAGGAGCGGGCACGCCCGCTCCTACAGGGCCCCAGTCCGTCAGCGCAACCCGCGCTGCAACTCGTCGAGGTCGCGGATGTACTTGAACACCTTGCGCGCGGCGGCGGGCGGCTTGTTCCGCGCCTTCTCGTGCTGGGCATGGCGCACCAGCGAGCGCAGCTGCTGGCGGTCGGTGTCGGGATACTCGTTGACGAAGCGCTCGAGGTCTTCGTCGTTACCGTCGATCAACCGGTCACGCCAGCGCTCCAGGCTGTGGAAACGTTCGTTGTACTGGCGAGTCGAGCTGTCCATCTGTTCGAGCAAGGCGTGGATGGCATCGAGGTCTTGCACGCGCATGAGCTTGCCGACGAACGACATGTGGCGTTTACGGGCGCCATGAGCGGTGTGCTTGCTGGCCTCAGCCAGTGCCTTGCGCAGCTCGTCGGTCAAAGGCAGGCGCGCCAAGGTATCGGCCTTGAGCGTGGTAAGCCGCTCGCCGAGTTCGACCAGCGCATGCAGTTCGCGCTTGATCTGGGTTTTGCTTTTTTCGCCGTCGAAGGCGTCGTCGTTTGAATCAACCATGGTGGCAGTCCGCTAGAAATCGCCGCCATGATAACCAGTCGGGGGCCGCTTGTCCGGCCCGGTCGTAGAATGACCCCAAGCCGAACGCAGAATTTGAGTGGAGAGAACCATGAGTGCAGTCCAGAGCGTAGGTCCGAAAGACCTGCCAGCATTGCAGGAACAGGTCGAGGCGATCATCGCCGAGGCGCGTCGTCAGGGGGCCAGTGCCTGCGAAGTGGCGGTGTCGCTGGAGCAAGGGCTGTCCACCACCGTACGCCAGCGTGAGGTCGAAACGGTCGAGTTCAACCGCGACCAAGGCTTTGGTATCACCCTTTATGTTGGCCAGCGCAAAGGTTCGGCCAGCACCTCGGCCAGTGGTCCGGAGGCGATTCGCGAGACCGTCGCCGCAGCGTTGGCAATTGCCAGGCATACCTCCGAGGATGAATGCTCGGGCTTGGCCGACGCAGCGCTGATGGCGCGTGAAATCCCGGATCTGGACCTGTACCACGACTGGGATATCGAGCCCGAGAAGGCCATCGAAATGGCCCTGGCCTGCGAGGCGGCGGCGTTCGACGCCGACCCGCGCATCCTCAACGCCGATGGCACCACCCTCAATACCCACCAGGGCTGCCGTGTGTATGGCAACAGCCATGGATTCATCGGTGGTTACGCCTCGACCCGGCACAGCCTGAGCTGCGTGATGATTGCCGAAGGCGACGGGCAGATGCAGCGTGACTACTGGTACGACGTGAACCGCCAAGGCAACCTGCTGGCCGACCCGAGCAGCATCGGCCTGCGCGCTGCCCAGCGTGCCGCCAGCCGCCTTGGCGCCCGGCCGGTGCCAACTTGCGAGGTACCGGTGCTGTTCTCGGCCGAATTGGCCGGTGGCCTGTTCGGCAGCTTCCTGTCGGCCATTTCCGGCGGCAACCTGTACCGCAAGTCGTCGTTCCTGGAGGGTACCATTGGCCAGCGCCTGTTCCCTTCCTGGCTGACTCTCGACGAACGCCCGCATATTCCGCGCGCGTTGGGCAGTGCTGCGTTCGACGGTGATGGCCTGGCCACCTATGCCAAACCGTTTGTCGATAAAGGCGAGCTGGTGTCGTACTTGCTGGGTACCTATTCGGGGCGCAAGCTGGGTTTGCCGAGTACGGCCAATTCCGGTGGCGTGCACAACCTGTTCGTCAGCCACGGTGTCGAAGATCAGGCCGCGCTGATTCGCCGTATGGGGCGCGGGCTGCTGGTGACCGAACTGATGGGGCATGGCTTGAACATGGTAACGGGGGACTATTCCCGTGGTGCGGCGGGGTTCTGGGTCGAGAATGGCGAGATCCAGCATGCCGTGCAGGAAGTCACCATCGCCGGAAACATGAAGGACATGTTCCAGCAGATTGTCGCGATTGGCAGCGATCTTGAAACCCGTAGCAATATTCATACGGGCTCGGTGTTGATCGAGCGGATGACCGTTGCTGGTAGCTGATCTTTAGCCTGCGCCGGCCCTTTCGCGGGTAAACCCGCTCCTACACGGTGTTGGACGTACATCGGGGTTGGACACAGGCCGTTGTAGGAGCGGGTTTACCCGCGAAGAGGCCGGCACAGCACTACACCTTTCTCTGCAAATCCGAAGACCCGGCCCTCGCGCCGGGTTTTTATTTCATCACGTTCTTCTTGAAGTGATTCTGTTTATCACTTAATAATGAATATCATTATCCAGTAACCCGGCGATGATGTTCATGAAATCCGTCCTCCGCGAACTGCCCTACCTGGAAAACTGGCGCTGGCTCAGCCGGCGCATTCGCTGTGCGCTCGATCCCGACGAGCCGCGCCTGATCGAGCATTACCTGGCCGAAGGCCGCTATCTGGTGTGCTGCACCGAAACCTCGCCATGGACGGTGGCGCTGACAGCGTTTCGCCTGCTGCTGGATACCGCCTGCGATCGCATGCTCCCCTGGCATTGGCGTTGCCTGTGCCTGGATCAGGCGTGGCGCCCTCTGCTGGACCTGCGCAACCTCGACCGCCAGGAGCAGAACCAACGCTGGCAACCCTATGCCCTGCAGTTGGCCAATTGCCGTCTGCTGCCTTCGATTTCTCCCGATGAACTGATGCAAGGATTTGATGATGAGTGATACCCGTATCGAGCGTGACAGCATGGGTGAGCTGCAGGTGCCGGCCCAGGCCCTCTACGGTGCCCAGACCCAGCGCGCGGTCGACAACTTCCCGATCAGCGGCCAGCGTATGCCGGCCCAGTTCATTCGTGCCTTGTTGCTGGCCAAGGCCGCTGCGGCCAAGGCCAACGTCGAACTGGAGCAACTGTCTGCCGGGCAGGGCCAGGCTATCGTCAAGGCTGTCGAGCAACTGCTGGCCGAGGATTTCATCCAGCACTTCCCGGTGGATGTGTTCCAGACAGGCTCTGGCACCAGTTCGAACATGAACGCCAACGAGGTGATCGCCACCTTGGCTACCCATGTACTGGGTGAGGCGGTCAATGCCAATGACCATGTCAACTGTGGCCAGAGCAGCAATGACATCATTCCGACCACCATCCACGTCAGCGCCGCGCTGGCCCTGCACGAGCAGTTGCTGCCAGCCCTGGCGCACCTGGTACAGGTGATCGAGGTCAAGTCGGCACAAGTACATCAGTTCGTGAAGACCGGTCGTACTCACCTGATGGACGCGATGCCTGTGCGCATGAGCCAGGTGCTGGATGGCTGGGCAGCGCAGATCAATGCTGCCAAGGCGCACATCGAAGGGGTGCTGCCGCACTTGCAGGCGCTGGCCCAGGGCGGAACCGCCGTGGGTACCGGCATCAATGCCCATCCGCAGTTCGCTGTCGGTTTCGCTCGCCAGCTCAGTGGCCTGACCAAGGTCGAGTTCACGCCCGGCCAGAACCTGTTCGCACTGATCGGCTCGCAGGACACTGCCGTGGCTTTGTCTGGCCAGCTCAAGACCACCGCGGTGGCGTTGATGAAAATCGCCAACGATCTGCGCTGGATGAACTCCGGTCCGCTGGCCGGTCTGGGCGAAATCGAGCTGCAAGCTCTGCAGCCGGGCTCTTCGATCATGCCAGGCAAGGTCAACCCGGTGATACCGGAGGCCACTGCCATGGTCGCCGCCCAAGTGATTGGCAACGACGCGACCATCGCCGTCGCAGGCCAAGCCGGTAACTTCGAGCTGAACGTGATGCTGCCGGTGATCGCCCGCAACCTGCTGGAAAGCGTCGAGCTGATGGCCAATGTCAGCCGCTTGCTGGCCGACAAAGCCATCGCCAGCTTCAAGGTCAATGAAGACAAACTCAAGGAAGCCCTCGCGCGCAACCCGATTCTGGTCACGGCGTTGAATCCGATCATCGGCTACCTCAAGGCCGCCGAAATCGCCAAGACCGCCTACAAGCAGGGTCGTCCAATCATCGATGTGGCGCTGGAGCACACCGACCTGTCCCGCGACCAGCTCGAAGCGCTGCTGGACCCGGAAAAACTCACCGCCGGCGGTATCTGACACTGCGTCACCGCCCAGGAGACAACCATGCAGCACTGGAAACGCACCACGGAAACCGCCAACCGCCTATTCGAACAAGGCGAGCTGGTGGACGCCCGGGAACACTACCTGCAAGCCTTGGCGTTGGCGCAGGTGCTGTTCGAGCGCTGGCATGACGTGGACGAAGCGGTGGCTGCATTCGTCATCGCCCACCACAACCTGGCTGACCTGCACCTGCGCCTTGACCAGCCGCATGAAAGCGCCGACTACCTGTGCGCTGCTCACCAGCGACTGCTGCAGGCCTGCCAGGAAGCGCGCCTGCCTCTGGCACTGCGTGATGCCGCCTTGCGCCACAGTGCGCGCACTTACACCGAGCTGCTGAGTTTCATTGCCGAGTATGGCCAGTACCCGCGTACCGAGCGCTTGCTCACCCGCCACAGCGCCGGGGCCAGCGAGCTCGCTGCCCAGCCGGATGTGGCACCCAGAACCCATGCCTACGGAATTCACTGACATGCCCCATACCTTGCCTGCATTGCCATACGCCTACGATGCGCTGGAACCACACATTGATGCCCAGACAATGGAAATCCACCACACCAAGCATCACCAGACCTACGTGAACGGCCTCAACGCCGCCCTCGAAGGTACCGAGTGGGCCGAATGGCCAGTGGAAAAACTGGTCGCTGCCGTCAAGCAACTGCCGGAAAACCTGCGTGGCGCCGTGACCAACCACGGCGGTGGTCACGCCAACCACAGCCTGTTCTGGACTGTCATGTCACCTCAGGGCGGTGGCGAGCCTGTGGGCCAGCTGGCGCAAGCCGTCACTGCACAACTTGGCGGCTTCGAGGCTTTCAAGGAGGCTTTCACCAAAGCCGCGTTGACCCGCTTCGGCAGCGGTTGGGCCTGGCTCAGCGTGACGCCGCAAAAAACCTTGATGGTGGAAAGTAGCGGCAACCAGGACAGCCCACTGATGCACGGCAATGCGCCGATCCTGGGCCTGGACGTGTGGGAGCACGCTTACTACCTCAAGTACCAGAACCGTCGTCCGGAATACATCGGTGCCTTCTACAACGTCATTGACTGGGTGGAAGTTGAACGTCGTTACCTTGAAGCCCTGAAGTGAGTCGGACCGGTATGCGCTCTGAGGTGATGTCTGTCAGCAGTGTGCGCCTGTTCCGCCTGGCGCTTGGGACTTTGCTTTTGCTGGCTGGCGCCGCGTTACTGGTGGCGCGGGGCCTCGCCTGGCTAGACCTCGACCCGCGCATGCTGCGCGCCCTGGAGGGCGGTGCTTTATGCGCGCTGGGTACAGCACTGGGCGCAGTACCGGTACTGGTCATTCGCAATATGCCCGTGGCGCTGGCGGATACGCTGTTGGGCTTCGGTGCTGGCGTGATGCTGGCGGCCACCGCGTTTTCCCTGATCATGCCGGGCCTGGCGGCGGCTCAGTCTATTGGCTTCAGCCCTTGGGGGGCCGGTGGCCTGGTCAGTTTTGGCCTGATGTTCGGGGCGTTGTGCCTGTTCCTGGTCGACCTCAAGGTATCCTGGGCTTCGCCGGAGGCGTTGGTGGGCACGGCAAACCAGCCGGTGATTGCAGCGCGCATCTGGCTGTTCGTGATTGCCATCATTGCCCACAACATCCCCGAAGGTATGGCCATTGGTGTGTCGGCCGGGGGTGGCATGGCCGACGCCGACAGCCTGGCCATGGGCATTGCCTTGCAGGATGTGCCTGAGGGGCTGGTGATCGCGCTGGTGCTGGCAGGGGCGGGCATGCCGCGCTTCAAGGCGTTCCTGATCGGCGCAGCCTCGGGCTTGGTCGAGCCGGTGGCGGCGTTGATCTGTGCCTGGCTGGTGAATGTGGCCGAACTGCTGCTGCCGCTGGGGCTGGCCTGTGCAGCGGGGGCGATGTTGCTGGTGGTCACCCAGGAAATCATCCCCGAATCGCGCAGCAACGGCCATCATCGACTGGCCAGCCTTGGGCTGTGTACAGGATTCTGTTTGATGATGGTGATGGATACCGCGATGTCCTGAACTTGTGCAAGCGCAGGTTTGCGAGGCCTATTCGCCTTCGTCAAAGAAATTGTTGATCAGCTCGACCAGTGCGTCCATGGCGTCGCTGTCCTGCTCGCCCTCGGTATGCAGGTGCACCTGGGTGCCTTTGCCTGCGGCCAGCATCATCACCGCCATGATGCTCTTGCCATCCACCAGCTTGTCCGGGGCGCGACCCACCCGTACCTGGCAGGGGAAGCGGCCGGCCACACCGACGAACTTGGCTGCCGCCCGGGCATGCAGACCCAGCTTGTTGATGATGGTGATTTCGCGGGCGGGCATCTGGGGCGGATCCTTGGGCTATAGGTCGCGATGGCGGACCTGGACGTTTTTCAGGGTTTGCTGCAGCTGTCGACCAAGGCGCTCGGTGATGTACACCGAACGGTGATGTCCGCCAGTGCAGCCGATGGCAATGGTTACGTAGGCGCGGTTGCTGGCAGCGAAGCGGGGCAACCATTTGAGCAGATAGCTGGAGATGTCGTTGTACATGTCTTCGACATCCGGTTGTGCGGCCAGGTAGTCGATCACGGGTTGATCGAGGCCCGAGTGCTCACGCAGTTCCGGTTTCCAGTACGGGTTGGGCAGGCAGCGCACGTCAAAAACCAGGTCGGCGTCGACCGGCATGCCCCGCTTGAACCCGAACGACTCGACCAGAAACGCTGTACCAGGCTCGGGTTGGTTGAGCAGGCGCAGCTTGATCGAGTCACGCAACTGGTACAGGTTCAGGTTGGTGGTGTCGATCTTCAGGTCGGCCAGGTCGGCAATGGGGCCCAACAAATCGCTTTCCACGCGTATCGCTTCCGCGAGCGAGCGGTTGGCGTTGGTCAGGGGGTGCCGCCTGCGGGTTTCCGAGAAACGCTTGAGAAGGACCTCTTCATCGGCATCCAGGTACAACACGTCGCACTGGATGTGCCGTGCGCGGGCTTCTTCAAGCAGCTCGGGGAAACGCATCAGGTGGCTGGGCAGGTTGCGCGCGTCGATCGAAACCGCCACCTTGGGCTGCAGCAATTCGGTGTTGATCAGTGCATTTTCCGCCAACTGCGGCAGTAGCCCGGCTGGCAGATTGTCGATGCAGTAGAAACCGCTGTCTTCCAGGACATCGAGGGCCGTGCTCTTGCCGGAGCCGGACCGGCCGCTGACGATGATCAGGCGCATGTTCAGTGCTCGTTCTGTACGTCCAGGACAACCTGGAACAGGGCCTCGTTGCTGGTGGCCGCACGCAGTCGATCACGGACCTCCTTGCGATCGAGCATGCTGGCGATCTGACGCAGAAGTTCAAGGTGAGCATCGGTGGCCGCTTCGGGCACCAGCAGCACAAACAGCAGGTCCACTGGCGCGCCATCGATGGCGTCGTAATCGATAGGCGCTTCCAGGTGCAGCAGGGCGCTGACTGGCGCGGAGCATCCTTCAAGCCGGCAGTGCGGGATGGCGATGCCATTGCCGAAACCGGTAGAACCGAGCTTTTCCCGGGCTACCAGTTTTTCGAAGACGTCCTGCATCTCCAGTTCTGGCACTTGGTCGGCGATGACAGTGGCGACCTTTTCCAGGGCGCGCTTCTTGCTGCCGCCCGGCACGTTCACGAGGGAACGGCCGGGGGTCAGGATGGTTTCAAGTCGGATCATGGATGAGGGGGATCAGCGGGCAGCTGCACCTTGCAGCAGGCTTTGCTGTTTTTCCTTGTGTTTTTTCAGTTGGCGGTCGAGCTTGTCGGCCAAGGCGTCGATCGCTGCATACATGTCTTCGTGTTCGGCGTTGGCTACCACTTCGCCGCCGGGAATCTGCAGGGTCGCCTCGACCTTCTGCTGAAGCTTCTCGACCTTCATGATTACCTGCACGTTGGTGATCTTGTCGAAGTGACTCTCCACGCGGGCGAGCTTTTCAAGCACGTAATCGCGCAGTGGCTGGGTGACTTCTACATGCTGTCCACTGATATTGACTTGCATACAGCTTCTCCTTTGTTGCCCGTGCATAAAGAGGCAGGTCTTGCACCTGCCACGAAAACGCTGTGGCACATCTCAGGGGCTACATCAGTCGCTTGCGTTCGCTCGACGGTGCGATGCCGAGAGACTCGCGGTACTTGGCGACGGTGCGACGGGCTACCTGGATGCCTTGTGCCTCCAGTAAACCAGCGATCTTGCTGTCACTCAATGGCTTTTTCTGATTTTCCGCCGCAACCAGTTTCTTGATGATCGCGCGGATCGCCGTGGACGAGCATTCTCCGCCCTCGGAGGTGCTGACATGGCTGGAGAAAAAGTATTTCAGTTCGTAGATGCCACGCGGGGTGTGCATGTATTTCTGCGTGGTAACCCGCGAAATGGTCGATTCGTGCATGCCTACGGCTTCGGCAATGTCATGCAGTACCAACGGCTTCATCGCTTCGTCGCCGTGGTCGAGGAAGCCGCGTTGGTGCTCGACGATCTGCGTGGCAACCTTCATCAGGGTTTCGTTACGGCTCTGCAGGCTCTTGATGAACCAGCGCGCTTCCTGCAGCTGGTTGCGCATGAAGGTGTTGTCGGCGCTGGTGTCGGCACGGCGCACGAAGCCGGCATATTGTGGGTTGACGCGCAGGCGTGGGATGGCTTCCTGGTTCAGTTCTACCAGCCAACGGTCGCTGTCCTTGCGCACGATGACGTCGGGCACCACGTACTCGGGCTCGCTGGACTCGATCTGCGAACCAGGGCGGGGGTTAAGGCTTTGCACCAGTTCGATGACCTGGCGCAGCTCGTCTTCCTTGATTTTCATCCGACGCATCAGCTGGCTGTAGTCACGGCTGCCGAGCAGGTCGATGAAATCGGTGACCAGGCGCTTGGCTTCGGTCATCCACGGGGTTGTAGCGGGCAGCTGGCGCAGTTGCAGCAACAGGCATTCGCCCAGATTGCGGGCGCCGACGCCAGCCGGCTCGAACTGCTGGATGCGGTGCAGTACCGCTTCGACCTCGTCCAGCTCGATATCCAGCTCGGGGTCGAAACCGGCGCAGATTTCTTCGAGTGTGTCTTCCAGGTAGCCCTGGCCGTTGATGCTGTCGATCAGGGTCACGGCAATCAAGCGGTCGGTGTCGGACATCGGCGCCAGGTTCAACTGCCACAGCAGGTGGGTTTGCAGGCTTTCGCCGGCCGATGTGCGCGTGGTGAAGTCCCATTCGTCATCATCGTTGCTCGGCAGGCTGCTGGCGCTGGTCTGGTAGATGTCTTCCCAGGCGGTATCGACCGGGAGCTCGTTGGGGATGCGCTCGCTCCACTCACCGTCTTCCAGGTTGTCGGCGCTGACGGTGCTTTCCTGGAAACTGTTGTCCTGAACTTCGGCGGCCGGCTTGTTCTCGGCGTTGTCGGCCATCGGGTCGCTGTTGTCGAAGTCTTCGCCGTCTTCCTGACGTTCGAGCATCGGGTTCGACTCCAGCGCTTCCTGGATTTCCTGTTGGAGATCCAGGGTAGAGAGCTGGAGCAGGCGGATGGCCTGTTGCAACTGAGGTGTCATCGTCAGTTGCTGGCCCATTTTTAGGACGAGCGATGGTTTCATGGCAGGGGCTTAATACCTTGTTCGCCGGCGCGCATGCGCCATCCACTACACGAGGGCGCCGGAGCGCCAGATCAAGCAAGTTTTATGCCTTAAATTGTAGCGTTTGCCTAGAGTACCGTAACAACTTTACCCGCAGTTTCAGGGCTGTTTGCCAGTACTTCAGGCGCGTGCCGGGTCAGAGGCGGAACTCGTGACCCAGGTAAACTTCTTTGACCAAGTCGTTTGCCAGGATGGTTTCAGCGTCGCCTTCGGCGATCAGTCGGCCATCGTTGACGATATAAGCGGTTTCGCAGATATCCAGGGTTTCACGCACGTTGTGGTCGGTAATCAGTACGCCGATACCTTTGGCCTTGAGGTGGTGGATGATCTGCTTGATGTCGCCGACCGAAATCGGGTCGACACCGGCGAACGGTTCGTCCAGCAGGATGAACTTGGGTGCGGTTGCCAGGGCGCGCGCAATTTCGACGCGGCGGCGTTCACCACCGGACAGGCTCATGCCGAGGTTGTCCCGGATGTGGCTGATGTGGAACTCCTGCAGCAGGCTTTCCAGCTCTTTGCGGCGGCCGTCCCGGTCGAGGTCCTTGCGGGTCTCGAGGATGGCCATGATGTTGTCGGCGACCGACAGCTTGCGGAAGATCGAGGCTTCCTGCGGCAGGTAGCCGATTCCGGCGCGGGCGCGGCCGTGCATGGGCTGGTGGCTGACATCGAGGTTGTCGATCAGTACGCGGCCCTGTTCGGCCTGGACCAGCCCGACAATCATGTAGAAGCAGGTGGTCTTGCCGGCGCCGTTGGGGCCGAGCAGGCCGACGATCTGGCCGCTGTCGATAGACAGGCTGACATCACGTACTACCTGCCGCCCCTTGTAGCTCTTTGCCAGATGCTGGGCTTTGAGGGTTGCCATTTACTCGGCCTTCTTCTTGGGCTGGATCACCATGTCGATGCGCTGGCGGGGTGTTGTCACATTGCCACCGCGACCGGCGGTCGCCACCTGGGTCTGGGTGTTGTAAACGATCTTTTCGCCTTCGGTGGTATTGCCTTCGCTCTCGACCTTGGCGCGGTCGGTGAGAATGACCAAGTCCTTCTGCGACTGGTACTGGATGGTTACGCCCCAGCCTTTCATCTTGTCCGGCTTGGCTGCGCTCTGCTGCTGCTCGAAGTAGGCCAGGTTGCCCACCGAGGTCACTACGTCGATATCGCCAGAGGCGGAGCGGGTAATGGTCACGGTGTTGCCTTTGATCATCATCGAACCCTGAGTGATGATCACGTCGCCGGTGTAAGTGGCCACGCCTTGCTTGTCATCCAGGTGAGCGTTGTCGGCCTGGATGCGGATAGGCTGGTCACGGTCGTTCGGCAGGGCGAGGGCGCTCGCGCTTCCCAGTGCTGCGCTCAGGCTGAGCAAAAGGGGGAGGGTTTTAACGAGCCTCATACTGTCCTCTTACGTTAGAGAGCAAGTCCATCTTGCCTTCTTTCAAATACGCTTTCATGCCTTTGCCCGTAGTTGTGCCTCCGGCGCCGTCGATTCTAACGGCTTGCTCGGTCTGCGCATATTGCTTCTGCGGGAACACGGTCATGCGTGAGCTGGTGATGATGGTTTCACGCTGCTTTTCATCGGTGCGGGCAATCCGCACCTTGTCGATCAGTTCGACCTCGGTACCGTCAGGATTGACCTCGGCGCGCGTGCTCTGCACATGCCACGGGTACTCGGTGCCGCGGTACAGGTGCAGGTCCGGTGTGGTCACCTGGGTGATTTCGCTGGTCTTGAGGTGTTCGATCCTGTCGGCGGTCATTTCGTATTGCAGCTTGCCGTCGGGCAGGAACTGCACGCTATGGGCGTTGATCGCGTAGTAATCGATGGCGCTTTCGTCGACCTGGGCCACGGGCTTGTCGAGGAAGCTTTCCGGGCTGACATTCCAGTAGCCAATGGCTACCAACAGGGCGGCTATCGCCCCGAGCAGCGCAATGTTTCGGGCTTTCTTGCTGAGCATGGGCAGCCTTACAGATAGTTGGCGTTGGCAGCGTCCAGGGTGCCCTGGGCCTGCATGATCATTTCGCAGAATTCACGGGCCGCACCTTCGCCGCCACGTGCCTGGGTCACGCCGTGGGCGTGTTGGCGTACGAACGGTGCGGCGTTGGCTACGGCCATGCCCAGAGCCACCCGGCGAATCACCGGCAGGTCGGGCAGGTCGTCGCCCAGGTAAGCCACTTGATCATAGCTTAGGCCCAGTTCGGCGAGCAGGCCGTCAAGCACCACCAATTTGTCCTCCCGGCCTTGGTAGAGGTGCGGGATACCGAGGTTTCTGGCCCGGCGTTCGACCACTGGGGTCTTGCGCCCGCTGATGATCGCGGTGGTCACGCCCGAGGCCATGAGCATCTTGATGCCCTGGCCGTCGAGGGTATTGAACGTCTTGAATTCGCTGCCATCCTCGAGGAAGTACAGGCGGCCGTCGGTGAGCACGCCGTCCACGTCGAACACTGCCAGCTTGATGCCTTTGCCGCGTTGCATGAGGTCCTGGTTCATTCCATCGCTCCTTTACATTACGCCGGCGCGCAGCAGGTCATGCATGTTCAGGGCGCCGGTCGGGCGGTCTTCACGGTCCACCACCACCAGGGCGTTGATCTTGTGGTCTTCCATTATCTTCAGGGCTTCGGCGGCGAGCATGTCGGCACGCGCAGTCTTGCCATGAACGGTCATGACCTGGTCGATCGGGGTGGTGTGCACATCGATATTGCGGTCCAGGCTGCGGCGCAGGTCACCGTCGGTGAAGATCCCGGCCAGTTTGCCATCGGCTTCGACGATCACGGTCATGCCCAAACCTTTGTGGGACATTTCCAGCAGCGCGTCCTTGAGCAGGGTGCCGCGTGGAACTTGAGGCAGATCGTCGCCGGCGTGCATCACGTTCTCGACCTTCAGCAGCAGGCGGCGGCCCAGCGCGCCTCCCGGGTGCGAGAAGGCGAAGTCCTCGGCGGTGAAGCCGCGGGCTTCGAGCAAGGCGATGGCCAAGGCGTCGCCCAGTACCAGCGCTGCCGTGGTGGAGGAGGTGGGTGCCAGGTTCAGCGGACAGGCCTCTTGTTCGACACGTGCGTCAAGGTTGACCTCGGCGGCCTGGGCCAGCGGCGAGTCCGGGTTGCCGGTCAGGCTGATCAGCTTGATGCCAAGGCGCTTGATGAACGGCAGCAGGGTGACGATTTCGGCGGTGCTGCCAGAGTTCGATAGCGCAAGGATGACATCATCACGGGTGATCATGCCCATGTCGCCATGGCTGGCTTCGGCCGGATGCACGAAAAACGCCGGTGTGCCGGTGCTGGCCAGGGTCGCGGCGATCTTGTTGCCGATGTGCCCGGACTTGCCCATGCCGACCACGACGACCCGACCCTTGCTGGTCAGAATCACTTTGCAGGCTTTGACGAAATTGTCGTCGATGCGCGCCAAAAGGGCCTCTACGGCCTCGAGTTCCAGGCGCAGAGTGCGTTGGGCAGATTGGATCAGCTCGCTGGATTGGCTCATGTCGAAAAAGCAATGCCTGATGAAAGGGCGTCGATTATACGCGCAATGATGAAAACCCTCACCTCCTCGATTGCTGTAGTGAATACCACCAAAGCCTGTCCCGGGGCTGAACGACTGCTTGTCCGGCCTTGGGGCGGGGCTGTCAGCGGTGCTATAGTTCGCCGCTATTCGGCCTGTCAGGGGTGCGTGTGCCTTCCAGATGGAGGCCGGCGTCCATTAGGACGAGGCTGCATTAGCAAGGAGTCTAGATGAGTGTGGATAGCGCCTACGCGGTCGAGTTGAAGGGAGTAACCTTCAAACGTGGTTCGCGCAGCATTTTCAGCAACGTGGACATCAGCATCCCGCGCGGCAAGGTCACCGGCATCATGGGGCCATCGGGGTGCGGCAAGACCACGTTGCTCCGCCTGATGGGCGCACAGTTGCGCCCCTCGAGCGGTGAGGTATGGGTTGCCGGGCAGAACCTGCCGACGCTGTCGCGCAGCGACCTGTTCGACGCCCGCAAGCAGATGGGCGTGCTGTTCCAGAGCGGCGCGTTGTTCACCGACCTCGATGTGTTCGAGAACGTCGCGTTCCCGTTGCGCGTGCATACTCAGCTGTCGGACGAAATGATCCGTGACATCGTGCTGATGAAGCTGCAGGCCGTGGGCCTGCGCGGTGCCATCGACCTGATGCCCGACGAGCTGTCCGGTGGCATGAAGCGCCGTGTGGCGCTGGCCCGGGCGATTGCCCTGGACCCGCAGATCCTCATGTACGACGAACCGTTCGTCGGCCAGGACCCGATCGCCATGGGGGTACTGGTGCGCCTGATTCGCCTGCTCAACGATGCCCTGGGCATCACCAGCATCGTGGTTTCCCATGACCTGGCAGAAACCGCCAGCATCGCCGACTACATTTACGTGGTAGGTGACGGCCAAGTGCTGGGCCAGGGGACGCCTGATGAGCTGATGGGTTCGGACAATCCACGAATCCGCCAATTCATGAAAGGCGACCCGGATGGCCCGGTTCCCTTCCACTTTCCCGCGCCTGACTACCGCGCCGACCTGCTGGGGGCGCGTTGATGCGCAGAAAATCCTTACTCGAACGTGTCCGCCTGCTGGGCCGCTCGGCAATCGACGTGCTGGCCGTGCTCGGGCGTTCGTGCCTGTTCCTGTTCCATGCGCTGGTCGGTCGCGGTGGTATTGGCGGCGGCTTCCAGCTGCTGACCAAGCAGTTGTACTCGGTGGGTGTGCTATCGCTGGCGATCGTCGTCGTGTCCGGCGTGTTCATCGGCATGGTGCTGGCGCTGCAGGGCTACAGCATCCTGGCCAAGTACGGCTCGGAGCAGGCGGTAGGGCAGATGGTCGCCCTTACCCTGCTGCGTGAACTTGGCCCGGTGGTAACGGCGTTGCTGTTTGCCGGGCGTGCCGGTTCCGCGCTGACCGCCGAAATCGGCAACATGAAGTCCACCGAGCAGTTGTCGAGCCTGGAAATGATCGGTGTCGACCCGCTCAAGTACATCGTTGCGCCACGCCTGTGGGCCGGTTTCATCTCGCTGCCGCTGTTGGCGCTGATCTTCAGCGTGGTCGGTATCTGGGGTGGCTCGTGGGTGGCGGTGGATTGGCTGGGTGTCTACGAGGGCTCGTTCTGGGCCAACATGCAGAACAGTGTTTCTTTCACTGACGACGTGCTCAACGGGCTGGTCAAGAGCCTGGTGTTTGCTTTCGTCTCGACCTGGATCGCCGTATTCCAGGGGTACGACTGTGAGCCCACCTCAGAAGGGATCAGTCGTGCAACCACCAAGACCGTGGTCTATGCCTCGTTGGCAGTGCTGGGTCTGGACTTTATTCTGACCGCCTTGATGTTTGGAGATTTCTGATGCAAAACCGCACCCTGGAAATCGGTGTCGGCCTGTTCCTCCTGGCCGGGATCCTGGCGCTGCTGCTGCTGGCCCTGCGTGTCAGCGGGCTGTCGGCCAGCCCGAGCAGCGATACCTATAAAGTTTATGCTTACTTCGACAATATCGCCGGTTTGACGGTCAGAGCTAAAGTGACCATGGCCGGTGTGACCATCGGCAAGGTCACCGCCATCGATCTGGACCGTGATTCCTACACCGGTCGGGTGACGTTGCAGCTGGACAAGTCGGTCGATAACCTGCCGACCGATTCCACTGCCTCTATCCTGACCGCCGGTTTGCTTGGTGAGAAGTACATCGGCATCAGCGTTGGCGGTGAAGACGAAGTGCTCAAGGATGGTGCAACCATCCATGACACACAGTCGGCACTGGTGCTGGAGGATCTGATTGGCAAGTTCCTGCTCAACTCTGTTGGCAAGGAACCGAAAGAAGCGCAACCGGCTAATTAAGGAGTACCCATGATTTCGATCCTGCGACGTGGCTTGCTGGTGCTGCTGGCGGCCTTCCCCCTGCTGGCCCTGGCTGTGCAGACACCGCACGAAGTGGTTCAAAGCACCACCAATGAACTGCTCGGCGACCTCAAGGCCAACAAGGAACAGTACAAGTCCAACCCCAACGCCTTCTATGACTCGCTCAACCGCATTCTCGGCCCGGTGGTGGATGCTGACGGTATCTCGCGCAGCATCATGACCGTGAAGTACTCGCGCAAGGCGACCCCGGAGCAGATGCAGCGCTTCCAGGAAAACTTCAAGCGCAGCCTGATGCAGTTCTATGGCAATGCCTTGCTCGAGTACAACAACCAGGGCATCACTGTCGACCCGGCTAAAGCCGACGACGGCAAGCGCGCCAGTGTCGGCATGAAGGTTACCGGCAACAACGGTGCCGTGTACCCCGTGCAGTACACCCTGGAGAACATTGGCGGCGAGTGGAAGGTGCGTAACGTGATCGTCAACGGCATCAACATCGGCAAGCTGTTCCGTGACCAGTTCGCCGATGCCATGCAGCGCAATGGCAATGACCTGGACAAGACCATCGACGGCTGGGCCGGCGAAGTGGCCAAGGCCAAGCAGGCTGCCGACAACTCGCCAGAGAAGACCGTCAAATGAGCGAGGCCGCTGTAAGCATGGCAGAGCCGGGCGTGCTGCGTCTGGCTGGCGTGCTGGATTACCGCAGCGGCCCGGCCTTGCGCAAGCAAGGCAAGGTGCTGATCGATGGCTCGCGCGAGCCGCGACTGGTGCTTGATTGCTCGGCTGTCGAGAAGTCGTCGAGTGTCGGCTTGTCGTTACTGCTTGCGTACATGCGTGATGCTCAGGCCACTGGCAAGGCGTGCGAAGTGCGTGGCATGCCTGACGATATGCGGGAAATTGCCGAGGTCTATGATCTCGATGAAGTGCTGGCAAGCTAGTGGCCCGGCACGGATGATGGCCCCTCGGTCAGCGAAGCCTTCGTTGGGCTTCGCAGGCGAGGGGCTTTTTTGTATGATGGCCGACCCGTGCGCATCGGGCGCCGATTGAGGTTGAGCATGCAGGCCGTAGAAGTTAAAAGCTTCCTTGAAGAGAAATTGCCGGGTTCCCGGGTCGAAGTTGAAGGCGAAGGCTGCAACTTCCAGTTGAACGTGATCAGCGACGAGTTGGCTGGCCTGAGTCCGGTCAAACGCCAGCAGGCGATCTATGCTCACCTGAATCCGTGGATCGCCAATGGCAGCATCCATGCGGTAACCATGAAATTTTTCAGCAGCGCAGCCTGGGCTGAGCGCACCTGAGCCAACTTGGCGGCGAGACTCCAATGGACAAACTGATTATTACTGGCGGCGCTCGCCTTGACGGCGAGATCCGCATTTCGGGCGCGAAGAACGCAGCCCTGCCGATTCTGGCAGCGACCCTGCTGGCCGATGGCCCGGTCACCGTGGGCAACCTGCCGCACCTGCACGACATCACCACCATGATCGAGCTGTTCGGGCGCATGGGCATCGAGCCTGTGATCGACGAAAAGCTGTCGGTGGAGATCGATCCACGCACCATCAAGACCCTGGTCGCGCCGTACGAGCTGGTCAAGACCATGCGCGCCTCGATCCTGGTGCTGGGCCCGATGGTTGCCCGTTTCGGCGAAGCCGAAGTGGCCCTGCCTGGCGGTTGCGCCATTGGCTCGCGCCCGGTCGATCTGCACATCCGTGGCCTTGAGGCCATGGGGGCGAAGATTGAAGTGGAAGGCGGCTACATCAAGGCCAAGGCGCCTGAAGGTGGCCTGCGTGGCGCGCACTTCTTCTTCGACACCGTCAGCGTGACCGGTACCGAGAACATCATGATGGCCGCTGCCTTGGCCAAGGGCCGCAGCGTGTTGCAGAACGCCGCGCGTGAGCCTGAAGTGGTCGATCTGGCCAACTTCATCAACGCCATGGGCGGGAACATTCAGGGCGCCGGTACCGACACCATCACCATCGATGGTGTCGAACGACTGGATTCGGCCAACTACCGCGTGATGCCGGACCGCATCGAGACCGGTACCTACCTGGTTGCCGCTGCCGTGACCGGTGGCCGCGTCAAGGTCAAGGACACCGACCCTACCATCCTCGAAGCCGTGCTTGAAAAACTGAAGGAAGCGGGTGCCGACATCAACACCGGCGAGGACTGGATCGAACTGGACATGCATGGCAAGCGGCCGAAAGCCGTGAATCTGCGTACTGCCCCGTATCCGGCGTTCCCGACCGACATGCAGGCGCAGTTCATCTCGCTGAATGCCATTGCCGAAGGCACTGGCGCGGTAATCGAGACCATCTTCGAAAACCGCTTCATGCATGTTTACGAAATGCACCGCATGGGCGCGCAGATCCAGGTCGAAGGCAACACCGCCATCGTCACTGGCGTCAAGGCGCTGAAGGGTGCCCCGGTCATGGCCACCGACCTGCGTGCTTCCGCCAGCCTGGTGCTGTCGGCGCTGGTTGCCGAAGGCGATACCCTGATCGATCGCATCTACCACATCGACCGTGGTTACGAGTGCATCGAGGAAAAACTGCAGATGCTCGGCGCGAAAATCCGCCGCGTACCGGGCTAGTACCCCGCGGGTGCAAGGACGCACCTATTGAATTGAATGCGGCCAGGTCGATGACCTGGCCGGCAGCAGCCGCTTAAGGACCGACGTTCCAATGTTGACCATCGCGCTTTCCAAAGGCCGTATTCTCGACGATACCTTGCCGTTGCTCGCCGAGGCCGGCATCGTGCCGACCGAAAACCCGGACAAGAGCCGCAAACTGATCATTCCTACCACGCAGGACGATGTGCGCCTGCTGATCGTGCGTGCCACCGACGTGCCGACCTATGTCGAGCATGGTGCTGCCGACCTGGGTGTGGCCGGCAAGGACGTGCTGATGGAGTACGGCGGCCAGGGCCTGTATGAGCCCCTGGACCTGCAGATTGCTCAATGCAAGCTGATGACCGCGGGCGTAGTCGGCGCAGCCGAGCCCAAGGGCCGCCTGCGTGTGGCCACCAAGTTCGTCAACGTAGCCAAGCGTTACTATGCCGAACAAGGTCGCCAGGTCGACATCATCAAGCTGTATGGCTCGATGGAGCTGGCGCCGCTGATCAACCTTGCCGACAAGATCATCGACGTGGTCGACACCGGCAACACCCTGCGTGCCAACGGCCTGGAACCCCAGGAACTGATCGCCACGATCAGCTCGCGCCTGGTGGTCAACAAAGCCTCCATGAAAATGCAGCACGCCCGTATCCAGAGCCTGATCGACACGCTGCGTCAAGCGGTCGAATCGCGACACCGCGGTTGACTCCTGCGCGCGACCTTCGCTGTCGCGCCCGTCTATCCGCGTCATAGCCATTTTTCTCGGGTGCCCGCGCGGATGGACTGGTAGCCTAGGGCGCCTGAGCATTCGCTAATAATCGAGGCCCTCGCCATGACCGTGTCCACTGCAATTGCCCGTCTCAACGCTGCTGATCCGGATTTCGCCCGACATCTGGATCATCTGCTGAGCTGGGAAAGTGTGTCCGATGACGCGGTCAATCAGCGGGTGCTCGACATCATCAAGGCCGTGCGTGAACGCGGTGATGCGGCGCTGGTGGAATTCACCCAGCGCTTCGATGGTGTTGACGCCAAGTCGATTGACGACCTGATCCTCAATCGCGCGCGCCTGGAACTGGCGCTGACCCGTATTACCCCGGTCCAGCGCGAGGCCCTGGAAAAGGCCGCCAACCGTGTGCGCATTTATCACGAGCGGCAGAAGCAGGATTCCTGGCAGTACACCGAGGCCGACGGCACCGTGCTCGGCCAGAAGGTCACCCCGCTGGACCGTGCTGGCCTGTATGTGCCGGGCGGCAAGGCGTCGTACCCGTCGTCGGTGCTGATGAACGCCATCCCGGCCAAGGTTGCCGGCGTGGCTGAAGTGGTGATGGTGGTACCGACCCCGCGTGGTGAGGTCAACGAGCTGGTGCTGGCGGCTGCCTGCATCGCCGGTGTCGACCGGGTGTTCACCGTCGGTGGCGCCCAGGCCGTGGCTGCGCTGGCCTACGGGACTGAAAGCGTGCCGCAGGTGGACAAGATCGTCGGCCCGGGCAACATCTACGTTGCCACCGCCAAACGCCACGTGTTCGGCCAGGTAGGCATTGACATGATCGCCGGCCCCTCGGAAATTCTCGTGGTGTGCGACGGCCAGACCGACCCGGACTGGATCGCCATGGACCTGTTCTCCCAGGCCGAGCACGACGAAGACGCCCAGGCCATCCTGGTCAGCCCGGATGCCGCTTTCCTCGATCGCGTGGCTGCCAGCATCGACAAGCTGATGCCGACCATGGAACGTGCCGATATCATCGAGAAGTCGATCAATGGCCGTGGTGCGCTGATCCAGGTACGTGACATGCAGCAGGCCATGGACGTGGCCAACCGCATCGCACCGGAGCACCTGGAGCTGTCGGTGGCCGACCCGCAAGCCTGGCTGCCACACATTCGCCACGCTGGCGCGATCTTCATGGGCCGCCACACCAGCGAAGCGCTGGGCGATTACTGCGCTGGCCCTAACCACGTGCTGCCCACTTCAGGTACCGCGCGTTTTTCGTCGCCGCTGGGGGTGTATGACTTCCAGAAGCGTTCGTCGATCATCTTCTGCTCCGAACAGGGCGCGTCCGAACTGGGCCACACTGCCTCGGTCCTGGCCCGTGGCGAGTCGCTGACCGCCCACGCCCGCAGCGCTGAATACCGTATTTTGACCCAAGAGAAGGGGAACTGAGCATGAGTCGATTCTGGAGCCCCTTCGTCAAGGACCTGGTGCCTTACGTGCCGGGCGAGCAACCCAAGCTGGCCCGCCTGGTCAAGCTGAACACCAACGAAAACCCCTATGGCCCGTCGCCCAGGGCGCTGGAGGCCATGCGCGGCGAGCTGAACGATAACCTGCGCCTGTACCCGGACCCGAACGGTGACCGTCTCAAGCAAGCGGTGGCCGAGTACTACGGCGTGACCCCGACGCAGGTGTTTGTCGGCAACGGCTCGGACGAGGTGCTGGCGCACATCTTCCACGGCCTGTTCCAGCACGATGCGCCGCTGCTGTTCCCGGACATCAGCTACAGCTTCTACCCGGTCTACTGCGGCCTGTACGGCATTGCCTTCGAACAGGTGGCCCTGGATGAGCAGTTCCAGATCCGCATTGAGGACTACAAAAAGCCCAACGCTGGCATCATCTTCCCCAACCCCAACGCGCCGACCGGTTGCCTGATGCCGTTGCAGGTGGTGGAGCAACTTCTGCAGGCCAACCGTGATTCGGTGGTGGTTGTGGATGAGGCCTACATCGATTTCGGTGGTGAAACGGCGATCAGCCTGGTGGATCGCTACGATAACCTGCTGGTTACCCAGACGCTGTCGAAGTCGCGCTCGCTGGCGGGGCTGCGAGTTGGCCTGGCGGTGGGGCACCCGGACCTGATCGAGGCGTTGGAGCGGATCAAGAACAGCTTCAACTCCTATCCACTGGACCGTGCAGCTATCGTCGGCGCGGCGGTGGCGTTCGAAGACCGTGAGTACTTCGAGGAAACCTGTCGCAAGGTGATAGACAGCCGCGAGATGTTGGTCGGTCAGCTGCAGGCCAAGGGCTTTGAGGTGCTGCCGTCGGCTGCCAACTTCATCTTCGCCCGCCACCCGCAGCAGGATGCCGGCGAGCTGGCGGCACGCTTGCGTGAGCAGGGCGTGATCGTGCGTCACTTCAAGCAACCGCGTATTGCCCAGTTCCTGCGGATTACCATCGGTACGCCGGAAATGAACCAGGCACTGCTGGATGCGTTGAACTGACGTGTAGGAGCGGGTTTACCCGCGAATACGGTAGCGGCGGCAGCGGCGAACGGCCGGTGGAAATTGGCCAGCAGGCCCGGCCCATTCGCGGGTGAACCCGCTCCTACAACAGCCTGTGCGCGTCCATCGTAGGAGCGGGTTTACCCGCGAATACGGTAGCGGCGGCAGCGGCGAACGGTCGGTGGAAATTGGCCAGCAGGCCCGGCCCATTCGCGGGTGAACCCGCTCCTACAACAGCCTGTGCGCGTCCAATGTAGGAGCGGGTTTACCCGCGAATACGGTAGCGGCGGCAACGCTGAACGGCTGGTGAAATTGGCCAGCAGGGCCGGCCCTTTCGCGGGTGAACCCGCTCCTACGGGGGGGCGCGCCAGCCCTTGAGGAACGGCAGAGCTGTTGCTTCTCAAGGGATTAATAGCGGCGATCTTCGATTACAAACGGTTTGGCTGTCGGCCTGTTGCGCACTGCCGCCGGTGTACCATCCAGCACCAGCGCATAATCGTTCTGCTTGTCCATCCCCTCCGGATCGGTCCATTGCTCGTCTCTGGCCGCAACCTGGGCAACCACATGGCCGTTCTTGATGATGGTCAGATAACCCTTGGCGTTACTGTTCCAGCGTAGCCGTCCTTTGTTTTCGTCGGCCCGCGCCTTGCGCACGCCGGTATCACCCAGTAAAGGCGTGCCGTCCAATAGCCATTCCGGCTGCAGCTTGAGGCCCATGTGGCGCAACACCGTGGGCGCTACGGAGGTCTGCGCGGGAAGCCCGTACAGACCTCCGGGCCCAGGCATTTCCACAGGAATGCTCAGCTCGGTCAGTTCCTGATTCAACGGTTTGTTGCTGGCGATGAAGATGCTCTTTTCCTGCTCCGAAGCGCCACCATGGCCTTTTCCCCAATAGTCCCGGCCATGGTTGGTACTGACGAGTACCAGCCAGTCTTCCTGTGGGAACATGCGACGCCGCTGGTCTACCTTGTCCAATAGCCACCCGATCTCATTGTCGGCCTTGCGTAACGACTGCGCATAGTGCTCACCATAACCCCTTTGATGTCCGATCTGGTCAGGTTCGTCCAGTTGAATGAACGTGAAGTCAGCGGGTGTGTCACCAAGGGTCTGCAACGTACGCTCAATCACCTGTTCATCTGGCAAACCACTTTCGCGTACATCGGCGTCATGAGCGTCCTCCAGCAGAAACGCCGTGTTGATGGGCGACCAGCTTACGATGCTGGAGAGGTAGGCATTGGGGTAGGCCAGGCGTAGCCGCTTGAACAGGCTAGGAAACGCCCGGTTGACCCGTTGGGAGTCGTCGTCCGATTCAACGCCATGCTTGTCGCTCCACACGCCAGTCAGCAAAGTGATCCAGCCAGGGCCTTTCAAGGTGGGTTGCTCGCTGGCTTTACCATTGATCCCCCCGGCGTAAGCCCTTCCATAGTGCAGCCGCTGTTTCAGGTTGGTCGCATCGCCCAGTTGCAGGTACTGCTGCAATTGCACGCCATCAATGCCGATGAGCAAGGTCTTAGGGCGGCTCGGGTGTCGGGCCGGGTCACAGCCCGGCTGAAGGGCCAGGAACAGCAATAACAGCAAACTTGCCAGTCGCATGGGGGCGCATCCTTGAAAGCACGCAACGAGCGTTGCGACAAAGTGGCATGCCCACAACTGGCAGAAATACCAGGTGGTTTACCTCTTTGCCTGCAATCCAGTAAGCTGCAGCAATTCGTCGGATGATTGGTTGAGTGGCATGAATACTGAGCTGACCAAGCGCTCCCTGGTGGAGTTGGCGGTAGAGCGCATGCGCGAGTGCATCGTGCTGGGCGATTGGCAGGTCGGTCAGCGCCTGCCTACCGAGCCAGAGCTTGCCTTGCAGCTGGGCATCAGCCGCAACACCGTGCGTGAGGCCATGCGCGTGCTGGCGTTCAGTGGCCTGGTGGAAATTCGCCAGGGCGACGGCAGCTACCTGCGCACTGCCCAGGACCCGCTGCAGGCGGTGCACGCGATGTCCCGGTGTACGCCCGAGCAGGCCCGTGAAACCCGCCATATCCTCGAGGCGGAGGCCGTCGGGCTGGCGGCCTTGCGCCGTACCGATGCCGACCTGCAAGCGCTACGGGATGCCCTGGAAGGCAGTGCCGGGCATTTTCACGGCGATGTCGATGCCTATGTGGCCTGCGACCTGGTGTTTCATCAGCGGTTGGTCGATGCCGCCCATAATCCGGCATTAAGCGAACTGTACCGTTACTTTTCCGGGGTCGTGGCTGCCGCTCTGCAACACAATATGGCCACCGTTCCGCGCTGCCAGGCCACGTTCGACTTGCACGGGCAAATCCTCGACGCCATCGAGCAACGTGACGCTGAACGGGCCAAGCGCCTGACCCGTACCCTCATTGAATCCTGACACCGAGAAGGCCATGGCTGAATCCATCACCCGTAATACCCCATCGAACGAGCGGGATCTCGATGAGCTGCTGATCGACGCTGAAGCTGACGACGAACAGGTCCAGCAGCAGGCTGTGGTGTTGCGGCGGCCCTGGCTGTTGCTGATGGGCCTGGTGCTGGTGGCCTTGAACCTGCGCCCGGCATTATCGAGCATGGCGCCGGTGCTGGGCCAAGTATCTGAAGGCTTGGGGCTGAATGCTTCACAGGCTGGCTTGCTGACCACCTTGCCGGTGCTCTGCCTGGGCCTGTTTGCGCCCTTGGCGCCGTTGCTGGCTCGGCGCTTTGGCAGCGAGCGGGTGATTCTTGGCATCCTCCTCACCCTGGCACTTGGCCTCGTGGTACGAAGTACTTTTGGGGCTATCGGGGTGTTCCTCGGCAGCCTGATGGCGGGGGCCAGCATCGGCATTATCGGCGTATTGTTGCCAGGTATCGTCAAGCGCGACTTTCCACAGCATGCTGGCACGCTCACCGGTGTATACACCATGGCATTATGCCTGGGCGCGGCCATGGCCGCAGGTGCCACCGTACCTTTGGCCCAGCATTTCGACGGCAGCTGGGCACTGGGGTTGGGCTTCTGGGTGCTGCCGGCTTTGCTGGCCATGCTGGTGTGGCTGCCACAGGCCCGTCAGGGGCATGGCCTGCACAAGGTGGCCTATCGCGTGCGAGGCTTGTGGCGTGACCCACTGGCCTGGCAGGTGACCCTGTATATGGGCCTGCAGTCATCACTGGCTTACATCGTGTTCGGTTGGTTGCCATCGATCCTGATCGGCCGCGGCCTCACCCCGACCGAGGCAGGTTTGGTGCTGTCAGGGTCGGTAATCGTGCAGTTGATCAGCTCGCTCAGCGCCCCCTGGCTGGCCACCCGCGGCAAGGACCAGCGGCTGGCAATCGTGGTGGTCATGTCGGGTACGCTGGCGGGGCTGTTCGGTTGCCTGTATGCGCCACTTTCCGGACTGTGGGGGTGGGCCATTGTGCTGGGCCTGGGGCAGGGCGGTACCTTTGCCCTGGCGCTGACCTTGATCGTGCTGCGCTCGAAGGACGCCCACGTGGCGGCGAACTTGTCGAGCATGGCCCAAGGGGTGGGTTATACCCTGGCCTCGATGGGGCCTTTTGCGGTGGGGCTGGTGCATGACCTGACCGGCGGCTGGGCGGCACTGGGTTGGATTTTTGCGGTGCTGGGCGTTGGTGCCGTCGTATTTGGGCTGGGTGCCGGGCGGGCGCTGCATGTGCAGGCGACCTGCGAAAAAGTCTGAGGCCTGTTTTAGCAGTCCTGTCCTCGTGCCTGCCAAGAGGGCGGGACTGGCATAAGGCACCGGGGCAGATTATCGTGCAGTTTTCGAACCTAGGACGGACCAGCCCCCAATGAGCGATGCCAACCGCGCCCTGATTACCCGTTTCTACCAGGCTTTCCAGCGCCTGGATGCCGACGCCATGCTGGCCTGCTACAGCAACGATATCGTTTTCAGCGACCCGGTGTTCGGCACCCTGCGCGGCAAGGACGCAGGCGATATGTGGCGGATGCTCACCACCCGCGCCAAGAACTTCACCCTGACATTCGACAGCATACGCGCAGATGAGCACAGTGGCAGCGCGCACTGGGTGGCTACCTACCTGTTCAGCCAGACCGGCCGTGTTGTGGTCAACGATATCCAGGCACGCTTTGTCATTCGTGATGGGCTGATTTGCCAGCATGACGACACCTTTGACCTGTGGCGCTGGTCGCGGCAAGCGTTGGGTGTTCCTGGAATGCTGCTGGGGTGGTCGCCGCTGATGCAGAACAAGGTCCGCCTGCAGGCATTCAAGGGGTTGCGCGCATTCCAGCAGGCCCAGGGTGAGTGACGTCGTCGAACCTGCCGTTGGTAAGCCCTGGTTTGTCTATCTGGTAAGGGCAGCCAATGGCTCGTTGTATTGCGGCATCAGCGATGACCCGCAGCGTCGGTTCGCCGCGCATCAGAAAGGGCAGGGCGCCCGCTATTTCAAGACCAGCCCGGCCCAGGCGCTGGTGTATGTGGAGCAGTGGCCGGACAAGGGCGCGGCGCTGCGCCAGGAGCGGTTGGTGAAGCGGCTGCGCAAGTCGGCGAAGGAGGCACTGGTGGCCTCCTTTGGCGGCTTGGGGGAAATCAGTCCTTGCGGCGCTTCAGCTGATCCACCAAGGTTGTCGGCAGCCCCTTGATGATCAAGGTCCCCGCTGCTTCGTCATACTCTACCTTGTCCCCCAGCAGATGTGCCTCGAAGCTGATCGACAGCCCCTCGGCACGCCCGGTGAAACGGCGGAACTGATTGAGGGTGCGTTTGTCAGCAGGAATTTCCGGCGACAGGCCGTAGTCCTTGTTGCGGATGTGGTCGTAGAACGCTTTGGGGCGGTCCTCGTCGATCAGGCTGGACAGCTCTTCGAGCGTCACCGGCTCGCCCAGCTTGGTCTGGGTGGTGGCGTACTCGACCAGGGTCTGGGTCTTTTCGCGGGCGGATTCTTCCGGCAGGTCTTCGCTTTCGACGAAATCGCTGAAGGCCTTGAGCAGGGTGCGGGTTTCGCCCGGGCCGTCGACGCCTTCCTGGCAGCCGATGAAGTCGCGGAAGTAATCCGACACCTTCTTGCCGTTCTTGCCCTTGATGAACGAAATATACTGCCTGGAGTTCTGGTTGTTCTTCCACTCCGACAGGTTGATGCGTGCTGCCAGGTGCAGCTGGCCAAGGTCGAGGTGACGGGAAGGGGTCACGTCGAGCTGGGCATTCACCGCCACGCCTTCGCTATGGTGCAGCAGGGCGATTGCCAGGTACTCGGTCATGCCTTGCTGATAGTGGGCAAACAGGATGTGGCCGCCGGTGGACAGGTTGGACTCTTCCATCAGCTTCTGCAGATGCTCGACAGCCACGCGGCTGAAGGCGGTGAAGTCTTTTTCTTCATCCAGGTACTGCTTCAGCCAGCCGCTCAGCGGGTAGGCGCCCGATTCGCCGTGGAAAAAGCCCCAGGCCTTGCCTTGCTTGGCGTTGTAGCTGTCATTGAGGTCGGCCAGGAGGTTTTCGATGGCATCGGAGGCAGCCAGTTCGGAGTCGCGAGCATGCAGCACGGCGGGGCTGCCATCGGGCTTTTTGTCGATCAGGTGAACGATGCAATGACGGATTGGCATGGAATTCTCGGCGAGCTGCAAAAGTTGCCAAGTTTAACCTAGACCTGAGGTGATGCAGTGGCCGTATGTTGGCAGATATGTCGGTTGTTCGTTTTTTGTTCAATTTTGTGTGTTTTCAGCTGAAACCCCCGAAAAACCTGCATTTAATCAAAGTGCGAAGCGGATATTTATCCATTCATGTGGTAGTTTTGCGCGGTCTTGCGCCCCTCGTGTGGCGCATTGCTGGCAGCATGCTTTCGTCGTGTCGAACCAAACGCCGATTTTCGTATCTACATACGCAATTGGCGCGGCCCTCCATTTCAAGGGGCTGGCCCGATAACGTCGTAGTCCGCTGCTTAACCATCGAATTTGATAGGGAAGGAACACCACCATGGCATTGACCAAAGACCAACTGATTGCCGACATCGCCGAATCGATCGCCGCGCCAAAAGCCACCGCCAAGAACGCTCTGGAGCAACTGGGCCAGATCGTTGCTGACCAACTGGAAAACGGCGCTGAAATCACTCTGCCAGGCATCGGCAAGCTGAAAGTCTCCGAGCGTCCTGCCCGTACCGGCCGCAACCCTTCGACTGGCGCTGCCATCGAAATCGCTGCCAAGAAAGTCGTAAAGTTCGTTCCAGCCAAAGTGCTGACCGACGCCATCAACAAGTAATTGTTGCTTTGACGAAACCGCGCCCGGCTTGCCCGGGCGCGGTTTTTTCATGCCTGTGATTTACGCTGGGCGTGCCAGGCCTGGCGTGCGGCGTCGTCATGGAAGCTCCAGGCGACCATGCGGCTCTGTTTCTGCCCCTGGCCCATCTCAATGATGCGTACGGCCTTGGCGCCGGACTTCTTCAACGCGGCCTCGATGCCCGGCAGGTTGCTGGCCTTGGATACCAGGCTGGTGAACCAAAGTACCCGTTCGGCGTACTGCACGCTTTCGCCAATCAGCTGGGTGACAAAGCGGATTTCGCCACCCTCGCACCACAGTTCATTGTTCTGGCCACCGAAGTTCAGCACGGGCAGCTTGCGTTTGGGGTCCTGTTTGCCGAGGTTCTTCCATTTGCGCTGGCTGCCGCGGGTGGCTTCGTCGCGTGAGGCATGGAAGGGCGGGTTGCACAGGGTCAGGTCGAAGCGTTCGCCCTCCTGCAGCAGGCCGCTGAGGATGTGCGCTCGGTTGGCCTGCTGGCGCAGGGTAATGGCTTTGCCCAGGCCATTGGCCTGGACGATAGCCTTGGCCGAGGCCAGCGCCACCGGGTCGATATCCGAGCCGAGGAAGCGCCAGCGGTAGTCGCTGTAGCCCAGCAGTGGATAGATGCAGTTGGCCCCCACGCCGATGTCCAGCGCGCGCACTTGGGCACCCCTTGGGACGTCGCCGGCATTGTCATCGGCCAACAGATCGGCGGCTACGTGGATGTAGTCGGCACGGCCAGGAATGGGCGGGCACAGGTAATCGGCCGGGATGTCCCAGTGCTGGATGCCGTACTGGGCCTTGAGCAGTGCACGGTTGAACACGCGGACGGCTTCGGGGTTGGCAAAGTCGATGCTGGGCTTGCCGTGGGGGTTGGTGATGGTGAAACGGGCCAGATCAGGGTGGGCCTTGATCAGGCTGGGGAAGTCGTAGCGACCCTGGTGGCGGTTGCGAGGGTGCAGGGTGGGTTTGTTCGGGGTCATGGCAGTGTCCAGCCCTATACGAGCGGTGGCTTGAAGAACCTGGGGCTGCTACGCAGCCCTTTCGCAACACAAGGCCGCTCCCACAGGGTGGTGGCGCCTTGAAGGTTGGCGCCGTCCTGTGGGAGCGGCCTTGTGTCGCGAAAGGGCCGTGCAGCGACCCCAACGGTCTCTCTAGTGATTACAGCGCTGCAATCCGCGCATGCTGCTCGGTGAAGTTGGCCAGGGCCTGTTCGGACTCGGCCAGCTTGGCGCGTTCCTTCTCGATCACCGCAGGCGGGGCCTTGTCGACGAAGGCTGCGTTGGACAGCTTGCCGCCAACACGTTGCACTTCACCTTGCAGACGCTGGATTTCCTTGTTCAGGCGCGCCAGCTCGGCATCCTTGTCGATCAGCCCGGCCATTGGCACCAGCACCTGCAGGTCACCGACCAGGGCGGTAGCGGACAGCGGCGCTTCGTCGGCATCACCCAGTACGGTGAACGACTCGACCTTGGCCAGCTTCTTCAGCAGCGCTTCGTTTTCCTGCAGGCGGCGCTGGTCGTCGGCGTTGGCGTTCTTCAGGAACAGCGGCAGCGGCTTGCCCGGGCCGATGTTCATTTCGGCGCGGATATTGCGCAGGCCGACCATCAACTCTTTCAGCCACTCGATGTCGCCTTCGGCAGCGGCGTCAATGCGTGCTTCGTTGGCCACTGGCCATGGCTGCAGCATGATGGTCTTGCCGTCGATGCCGGCCAGCGGCGCGATGCGCTGCCAGATTTCTTCGGTGATGAACGGCATGAACGGATGTGCAAGACGCAGTGCCACTTCCAGTACGCGCACCAAAGTGCGGCGAGTGCCGCGGGCGCGCTCTACCGGGGCATTTTCGTCCCACAGTACTGGTTTGGACAGCTCCAGGTACCAGTCGCAGTACTGGTTCCAGATGAACTCGTACAGCGCCTGGCTGGCCAGGTCGAAGCGGAACTGCTCCAGCTGGCGGGTTACTTCAGCTTCGGTACGCTGAAGCTGCGAGATGATCCAGCGGTCGGCCAGCGACAGCTCGTAAGCTTCGCCGTTCTGGCCGCAGTCTTCGCCCTTGTCCAGGACGTAGCGGGCAGCGTTCCAGATCTTGTTGCAGAAGTTGCGGTAGCCTTCGACGCGGCCCATGTCGAACTTGATGTCGCGGCCTGTCGAAGCCAGCGAGCAGAAGGTGAAGCGCAGGGCGTCGGTGCCGTAGCTGGCAATACCTTCGGGGAACTCGGCCTTGGTCTGCTTGGCGATCTTCTCGGCAAGCTTGGGCTGCATCATGCCGCTGGTGCGTTTTTCCAGCAGGGCGTCGAGGGTAATACCGTCGACGATGTCCAGCGGGTCCAGCACGTTGCCTTTGGACTTGGACATCTTCTGGCCCTGGCCGTCCCGTACCAGGCCGTGTACGTACACGGTCTTGAACGGTACCTGCGGGGTGCCGTCTTCGTTCTTGATCAGGTGCATGGTCAGCATGATCATGCGCGCAACCCAGAAGAAGATGATGTCGAAGCCAGTCACCAGCACGTCGGTGGAGTGGAACTTCTTGAGGAATTCGGTCTGTTCCGGCCAGCCCAGGGTGGAGAATGTCCACAGGCCCGAGCTGAACCAGGTGTCGAGTACGTCGTCATCCTGACGCAGGACCACGTCGGCGCCCAGCTTGTGTTTGGCGCGCACTTCTTCCTCGTTGCGGCCAACGTAGACCTGGCCGGCCTCGTCGTACCACGCTGGAATGCGGTGGCCCCACCACAGTTGGCGGCTGATGCACCAGTCCTGGATATCGCGCATCCAGGAGAAGTACATGTTCTCGTATTGCTTGGGCACGAACTGGATGCGGCCATCTTCTACGGCGGCGATGGCAGGCTCTGCCAGCGGCTTGGTGGAAACGTACCACTGGTCGGTCAGCCACGGCTCGATGACCGTGCCGGAGCGGTCGCCTTTCGGCACTTTCAGGGCGTGGTCGTCGATGCTGACCAGCAGGCCCTGGGCGTCCAGGTCGGCGACGATCTGCTTGCGCGCGACAAAGCGGTCAAGGTTGGCGTACTGGGCCGGCAGTTGGGTGTCGACCTGCTCGTTAACGCTGCCGTCGAGGTTGAAGGCCTGGGCGCTGGCCAGCACGAAGGCGTTCTTGTCGAAGATGTTCAGCAGCGGCAGGTTGTGACGCTTGCCGACTTCGTAGTCGTTGAAGTCGTGGGCCGGGGTGATCTTCACGCAACCGGTACCGAACTCGGGGTCGCAGTAGTCATCGGCGATGATCGGGATGCGGCGGCCGACCAATGGCAGTTCGACGAATTTGCCGATCAGTGCCTGATAGCGTTCGTCGTTCGGGTTGACGGCCACGGCAGCGTCACCCAGCAGGGTTTCCGGGCGCGTGGTGGCAACTACCAGGTAGTCCTGGCCTTCGGCGGTCTTGGCGCCGTCGGCCAGCGGGTAGCGCAGGTTCCACAGGTGGCCTTTCTCATCGTGGTTTTCCACTTCGAGGTCGGAGATGGCTGTGTGCAGCTTGGTATCCCAGTTGACCAGGCGCTTGCCCCGGTAGATAAGGCCGTCTTCATGCAGGCGCACGAACGCTTCTTTTACCGCTTCGGAGAGGCCGTCGTCCATGGTGAAGCGCTCGCGGCTCCAGTCTACTGACGAGCCCAGGCGGCGAATCTGGCGGCTGATGTTGCCACCGGACTGATCCTTCCATTCCCAGACTTTTTCCAGGAACTTTTCGCGGCCCAGGTCATGACGGTTCTGGCCTTTGGCTTCAAGTTGGCGCTCGACCAACATCTGCGTGGCGATACCCGCGTGATCGGTACCCGGCTGCCACAGGGTGTCGCGGCCTTGCATGCGGCGGAAACGGATCAGGGCGTCCATGATCGCGTTGTTGAACCCGTGGCCCATGTGCAGGCTGCCGGTTACGTTCGGCGGCGGGATCATGATGGTGTAGGACTCGCCTGCACCTTGTGGAGCGAAATAGTTCTCGGACTCCCAGGTGTTGTACCAGGAAGTTTCGATTGCGTGCGGCTGGTAGGTCTTATCCATGCGCGGCGGGACCCTGTGCATTTATTCGGGAAAGCCGGGAAGTATAACCAAGCTGGGGGCCGCAGGCGACAAGCTGCTGACAACTGTCGGAACAGAGTCGCCTGCTTCGCCGGCAAAGCGCAGGCTTCGAACCTGTGGGAGCGGGCGCGCCCGCGAAGCAGGCGACACCGTTGCCGGTTCTACTCGGAACGCTTGATCAGCCGCTCGATCCGCGCATCCAGCCGGCGCTTGATTTCGTTCTCGATATGCGGGGTAAAGTCGTTGATCACGTCCTGCATGATCATCTGTGCTGCGGCGCGCAGCTCGCTTTCCAGGTGCAGCAGGGTGTCCTGGCGGCGGGTCTGCGGGTCGTCCTCAGGTTCGGCAGCTACCGGTTCGGTGGGTGCCGCGGGGTCGCTGGCGGCTTCGTCCAGCAGCAACGGAATCTGCTCTACCGTCTCGGTGAGCAGTGGCGGTTGCAGGTCGGCGTCGCCAAGCAGCTGACGGATCGACTCGAGGTCATCGAGCAGATGGGCGGAATCGGGCAAAGGGGAGGGCTTGTCCATCGTCGTCAAAGTCGCTGTAAGCGGTGGTCTTGCAGAGCATAGCCCTGTTCACGGTAGAAACGGAATCGTTCACGGGCTGATTGGCGGATAGCCGGCTCTTCAACAACGATTTCGGCCACCCGCTCGAACTGCCCGACAAAGCCCGGCACGCTGGCGCCGAGGTTGATCAGCAGACCGTGGTGCTCGCCGGCGTTGTCAGTCAGGCCCAGAACCACGTCAGCATCGGCATGCACCTCGGCGAGGTCGTGGGGCACGAAGGCCTCGCCCTTGAAGCGCCACAAGCGTTGGTCCAGTTCAATGCGCTGTTCTGCATCCTGGCAGTGCAGATAGACCCGGTGGCCGAGGCGCCAGGCCTTCTCGCACAGCTTGCAGGCGAAATCGAGCCGCGCCGACAGCGAGTCGGTGGGCAGAATGTAGAAGTCGACTTTGCTCATGGTGGGAATCGCCGGCCGGTGGCGCGCAAGGCACCACCGGCTTCACGGCTTCAGGCGCCAGCGCGGTCCAGCAGGTACTGGGTCAGCAGAGGTACCGGGCGGCCAGTGGCGCCTTTGTCCTTGCCGCCACTGACCCAGGCGGTACCGGCAATGTCCATGTGCGCCCAGTTGTACGCTTTGGCGAAGCGCGACAGGAAGCAACCCGCGGTGATCGTACCGGCCTTCGGCCCACCGATGTTGCCCATGTCGGCGAACGGGCTGTCCAGTTGCTCCTGGTATTCCTCGAACAGCGGCAATTGCCAGGCACGGTCGTCGGCGCGCTTGCCGGCATCGAGCAACTGCCCGACCAGGTCGTCGTTATTGCCCATCAGGCCGGAGGTGTGGCTGCCCAGGGCGACGATGCATGCGCCGGTCAGGGTGGCGATGTCGATGACCGCCTGCGGCTTGAAGCGCTCGGCGTAGGTCAGGGTGTCGCACAGCACCAGACGGCCTTCAGCGTCGGTGTTGAGGATTTCCACGGTCTGGCCGCTCATGGTGGTGACGATGTCACCTGGGCGGGTGGCACCGCCGCTTGGCATGTTCTCGGCGCAGGCCAGCAGGCACACCAGGTTGATCGGCAGTTGCAGCTCGAGCACTGCACGCAGGGTGCCGAACACGCTGGCGGCGCCGCACATGTCGTACTTCATTTCATCCATGCCGGCGCCTGGCTTGAGGCTGATGCCGCCGGTGTCGAAGGTAATGCCTTTACCCACCAGCACGAATGGCTTGTCGGCCTTTTTGCCGCCCTGGTAATTGAGCACGATCAGGCGTGGCGGCTGGTCGCTGCCCTGGCCCACGGCGTAGAACGCGCCCATGCCCAGGTCCTTGATCTTTTTCTCGTCCAGTACTTCAACCTTGAGGGCCTTGTGCGCCTTGCCCAGCTCTTTCGCCTGTTCGGCCAGGAAGCTTGGGTGGCAAAGGTTGGGCGGCAGGTTGCCGAGGTCGCGGGTGAAGGCCATACCGCTGGCGATGGCGCTGGCATGCTTGACCGCACGCTCGACTTCGGCCTGGCCGGCTTTGTCGGCCAGCAGGGTGACCTTTTTCAGCGCACGCGGCTCGGCTTTCTGGCTTTTGAAACGGTCGAACACATATTCGCCGTCCAGCAGGGTTTCGGCCAGCAGGCGGTACTTGCCGTAATGGGCGTCGCGGTTGCTGACCGCGATATCGTCCAGGGCCAGTACTGCGTCAGCGCCGTTCAGGCCCTTGAGCACGCCAGCGACACTGGCCACCAGTTTGCGCCAGGCGCGGTCGCCAAGGGCTTCTTCCTTGCCGCTGCCCACCAGCAGCACGCGCTCGGCCTTCAGGCCCGGAAGGTTCTGTAGCAGCAGGGTCTGGCCCGGCTTGCCGGCCAGGTCGCCGCGTTTGAGCACGGCGCTGATGGCGCCTTCGCAGGCCTGGTCGACAGCCTGGGCAACAGCGCCGAGCTTGCGTTTTTCACCGATTGGAAGGACCAGGGTGGCGGTTTTTACAGATGCAGCAGCTACGCTTTTTACAACCAGTTCCATGTCAGGATCCCCGAATGATCGATACGAATGGCGCTGTGTGTTCCAGCGCTCTGGACGGGCCTGGCCGCGTCGTCGCGCACCAGCGGAAAAGCTGCCAGTTTGAGCCTGTGGCAAGCGTGCTGACAACCCCGATGTGCGCCTTCGTACGCGGCCAAGTGACAGGGGCGGTCAATCACAGGATAATGCGCGCACTTTACATGGAGGTTCGCCTTTGGCGAACCGGCATTGGTCTTGGATGTACTAAGTCATTGTTTGGCGCCATTGCATGGCAGTCCGCCCTGACAACCCAGGAGTGTCTGGTTTGATCGTCTTTCGTTATCTGTCCCGCGAGGTCCTGGTCACCTTGAGCGCCGTCAGCGCTGTGCTGTTGGTGATCATCATGAGCGGGCGCTTCATCAAGTACCTGGCCCAGGCTGCCCAGGGCGTGCTCGACCCTGGCGTGTTGTTCCTGATCATGGGCTTCCGCTTGCCAGGCTTCCTGCAACTGATCCTGCCTCTGGGGCTGTTCCTCGGCATCCTCCTGGCTTACGGGCGCCTGTACCTGGAAAGCGAGATGACCGTGCTGTCGGCCACTGGCATGAGCCAGCAGCGCCTGCTGGGCATGACCATGGCGCCGGCTGCCCTGGTTGCCCTGCTGGTGGCCTGGCTGAGCCTGAGCCTGGCCCCCCTGGGCGTTGCCCAGGTGCAGCAGATCATCAGCCAGCAGGATGCCCTGACCGAGTTCGACACCTTGGTCCCGGGCCGCTTCCAGACCTTGCGTGATGGCTCGCGGGTAACCTATACCGAGCAACTGTCGGATGACCGCATCAACCTGGGCGGGGTGTTCATCTCCGAGAAGCGCTTCAACCAGGACAAGACCAAGGATCGCGCCCCGTCGGTGTTGGTCGCCGAGAAAGGCCACCAGGAAATCCAGGCCGACGGCAACCGCTACCTGGTGCTGGAAAACGGTTACCGCTACGACGGCAACCCAGGCCAGGCCGACTATCGCGCCATCAAGTACGACACCTACGGTGTGCTGCTGCCCAAGCCGGAAGTCGCCGAGGAAGTGACCGAGCGCGAAGCGCTTCCCACCTCCGAACTGATCGGCAAGGAGGGCCTGCGTGAGCGCGCCGAGCTGCAATGGCGGCTGTCGCTGCCGATCCTGGTGTTCGTCGTCACCCTGCTGGCGGTGCCACTGTCGCGGGTCAACCCGCGCCAGGGCCGCTTCCTCAAGCTGCTGCCGGCAATTCTTCTGTACATGGCCTACCTGACAATGCTGATTTCCGTACGCGGCGCCCTCGAGAAGGGCAAACTGCCGATCGCCCTGGGCATGTGGTGGGTCCACGGCCTGTTCCTGCTGATCGGCCTTGGCCTGATGTACTGGGAGCCGCTGCGCCTGAAACGTGCCGCCCGCCGTGCGGAGGTGGCCCATGGCTAAGCTCGATCGCTACATCGGCCAGAGCGTGCTGCTGGCCATCCTGGCGGTGCTGGGGATCATCCTCGGCCTGGCTTCGCTTTTCGCCTTCATCGATGAAATGGGCGACCTGAGTGACACCTACACGGTGATGGAAGCGGGCAACTTCGTCCTGCTTACCGCACCTCGGCGGCTGTATGAAATGCTGCCAATGGCCGCCCTGATCGGTTGCCTGATCGGCCTGGGCAGTCTGGCCAGCAGCAGCGAGCTGACCATCATGCGTGCGGCCGGCGTGTCCATCGGCCGTATCGTCTGGGCGGTGATGAAGCCGATGCTGGTGCTGATGCTGGTGGGGCTGCTGATTGGCGAATATGTGGCACCGGTGACCGAGAACAAGGCCCAGGCCGACCGTTCCCTGGCCCAGGGTGGTGGTGAAGCACAAAGCTCAAAACGTGGCATGTGGCACCGCCAGGGCGAGGAGTACGTGCACATCAACGCCGTACAGCCCGATGGCCTGCTGCTGGGCGTGACCCGCTACCGCTTCGACAGCGAGCGCAAGATTGTCACCTCGAGCTTTGCCCGCCGTGCGCAGTACCAGAACGACCACTGGCTGCTCGCCGATGTGCGTACCACCTACTTCCGCGGCGACCACACCGAGGTGGTCAACGCGCCGGAGGAGCGCTGGGATGTTTCGCTCACGCCAGAACTGCTCAATACCGTGATCCTCGCGCCGGAGTCGCTTTCGATTACCGGGTTGTGGGATTACATCCACTACTTGTCTGATCAGGGGCTGAACAACTCCCGCTACTGGCTGGCGTTCTGGACCAAGGTGCTGCAGCCGATGGTAACGGCGGCCCTGGTGCTGATGGCGATCTCGTTCATCTTTGGCCCGCTGCGTTCGGTAACCCTTGGTCAGCGCGTGTTCACGGGTGTACTGGTGGGCTTCGTGTTTCGCATTGGCCAGGACCTGCTTGGGCCGTCGAGCCAGGTATTCGGCTTCCCGCCACTGCTGGCGGTGGTGATACCAGCGGGCATCTGTGCCTTGGCCGGTGTGTGGTTGTTGCGCCGGGCAGGTTAATAGCCTGAGCTGCACAAGAAAGCCGACCTCAGGGTCGGCTTTTTCATGGGTGTTAATCTGGCCCGGCCTCTTCGCGGGTAAACCCGCTCCTACAGGTATCGCGCAGGCATCAGGAAACGGCCCGAACCGGCAACTCCAATCCTCTGGCTCATTTCTTCTGTTTAGGCACTCGCACCAGCTGGCTTTCCGAATAGATGTCATGCCAACCACGCTTGCGCTTGTCGATCAGCACCCAGAAAAAACCCAGCCCCAGGCACAGCCATGAGGCGATCGACACGACGAACCGCAACAGCGCCTGCCACAGGCTGATGGCCGAGCCATCGGCATTCTGCACCCGAACGCCCCATACCTGCATACCCAGCGTCTGCCCGCCGTGGGTCCAGAACTTGGCAAAGAAGCCGAACAGGGCAAACAGCAATACCGTAGACAGCAATGGGTCGCCATCCAGTGCGCCGGCCTCGGTCAGCTCGCGCATGCGTGCTTCGCCGATGATCGACATCTGAATCATCTTGTAGGCGCCGGCGGTCACGATCAGCAGTGCGGTGCACAGTAAAAAGTCATAGAACATCGCTGCCAGGCGCCGGCCCAGGCCGACCGGCGGAAAATCTCCCTGGGGAGTGAGTAGAGGCTTGGACATGCAGGACGCTCCAAAAGACGAGCCCACTATTCTACGGGCAAAAAAAAGCCCCTGCACTTGGCAGGGGCTTTTCAAAGTCTGGCGCTGGATCAGACAGGTTGAACCTTGTCAGCCTGCATGCCTTTCTGGCCCTGGACTGCTTCGAAGGTGACTTGCTGGCCTTCTTTCAGGCTCTTGAAGCCGTTGCCTTCAATAGCGCGGAAGTGAACGAAGAGATCCGGACCGCTTTCTGGGGTGATGAAGCCGTAACCTTTTTCGTCATTGAACCACTTGACGGTACCCTTCTGACGCTCAGCCATTGTCTTATTTCCTATGAAACTTAAATTTTGATGACAGTTACTTTCGCACTTTTTTGTAAGCGAAAGATTACTGGGCTGGGTTGCAGGAAGTAAGAGACGTCGAACGGGTTGTAGCAAATCTCGGCTACTGGCCCAGGTCACGAACTGTTGCGACCCATGCAAACACAGTGCAGTGACTCTACGCCAACTCCCGAGCGAAAAACAAGCCCTTGGTCGTATGGAAAACTGGCGGCTTGCCGATAACCGACCGATTTGTCGGAAACGGCATGGCGCCTGGCCTGGCGCCATGTTCAAAAGTTATTGTGCAGGTTCGAAAACGAATATGTCTACGCTGCCCAAAACCTTCACAAAGCCGTTTCAGCCACGGTAGTAACGTGGTGTCACGAAAGGCATTTTACTGACTTTCAAGGCCACCTTCTTGCCGCGCACGACAGCAAAAAGTGGCGTGTCGAGGGCGCTATGTTCACTATCGATATAACCCATTGCAACCGGTGCGCCGAGTGTCGGGCCAAATCCGCCGCTGCACACTTTGCCTACCGGTTTGTCGTTGGCATCTACTATATCCGCACCCTCACGTACTGGCGTGCGCTCTTGCGGCAACAGGCCGACACGTTTGCGCGCCACGCCATCGCGCTGTTGGGTGAAGATCGCCTCGGCGCCCGGGAAACCCGCTGCGCGTGCACCATCGGCACGGCGCACTTTGGAAATCGCCCACAGCAGGCTGGCTTCGATCGGCGTAGTCTCGCTGTTCATGTCATGGCCATACAGGCACAGGCCAGCTTCCAGGCGCAGCGAGTCGCGTGCGCCCAAGCCGATCGGCTGTACTTCCGGCTCGGCCAGCAGGCGGCGAGCCAGGGCGTCGGCAGCGTTGACCGGTACCGAGATCTCGTAGCCGTCTTCGCCGGTGTAGCCCGAGCGGCTGACGAAGCAGTCCACCTCCAGCAGTGTTACTCGGCGGAACTGCATGAAGGTCATGCCGGCCACTTCTGGGGCCAGGCGTTCCAGCACCTTGACTGCAGCCGGGCCTTGCAGGGCGAGCAGGGCACGCTCCTCGAACAGCGGCTGCACCTCGCAACGGTTGCCAATGTGGGATTGCAGGTGAGCCAGGTCCTGGTCCTTGCAGGCAGCGTTGACCACCAGGAACAGGGTGTCGTCGCCCAGGTTGGCCACCATCAGGTCATCGAGAATGCCGCCTTGCTCATTGGTGAACATGGCATAGCGCTGCATGCCCACCGGCAGGTCGATGATGTCCACCGGTACCAGGCTTTCCAGCGCCTTGGCGGCGTCAGCGCCTCGCAGAATGATCTGGCCCATGTGCGAGACGTCGAACAGGCCGGCCTGCTCGCGGGTGTGCAGGTGCTCCTTGAGCACGCCCAGCGGGTACTGCACCGGCATGTCGTAGCCGGCGAACGGCACCATGCGCGCACCCAGTTCCAGGTGCAGGGCGTGCAGTGGGGTCTTGAGCAGTGTTTCGGACATCGGTGACTCCTTGGTGTTGTTGTCGGGTCAACATTCGATGATGTTGACGGCCAGGCCGCCACGGGCGGTCTCTTTGTATTTGCTTTTCATGTCGGCGCCGGTCTGGCGCATGGTGCGGATGACCTTGTCCAGCGACACGTAGTGCTGCCCGTCGCCGCGCAGGGCCATGCGGACCGCGTTGATGGCCTTCACCGAGCCCATCGCATTGCGCTCGATACAGGGCACCTGCACGAGGCCGCCGATCGGGTCGCAGGTCAGGCCCAGGTTGTGTTCCATCCCTATTTCGGCGGCGTTCTCCACCTGCTGCACGCTGCCGCCCATCACTTCGCACAGCGCCCCGGCGGCCATCGAGCAGGCGACGCCGACCTCGCCCTGGCAGCCCACTTCGGCCCCGGAGATGGAGGCGTTTTCCTTGTACAGGATGCCGATGGCTGCGGCAGTGAGCAGAAAGCGCACCACCCCGTCCTCGCTGGCACCGGGGACGAAGCGCATGTAGTAGTGAAGGACTGCCGGGACGATGCCCGCTGCGCCGTTGGTAGGGGCGGTGACCACACGACCGCCATTGGCGTTTTCCTCGTTCACCGCCAAGGCGTAGAGGTTGACCCAGTCGAGCACAGACAGGGCGTCACGCAGGCTGGCTTCCGGGTGGCCGCTCAGTTGGCGGTACAGGGCCGGCGCGCGGCGTTTGACCTTGAGCCCTCCTGGTAATATGCCCTCATGCTGGCAACCTGCCGCGACGCAATCTTGCATCACCTGCCAGATGCGCAGCAGCCCGGCTCGGGTTTCTGCTTCAGGGCGCCAGGCGGACTCGTTGGCCAGCATCACCTGGCTCACCGACAGGTCATGCGCGGTGCAGTGGCCGAGGAGCGCCTTGGCGGTCTTGAACGGATAGGCCAGCACCGTTGTGTCCTCGACGATGCGGTCGTGGCCGGCAGCGTCCTCGTCGACCACGAAACCACCGCCAACCGAGTAGTACTCGCGGCTTCGGATTTGCAGGCCTGCGTCGTCGAACGCGCGGAAGATCATGCCATTGGGGTGGTAGTCCAACGGCTTGCGGATCATCGCCAGGTGCTGCTTTTCGATGAACGCAATGCTTTGCTCGCCCAGCAGGTTGATGCGTCCGCTGTCGCGGATGACCTGAAGGCGGGCGGGAATGCTGTCGGTGTCGATAATGTCCGGGTGTTCGCCTTCAAGGCCCAGCAGCACGGCTTTGTCACTGCCGTGGCCTTTGCCTGTGGCGCCCAGTGAGCCATACAGCTCGGCTTTGACGCTGGCGGTGCGGGCCAGCAGGCCGTCACGGCGCAGCCCTTCGGCAAACCGCGCAGCGGCGCGCATCGGGCCGACCGTGTGGGAGCTGGAGGGACCGATGCCGATCTTGAACAGGTCGAAGACGCTCAGTGACATGTTGACCTCCTGCCAGTTTGTTGGGCGGACGTTGAGCCCTGTAGGAGCGGTTTACCCGCGAATGCGGCGGTATAGCCACCATCGCATTCGCGGGTGAACCCGCTCCTACACAGAGCCCGCCACCCAAGCCAGGTGGCGGGGTGGGGCTATCAGACGTCCTGATAGCTCTCGATCGACGGGCAGGCGCACACCAGGTTGCGGTCGCCGAACACGTTGTCGACCCGGCCGACCGGCGGCCAGTACTTGCCTTCCACCAGGCTCGCCAGGGGGTATACCGCCTGCTCGCGGCTGTAGCCATGGGTCCATTCGCCAACCAACTCAGCCGCAGTATGCGGTGCGTTTTTCAGCGGGTTGTCGTCCTTGTCCAGGCTACCGTTCTCCACCGCGCGGATTTCTTCGCGGATCTGGATCATGGCGTTGCAGAAGCGGTCCAGTTCTTCTTTGGACTCACTCTCGGTCGGTTCGATCATCAGCGTGCCAGCCACCGGGAAGGACATGGTCGGAGCGTGGAAGCCGAAGTCGATCAACCGCTTGGCCACGTCGTCGACACTGATGCCGCTGGTGTCCTTCAGTGGGCGCAGGTCGAGAATGCACTCGTGAGCCACCAGGCCGTTACCGCCGGTATACAGAACAGGATAGTGCTCTTCCAGGCGGCGGGCGATGTAGTTGGCGTTGAGGATTGCCATCTGCGAGGCACGTTTGAGGCCGGCACCGCCCATCATGCGGATATACATCCATGTGATTGGCAGGATGCTGGCGCTACCGAAGGGCGCAGCGCATACCGCGCCTTGGGTGTTTTCCAGCTGGGCATGGCCTGGCAGGAACGGCGCCAGGTGCGACTTGACGCCAATCGGGCCAACGCCCGGGCCACCACCACCGTGCGGGATGCAGAAGGTCTTGTGCAGGTTCAGGTGGGAAACGTCGCCGCCGAACTTGCCGGGTGCGCACAGTCCGACCATGGCGTTCATGTTGGCGCCATCGATATACACCTGGCCACCGTTGTCGTGGATGATCGCGCAGATTTCGCCGATCGCTTCCTCGAACACGCCGTGGGTCGACGGGTAGGTGATCATGATTGCAGCCAGGCGCTCGCGGTGCTCAATGGCTTTGGCGCGCAGGTCCTCGACATCGACGTTGCCACGGGCGTCACAGGCGGTAACCACGACACGCATGCCAGCCATGTGTGCGGTGGCCGGGTTGGTGCCATGGGCCGACGATGGGATCAGGCAGATATCGCGGTGGCCTTCACCACGGCTGCGGTGGTAGGCGCGGATCGCCAACAGCCCGGCGTATTCGCCCTGCGAGCCGGCGTTGGGCTGCAGCGACACGGCATCATAGCCAGTGGCCGCGCACAGCATGGCCTCCAGTTCGGTGGTCATCTGCAGGTAGCCCTGGCTCTGCTCGGCCGGGGCGAATGGGTGCAGGTTGCCGAACTCGGCCCAGGTGACCGGGATCATTTCGCTCGCGGCGTTCAGCTTCATGGTGCACGAGCCCAGCGGGATCATGCTGCGGTCCAGCGCCAGGTCCTTGTCGGCCAGGCGGCGCAGGTAGCGCATCAGCTCGGTTTCGCTGTGGTAGCGGTTGAACACCGGGTGTTCGAGAATGGCCGACTGGCGCAGCAGGGCAGCAGGCAGCAGGGAACCGGTGCTGGCGGCCAGTGCGGTGAAGTCAGGCTGTGCCTGCTCGCCACCCAACAGCTGCCACAGCGACTCGACGTCAGCCTGAGTGCTGGTTTCGTCCAGAGACAGGCCCACATGGGCGGCATCGATCTGGCGCAGGTTGATGCCCTGGGCGCGTGCCTTGTCATGCAGGCTGGCGGTGGCAGTGCCGGTGGCCAGGGTCAGGGTATCGAAGGCGCTGGCGCCCACCACTTGTACGCCCAGCGCCTTCAGGCCGGCGGCGAGGATCGCGGTCAGGGCGTGGGTGCGCTCGGCAATGCGCTTGAGGCCGGCAGGGCCGTGGTACACGGCGAACATGCTGGCAATGTTGGCCAGCAGCACCTGGGCGGTGCAGATGTTGCTGGTGGCCTTTTCGCGGCGAATGTGCTGCTCGCGGGTCTGCATGGCCAGACGCAGGGCGGTTTTGCCGAAGCGGTCGATCGACACGCCGACCAGGCGGCCAGGCATGTCGCGTTTGAACGCGTCGCGGGTGGCGAAGTAAGCCGCGTGCGGGCCACCGAAGCCCAGTGGCACGCCGAAGCGCTGGGCGCTGCCGATGGCCACGTCGGCGTCGAATTCGCCCGGTGGGGTCAGCAGGGTCAGGGCCAGCAGGTCTGCCGCTACGGCGACCAGGGCGTTGGCAGCATGGAAGCGCTGTACGACCTCGCGGTAGTCGAACACTTCACCGTTGCTGGCCGGGTATTGCAGCAGAGCGCCGAAGAAGGCGCTGACATCGCCCAGCTCGCGTTCGTCGCCAACCACAACCTCGATACCCAGCGGCTCGGCACGGGTGCGCAGCACGTCGAGGGTTTGTGGGTGACAGTGCACGGAGGCGAAGAAGGCATGGCTGGACTTGTTCTTCGACAGGCGCTTGCAGAAGGTCATGGCCTCGGCCGCAGCAGTGGCTTCGTCGAGCAAGGAGGCGTTGGCGATCGGCAGGCCGGTGAGGTCGCTGATCAGGGTCTGGAAGTTCAGCAGCGCTTCCAGGCGGCCCTGGGAAATTTCTGGCTGATACGGGGTGTAGGCGGTGTACCAGGCCGGGTTTTCCAGCAGGTTGCGCAGAATCGGCGCCGGAGTGTGGGTGTTGTAGTAGCCCTGGCCGATGTAGCTTTTGAACAGCTGGTTCTTGCCGGCGATGGCCTTGAGTGCGGCGAGTGCGTCGGCCTCGCTCTGGCCGTCGTGCGAGCCAAGCACGCTGGTGCCTTTGATGCTGTCGGGGATGACCGCAGCGGTCATGGCGTCCAGCGAGTCGAAGCCCAGTGCAGTGAGCATGGCCTGTTCGTCAGCGGCGCGCGGGCCTATGTGACGGGCGATGAATTCGTTGGCGGTGCCGAGGTTGATGGTCATGGCGGGATTCCTCAGGCGTCGTCGTTGGCTTTGAGCAGGCGATCGTAGGCGTCCTGGTCGAGCAGAGCGGTTACCGCTTCTGCATCGGCAGGGATGAAGCGGAAGAACCAGCCTTCGCCCATCGGGTCTTCGTTGACCAGTTCCGGGCTGTCTTCGAGCTGGCCGTTGACCTCGACCACTTCACCCGTCAGTGGCATGTACACGCCGCTGGCGGCCTTGACCGATTCGACGGTGGACGCTTCGCTGCCTTTCTCATACTGCTGCAACTCTGGCAGTTGCACGAAAACCACGTCGCCAAGGGCATTCTGGGCGTAGGCGGTGATGCCCACGGTGACGCTGCCATCGGCTTCGACGCGCAGCCATTCGTGATCTTCAGTGAAACGCAACTCGCTCATGGGGAATCCTCGGGAAGCAGGGCGTTGGGGGCGCGGTGGCGCCGCGCTCTTAGGGTAGGATTCCCTTAGCAATAATGCGGCCAACCAATAAAACTTCTTATTTATCAATGTATTACGTAAATAGAGTTGAAGGCCGTATTTTTCGTGTGGAATGATATCGTTACAGATACTCATGGGAGGAAAAGGGTTTGAGCATCAAACCCTTGTGCACCCACGGCGAGGAGGGTGTGTATCGTTTTCGCTACGACGTAGCGAAAACGATACATGTGGTGCCTGGACTGGCGAGGTGCCAATGGCCTTCGGTCATCTCACTTTCAGCAGATGATCCAGCGAAAACACGCCGGCGCCACGGGCGACCAGGAGCAGCAAGAGCCCTGCCCAGGTCAGGTGGGTGGGCCACGCATCGGGGTAGACGAACACTTCGATCACCAACGTCATGCCCAGCAGTGCCAGCGCCGATAGCCGGGTCATCAGCCCGAGCACCAGCAATAGCGGGAACAAGTGCTCAGCGTAGGCGGCCAGGTGCGCTGCAAGCCAGGGCGAGAGTAGCGGCAGCGCGTACTCGGTGCGGAACAGCTCATAGGTGCCGGGTGTAAGGGTGAGGAAACCCTCCACTTTGGTGCGTCCGGAAAGAAAGAATATCGAGGCGATCCCGAACCGGGCGACCAGGCACAACAGGTCATCGCTCAAACGGCGCTCGAGGCTCTGTGCAACGTGGTTCCAGGCGCGCCGCAGGCTGCTGGCCGGGGGCGTGAAATCGGCACTAGCCATGATGGTGTTCTCCTGTGAAAGCGAGTGGGCGAAAAGCCTGGGCCGTCATCAGGCGCCCGAGCATCTCGGTGAAATTTAGGTCGGTTTCAGCGTGTCGCGCCAGGTCCGAGGCCTGCATCAGCGACTGTCCGGCAGCACAGGCCTTGAGAAACGCATGGCCACCTTTTCCCAGTGGTTGGTGGCATACGCCATCAGCGGAGCCGACAAACAGCACCCCTTCGCCCACCCATGGCTGGTCATCGGGCCAGGCAACCTGCTCGCGGGCGCAGCGCCACAGGCTGTAAACAGGGTGCGCCTCGCACCAGTACCAGCGAGCACTGGCACGGGGGTGCAAGCAACCGTGATCAAGATCGCTGGGGGTCATGCCTGCCAGCTCGACAAGGTTCAGGCACGTTTCGTACGGCGCACTGAAGGCTTCTGTCCAACGCAGGTCCAGGCGGGCGACTTCCGCCAAATACGGCACAGCGTGCTGTGACTGAATGTCTTCGAGGAAATCCGGGAAGGTCGCGCCGTAGCAGATCAGCCGGGGATCGCTGGGGGGGAATTGCCGCGCATAGACTGCCGCGGTCTCATCCATCCAGGCGCGCCCGACGAGTGTGCACACGCTCGGAAAGTTTGCGCGCAGCGCATCCACGCAGCCGGCCAACACCGTGTTGCGATAAACCGCGAACGCCGCTTGTTCGGTCACTCCCGAAAGCTGAGGAGCGGGACGGGAATAGAGAGCCTCGATGAACGCTTGCTGGAACTGACCAAGGGAAAGGTTCATGGCAATACACCTGGGCGAGTCATGATCGACTGTGCGATGGACCGTTCAGCAAGCAGTTCGGTGAACGGGGGAAGCTTGTCGTCACGTTCAATGAGGGTCGGGCGCGGGCCGACACGGGAAACCAGTTTGCGGTACAGCGCCCATACAGGCTCGACCACCTGCGCATCATGAGAGTCGATCAACAGGCTGCCTTGGTCATCGTCGCTGTGCCCGGCCAGATGAATTTCTGTGATGGCTTGCGCTGGAAAGCGGTCCAGGTAGGCAGTTGCCGAGAACCCCAGATTGTGAGCACTCACATAGACGTTGTTGATGTCCAGCAGCAGACCACAACCGGTGCGACGTGTCAGTTCGTCAAGAAAGTCGATCTCGTCCCAGTCATGGCCCTGCAGTTGCAAGTAATGACTGGGGTTTTCGATGGATATCCGCCGGCCCAATACCTCCTGGCATCGCTGGATGTTTTCAGCGATGCGCCGCAGGGCTTCGTTGCTGCGCGGAAATGGCAGCAGGTCTGGATGGTAGTGTCCCTGCCAGGTTGACCAGGCCAGGTGCTCTGATACAAGTACCGGTTTGGTCTGATCGCACAGTGCGCGCAGACGCTGCAGATGGTCCTGATCGGGGGCCGCGTCAGCCGCAAGCGAAAGTGCCACACCGTGCAATGAAACCGGGTGCCGTTCTGCGATTCGGTTCAGCCAGGCAAGGCGAGGGCCTCCGACCATGTAGTTCTCCGGGTGAACTTCAAACCAGAGCCCTTCGAGATTGCACGCCAGCGCCTGGTCGTAGTGCTCGGCCTTCAGGCTGACTCCGGCGCCCATTCGTGCGTCTGCGTTCATGGTCGGTTTCCCCTGATCAAGACTTGATAGGTGTCAGCTAGCCCATGCCGGCGGGTGTCTTGATCGATGTGCAGGTGCCGGCGGGGACGTTTTTCCAGTGCATGCCGTCGTAGTCCTTCTTCGCACTGCCAGCGCAGCTGGTGCCGGCGCCGGCCTTGCAATCGTTCTTTCCTGCCATGGCGACGCCGTAGCATTTTTCCATGGCAGCGCCATTGCCTGCGGGTTGCGTGCTGTCGGCCGCCATGGCGGCGCCTGCAAGCGTGGCAAGCGCGAGCGCTGCGGTGGTGAGGGCGAGGGTTTTCATGGTCAATCTCCTGAGAGTGTGGCCGTGGTCTATACCGGCGGCTCATGGAGTAATTCGTGCCTCGCGTAAAAAGGGTTACAGCCTTGGGAGAATTTTTTTCAGGGCCTGTCTTCACAAGCTGATGTCGAGGCCAAGGGCATGGCATATTTGCAGCACCTGCGTGCCACACGCCGGGAGCGGATGAATCAAGTCAATTGTATTCAGGGTGTAACCCAGGCGACCCATGCAGCGAACTAACTCACAGGATGAGCTCGAGGCTCGCGAGGCCCGATTGAAAGCACTGTTGCTTCGGGGGCTGACAGGCGACCAGCTGGCCTATCAGGATTTTCTTGGCACGCTTGCGCTGCATGTACGTGCGTTTCTGCGCAGCCGTCTGAGCAGGCGCCCGGCCGAGATAGAGGACATGGTGCAGGATGTGCTGCTGGCGGTACATAACGCGCGCCACACTTACCTGCCGCAGCAGCCTTTGACTGCTTGGGTGCAGGCCATCGCCCGTTACAAGCTGGCGGATCATCTGCGAAGTGTTTCACGTCGCGACGCCCGGCATGATGTGCTGGATGATGATGCGCAACTGTTTGCCGTCTCGGAGGTTGAATCAACCGAGGCCAGCCGAGACCTGACCAAGTTGCTCAAGCAACTGCCAGAGCGGCAACGACTGCCGATTGTTCATGTCAAGCTGGAGGGGTTGTCTGTCGAAGAGACGGCACAACTTACCGGGCTTTCCAGTTCAGCGGTAAAGGTTGGGATACATCGAGGTCTGAAAGCGCTATCCAGGCTGATTGGAGGAGCCAACAACCATGAAGACTGACGATTTGATTGCCTTGCTGGCCGCAGGCGAAGGGCCAGTGCCGCGCCACGCCGTTAGCAGGCGGATGGCAGTGGCTGTGCTGGGCGGGCTGACCGCAGCACTGCTGCTGACTATTACCCTTTACGGTGTACGCAGTGATATCACAGAGGTCGCACAAACCCCGCTGTTCTGGGGCAAAGTCGCCTTTCCAACCAGCTTGGCGTTGATCGGGCTGTGGTTGACGAGCCGCTTGGCCAGGCCAGGAGGGAAGGGCGCTGCAGGCTGGAAAATGCTTGGCTTGCCACTGCTGCTGGTTTGGTGCGGGGCGGCGGTCAGTATCGCCGGGGCGCCTGTGGATGCGCGCGCCGAACTGTTGTTCGGGCGCACATGGCGTACCTGCGCACTGAATATCGCGTTGTTGTCGGTGCCGGCCTTTGTCACCGTGTTCTGGGCGCTGAAAGGCCTGGCGCCCACCCGCTTGCGGCTGGCAGGTGCTGCCGGTGGCCTGCTGGCGGGCTCGAGCGCAACGGTGGCCTACTGCCTGCATTGCCCGGAAATGGGCGTGCCGTTCTGGGGTGTGTGGTATGTCCTCGGCATGCTCGTGCCGACGGTGTTTGGTGCCTGGTGGGGCCCCCGTATGCTGCGTTGGTAGGCTGTGCCGGCAGGCCCCACGCAACTCAGAACGACGTTCTGATTGCCTGCCCTGTCTTCAAAGGCTAGTGACCTCGTTTAACCCGCAACAAACCAGGGCAATGCCAGGTACAGCTTGATCACGATGACATTGATGATGTCGATGAAGAACGCCCCCACCATCGGCACCACCAGGAAGGCGAGGTGCGAGGCCCCATAGCGTTGTGTCACCGCTTGCATGTTGGCGATGGCTGTCGGTGTAGCACCCAGGCCGAAGCCACAGTGGCCGGCAGCCAGGACTGCTGCATCGTAGTTGCGCCCCATTACCTTGAACGTCACGAAGATTGCGAACAGCGCCATGACCAGTGTCTGTGCGGCCAACAAAGTAAAGAAGGGTAATGCCAGGGCTGCCAGGTCCCACAACTTGAGCGACATCAAGGCAATGGCCAGAAACAGGGACAAACTCACATTGCCCAGTACCGACACTTCCCGTTCGAATACTTTGTAAACGCCTAAAGCCCGAAGCCCATTGCGTAACAGCACGCCGACGAAGAGTACGCAAACAAATGTCGGCAGTTCGAATGCTGTGCCTTTCAACAAGCCATTAAGTAATGTACCGGTCAGTAAGCTGACAGCAATAAGTGCCAGAGTTTCTATAAATGAAAACGAGGTGATCAGGCGCTCTCTGTCCGGTTGTTCAAAGCCCTTGGGTAACTGCGGTGCTTCTTCTTGCACCCCAGGCGTTTCGACCCGTTTGATCAGCAACCGGGCGACTGGACCACCAATCAAACCGCCCAACACCAGGCCGAAAGTGGCAGAGGCCATTGCCAGTTCCGAAGCCGAAGCCAGGCCGAACCGCTCGGTGAAAGTCGCGCCCCAGGCAGCGCCTGTGCCGTGGCCACCCGACAAGCTGATCGAACCGGCCAGCAGGCCCATCAGCGGGTCGAGCCCCAATGCTGTTGCCAGGCCGATGCCCATGGCGTTCTGAACCATTAGCAAACCCGTCACCACCAGAAGGAATACGGCGACCACCCGTCCACCCTTCTTCAGGCTTGCGAAGTCTGCACTCAAGCCGATGGTAGCGAAGAATGCCAGCATCAACGGTGTTTGCAACGAGGTATCAAATTGGACGTGTACATCGAAACTGCGCAATGCCAGGAGTGACAAGGCAACGACCAGGCCGCCTGCAACAGGCTCCGGGATATTGTATGCGCGCAGGAAACCAATGCGTGCGACCAGGCCGCGTCCCAGTAGCAGTACCAAAGAGGCGGCTACAAGTGTCCCGTAAAAATCGAGTTCGAACATCAGGGTACTCTTCGTTCAAGGTGACAAGCAAAATTACAATGTCGCCATTCTACGGGGAGCACTCCAGTCAAATGTGGCTGAGCGGCTAGGAAAAGTCCGATTCAATTATGGGTTTTGACCACAGTCGTTATGGTTTCCCGGGTATTCCATATTTACGCAGCCTCTGCGCGATAGCCGTGTGCGAAGTTTGCAAGCGCCCGGCCAGTTGCCGTGTTGACGGGTAGCTGGCGTATAAGCGCTGTAACAGTTCGCGCTCGAAATCACCTACAGCCTGTTCCAGGCTGGCCACTTCGCCATCTTGCCCGCGTGCCACCGAGGTGCCGGCGATGTCCAGGTCGCCGATATCCACCAGGTTGCCCTCGCAGATCGCCGCGGCGCGGAAGATCACGTTCTGCAACTGGCGCACATTGCCCGGCCAAGGGTTGGCCAGCAGTGCCGAATGAGTGGAGGGGGTCAGCCGACAGGCTGGGCGCTGGATCTGCGTGCACGCCTGCTGCATGAAGAAGTGCGCCAGCATCAGGATGTCCTGGCCACGGTCGCGAAGCGGCGGTACCTCCAGGTTAAGCACGTTCAGACGGTAGAACAGGTCTTCGCGGAAGCTGCCTTCGGCGACCATGCGCTCCAGATCGCGGTGGGTGGCGCTGATGATGCGCACATCCACCTTCACTTCGCGGTCGCCACCCACCCGGCGGAAGCTGCCATCGCTGAGAAAACGCAGCAGCTTGGCCTGCAGGTATGGCGACATTTCACCAATTTCATCGAGAAACACGGTGCCCTGGTTGGCCAGTTCCATCAGCCCAGGCTTGCCACCTCGTTGCGCACCGGTAAAGGCCCCCGGCGCGTAGCCGAACAGCTCGCTTTCGGCCAGGCTCTCGGGCAGCGCTGCGCAGTTCAGGGCCAGGAACGGGGCCGCGTGGCGGCTGCTGACGGCATGGCAGGCGCGGGCTACCAGTTCTTTGCCGGTGCCGGTCTCGCCGTGCACCAGCAGCGGTGCATCGAGCGCAGCCACGCGTAAGGCACGGGCTTTGAGGGTGCGGATGGCCGGCGACTCGCCCAGCAAGGCATCGAAGCCTTCAGCGTGGTCGTGGTGCAGGGCCGACAGGCGTTCGCCCATACGCGAGGGGGGGGACAGCGTCAGCAGGCCACCGGCGTTGGTAATCGGCATGGCGTCCAGCAGCAGGCTATGGCCGTTCAGCTGCATTTCGCGCATGGGCAGGTGGAAGTTGTTGTCCAGCAGCGCTTGCAGCAGCGCGGGGTCGCCAAACAGCTCACCTACCGAGCGCCCGGCAGATTCGCGGCCGCACAGTTCGATCAGCGCCGGGTTGGCCAACAGCACCAGGCCTGCGCTGTCTACCGCCAGCACTGGGTCGCTCATGGCGGCCAGCAGGGCATCGAGCTGTAGGTGGCGGCGCTGGCCGGGGAGGATGTCGACCACGTCCACCGATTGCACGCCGTGTACTTCGAACAGCGCGTCGTGCAGTTCTTCAAGTACGGCGGGGCTGAGGGTGGGGGCGTCGATGTAGACGTTCGGCGGGACCATCTCCACGGCGTCCAGGTTGAGGTTGCGGGCACCGAGCAGGGCGAGAACTTCCTGGGTGATGCCGACGCGGTCGATGAAGCTGACGTGGATGCGCATGGGGTTCGAACAGTTGGCAATGGAGGCCGCCAGTATGCCCTGAGACGGGTGTCAGGCCCAAGGTTGGCGGTGGCGCATTCGCGGGCGTGCCCGCTCCCACAGGGTTGCTGCTGTAGGGGCAGGCTTGCTCGCGAAAAGGGTCACTCCAGATGTTCAGGTTTGATCGGGTCGCCCGATTTCACATCGAGCTTTTCGCGAATGTCCGCGAACATATGGTCATAGAGCTTGTGCGGCGAACTCAGGGTCTCGAATTTCTTCGGCGGCGCCAGATACGACTGCGCCTTGCGGGTCAGTAGCATGAGGAAGCTGGGCAGGACCTGGTCCTTGGCCAGGAAGAACTTTTCTTCCACGGGCTTGCCTTCAATGCTTCCATGCATGTGGAACTGAATACCTCTGCCTTCCTTGGGGTCCGACACGGCCTCGTACTCGATATTCAGGTCATAGCTGTGGTCGGCGTTGTTCAGCGCAGTGCGCTCGATGTGTACATGACCGGAGTGATACTGGGCCATGGCTATCTCCTTTGGAAGGTCGAAAATGGCGGGCCGCGTAAGCCCGCCGACTGCATTCAACGGTAGCTGATCCCCGGCTTCGCGGTGGAAACCCGAGTGCCGGCAGTGCCTTTGACGATGTCTTCGATGTTCTCCAGCGAACTGATCACCGCCACCTTGCCGGTGTTGCGGGCAAAGTCGCAGGCGGCCTGCACCTTCGGCCCCATGGAGCCGGCGGCAAACCCCAGCGTTTCCAGCGCGTCCGGGTGGGCCTGGGCGATAGCCTTCTGCGTCGGTTTGCCCCAGTCAATGTAGGCTGCATCGACGTCAGTGGCGATAATCAGAAGGTCGGCTTCCAATTGCTCGGCCAGCAGCGCCGAGCACAGGTCTTTGTCGATCACCGCCTCGATGCCTTTGAGCTTGCGGTTTTCATCGTACATGGTGGGGATGCCGCCACCGCCTGCGCAAATCACGATGCTGCTTTTTTCCAGCAGCCACTTGATCGGGCGAATTTCGAAGATGCGCTTGGGTTTCGGGCTGGCTACCACGCGGCGGTACTTGTCGCCGTCGGCCTTGACCACCCAGCCCTTCTCCTTGGCCAGGCGCTCGGCCTCTTCCTTGCTGTAGACCGGGCCGATGAATTTGGTCGGATCCTTGAAGGCCGGGTCGTTGGCATCCACTTCCACTTGGGTGAGCAAGGTGGCGAATGGCACCTCGAAGGCCAGCAAGTTGCCCAGTTCCTGTTCGATCATGTAACCGATCATGCCCTCGGTCTCGGCACCCAGCACGTCCAGCGGGTAGGCCTCGTCTGGCTTGTACGACAGGGCCTGAAGCGACAGCAGACCCACTTGCGGGCCGTTGCCGTGGGCGATGACCAGCTCGTTGCCAGGGTGAATCTTGGCGATCTGTTCGGTGGCGGTGCGGATATTGGCGCGCTGGTTGTCAGCGGTCATGGGCTCGCCGCGACGAAGCAGGGCGTTGCCGCCCAATGCAACAACGATACGCATGGTAATGTCCTTTGATGAAAGAGGGGACGCTGCTCTCGGACCGTACCGCTCCCCGGTGTAGGAGCGGGTTTACCCGCGAATGCGTCGGTAGCACCAACAGCGTTACCTGGGCTGACGCATTCGCGGGTGAACCCGCTCCTACACACACACACAAGGGCGGGGTGGCCGCGCTGTCGAGACAGCCCTTACAGATCAGCCAGGGTCGATACCAGGATCGCCTTGATCGTGTGCATGCGGTTTTCCGCCTGCTCGAAGGCGATGCACGCTGGCGACTCGAACACGTCATCGGTCACTTCGATGCCGTTGGCCAGGTCCGGGTATTGTTCAGCGATCTGCTTGCCTACCTTGGTTTCGGAGTTGTGGAATGCCGGCAGGCAGTGCATGAACTTGGTCCGCGGGTTACCGGTGGACTTCATCAGTTCGGCATTCACCTGATAAGGCTTGAGCTGCTTGATGCGCTCACCCCAGGCTTCGATCGGCTCGCCCATCGATACCCACACGTCGGTATGGACAAAGTCGACACCCTTGACCGCGGCTTTCGGGTCTTCGGTGAGGGTAATGCGTGCGCCGCTTTCTTCAGCGTACTGCTTGCAGCGCTCGACCAGGTCGTCATGTGGCCACAGTGCCTTGGGCGCGGCGATGCGCACATCCATGCCCAGCTTGGCGCCGATCAGCAGCAGCGAGTTGCCCATGTTGTTGCGCGCATCGCCCAGGTAGGCGTAGCTGATGTCGTGCAGTGGCTTGTCGCTGTGCTCACGCATGGTCAGCACGTCGGCGATCATCTGGGTCGGGTGGTATTCGTCGGTCAGGCCGTTGAACACCGGTACGCCGGCGAACTTGGCCAACTCTTCGACGATTTCCTGCTTGAAGCCACGGTACTCGATGGCGTCATACATGCGCCCGAGCACACGGGCGGTGTCCTTCATGCTTTCCTTGTGGCCAATCTGCGAGGAGTTGGGGTCGATGTAGGTGACGTTGGCGCCTTGGTCATAGGCTGCTACTTCGAAGGCACAACGGGTACGGGTGGAGGTTTTTTCGAAGATCAGGGCGATGTTGTTGCCCTTCAGGTGCTGCTGCTCGGTGCCCGTGTACTTGGCGCGCTTGAGGTCGCGGGACAGGTCCAGCAGGTAGCGCAACTCACGGGTGGTGTGGTGTTCCAGGCTGAGCAAGTTGCGGTTGTGAATGTTGAACGCCATGACAGTTTCTCCTTGAGTTCGGTGATGTCCCGGCCGCCACTTCATGGGTGCGGCCGGGCGTAATGGTCGTTAGTAGTCGATCGGGTCGCGCACGATAGGGCAGGTCATGCAGTGGCCGCCGCCACGGCCCCGGCCCAGTTCGCCGGCGCTGATGGTGATGACTTCGATGCCGGCCTTGCGCAGCAGGGTGTTGGTGTAGGTGTTGCGGTCGTAGCCAATGACCACGCCCGGCTCGATGGCCACCACGTTGTTACCGTCATCCCACTGTTCGCGCTCGGCGGCGAAGCTGTTGCCGCCGGTCTCGACCACGCGCAGCTGGACGCCCAGTTGCTCGCCCACCACTTCGATGAACGACTTGTTGATGCGGCGTACATCCATGCCGTAAGGCTTGCTTTCGTCCGGGCGGATGATGAATGGCACAATCTCTTTCACCACTTCCGGGAAGACCGTGACCAGGTCGCGGTCGCAGAAGCTGAATACAGTGTCCAGGTGCATGGCGGCGCGGGACTTTGGCAGGCCTGCGACGATCACTTCCTTGACGGCGCCCTTGGCGAACAGGTTTTGCGCCAGCTGGCCGATGGCCTGGCGTGAGGTGCGCTCGCCCATGCCGATCAGCACGATGCCATTGCCGATCGGCATCACATCACCGCCTTCGAGCGTGGCATTGCCATGGTCCTTGTCCGGGTCGCCATACCACACCTGGAAGTCGGCCTCGGTGAACTCCTTGTGGAACTTGTAGATGGCGGTGGTCAAAAGCGTTTCCTGGCGACGCGCCGGCCAGTACATCGGGTTCAACGTCACGCCGCCGTAGATCCAGCAAGTGGTGTCGCGTGTGAACTGGGTGTTGGGCAGTGGTGGCAGGATGAAGCTGGAGTGGCCCAGGTAGTCGTTGTACATCTTCACGACATCGGCGCCTTCGCTCTGTGGCAGGTCCTGGCCCGCCACGCCGCCGATCAGGAATTCGGCCAGGTGGCGTGGCTCCAGGCCTTCGAGCCAGCTGCGCACTTCGTTGGTCAGGCCTACGCCGACGGTGTCAGGGGTGATCTTGCGGTCGAGGATCCACTTGAGGGCCTCTTTGTTCTGCACGATATCGGTCAGCAGGTTGTGCATCTCCAGCACATCCACACCACGCTCGCGCATCTTGGTGACGAAGTCGAAATGGTCACGCTTGGCCTGGTCGACCCAGATCACGTCGTCGAACAGCAGTTCGTCACAGTTGCTCGGCGTCAGGCGCTTGTGCGCCAGGCCTGGGGCGCAAACCATCACTTTGCGCAGTTTGCCGGCTTCGGAGTGGACACCGTACTTCTGTTTTTCAGCGGACATGGTTTCATTCCTCCAATTGAGCGAAGACGTGGGTCAAAGGGTCAGGAAGCCGTCATACAGGCCAAAGGCTGCCACCAGGGCGCCAATGACCACGGCTGCGAAGATCAGTTTTTCCACGTTGGTGAAGACCGGTTTGCCCACCTCACGCTTGGCCTTGGCGAACAGGATGGCGCCAGGTGCGTAGAGCAGGGCAGAGAGCAGCAGGTATTTCACGCCGCCGGCGTACAGCAGCCAGATGGCGTACAGCAGGGCGATACCACCAATGATCAGGTCCTTCTTGCGTTCGGCCAGGGCCTGCTCGTAGGTTTCGCTGCGCAGTGCCAGCAGGAACGCATAGGCTGCCGACCACAGGTAGGGCACCAGGATCATCGAGGTGGCCAGGTAGATCAGGGACAGGTAGGTGCTGCTTGAGAACAGCGTGATTACCAGAAAGATCTGCACCATGGCGTTGGTCAGCCACAGGGCGTTGGCCGGTACCTGGTTGGCATTCTCGCGGCGCAGGAACTCCGGCATGGTGTGGTCCTTGGCGGCGGCGAACATGATCTCGGCGCACAGCAGCACCCATGACAACAGGGCTCCCAGCAGCGAGATGATCAAGCCGACGCTGATCAGCACCGCGCCCCAGTGGCCGACCACATGTTCCAGCACGGCAGCCATCGACGGGTTCTGCAGTTTGGCCAGCTCCGGTTGGGTCATGATGCCCAGCGACAGCACGTTGACCAGCACCAGGAACAGCAGCACGGTAATGAAGCCGATGACCGTGGCCTTGCCCACGTCAGAGCGCTTTTCCGCACGGGACGAGAAGATGCTTGCGCCCTCGATGCCAATGAACACCCACACGGTGACCAGCATCATGTTGCGCACCTGGTTCATGACACTGCCAAGCTCTGGCGTGCCTACGGCCCAGATATCGGCGGTGAAGATGTCGAGCCTGAAGGCGAACAGGCAGATCAGGGCGAACAGCACCAGCGGCACCACTTTGGCCACAGTGGTGACCAGGTTGATGAACGCCGCTTCCTTGATGCCGCGCAGTACCAGGAAGTGCACCGCCCACAACAGGATCGATGCGCCAATGATGGCGGCTGGGGTGTTGCCTTCACCGAAGATCGGGAAGAAGTAACCCAGGGTGCTGAACAGCAGCACGAAGTAGCCGACGTTGCCCAGCCAGGCACTGATCCAGTAGCCCCAGGCCGAGGAAAAGCCCATGTAGTCGCCGAAGCCAGCCTTGGCATAGGCATACACCCCGCCATCCAGGTCGGGCTTGCGGTTGGCCAGAGTCTGGAACACGAAGGCCAGGGTCAGCATGCCGACGGCAGTGATCCCCCAGCCGATCAGCACGGCCCCAACCCCTGCGCTGGCGGCCATGTTTTGTGGCAGCGAGAAGATACCGCCGCCAATCATCGAGCCGACGACAAGTGCAACTAACGCGCCGAGCTTTAGTTTTCCGGATGAATCAGACATTTAACAACTCCTGCCAGGAGAAAGTTGACGACAGAATAGATCCGACGCCTTTGCCTTGACCTGACTTGCGTCAGTTTAAGGCGACGTGAAGGTAGGAAATCTCCTTCACGGGTGCTCCTGGAGAATGCCGAAAGCTTGAGCTGCAGGCCTTGCGTACTGGCACCTCCATGTCCTTCTAGAGCAAACGCTCTGTTCAGCCTGCGATGCTTGAAACTAGCTGCTTTTGCCGCTTTCGCAAATTTTCCACAAGAATTTCGAGTTTTATCCGTTTCTTTTCTAGTTGCCGGACTGCTGCTAGTTTTGAGAGAGCAGGCACATAGACAAAGCAGTTATGAGTGATATAGGTTGAACGCACGGCTTCAGTATAAGTAACGCTATTCATATAGCCCGCAAGGCTGTTTCAAACGCATGACAGGGCTCGAAGAAAGGGAGGCTCATGAGCGAACCGGGACAGAAGCTGCGCCTGGGCGCGCTGATCGCACTGGTGGTCGGGTCGATGATTGGCGGCGGTATCTTCTCGCTGCCGCAGAACATGGCCGCGCGTGCCGATGTGGGTGCAGTGCTGATCGGCTGGGGGATCACCGCGGTCGGCATGTTGGCCCTGGCCTTCGTGTTCCAGACCCTGGCCAACCGCAAGCCGGAACTGGACTCAGGGGTATATGCCTACGCCAAGGCCGGCTTTGGCGAGTACATGGGCTTTTCCTCGGCCTGGGGCTACTGGATCAGCGCCTGGTTGGGCAACGTCGGCTACTTCGTACTGCTGTTCAGCACGCTGGGTTTCTACTTCCCGGTGTTTGGCGAAGGCAATACACCCATCGCCATCGGTTGTGCCTCGCTGCTGCTGTGGTCGGTGCACTTCCTGGTACTGCGCGGCATCAAGGAGGCGGCCTTCATCAACCAGGTCACCACCGTCGCCAAAGTGGTGCCTTTGCTCATTTTCGTGGTGATCGCTGCATTTGCCTTTCGCGCCGATATCTTCACCCGGGATATCTGGGGCTTGAGCAACCCACAATTCGGCAGCGTGCTGGAGCAGGTGCGCAACATGATGCTGGTGACCGTGTTCGTGTTCATCGGCATAGAGGGTGCCAGCGTGTATTCCGGGCGCGCCCAGCGTCGGTCAGACGTGGGCAAGGCCACGGTCATCGGTTTTCTGGGTGTGCTGGCGCTGCTGGTGCTGGTCAACGTGTTGTCGCTGGGCATCATGACCCAACCGGAACTGGCCGGGCTGCAGAACCCCTCGCTGGCCTCGGTGCTGGAGCATATCGTCGGTCCCTGGGGCGCCTTGCTGATCAGCCTCGGCCTGGCGGTCTCGCTGCTTGGCGCTTTGCTTTCATGGGCGCTGCTGTGTGCCGAAATCCTTTACGCCACGGCGCGGGACAAGACCATGCCGCGCTTTCTGGCCAAGGAAAACGCCAACCATGTGCCGGCTAACGCCCTGTGGCTGACCAACTGCATGATTCAGGGTTTCCTGCTGATTACGCTGTTCTCCGCCGGTACGTACACCAGTCTGATCTACCTGGCCTCGTCGATGATCCTGGTGCCCTACCTGTGGTCTGCGGCGTATGCCGTGTTGCTGGCGATGCGCGCAGAAACCTATGCCGGGCAGCCGAGGTTGCGGCGCAAGGACTTGCTGGTGGCGCTGGTTGCCCTGCTGTATGCCGTGTGGCTGCTGTATGCCGGCGGGCTCAAGTACCTGCTGCTTTCGGCGCTGCTGTACGCCCCCGGCGTCATCTTGTTCGCGAGGGCCAAGCATGAGCAGGGGCAGGCGTTGTTCACGGCCTGGGAAAAGCTGATTTTCGCCGCCGTGCTGGTGGGTGCCGCGCTGGCGGCCTACGCCTTGTATTCAGGGCTGCTGAGCTTGTGACGGGGCAGGGCAGGCGTGTTCCGGGCGTGACCAGATCCACAGGTTGCCCAGGGTCATGCCGGCGATTGCCAGGAATACCGGCCAGTGGTGTTCCAGAAAGGTCAGCATCAAGCCCGCGCACAGCAGCATGCTGATGGTTGCGCTGACCTTGGCGCGGCGCTGGATCACCTTGCCGTTGCGCCAGTTATGCAGAATTGGCCCGAACAGCCGGTGGTTCTCCAGCCATGCCGACAGGCGCGGTGAGCTGCGCGTGGCGGCCCAGGCGGCCAGCAGGATGAACTCGGTGGTCGGCAAGCCAGGAATCACAATGGCGACCAGGCCCACCCCGAGGCTCACGTAAGCCAGGATTGCATACAACAGGCGGGCGAGTTTCGAGCGGGCTGGTAGGGTCATGTTCTCACTGCATAAAACGGTTCGGCCACCGGAGGGGGGGCCGGCTACGGCGTATCAGACCAGCGCGGCATCCGCAGCGTAGGCGTGCTTGAGCAACTGGGTGAAGCGCTCAAAGGCAGCCACTGCACCGCGTTCGGCAGCCGCTTCCTCTTCAGGCGAGAGCGCCAGGCCATCGAGGATGCGGGTGAACTGCTTCCAGCCTTCGGCACGGCCACCGGCGGGCTCCCCCAGGTGACGGGCGCCGAAGCTGTCGGACAGTTCCAGGGCCACGGCACGCTTGATCAGAAACGCAGCGCCCAGTTTGGAGCCTTCGGAGACGAAGATCCAGCCCATTGCCTCGCCCAGGCTCGGCTTGCCCACGGCACCCGGTACGGCGGCCGGTACTTCGGTGTCGAGGTCGGCGAGGTCCAGGCGGGCCTGCTCGGCACGGCAGCGCTCAGCCAGATCAGGGACGATGGCGATCAGCTGAGGGTCGTTGTACAGGGCCTGCAGCTCGGACTGGAACAGGTACTGTGCGACGACGAAGCGGGCGAAACTTTCGCGGCTGTCGAAAGGCGCGTGGGATTTGACCAGGGCATCCAGCTCGGCGTGCGGGGCGTGGGTGATCTGGTTCAAGCGCTGGGAGCGCAGGGCTGGGCGTTCGGTCATGGGGGAGTCCTTGGAAAGAGGGCGTCTAGATACAAGACGAAACAGCGGGAGCGGGACAGTAAAAAAAGCCGGTATTTGTGTTGCCAGTACCGGCCTCTTCGCGGGTAAACCCGCCCCTGCAGGAACATCACAGGTTCAAGGCCTGCGTTGAACCTGTGGGCGCGGGCGTGCCCGCAAAGAGGCCGGTACAGACGTAACGCCTCAGATATCCCAAACCACATTGATACCGAAGTTGCGCCCCGGCATGGTCAGGCGGTCGATGTTGGCTGGCTGGGTCACAGCCGCCTCACCCTGGCCGTCGTAGCTGCGCACCGAATCCCACTGCCAGTATTTCTTGTCGGTAAGGTTGTACAGCCCGGCATTGATGGTGACGTCGTCGGTGACCTTGTAGTAGCCGGTCAGGTCCAGCACACCATAGCCCGGGGTGCGGAACTTCGAGGTAGAACCGTCAGGCGAATAGAAGGTGCTGTCGTCGACACGGGTCTTGCGCTTGACCAGCGTCCAGCTCAGCAAGCCACCGTAGTTCTGTTGCTCGTAGCCCAGGCCGAATACGCCCTTGAGCGGGTTGACACTGTTCAGCGGTTGACCGGTGTCATCGTTACGACCATAGGTGTAGGCAATCGAGGTTTGGGTATAGAGGCCCTGCGGTGCGCCGAAGTGGTCGAGGTTCAGGCGGCCCTTGAATTCGGCACCCTTGATCGTGGCGTGCTTGATGTTGTTGGCCTGGAAGGTCTGTTCCAGGTTGGCGCTTTGCACGGCATCTTCGTCGATGAAATCACGGTACTTGTTGTAGAACACTGCCACGTCGAAGTTGCCGGCGTCGAAGTTGCCACGCAGGCCGGTTTCGTAGCTTTTGCTCTTTTCAGGCTCAAGGTTCGGGTTGCCCTCCACGCGGTAGCCTTGGTCCAGGTTCTGGAAGCGGCCATACATGGCTTTGGCGGTCGGCGTGCGGAAGCCCTCTGCATATTGGCCGTACCAGGTGTAATTGTCGTTGAAGGCGTAGGTCAGGCCGAACTTGGGCGAGACGCGGTGCCACTTCTTGTCCGAATCGTCCTGGGCGGTAGGCGCCGTACCGCTGGACTCCAGACCACGCAGGAATTCCTCGGTGAATTTGGGCTCCATGCGGGTGTAGTCGTAGCGCGCGCCGGGCATGAAGGTCCAGTTGTTCCAGCGGATTTCATCCTGCGCGAACAGGCTGTAGGTATTCACGGTCGGGTCCGGGAAGTCGCTGACCAAGGCCTGCCCGTCACGCGCGCTGTCCTGTCCGATGGCTGTACAGGTACCACCGATGTTCAGGCAAGTGCCGGTGCCGCTACGTGAACCCGTGACTTTCTCCTGTTTGAGTGTGGTGCCGTAGGTAAACAGGTGGTCGGTTTGGCCAATGCTGAAGGCCTTGTCCAATTGGGCGTCGAATACCCACTGGCGATCCTTGTAGGTAGTCTGCCGGTCCCGAAACACTTGGCGTCCCGAGGCGACATACAGCTCATCGGTACGTTGGTCGGTCTTCGCAATCTGGTAGTTGAGGCTCCATTTGACGTGATCCGCGACCACGCTATCGAGGTCGAATTCATGATTGAGGCCGAAGCGCTCACGGGTGATCGTGTCGTTGCCTTGGCGCATGCGGTACGAGTTCATGCCACCGAAGCCCGGAATGAACGGCCCACCCACCGCGCTGAGGATGTTCTGGTCACGGTCATCCTTGTAGCGCTCATAGGTGAACCCCAGGCGTGCGTCGTCGGCGTAGTTCCAGCCCAGCTTGGCCAGCACGTTGGTGGTGCGCGCATCCATCGGGTTGGCTTCGGTGCGCGACAGGCCGTCGCCACTGTGGCTGCCGTGGGTTTCGGTCTCGTGGCCGTTGCGCTGGCTCAGGTGCAGCAGGCCGTCGAAGTCACCTTGGCGGCCGGCGACGGTGGCGGAGGTCAGCCAGCTTTCGTCGGCCGAGCTGTAGCCGGTTTTCAGGCGTGCACCCACGTCTTTGCCGGGCTTGATGATGTCGTCCGGGTCGAGGGTGAAGTAGCTCACCGCACCGCCGATGGCGTTGCTGCCATACAACACCGAGGCCGGGCCGCGGAGGATTTCCACACGCTTGACGATTTCCGGGTCGACATAGTTGCGCTGGGTCTGGGCGTAGGGGCCGTAGAAGAAGCTGTCGGGGATCGACACGCCGTCGACTTGGGTGAGGATCCGCTCGCCGTCGATACCACGGATGTTGTAGCCGTTCAGCCCGCTGCGCTGGCCGGTTCCGGATACCGAAACCCCCGGCTCGTAGCGCACCAGATCCTGGATATTGTTCACGTTCTGCCGGTCCAGTTGCTCACGGGTCTGCACGCTGACAGTGCTCGGCACCTGGCTGACGTCCTGTGCGCTGCGGGTGGCGCTGACGGTCACCTGCTGCAGGGCGATCACGTTGCTTGCGGTTTGGCGCTCCAGTACCACATTGCCGTTGCTGATCTTGCGAAAACTCAGCCCGGTACCCCGCAACAGGCGCTTGAGGGCAGCATCTGGCGGCAGCGAACCCTGTACGCCTGGCGAAGCCACGCCGTCGGCCAGCTCGGCGCTGAAGCCGACCTGCCAGCCGGTGACCTGGCTGAAGGCGTTGATCGCCGACACCAGTGGCTGCTGGCCGATGCTGAAGCGGTAGTCGCCCATGCGCGGGCTGCTGGCCTGGGCCGGCTCGGCGGCCAGAGCCGGCAGGCTGCAGGCGCCGCTGGCGAGCAGGGCAAGGGTCAACAGGGACAGTTGTCCTGTACGGCGGGGAAGGTTGGACGAGCGGGTAGGACCAGTGGACATCGGAAGCGCTCCCAGACGCGCGGGCTGTTATAGGTGATGGCTGTTCTCGTTCTCAAACAAGAATCAGTTGCATTGGCTATAACGAGACGGGCGGGCGAGTGCGATCGCGTAAAAATAATTCAGGGGTCAGTTCAGGATGACCAGCGCCGGGTACTCATGCAGTTGTGCCGAGGTGATGTGAGCCAGTGCGCGCAGGGTTTCCAGCGGCTGGTCGAGGCGGTAGTTACCGGTGACGGCAACGTGCTCCAACTGCGCATTGCGGTTGATGATCCAGCCCGGGTAGTACCGCTGAACTTCGGCCAGCACCTGGCTCAACGGGCAGTTCTCGAACACCAGGCGGCCGTCGATCCAGGCCAGGTCCTTGTGCATGTCGGGGCGCTGGCGCTGGCCAAAGCCTTGGGGGCCGACGCTGATGCTGTCGCCGGCACTCAGGCGGATGCGCTGGTCGCGCTCGCCCTGCAGGTCGACATCGCCGCGTTGCACCCGTACCTGGGCCTCGCCGTCAAGGTAGCGCACGGCGAAGTCGGTGTCGCGCACCTGTGCGCGCAACGGCCCGGCTTCCACCTCCAGCGGCAGCTGCGCGCCCTCGGGGACCTGGAAGTAAGCTTCGCCCTGTAGCAGGCGGGCGACCTGGCGGCCGTCCTGGCGTTCGCTGGCGAATGCCGAATTGGTGTTGAGCAGCACTTTTGCGCCGTCTTCCAGTTGCAGGCGCTGGCGCTCGCCGACCACCGTAAGGTGGTCGGCCTGCAGGCGCATGGGCAGGTTACCGACGGTGAACAGCCCGACCAGCAGCAGCGCTGCGGTGGCCAGGGGTTTCCAGTGACTGCGCAGGCGCCCGCGCCATGAGCGGCGTTGCTGCTGGTGCATGTGCGTGGCCACCTTGTGCAACGGCGTACCGTTCCACAGCGCCTCGGCTTCGACATAGGCCTCGGCGTTTTCTGGCGCGGCGCTCAGCCAGGCTTCAAAGGCCTGGGTGTCTGCGGCATCTGCGCATTGCAGGCGCACCAGCCAGTCCAGCGCCTCGTCCATGGCACGAGCACGGGCATCAGGCCTGGCAGGTGACGGGCGAGGGGTAGGGCTGTCGGTCACGGTGAATCCTTGAATGGTTTTTTTGCGAATGATCAAGGCTAAGGCGGGGTGTGGCAAGGGCTTTGCGTTGCCGTTCGCCTGGGGTCAGTTACTTGAGTCGTTCGGCAACACCCATGCAGATTGCCATGATCAGTTTCAGTTCCTTTTGTACCGTGCTGGGCGAAACACTCAGTTGTTCGGCGATTTCCAGATAGGTGGCGCCATGCAGGCGGCTGAGGATGAAAATGCGTTGTTGGCGTTCGCTCAGTTGATTGAGGCTGACGCTGAGGTGCTTGAGCAACTGCTCGGCGTGGGCGGCATCCTCGCTGCTGGTGGCGGGCGCGGCGACACTGTGCAGCACTTCGTCGGGCACGTCGTCGACCAGCATGCGTGCCTGCACCCGGCGTGCACGCAGGTGGTCCAGCGCCAGGTTGCGCGCGGTCTGAAACACGAACGGCTCGATGTGCTCGATGGGCCGCTCGCCCAGCGCGCGAGACACCCGCAGGTAGGTTTCCTGCAGCAGGTCTTCGGCCGTGCTGGGGTTACCGACCATGCGCTGCAGGGTACGCAGCAGGGTGAGGCGCTGAACGAGGAAGACGGAATTGAACCGGGACTGACTCACGGGGGGACCTGGCCGACGAAAGGTTAATGATAATGCTTATCATCCGTGCGGCAGGTCAAGTGTGGAATTATCAGGAAAAGGTAAAGATTGTAGTCGCTGGATGTCGTTTGCTTTTTTGTGGGAGCGGCCTTGCGTCGCGAAAGGACCGCAAAGCGGTCCCAGCGATATGTGCAGCAAAGCTCAGATTCCGGGGCTGCTTTGCAGCCCTTTCGCGACGCAAGGCCGCTCCCACACGGGGCGCGTCAGCCAGCCCGGTGCAGCGCCAGGCAGTTATCCAGCATCCGGTTGCTGAACCCCCACTCGTTGTCATACCAGGCCAGCACCTTGAGCATCCGCCCGTTGGCCCGGGTATGGTTGGCATCGAAGATCGACGACAGCGGGTTGTGGTTGAAATCGCAGGAAACCAATGGCAGGGCGTTGTAGCCCAATACCTTGGAATGCTTGCTGGCCTCGAGGAACAGCTGGTTGACTTGCTCGGCCGTGGCCTCGCGCTTGAGGTTGACGGTGAGGTCCACCAACGACACGTTGATGACGGGCACCCGCACCGCCATACCGGTCAGCTTGCCGGCCAGCTCCGGCAGCACCAGGCCCACGGCCTCGGCGGCGCCGGTCTTGCTCGGGATCATCGACTGGGTGGCTGAACGCGCGCGGTACGGGTCGCTGTGGTAAACGTCAGTCAGCACCTGGTCGTTGGTGTAGGCGTGGATGGTGGTCATCAAGCCTTGCTCGATGCCGAACTCCCGGTGCAGCACCTGGGCGATCGGCGCCAGGCAGTTGGTGGTGCAGGAGGCATTGGAAATGACCTGGTGCGATGCGCGCAGGATGTCGTGGTTGACCCCGTATACCACGGTGGCATCGGCACCCTTGGCCGGCGCCGAGACAATCACCTTGCCCGCCCCGGCGGCCAGGTGCGCAGCGGCTTTGGCGCGGTCGGTGAACAGCCCGGTGCACTCGAACACCACGTCGATCGCCTCGGCCTTCCAGGGCAGTTCGGCCGGATTGCGAATGGCACTGACCGCGATACGGTCACCGTTGACCGTCAGGCTTTCGTGGTCGGCCTCGACGGTCGCGTCGAAGGTGCCGTGGACACTGTCGTACTTGAGCAGGTGGGCATTCATGGTGCTGTCGCCCAGGTCGTTGATGGCGACGACCTGCAGGTCCTGGCGGTAGCCTTGGGTATACAGTGCGCGCAGGACATTGCGCCCGATTCGGCCGAATCCATTGATGGCGATGCGAAGGGTCATGGCAGTACCTCTGGCAGTTCGAGTGAAACCTGTGGCACAAAGGAGCTTCACTGAAACGGTTTTGTTGTTGGAATTACAAGATTATTCACTGGCTGATAGAAAACAAGCCTTTTTAGTGGCAGTATTTTGTTTAAATATACAACGAGTGGTTGGGCGTCGTGCCTCCACCGATGCAGCGGGCTCCTAACCATGAGCCTAGGCCGCAATCGTTTGGAGGGGAAATGCCCGGTAAACCGCCCTTACAATTAGCCTGGAGTCCAGTACATGCATCCGCGCATCCTTGAGGTCACCCAGCGGCTGGTCGAACGCAGCCGCGCCACCCGCGAACGCTACCTGCAACTGATTCGCGGCGCGGCCAGTGAAGGCCCCATGCGTGCCAGCCTGCAGTGCGCCAACTTCGCCCACGGCGTGGCCGGTTGCGGCAGCGAAGACAAGCAGACTCTGCGCCTGATGAACGCGGCCAACGTGGCCATCGTCTCGGCCTACAACGACATGTTGTCTGCCCACCAGCCTTACTTGCACTTCCCCGAGCAGATCAAGCAGGCCCTGCGCGAGGTCGGCTCGGTCGGCCAGTTCGCCGGTGGCGTGCCGGCCATGTGCGACGGGGTGACCCAGGGCGAGCCGGGCATGGAGCTGGCGATCGCCAGCCGTGAAGTGATCGCGATGTCCACGGCGGTAGCGCTGTCGCACAACATGTTCGACGCGGCACTCATGCTGGGCATCTGCGACAAGATCGTCCCCGGCCTGATGATGGGCGCGTTGCGCTTCGGCCACCTGCCGACCATCTTCGTCCCGGGTGGGCCAATGGTTTCCGGCATCTCCAACAAGCAGAAGGCCGACGTGCGCCAGCGCTATGCCGAAGGCAAGGCCAGCCGCGAAGAGCTGTTGGAGTCTGAGATGAATTCCTACCACAGCCCCGGAACCTGCACCTTCTACGGCACCGCCAACACCAACCAGTTGGTGATGGAGGTGATGGGGCTGCACCTGCCGGGCGCCTCGTTCGTCAACCCGTACACGCCGCTGCGTGATGCACTCACCGCCGAGGCTGCGCAGCAGGTGACGCGCATGACCAAGGCCAGCGGCAGTTTCATGCCGCTGGGCGAAATCGTCGACGAGAAGGCGCTGGTCAACTCCATCGTCGCGCTGCACGCTACCGGCGGCTCGACCAACCACACCCTGCACATCCCGGCGATCGCCCAGGCTGCGGGTATCCAGCTGACCTGGCAGGACATGGCCGACCTCTCCGAAGTGGTGCCGACCCTGTCGCACGTCTACCCCAACGGCAAGGCCGACATCAATCACTTCCAGGCTGCCGGCGGCATGGCTTTCCTGATTCGTGAACTGCTCGACGCCGGCCTGCTGCACGAAGATGTCAACACCGTGGCCGGCCATGGCCTGCGCCGCTACACCCAGGAACCCTTCCTCGACAATGGCAAGCTGGTGTGGCGCGAAGGGCCGCAACAAAGCCTGGACGAAAGCATCCTGCGCCCGGTGTCTCGACCATTCTCGGCCGAAGGCGGCCTGCGGGTGATGGAAGGCAACCTGGGCCGTGGCGTGATGAAAGTCTCTGCCGTCGCCCCCGAGCACCAAGTGGTCGAGGCCCCGGCGCGGGTGTTCCAGGACCAGCAGTCGCTGGCCGACGCGTTCAAGGCCGGTGAGCTGGAGCGTGACTTTGTCGCGGTGGTGCGCTTCCAGGGCCCGCGCTGCAATGGCATGCCGGAACTGCACAAGCTGACCCCGTTCCTCGGTGTATTGCAGGACCGTGGCTACAAGGTTGCGTTGGTCACCGACGGGCGCATGTCCGGTGCCTCGGGCAAGATCCCCGCGGCCATTCACGTTTGCCCGGAGGCTTACGACGGCGGCCCGCTGGCGCGGGTGCGCGATGGTGATATCGTGCGGGTCGATGGAGTCGAAGGCACGTTGCGGATCATGGTGTCGGCCGAAGAACTGGCCAGCCGTGAGCTGCCGCCGGCACCCCAGGGCAACGACCTGGGTTGTGGGCGCGAGCTGTTCGGCTTCATGCGCATGGCGTTCAGCCCGGCAGAGCAGGGCGCCAGTGCCTTTACCTCGGCCCTGGAGCACCTCAAATGAAGCACCTGCTGGTTGGTGATATTGGCGGCACCAATGCCCGTTTTGCGTTGTGGCGTGACAACCAGCTGCATGAAGTAAATGTTTTCGCCACCGCGGACTACACCAACCCCGAGCAGGCCATCGAGGCCTACCTGGAAAGCCAAGGTATCGCCCGTGGTGGCCTGGCGGCGGTGTGCCTGGCGGTGGCCGGCCCGGTCGATGGCGATGAATTTCGCTTCACCAACAACCACTGGCGCCTGAGCCGCACGGCATTTTGCAAGACCTTGCAGGTCGAGCGACTGTTGCTGATCAATGATTTCACCGCAATGGCGCTGGGCATGACGCGTCTGCGCGAAGGCGAGTTCCGCGAGGTTTGCCCCGGCCAGGCCGACCCCTCGAGGCCGGCACTGGTGATCGGGCCAGGTACTGGCCTGGGTGTGGGCTCGCTGCTGCGCCTGGGCGAACAGCTCTGGAAGGCCCTGCCGGGTGAAGGCGGGCATGTTGACCTGCCGGTAGGCAATGCTCGCGAAGCGGCAATCCACCAGCAGATCCACAGTCAGATCGGCCATGTCAGCGCCGAGGCCGTGCTCAGTGGGGGTGGCCTGGTGCGGCTGTACCAGGCGATCTGTGCGCTGGACGGCGACACGCCCAGGCACAAGACCCCGGCGCATATCACCGATGCCGCACTGGGCGGTGAGCCTCGTGCGCTGGCGGTGGTCGAGCAATTCTGTCGTTTCCTTGGGCGAGTGGCGGGTAACAATGTGCTGACGCTGGGCGCGCGAGGCGGGGTCTATATTGTGGGCGGTGTGATTCCGCGCTTTGCCGAGCTGTTCCTGCGTAGCGGGTTTGCTGCGAGTTTTGCCGACAAGGGGTGTATGAGTGGCTATTTCACCGGGGTTCCGGTGTGGCTGGTGACGGCGGAATATTCCGGGTTGGAGGGGGCAGGGGTAGCGTTGCAGCAGGCGTTGGATCACTGAGGGGGCCGCTTTGCGGCCCCGATGGCAATACCCGACAGCAGGCAAAAAGACCTGTAATCAACAAGAGGAAGGACCACCTTGAGCACTGCCGGCAAATCGATCCTGATGGTCGACGACGACCAGGAAATTCGTGAACTGCTGCAAACCTACCTGAGCCGCTCCGGCTTCCAGGTGCATGCCGAGGCTGACGGCAAGGGCTTTCGCCACGCGCTGGAAACCACGCCCTGCGACCTGGTCATTCTTGACGTCATGTTGCCCGACGAGGACGGCTTCAGCTTGTGCCGCTGGGTACGCCAGCACCCACGCCAGGCGCGCGTACCTATCATCATGCTCACCGCCAGTTCGGACGAGGCCGACCGTGTCATCGGCCTGGAGCTGGGTGCTGACGACTATCTGGGCAAGCCGTTCAGCCCCCGCGAACTGCAAGCGCGAATCAAGGCTTTGTTGCGCCGCACCGAGTTCGGCCAGACGGCGCCGGGCAGCGCCGTGCTGGCCTTCGACGACTGGCGCCTGGACACGGTCAGCCACCGCCTGTTCCACCGTGATGGAGAGGAGGTGATCCTCTCTGGCGCCGACTTTGCCCTGCTCAAACTGTTCCTCGATCACCCGCAGCAAATCCTCGACCGCGACACCATCGGCAACGCTACCCGTGGCCGCGAACCGATGCCGCTGGACCGTATCGTCGACATGGCGGTCAGCCGTCTGCGCCAGCGCCTGCGCGATACCGACAAACCTCCCCGGCTGATCCGCACCGTGCGTGGCAGTGGCTACTTGTTGGCGGCGCATGTCTGCTGTGCGCCCTGAGCGGCCCTGGCGCCTGCTGCCGCGCTCCTTGCTGGGGCGCATGCTGCTGCTGACCTTGCTGGTTGTCCTGCTGGCCCAGGGCTTGTCCAGCATTATCTGGGTTTCCCAGCTGCGCGCCAGCCAGCTTCAGGGGCTGCGTGCCAGCGCCAGCAGCCTGGCCCATTCCATGAGTGCCAGCGTCAGTTACTTCCGCTCGCTGCCGGTGGCCTATCGGCCGCTGGTGCTCGACCAATTGCGCAGCATGGGCGGCACGCGTTTCTTTGTTTCGCTCAACGCCACGCCGCTAGACATGCAGGCACTGCCCGTCACCCCTCGCAAGCAGGCGGTGATCGATGTGTTCCAGCAGGTGCTGCACGAGCGGCTGGGTTCACAGATGGAAATTTCCGTGGAGTTTGTCGGGCCTGACGATCTGCGCATCTTCAACAGCGGCCTCAAACTCGACGAACTACCGCGCTCGTGGGCCCATTATTCGCTGACCCTGGAACCGCTGAAACCCCCGGTACTGGTCACGCAGATCCGCTTGGGCGAGGGCGAGTGGTTGTACATCGCCTCGCTGTTGCCCGAACCGTACACGGGGCTGGAAGCCGAACGCCTGCCGCGCCAGCAGATCGGCTTCATCGTGCTGACCACGGCCTTGCTGTTGCTGTTCATCGGCTTGCTGGTGCATTGGCAAAGCTGGCCACTGAAGCGCCTGGCGCGGGCCGCCCGAGAGATGTCGCTGGGTGCCGATGTGGCGCCAGTGCCTGAAGCGGGCGGCAGTGAAGTGGTCGAGGTGAGCCGGGCATTCAACAGCATGCGCGAGCGTATCAGCCGTTACCTGACCGAACGCAGCCAGCTGTTCAGCGCCATTTCCCACGACCTGCGCACGCCGATCACCCGCCTGCGCCTGCGTGTCGAACTGCTGGAAGACGAGCGATTGCAGGCCAAGTTCAGCCAGGACCTGGACGAACTGGAGTTGCTGGTCAAAGGCGCGTTGCAGTGCGTAAAGGACACCGACATCCACGAAAACATCGAGCCGGTCGACCTTAACCAGGTGCTGGAGATTCTGGCCGAGCCTTACCTGGGCGATGGTCGCATCACCGTCGAGGGCCAGGCGCTGGCGCCATACCCGGGCAAGCCGCTGGCATTGCGTCGTTGCATCGGCAACCTGATCGACAACGCCATCAAGTACGGCGAACGGGCGCGGCTGCGCATCATCGACGGGGCAGAGGGTTTTGTGCTGCAGGTGGATGACCAGGGGCCCGGGGTGCCGCAACAGCAGCTGGAACAGGTGTTCGAGCCGCATTTCCGTCTGGCCGGGCAGCAGCAGGGGTATGGGCTGGGGTTGGGCATTGCGCGCAACATCGCCCATAGCCATGGGGGCGAGGTGAGCTTGCTTAACCTGCGGGAGGGCGGGCTGCGGGTGACCCTGTATCTGCCGCGGGGTATGGATTGAATTTTTGGGGGGCCCGCACAGGCACCCAAAATGTCACTGCCCGGTGACAATCCCGTCGTCCTTCGTGACATCCGCCCTGACCCCGCTGGCTAGAATTTGCAAACGACTGGCAAGGATCAAGCTGGCCCATGACCCCCCTCAACCTGTCCGTTAACAGCTGGCTCAATGCCCCGGCCCACACCGCCTGGCGCCTGGCTGAAGCACAGCGCCTGCTGGCCTTTGCCGAGGCCGCGAAACTACCCGACGGTTTCGGTAACCTGGATGCCAATGGGCAACTCGCCCCCGGTGCCCGTGCTGAAACCATCAACACCGCCCGCATGACCCATTGCTTTGCCTTGGCCCACCTGCAGGGCATCCCTGGTAGCCTGGCCTATGCCGAGCACGGTGTGGCAGCGCTGCGCGGTGCCATGCAGGATGCCACCCACGGCGGTTGGTTCGCCCATCCTGGCGGCCACGACGATAGCGGCAAGGCGGCGTACCTGCATGCCTTCGTCGCGCTGGCCGCCAGCTCGGCGGTGGTGGCCGGCGCTGTCGACGCCAATACGCTATTGGCAGACGCAATCCAGGTGATCGAAGCGCATTTCTGGAGCGAAGACGAAGGTGCTCTGCGGGAAACCTTCTCCCGCGCCTGGCAGCTCCCCGAGCAGTACCGGGGCGCCAACAGCAACATGCACGCGACCGAGGCCTTCCTGGCCTTGGCAGATGCCACCGGCAACAGCCTGTGGCTGCAACGCGCCCTGCGCATCGCCGAACGCATCATCCGTACCCATGCCGCCGCCAATGGTTATCGGGTGATCGAACATTTCGATGCCCATTGGCAGCCGCTGCCGGATTACAACCTCGAACACCCCGCCGACCACTTCCGGCCTTATGGCACTACACCCGGGCATGCCCTGGAGTGGGCACGGTTGCTGTTGCATCTGGAGGCCGGTCTCGAGCAGGCCGGTCTGCATGCTCCGCAATGGCTGGAAGCGTGTGCCCGCGCATTGTTCGACACAGCCTGCCAACAGGCCTGGGGCGTCGATGGCGAACCGGGTTTCGTCTACACCCTGGACTGGGCTGATCGCCCGGTGGTGCATGCACGACTGCACTGGGTGCACGCCGAGGCCTGCGCCGCTGCGGCAGCCCTGTTGCAACGCACCGGCGAGGCGCACTACGAACAGTGGTACCGCTGCTGCTGGGACTTTATCGGCAATCATTTCATCGACCCCGTCGGCGGCAGTTGGCACCACGAACTCGATGCGCACAACCAGCCGGCCGGCACCCTCTGGCCGGGCAAGCCCGACCTCTATCACGCCTACCAGGCGCTGCTGCTGCCAGGTTTGCCCCTGGCCCCCAGCCTGGCCAGCAACCTGGCCGGCAATGTAACCAAACGATGACATTCACGCATCGCTTCGTTACCTGACGAGGCGGGCGTGCTGTTTAGACTTCATGCAACGCAAGCGATCGACTTGCACGGCATAACAACAAGAAAGGTGCTTCGATGAATTCCACGCTCCGTTTCGCTGCCGCAATTTCCTTTTTCTCGTTGATCCCTTTGGGTACCCAGGCTGCTGACGCCAAAGGCAGCGTCGAAGTGGTGCACTGGTGGACCTCCGGTGGTGAAAAAGCAGCGGTCGATGTGCTCAAGGCCCAGGTCGAAAAAGACGGCTTCACCTGGAAGGACGGCGCCGTTGCCGGCGGCGGTGGTGCCACGGCCATGACCGTGCTCAAGAGCCGCGCAGTAGCTGGCAACCCGCCGGGTGTTGCGCAGATCAAGGGCCCGGACATTCAGGAATGGGCGGCCACCGGCCTGCTGGATGAGGATGTGCTCAAGGGCGTGGCCAAGGAAGAAAAGTGGGGCACCCTGCTGGACAAGAAAGTCGCCGACACCGTGAAGTACAAGGGTAATTATGTCGCCGTGCCGGTGAATATCCACCGTATCAACTGGCTGTGGATCAACCCCGAAGTGTTCAGGAAGGCCGGCATCGACAAGGCGCCCGCCACCCTCGATGAGTTCTATGCCGCCGCCGACAAGCTCAAGGCCGCCGGTTTCATCCCGCTCGCCCATGGTGGCCAACCCTGGCAGGACAGCACAGTGTTCGAAAGCGTGGTGCTGTCGGTGATGGGCGTCGATGGCTACAAGAAGGCCTTGGTCGACCTCGACAGTGCAACGCTGACCGGGCCGCAGATGGTCAAGGCGCTGACCGAGCTGAAGAAGGTCGCCACCTACATGGACCCGGACGGCAAGGGCCAGGACTGGAACCTGGAAGCCGCCAAGGTCATCAACGGCAAGGCCGGCATGCAGATCATGGGCGACTGGGCCAAGAGCGAATGGACCCTGGCGAAGAAAACCGCCGGCAAGGATTACCAGTGCGTGCCGTTCCCCGGTACTGACAAGGCCTTCCTGTACAACATCGACTCGTTGGTGGTGTTCAAGCAGAACAACGCCGGCACCTCTGCCGGGCAGCAGGACATTGCGCGCAAAGTACTGGGGGAGGACTTCCAGAAACTCTTCAGCATCAACAAAGGGTCGATCCCTGTGCGTAACGACATGCTCGCCGACATGGGCAAGTATGGTTTCGATGCCTGTGCTCAAACCTCCGCCAAGGACTTCCTGGCCGACGCAAAAACGGGCGGCCTGCAACCGAGCATGGCGCACAACATGGCCACCACGCTGGCCGTGCAGGGCGCGTTCTTCGATGTGGTGACCAACTACATCAACGACCCCAAGGCCGACCCGGCCGATGCGGCGAAGAAGCTGGCGGCGGCTATCAAGGCTGCCCAGTAACGGCTGTTCGCGGGCACGCCCGCTCCCAGATGGGCCCTGCTCCCCACTGTTCCTGGTCATGACGCCGGACCTGTGGGAGCGGGCTTGCCCGCGAAGCGGTGCGTAGCACCGCCACTACCTCGGGATCCAATACATGACTACGACCACCGCCCAATTGCGGGCCTCACCCCTGGACGCGCTTCAGCGCTGGCTGCCCAAGCTGGTGCTGGCGCCCAGCATGTTCATCGTCCTGGTGGGCTTCTACGGCTACATCCTCTGGACCTTCGTGCTGTCCTTCACCACCTCGACCTTTCTGCCCACCTATAAGTGGGCGGGCCTTGCGCAATACGCCCGTCTGTTCGACAACGACCGCTGGTGGGTGGCGAGCAAGAACCTGCTTCTGTTCGGCGGCCTGTTCATCGCCATCAGCCTGGCCATCGGTGTGTTGCTGGCGGTGCTGCTGGACCAGCGCATCCGTCGCGAGGGCTTCATTCGCACCATTTACCTATACCCTATGGCACTGTCGATGATCGTCACCGGCACGGCCTGGAAGTGGCTGCTCAACCCGGGCATGGGCCTGGACAAGCTGCTGCGCGACTGGGGCTGGGAGGGCTTTCGCCTGGACTGGCTGATCGATCCCGACCGGGTGGTGTATTGCCTGGTGATCGCGGCCGTGTGGCAGGCTTCGGGCTTCATCATGGCCATGTTCCTTGCCGGCTTGCGTGGCGTCGACCCGTCGATCATCCGCGCTGCGCAGATGGATGGCGCCAGCCTGCCGCGCATCTACTGGACCGTGGTGCTGCCCAGCCTGCGCCCAGTGTTCTTCAGCGCGCTGATGATCCTTTCGCACATCGCCATCAAGAGCTTCGACCTGGTGGCGGCAATGACGGCCGGCGGCCCGGGTTACTCCTCCGACTTGCCGGCAATGTTCATGTACTCGTTCACCTTCAGCCGCGGCCAGATGGGCATGGGCTCGGCCAGCGCCATCCTGATGCTCGGGGCAATCCTGGCGATCCTCGTGCCTTACCTGTACTCGGAGCTGCGGAGCAAACGCCATGCATAGTCCTGTCGACAAGCCGGTGCTCAGCCTCAGCCGTATGGTCATCCATGGCGTATTGCTGATCGCCGTGCTGCTGTATCTGGTACCGCTGGTGGTGATGCTGCTGACCAGCTTCAAGACCCCCGAAGACATCACCACCGGCAACCTGCTGAGCTGGCCTGCAGTGATTACCGGCATAGGCTGGGTCAAGGCCTGGGGAGCGGTCAGCGGTTACTTCTGGAACTCGATCATGATCACCGTGCCCGCGGTACTGATCTCCACCGCTATTGGTGCACTGAACGGCTATGTGCTGTCGATGTGGCGCTTCCGAGGTTCGCAACTGTTCTTCGGCCTGCTGCTGTTCGGCTGTTTCCTGCCGTTCCAGACCGTGCTGCTGCCGGCCTCGTTCACCCTCGGCAAGCTTGGCCTGGCCAGTACCACTAGCGGCCTGGTGCTGGTGCATGTGGTCTACGGCCTGGCCTTCACCACGCTGTTCTTCCGCAACTTCTACGTGAGCATCCCCGACGCATTGGTCAAGGCCGCGCGGTTGGACGGTGCCGGGTTCTTCACCATCTTCCGCCGCATCATCCTGCCGATGTCCACGCCGATCATCATGGTCTGCCTGATCTGGCAGTTCACCCAGATCTGGAACGATTTCCTGTTCGGCGTGGTGTTCTCCAGCGGCGACTCGCAACCGATTACCGTAGCCCTGAACAATCTGGTCAATACCAGCACCGGGGCCAAGGAATACAACGTCGACATGGCGGCAGCAATGATCGCTGGCCTGCCAACCCTGCTGGTCTACGTGGTGGCAGGCAAATATTTCGTGCGCGGGCTGACGGCCGGCGCGGTCAAGGGGTAAGCCATGGCAACGCTCGAACTTCGCAATGTGAACAAGACCTACGGCAGCGGCCTGCCGGACACCCTCAAGGACATCCAGCTGTCGATCAAGGACGGCGAGTTCCTGATCTTGGTGGGCCCGTCGGGCTGCGGCAAGTCGACCTTGATGAACTGTATCGCCGGCCTGGAGCAGATCACCGGCGGCGCCATCCTCATCGACGAGCAGGACGTCAGTGGCATGAGCCCCAAGGACCGCGATATCGCCATGGTGTTCCAGTCCTATGCGCTGTACCCCACCATGAGCGTGCGCGAGAACATCGAGTTCGGCCTGAAGATCCGCAAGCTGCCCCAGGCCGCCATCGACGAGGAAGTGGCGCGGGTAGCCAAGTTGCTGCAGATCGAACACTTGCTGGCGCGCAAGCCGGCGCAGCTGTCCGGCGGCCAGCAGCAGCGTGTGGCCATGGGCCGGGCGCTGGCGCGGCGACCCAAGATCTACCTGTTCGATGAACCCCTGTCCAACCTCGATGCCAAGCTGCGGGTCGAAATGCGCACTGAAATGAAGTTGATGCACCAGCGCCTGAAGACCACCACGGTGTACGTCACCCATGACCAGATCGAGGCCATGACCCTGGGCGACAAGGTGGCGGTGATGAAGGACGGCATCATCCAGCAGTTCGGCACCCCGCAGCAGATCTACAACGACCCGGCCAACCAGTTCGTGGCCAGCTTTATCGGTTCGCCGCCAATGAACTTCATTCCGGTGCGTCTGGCCAGGCAGGATGGCCGCTTGCTGGCGCTGCTCGACAGCGGCCAGGCGCGCTGCGAACTGCCCTTGGGGGAAGCTGCTGACGCGCTTGAGGGGCGCGAGATCATCCTCGGCATCCGCCCTGAGCAGATCGCCCTGGGCGCTGCTGACGGCAATGGTTTGCCGGCTATCCGCGCCGAGGTGCAGGTGACAGAGCCCACCGGGCCGGACCTGCTGGTGTTCGTCACGCTCAACCAGACCAAAGTGTGCTGCCGCCTGGCGCCAGATGTGGCGTGCCGGGTGGGTGACACCCTCAACCTGCAATTCGACCCGGCCCGGGTGCTGCTGTTCGACGCTGCCAATGGCGAGCGCCTGCACCTGGCCAGCACTGGCGCAACTACAAAGGACAACGTGGCTCACTTCAAAGGCCGTTGACTCGTCTACACCATCAATAAGAAAAAGAGGACGCAAAGGGATGGAACAGCGCAAACGCATCAAGACACTGGGATCGCTGGCCTTGCTTGCACTTGTAGGCAGCAGCGGTACACAGGCTGCCGAGGCTTTTTCCAGTGAATCCAAATGGATGACCGGCGACTGGGGCGGCACCCGGACCGAGCTGCTGGACAAGGGCTATGACTTCACGCTCGATTATGTGGGTGAGGTGGCTGGCAACCTGCACGGCGGCTACAACGACGACAAGACTGCACGCTACAGCGACCAGTTCGCCCTCGGCGCGCATCTGGACTTGCAGAAGATACTGGGCTGGCATGATGCCGAGTTCAAATTGGCGATCACCGAGCGAAGCGGCCGCAACCTGTCCAACGACCGCATCAGCGACCCGCGCGCGGGGCAGTTCAGCTCGGTGCAGGAGGTGTGGGGCCGTGGCCAGACCTGGCGCCTGACCCAGATGTGGATCAAGCAGAAGTACTTCGACGGCGCGCTGGACGTGAAATTTGGCCGTTTTGGCGAGGGCGAGGACTTCAACAGCTTCCCTTGCGACTTCCAGAACCTGGCCTTCTGCGGCTCGCAGGTGGGCAACTGGGTGGGCGGCATCTGGTACAACTGGCCGGTCAGCCAGTGGGCGCTGCGGGTGAAGTACAACATCACCCCGGCGTTCTTCGTGCAGGTCGGGGCCTTCGAGCAGAACCCTTCCAACCTGGAAACCGGCAACGGCTTCAAGCTCAGCGGCAGTGGTACCAAGGGTGCGATCTTGCCGGTGGAAGCGGTGTGGTCGCCCAAGGTCAATGGCCTGCCGGGCGAGTACCGCCTGGGTTACTACTACAGCACGGCCAAGGCTGACGATGTGTACGACGACGTCAACGGCAACCCGCAGGCGCTGACAGGTGAAGCCTTCAAGTCGCACTCCAGCAAGCACGGATGGTGGGTGGTGGCGCAGCAGCAGGTCACTGCCCACGGTGGCGACGTCAACCGGGGCCTCAGCCTGTTCGCCAACTTCACCGTGCACGACAAGGCCACCAACGTGGTCGACAACTACCAGCAGGTGGGGTTGGTCTACAAAGGCGCTTTCGACGCCCGGCCCAAGGATGACATCGGCTTCGGCGTGGCGCGTATTCATGTGAATGACGACGTGAAGAAGCGTGCCGAACTGCTTAACGCACAGAGCGGCATCAACGATTACGACAACCCAGGTTTCGTGCCGCTGCAGCGCACCGAATACAACGCAGAGCTCTACTATGGCTTCCACGTTACCAACTGGCTGACCGTGAGGCCCAACCTGCAGTACATCAAGAGCCCTGGCGGGGTGGACGAGGTGGATAACGCGCTGGTCGCTGGCTTGAAGATTCAGTCGTCATTCTGAGGCAACTTGTTGTAAATTTACGCCAATCCATTTTCGGTCCCCGGCACCCACTGGTCTGCAGTGGGTGTTGGGGATAGGCCGAGACAGCGCTATCTCAAACAACAAGAGCTCTGAACCATGCCCGAACATCCGCTCCATCGCTTCTTTTCCTCGCAGCGGCCCCGGCCGACATTCGAGTGGGAGCGTTATCAGCAGCGCGATGTCCTGATCATCGATCACCCCCGTTGCCAGGCGGTGTTCAGCCGCCAGGGCGCGCAGTTGCTGCACTTTCAACCAGCGGGTGAACGGCCGTGGCTGTGGTGCGCCGAACAGTGGCCGCAGGTGGGGGCGATCCGCGGTGGTGTGCCGGTGTGCTGGCCATGGTATGGCCGTCATCCCAGCGAAGACCTGTGGCCGGCCCACGGTTGGGCGCGGTTGCTGGACTGGAAGCTGGTGGACAGCCGTGAGGACGAGGAGGGCGTGACCCTGAAATGGCGGCTGGACCTGTGCGACTGGCAGGTCGACCTGCATGCCCGGCTGGGTAGCCGCATGGAGCTGAGCCTGAGCACCGAACATCAGGACAGCGAACCCTGCCAGTTGAGCCATGCGCTGCTGGCGTACTGGCGCATCAGTGACGTGTCCGAGATAGCGCTGTCTGGGTTGGAAGATATTGAGGGCTACGACCGCCTCAACCGCCAGGCTTGCCGTGAAGATGGCGCGCTGAAGCTCAAGGGCGGCTGCCAGAAGGTCTACCCCGGTACGCCACGGGTGCAATTGCAGGACCCGGCCTGGCAGCGCGAGCTGTGCATCGACACCGGTGACAGCGACGACACCGTGGTCTGGCACCCTGGCAATCGCCCGCTGATGGGGGTGACTGGCCGCGAGTCGCAGCGTTTTGTCTGCGTCGAGGCGACCAGCGGCAGTGGCGAAGGCCTGAGCCTGGCACCTGGGCAGCGTGCGCACCTGCGTTTGCAGGCGCACCGGCTCAGTTGAGTTCGTCGTCCTCGATCGGGTAACGGCTGGCGTTGAGGCTTTCCTTGATCTTGCGCAGGTGAGGCTGGAAGTCCACGCCGCGGCGCAAGGTCATGCCGGTGGCCAGTACATCGAGCACGGTCAGCTGGATGATCCGCGAGGTCATTGGCATGTAGATGTCGGTATCTTCCGGCAGCGGAATGTGCAGGCTCAGGCTGCAGGCATTGGCCAGTGGCGAGCCTGCGGCGGTGAGGCCCAGCACCGAAGCGCCGTTTTCACGTGCCAGGCGCGCCACTTCGACCAGTTCGCGGGTGCGCCCGGTGTAGGAAATGATCACGAACAGATCGCCGGTGTGGGCGACCGAGGCCAGCATGCGCTGCATCAGCACATCGGCGTGGGCCGACACGGCCAGGTTGAAGCGGAAGAACTTGTGCTGCGCATCCAGGGCCACCGGGGCTGAGGCGCCGAGGCCGAAGAAGTGGATCTGCCGGGCCTGGATCATCATGTCCACGGCGCGGCTGACCTGCTGCGGGTCCAGTTGCTGGCAGGCGCTGTCAAGCGAGGCGATGGCGCTGGCGAAGATCTTCTGGGTATAGGCGGCCGGGTCATCATCGGCCTCTACTGCGCGGCTGACATAGGCGGCACCACTGGCCAGGCTCTGCGCCAGTTGCAGCTTGAGCTCGGGGTAGCCGCTGACGCCGAACGAGCGGCAGAAGCGGTTGACGGTCGGTTCGCTGACCTTGGCCGCCTGGGCCAGCGCAGCGATGCTGAAACGGGTGGCTTGTTGCGGGTTGAGCAGGATGACTTCGGCGACTTTGCGTTCGGCCTTGTTCAGCTCGTCGAGGCGGCCCTGGATCTGTTCCAGGAGGTTTCGCACGCGGTCCATGGGTGTGTCCTTGGGTCGGGAAGACAGCCGGCTGTGTGAGCAGCAGGCTTTTTGCACGGTCGTCTATCGTACTGTCGGTGCGGTTGGCGTACCACTTGTCTGTAACACTTGTGTGTAATGTTGTGGTTTTTACTACATTATCCCTTGAAAACCGTGTGTGAAAGCGGTATTCCTAGACCAACTTTAGGAAAGAACCAACATCATGGCCGCAATCAGTGTCGAACCTTGCACCTTTGCCCTGTTTGGCGCCCTCGGCGACCTGGCATTGCGCAAGCTGTTTCCTGCGCTCTACCAGCTCGACCGGGCCAACCTGCTGCACCCGGACACCCGCCTGCTGGCCCTCGCCCGTGAGGTCGGCAGTGCGCAGGAGCACCTGGACAGCATCGAAGCCCACCTGCGCCGGCACGTGCCCGAGGCAGATATCGAGCCTGCTGCGCTGGGGCGCTTCCTTGCCCGCCTGAATTACCAGCACCTGGACTTCCTTCAGCCCGAGGGCTATCAGGCCCTGGCCGAGCAACTGCCGGGCGAGCTGCCGCTGATCGCCTACTTCGCCACGGCGGCGGCGGTGTATGGGGCCATCTGCGAAAACCTCGACAAGGTCGGGCTGGCTGCGCGCACCCGGGTAGTGCTCGAGAAACCTATTGGCCACGACCTGGAATCCTCGCGCCGGGTCAACGATGCCGTGGCGCGGTTCTTCCCTGAAAGCCGGGTCTACCGCATTGACCACTACCTGGGCAAAGAGACGGTGCAGAACCTGATTGCCCTGCGCTTTGCCAATAGCCTGTTCGAAACCCAGTGGAACCAGAACTCCATCTCCCATGTGGAGATTACCGTCGCGGAAAAGGTCGGTATCGAGGGCCGTTGGGGTTATTTCGACAAGGCCGGCCAACTGCGCGACATGATCCAGAATCACCTGCTGCAGTTGCTGTGCCTGATCGCCATGGACCCGCCCAGCGAACTGTCCGCCGATGCCATCCGCGACGAGAAGGTGAAAGTGCTCAAGGCCCTGGCACCGATCACTGGTGACGGTTTGAGCACCAGTGTGGTGCGCGGCCAGTACATTGCCGGCTACAGCGAAGGCAAACCGGTGCCGGGTTACCTGGAAGAAGACAACGCCAACGCCCAGAGTGACACCGAAACCTTCGTCGCCCTGCGCGCCGACATCCGTAACTGGCGCTGGTCGGGCGTGCCGTTCTACCTGCGAACCGGCAAGCGCATGCCGCAAAAGCTGTCGCAGATCGTCATTCACTTCAAGGAAACGCCGCACTACATCTTCGCCCCGGAACAGCGTTTGCAGATCGGTAACAAGCTGATCATCCGCCTGCAACCGGACGAAGGCATTTCTTTACGGGTGATGACCAAGGAGCAGGGCCTGGACAAGGGCATGCAACTGCGCAGTGGCCCATTGCAGCTGAATTTTTCTGATGCCTGGCGCAGTGCACGAATTCCGGATGCCTACGAGCGGCTGTTGCTCGAAGTGATGCGCGGCAACCAGAACCTGTTCGTGCGCAAGGACGAAATCGAGTACGCCTGGAAGTGGTGCGACCAGTTGATCGCCGGCTGGCGTAACGCGGGCGATGCGCCCAAGCCATACGCGGCGGGCTCCTGGGGGCCGATGAGCTCGATTGCACTGATCACACGCGATGGGAGGGCGTGGTATGGGGATATCTGAATTGAAACTGCCAGCGGCCGTGAAGGCTCATGAACTGGCGGATGCCAAGGCACTGTCCGTGTCCTTGGCTCATGATGTGGCTGAGCGCCTGCGCGCCGCGATTGCTGCCAAGGGGCAGGCCTGTGTGGTGTTGTCTGGCGGCCGCAGCCCGGTGCCGTTCCTGGAGAAGCTGGCCAGCGAGCAGCTGGACTGGGCCAAGGTCATCGTCAGCCTGGCTGATGAGCGCTGGGTGCCGGTGGAGCACGCCGACAGCAATGCCGGCCTGCTGGCCCGCCACCTGTTGAAGGGCGAAGCGGCCAAGGCCCGTTTCGTTGGCCTGTACCAGCAGGCGGAGAACCTTGATGCAGCTGCGCTCAAAGCTGACCAGGCCTTGGCCGAGCTACCGCTGATCGACGTGCTGGTGCTGGGCATGGGCGATGATGGCCATACCGCCTCGCTGTTCCCCGCCAGTCCCAACCTGGAAGCAGGCCTGGACCCGGCCGGCCCACGCCGCTGTCTGCCACTACTGGCACCGAGCGTGCCGCACCAGCGCCTGTCGATGACCCGTTCGCTGCTGGCCAGCGCGGCCTTCATCGCGCTGTCTGTGCAAGGCCAGGGCAAACTCGCTACCCTGCGCGCCGCGCTGGCGGGCAACGACCTTACTGAAATGCCGATTCGCGCTTTTCTTCACGACCCCCTGGACATCTACTGGTGCCCATGAGCCAAGGATCCACAGTCATGACCACCCTTGAACGCCCACAGCCCAAGCTCTCGATGGCTGATAAAGCCGCGCGGATCGACGCCATTTGCAAAAAGGCGCGCATCCTGCCGGTAATCACCATTGCTCGTGAGGAAGACATTCTGCCGCTGGCTGACGCCCTGGCCGCTGGCGGTATCCGTACCCTGGAAGTGACCCTGCGCTCACAGCATGGCCTCAAGGCCATTCAAGTGCTGCGTGAGCAGCGCCCGGAGCTGTGTGTCGGTGCCGGTACCGTGCTCGACCGCAGCATGTTCGCGGCGGTTGAAGCTGCGGGCGCGCAGTTCGTCGTTACCCCTGGCATTACCCAGGACATTCTCGAGGCTGGCGTGGACAGTGAAATTCCGCTGTTGCCGGGTATCAGCACGCCGTCCGAAATCATGATGGGCTATGCCCTGGGCTACCGCCGGTTCAAGTTGTTCCCGGCGGAAATCAGCGGCGGCGTAGCGGCGATCAAGGCCTTTGGTGGCCCGTTCGGCGATATTCGTTTTTGTCCCACCGGCGGTGTGAACCCGGCCAACGTGCGCAACTACATGGCTCTGCCAAACGTGATGTGCGTGGGGGGAACCTGGATGCTCGATAGCAGCTGGATCAAGAACGGTGACTGGGCGCGTATCGAAGCGTGCAGTGCCGAGGCGATGGCGCTGCTGGACGCCATCTGAAACAGTTGTGTGCTTTACGGCTTGTGGGGCGCTTGGTCGGCGCCCCTTTTTTTTGCCTGGGGTATTTGCAGTGGTTGTGCTGGCCTTTTCGCGGGTAAACCCGCTCCTACGCACCGATCTGCGGTGGACATACACCGGAGGTTGGACACAGGCCGTCGTAGGAGCGGGTTTACCCGCGAAAGGGCCGGGCCTGCTGGCCAATATCCCTGGCCGTTCACCGTTGCCGTGGCCTCCGTATTTGCGGGTAAACCCGCTCCTACACCTGATCGGTGGTGGACACACACATTGGTGATTGGGCGAAGGCCGTTGTAGGAGCGGGTTTACCCGCGAAAAGGCCAGTCCAGGCCCACAAAAAAGCCCGCATCAAACGATGCGGGCTTTCTCATCCCTCATTCCAGGCTTCAGGCCGCCTTGGCTTCCTGCTGGCTCAGCGAGCGGTTCAGCGCACTGAACAGGGCCTTGAAGCTGGCCGTGGTGATGTTCTCATCGATACCCACGCCATGTACCGGGCGGCCACCGGCTACGCGCAGTTCAATATAGGCCGCGGCCTTGGCATTGGTGCCAGCGCCAATGGCGTGCTCGTTGTAGTCCATGATTTCCACCGAAATCGGCAAACCGGCCACCAGCGCTTCCAGGGCGCCGTTGCCCTTGCCGCGCCAGTGCAGGGTGGTTTCGCCTTCACCGGCAACTTCCACTTCCACGGCGCTGTGGCCGTTTTCTTCCTGCAGGCGATGGCTGACCAGTGCGTATGGCGCGTTGGCCTGGAGGTATTCCTTGTGCAACAGGCTGTAGATTTGCTGGGCGGTCATTTCCAGGCCCAGACGGTCGGTTTCACCCTGCACCACCTGGCTGAATTCGATCTGCATGCGGCGCGGCAGGCTGATGCCGTATTCCTGCTCGAGCAGGTAGGTAATGCCGCCTTTGCCCGACTGGCTGTTGACGCGGATCACCGCCTCGTAGCTACGGCCGATGTCGGCCGGGTCGATCGGCAGGTATGGCACTTCCCACAATTCGCCTTCCTGCTGCTTGGCGAAGCCCTTGCGGATGGCGTCCTGGTGCGAGCCGGAGAATGCGGTGTGTACCAGGTCACCCACATACGGGTGGCGCGGGTGCACCGGCAACTGGTTGCACTCTTCGACTACCTTGCGCACGCCGTCGATGTCGGAGAAGTCCAGCAACGGGTCGATGCCTTGGGTGTAGAGGTTCAGTGCCAAGGTCACCAGGTCGACGTTACCGGTACGCTCGCCGTTGCCGAACAGGCAGCCTTCGGCACGGTCGGCGCCGGCCATGAGGCCCAGTTCGGTGGCAGCGATGCCGGTGCCACGGTCGTTGTGGCAGTGCAGGCTGATGATCACGCTGTCGCGGCGGCTGACATTGCGGCAGAACCACTCGATCTGGTCGGCGTAGATATTTGGCGTGGACACTTCCACGGTGGCCGGCAGGTTGAGGATGATCTTGTGTTCAGGGGTAGGGTTCCACACCTCAATGACCGCGTCGCAGACCTCCTTGGCGAACTCCATTTCAGTGGCGCTGAAGGTTTCTGGCGAGTACTGGAAGGTCCACTGGGTTTCTGGCTGCTGGGCGGCGTACTTGACGAACAGCTTGGCCGCGTTCACCGCGATTTCCTTCACGCCTTGCTTGTCCTGATTGAAGACGATGCGGCGGAACGACGGGCTGGTGGCGTTGTAAAGGTGGACGATGGCCTTCTTTGCACCGCGCAGCGATTCGAAAGTACGGGCAATCAGGTCTTCACGTGCCTGGGTGAGCACCTGGATGGTGGTGTCATCCGGGATGTGGCCGTCCTCGATCAGGGTGCGCACGAAGTCGAAATCGGTTTGTGAGGCAGACGGGAACGAGGCTTCGATCTCCTTCACGCCAACCTGCACCAAGGTCTTCCAGAAGCGCAGTTTCTTCTCCGAGTCCATCGGCTCTATCAGCGACTGGTTGCCGTCACGCAGGTCGGAACTGCACCAGATAGGTGCCTGGGTGATGGTCTTCGACGGCCAGGTACGGTCAGGCAGGTCGATGGTCGGGAAAGCGCGGTATTTCTTCGAAGGGTCTTTGAGCATGGTCATGGAAGCAATCCTTTTGTGTGCGGCCGAGATCGGGCCTGCCGAGCGATAACGATATGAAGAGGCGAGGCGACGCGATTCAGTCTGGTAGTCGGGCGCTGACCAGGCAGAGGCTGCGATGTTGTCGGAGCAGGATGAGGGTGCTGAAGGTTTTCATGCCTTCAAACTTAACCAGTGGGGTGGGGGATGGCAAGCGTTCGGGAAAAATTGAGAGGAATGCTTAAAAAAAGTGATTAGGCGAGATTTTATGGCTTGGATCTGCTGGGCGCTTATTGATGTTTGCGCAGTATTTTTCGATGGCGCAACACAGTTGAACTGCTGTCGACTGTGCTGGCCTCTTCGCGGGCATGCCCGCTCCCACAAGTATTGTGCTGTGTCTGAAGGCTTCGCTGTACCTGTGGGAGCGGGCGTGCCCGCGAAGCAGGCGCCGCAGTTTCAGGGCTGGAACGCGCCAATGAAAATCGCCGGGTCCACCCGCGCATCGTTCAGGCTGACGTTCCAGTGCATGTGCGGCCCGGTAGCCCGCCCGGTCGAGCCCACGCGTCCGACCACCTCGCCACGACGCAGTTGCTGGCCGACCTGCACATCGATTTTCGACATGTGGCAGAACATGCTGATAAAGCCCTGCCCATGGTCGACGAACACCGTGCGGCCGTTGAAGAAATAATCCCCCACCAGAATCACTTTGCCATTGGCGGGTGTCTTGATCGGCGTGCCTGCCGGCACCGCAAAATCCAGCCCTGCATGCGGGTTGCGTTCTTCGCCGTTGAAGAAGCGGCGCACGCCGAACTTGCTCGAAAGCGGGCCGTTGACTGGCTTATCGAGAATCAGGTTGCTCGGCAGGTTCGGGCTGAAGCTGCGGTAGGCCTTGATCTGCTCGGCCAGTTCGCGGTCGATGCGTTTGAGGTCGGCGGGGTTCGGGTTGACCTGGCGCGTGTTCTTCAGGGTGATGCGCTGCTCAGGGTACTTCTTGCTGCCTACGCTGAAAGGCAGGGTGCGCCCGCCCTGGTTCAGCACTGCGGTGCCGGGCTTCTGGGTCAGCGGGATGCCGACGATGGCCAGCCAGTTGTCCTGCTCCTTCACCACCAGCACCGGTTTGCCGTCGAAACGGGCGCTGGGTGCGCTGGTGGCGGGGCCCAGGTCGACGACTGCCACACCGCCGGGTACCGGTTTGTTCAGTGTGCGGGTGATGTAGCTGGCCTGGGCGCCGCCGGCCAACAGCAGCAGGGAAAGGGCAAGCAGGGGCGCGAGCACGCGGGGCATGTGTCAGTCCAGTAGTGAGAGGGTGACCGGGGTCAGGTGGTTGTCTTCGACCCGCACCAGCAGCTCGCCTTCGTTCAGGCGGGCGGTCAGGCGTTGGCCGTTGCGGGTCTGTTCGGCGCTGCGAATGGCCTGGCCTTGTTCATCCAGCAAAATGCTGTATCCGCGGGCCAGGGTGGCCAGCGGACTGACCACCTGCAGTGTCTGCAACTGGGCCTGGAACCGCTGGCGACGGTCCTTTAGCACCTCGCGCATGGCCCGTGGCAGGCGCTCGGCCAGGCTGTCCAGGCGCTGGTTCAGCAGTTTCAGGTTACGCCCTGGATGCTGTGCGGCCAGGCGGGCGTCCAGGCGTGCCAGTCGTTCGCGGCGCTGATTGAGGTTGAGCATGAACGCACGACGCAGGCGCATGTCCAGGTCGTCCAGGCGTTGAGCCTGCTGGCGCAAACGCTCGCCTGGGTGGCGCAGGCGCCGGGTGAGTGACTCCAGGCGCAGGCGGTCGTGGGTCAGGCGGTTCTGGATGCGCAGCAGAAGGCGCCGTTGCAGGCCATCCAGGCGTTGCCGAAGGCCGCTGTTGTCAGGGGCCAGCAGCTCGGCGGCAGCAGACGGTGTGGGCGCGCGCACGTCAGCCACGAAGTCGCTGATCGACACGTCGGTTTCATGGCCCACGGCGCTGACAATCGGCGTGACGCAGGCGGCCACGGCACGCGCCACGGCTTCCTCGTTGAAACACCACAGGTCTTCCAGCGAACCCCCACCCCGCGCCAGAATCAGCGCATCGAAGCCGAGGCTGTCGGCCAGGCGGATGGCGCGTACGATCTGCGCGATGGCTTCGCGGCCCTGTACCGCCGTAGGTATCAGGTTCAGCTCCACCTGCGGGGCACGGCGGCCGAACACGCTGATGATGTCGCGGATCACCGCGCCAGTGGGCGAGGTGATGATGCCGATGCGCTGCGGGTGAGCCGGCAGTGGCTTCTTTCGTTCGGCGCTGAACAGCCCCTCGGCACCGAGCTTTTCCTTCAGGGCCTCGAAAGCCAGGCGCAGCGCGCCATCACCGGCTGGCTCGACGGTGTCGAGAATCAGTTGGTAGTCGCCACGTCCCTCGAACAGCGAAACCTTGCCACGCACCCGCACCGCCAGGCCGTCGCGCAGCGCCTGGCGTACCCGCGTGGCGTTCTGCCGGAACAACGCACAACGCACCTGGGCGCCGCTGTCCTTGAGGGTGAAGTACATGTGGCCGGACGCCGGGCGGGCGAGGTTGGAGATTTCGCCTTCCACCCACACGCTGCGGAAAACGTCTTCCAGCAGCACGCGGGCGCGGCCGTTGAGTTGGCTGACGGTAAGGACCTCGCGGTCCAGCCCGAGTCGTTCGAAAGGGTCTTTGATCATGGCAGGCATCATAAATGACATCGGCCCCGGTTGTCTGTCCCAGGCCCCGTTGGAGCAGGTGTGCCGGCAAAGAACAAGGTTCAGGCCTGCAGGGCCGTTACGAACTGCCGGGCTATCTGCCCCGCATCGCGGCGACAGGCCAGCGCCACTGTGCTCTGGCAATCTCCTTCCAGTGCCACGAAGCTGACCGAAGCGGGTGCGATCTGCCTCATGCACTCTGGCAACAACGCAACCCCAAACCCCGCCTGTATCAGCTGCAACTGCGTAGTCTTGCGTGACAGCACCTGCGCCGCCTGCGGGAAGAACCCTGCCCCCATGCACAACGAGGCAGACAGGTAGCTCAAGCCACCGCGATCCCGGTGCGGGATGGAAATGAAGCGTTCTTCCTTCAATTGCTCCAGTTGCACGTACTGAGTACCCGCCAAGGGGTGCCCAGCGGCGACCGCCAGCAACAAGGGTTCGTCGAACAATTCATGCAGCACCACGCCTTCATGCTGGCGCAGCACCGGCAAGCGCAACAGGCCGATATCCAGCCGTCCGGCAGCAATGTCTTCCAGCTGTGCCTCCGATGACTGCTGCGCAATCTCCAGCGAAACCCCCGGGTTGTGCTTCAGGTAGTTCCCCAGGCGAGCCAGAAGCCCGCCGGTCAGCGGCACGGTGCTGGAATGGTTCAGGCGCAAGCTGCCTTGCAACCCTTGGCCAATGTCACGGGTAACCCGCTCAGCCTGTGCCAGGTCAGCCAGCAAGCGTCGCGCCCGTTCAAGAAAGGCCTGACCGGCCAGCGTCAGGCGAGGCAGGCGCGCCGTGCGTTCGAACAGCGGCGTGCCCAGTTGCTGCTCCAGTTCCTTGATCTGCCGGCTGAGGGCCGACTGGGCGACGTACAGTCCCTCGGCTGCACTGCTGAAACTGCCACACTCGGCGATTTCCACGAAGTAACGCAATTGTCGGATCGACGTCATGTCATGCCTTTTCGAGATGGCTTTTGGGCTAAAGGCATATTAGTCGGCATGGCTCATGGCTGGCTAACCTTTGCCTGTCTTCCCAGGAACTGCTGCCATGCTTGCCCAACTGTCGTTTTCCGGCCTTGACTGGCTGCCGATCCTGTTCGCCATTGCCGCGGCCTACATCGTCTTCGGCATCGCCGGCTTCGGTACTGCACTCGTGGCGGGGCCGGTGCTGATTCACTTCATGCCGTTGTCACGCATCATCCCGTTGCTGGTGCTGCTGGATTTCGTGGCCGCGTTCGGCAACCTGCTGCCGTCGCGCCGGGATGTGGTCCGCAGTGAATTGCTGCGGCTGCTGCCCTTCATGGCCTTGGGTTGTACGTTGGGCGTGGTGTTCCTGCTGCAACTGAAGTCCGACCTGTTGCTGCTGTTGATGGGGGTATTCGTGACTGCCTATGCAGTTTACGGGCTGGCAGTGAAAGTGAGGCCAGCCAGCCTGTCCGGCTTCTGGGCGATGCCGATGGGCACGGCAGGCGGGTTGTTCGGGGCTTTGTTCGGCAGCGGCGGGTTTCTATATGCCCTTTACCTGAGCGCACGGCTGGAGGTGAAGGAACAGGTACGCGCCACCCAGAGCGCGCTGATCAGCTGCAGTACGATAGTGCGTCTGTCGCTGTTCCTGATCGCCGGTGTCTATGCCGACCAAAGCCTGCTGCTGCTCGCCGCCTGCCTGCTGCCTGTCATGTTCATTGGCCTTTGGGTAGGGCGTCGGTTGACCAACCGGTTGTCCCGCGAAGCGTTCGTACGGCTGGTGACCTGGCTGGTGCTGGCCAGTGGGCTGGCGTTGATTGGTCGCTACCTGAGCGCCTGAGCGGTAGAATTGCGTCATTACCGGCGTTTCTCAGGCTTGTCCCGTTCATGAACACCCAGAGCATCATCGTTCCAAAGCTGTCTACCGTCCCGGCGCATGAAGCCCGTGCCCGCGCCATCCTGCGCTGGCTGGTGCGCGAGAAGGTCGTCGAGGAGCAGCTGACCACCTGTGGCCGCACCGGCAACCGAATGGGCCATGCCCTGGCGGCAGGGGCGCGCAAAGTGGCCCTGCACCCGGAAAAACTGCCCTTCGACGAGCCGGTCAACGGCCTGGAAGTGATGCTCAAGCGCTGCATCTATACCCCCACCGAAGGCTTCCTCGAAGAAGCCGGTTGCCCGGAGTGCCGGCGCGAGGTAGGCGAGCCGTTGTTCGAAAGCCTGGAAGAGTGGATGCCGGCAGTGAGCGACAACTTCACCTGCCCACTGTGCGGCTTCGAAGATGACATCAATGGCTTCATTTACCTGCAGCCATGTGCCTTTTCCAACCTGGGGTTCATCTTCAACAACTGGGGCGAGGCAGGGTTCACCCAGGCCTTTCTCGACAGCTTCGCCGACTGGCTCGACCAGCCGGTGGCCGTGGTGCAGGTAAAACTGCCACAAGCCTGACCGAAGGCCCTTATTTTGCATTGAGCGGCGCGCCATGCATGAGTATAATGGCGCGCTTCCATTTTTCCCGCCCGGGAGCCCCCGCGATGCTGCGTATCAGCCAAGAAGCCCTGACCTTCGACGATATCCTCCTTGTACCTGGCTATTCCGAGGTACTGCCCAATGAAGTCAGTCTCAAGACCCGTTTGACCCGTGGCATCGAGCTGAACATTCCGCTGGTTTCCGCTGCCATGGATACCGTGACCGAAGCGCGTCTGGCCATTGCCATGGCTCAGGAAGGCGGTATCGGCATCATCCACAAGAACATGACCATCGAACAACAGGCCGGCGAAGTGCGCAAGGTCAAGAAGTTCGAGGCTGGCGTGGTCAAGGACCCGATCACCATCGACGCCGATGCCACTGTGCGCGACCTGTTCGAGCTGACCCGCCTGAACAACATCTCCGGCGTGCCGGTACTGGCTAACGGCGACCTGGTCGGCATCGTCACCTCCCGTGACGTGCGCTTCGAAAATCGCCTGGACGCCAAGGTTCGCGACGTGATGACGCCGAAAGAGCGCCTGGTCACCGTCCGCGAAGGCGCCGACAAGAACGAAGTTCGCGAGCTGCTGCACAAGCATCGTCTGGAAAAAGTCCTGATCGTTGACGACAAGTTCAACCTCAAGGGCATGATGACCGTCAAGGACATCGAAAAGGCCAAGGCTTACCCGCTGGCCAGCAAGGACGACCAAGGTCGCCTGCGCGTCGGCGCCGCCGTCGGCACCGGCAAGGACACCGGCGAGCGCGTTGCTGCCCTGGTGGCGGCTGGCGTTGATGTCGTCGTCGTCGACACTGCCCACGGCCACTCCAAAGGTGTGATCGACCGCGTACGCTGGGTGAAGGAAACCTACCCGCAAGTGCAGGTGATCGGCGGCAACATCGCCACCGGCGCTGCCGCCAAGGCCCTGGCCGAAGCGGGTGCCGATGCGGTCAAGGTCGGTATCGGCCCTGGCTCTATCTGCACCACTCGTATCGTTGCCGGTGTCGGCGTGCCGCAAATCAGCGCCATCGCCAACGTCGCCGCAGCACTGGAAGGCACTGGCGTGCCACTGATCGCTGACGGCGGTATCCGCTTCTCCGGTGACCTGTCCAAGGCCATCGTTGCCGGTGCTTCCTGCGTGATGATGGGTTCGATGTTCGCCGGTACCGAAGAGGCCCCGGGTGAAGTCGAGCTGTTCCAGGGCCGTTCCTACAAGGCCTACCGCGGCATGGGCTCGCTGGGTGCCATGGCACAGGCGCAAGGCTCGTCCGACCGTTACTTCCAGGACTCCTCGGCCGGCGCCGAGAAGCTGGTACCGGAAGGCATCGAAGGCCGCGTTCCTTACAAAGGCGCCCTGGCCGCGATCATCCACCAGCTGATGGGCGGCCTGCGTTCGTCCATGGGCTACACCGGCAGCGCAACCATCGAAGAAATGCGCACCAAGCCGGAGTTCGTGCGCATCACCGGTGCCGGCATGGCCGAGTCCCACGTGCACGACGTGCAAATCACCAAAGAAGCCCCTAACTACCGCGTAGGCTGAGGCTTCCAGCTACAACATAAAGCGGGGCTGTCATGACAGCCCCGCGTCGTTTCCGATTTCCACTGACGAGATTGAGTCATGGCCCTCGACATTCACGCTCACCGCATCCTGATCCTCGATTTCGGTTCCCAGTACACCCAGCTGATCGCCCGCCGCGTGCGCGAAATCGGCGTGTACTGCGAACTGCACCCGTTCGACATGGACGATGAAGCGATCCGCGAATTCAACCCGCGCGGCATCATCCTCGCCGGCGGCCCCGAGTCGGTCCACGAAGCCAACAGCCCGCGCGCTCCGCAGGCCGTGTTCGACCTGAATGTGCCTGTGCTGGGTATCTGCTACGGCATGCAGACCATGGCCGAGCAGATGGGCGGCAAGGTAGAAGGTTCCGACCTGCGTGAGTTCGGTTATGCCCGCGTGGACGTTGTCGGCAAGAGCCGCCTGCTCGACGGCATCGAAGACCACGTTGACGACGACGGCGTGCTGGGCCTGGACGTGTGGATGAGCCACGGTGACAAGGTCACCCAGATGCCTGGCAACTTCAACATTCTGGCCAGCACCCCAAGCTGCCCGATCGCCGGCATGTACGACGACGTCCGCGGCTACTACGGCGTGCAGTTCCACCCCGAAGTGACCCACACCAAGCAAGGTGGTCGCATCCTGTCCCGCTTCGTGCAGGACATCTGCGGCTGTGAAGCCCTGTGGACGGCGTCCAACATCGTCGAAGACGCCATCGCCCAGGTGCGTGCGCAAGTCGGTTCGGCCAACGTTCTGCTGGGCCTGTCCGGCGGCGTTGACAGCTCGGTGGTTGCCGCGCTGCTGCACCGCGCCATCGGCGACCAGCTGACCTGCGTATTCGTCGACAACGGCCTGCTGCGCCTGCACGAAGGCGACCAGGTGATGGCCATGTTCAAAGAGAACATGGGCGTCAAGGTGATCCGCGCCGACGCTGAAAAGCAGTTCCTCGACAACCTGGAAGGCGAAGCCGACCCTGAGAAGAAGCGCAAGATCATCGGCCGCACCTTCATCGATGTGTTCGATGCCGAAGCCAGCAAGCTGGAGAACATCCAGTTCCTCGCCCAGGGCACCATCTACCCGGACGTGATCGAGTCGGCTGGCGCCAAGAGCGGCAAGGCCCACGTGATCAAGTCGCACCACAACGTAGGCGGCCTGCCGGAGGAAATGAACCTCAAGCTGGTCGAGCCGCTGCGTGAACTGTTCAAGGACGAAGTGCGCAAGATCGGCCTGGAGCTGGGCCTGCCATACGACATGGTCTACCGCCACCCGTTCCCGGGCCCGGGCCTGGGCGTGCGTATCCTCGGTGAAGTGAAGAAGGAATACGCCGACATCCTGCGTCGCGCCGACCACATCTTCATCGAAGAGCTGCGCAAGGCCGACTGGTACCACAAGACCAGCCAGGCGTTCGTGGTGTTCCAGCCGGTCAAGTCGGTCGGCGTCGTCGGCGACGGCCGTCGCTACGCCTGGGTCGTGGCCCTGCGTGCCGTCGAGACCGTGGACTTCATGACTGCGCGTTGGGCACACCTGCCGTACGAGCTGCTGGAAACAGTCAGCGGTCGTATCATCAACGAAATCGACGGTATTTCGCGCGTTACTTACGATGTGTCGAGCAAGCCGCCAGCCACTATCGAGTGGGAATGATCGGGTAGCCAGCTCAGGCTGGTACCCGCAGGCACGGATACACCAGAAAGCCCGCATAATTGCGGGCTTTCTGGTTCTTGTTCGTTCAGATTGCTTATCCTTCTGGCTTTCTGGCAAATAGCGCTTTCTGGTAGGCATTATAGGAAAGCAGCCTGCTTCTCACTGCGATGAACTCATCACCCTCCACGCGTTGCGGGTGCTTTTCCTGCGGGTCATCCTCGATATTGTATTTAGTCAGGGTGTCCGAACTGAATTCGTATATGTATTTGTAAGGGTGCTCCACCAAGGCTGACGCCAGTTGGTCAAAGAACGTGGACATGAAGAATGTGCGTTTCCCATGTTCCCTCAACAAGCTGATGCCTTGTACAGAGAGGGGGGAATCGGTCACACCAAAAAAATCGGCAACCGTGGGCGCAATATCGATCTGGTGACTGATCGTTGAGGCGGGTTTGGGCAGTGACTTTCCCTTGCCCCAGAAAATCAGGGGTACGCTCACTTCTTCTTCGTACATGGAAGCGTTGTGGATGAACAGACCGTGCTCACCAAACGACTCACCGTGGTCACCCACGAGCACGAATAATGTCGAGTCCAGAAGGCCTTGCTTGTCGAAGGATGTCAGCATTTCACTCAGTACGCTGTCTGTTTTGGCTATGCAGTCTTCATACTTTTCCAGCTCGCTCCGTAATGGGGGCCCTTGGCTGCATTGGTAGGGGTAGTGGGCTGCGCTTGGGAAGTAGAGCGCGATGAAACCCTTGCCATTCTTTTTGATGTTTTCCAGGTAAGAGATGCTGGACGAAAACAGCTGTTCATCACTCTCACCGAAGCTACTGGCGTTTTTTGAGCGATTCTCGGCGAGCTCCGAAACTGCGTAAGCATTCGACACACCGATGGATTTCAGGAAGCCCTCCATGTTTTCGAACTGCAGGTACAGCGAGCTGAAGGCGACGGCTTCCATGTTTTTCCTGTTCTTCAGCTCATGGATGACACTGGGTTGTAGCAGGTGCATGGCCTCTTTGACTTCAATATCAGGGTAGGCATGCAGCCCCGTCAGGATCGCGTGGTAGCCTTTGGACGAGTGAGGCACTGAGACGTACGATTTGAAGAGCATGCCCTCCCGAGCGAGCTTATCGAAGGTGGGGTACCGCTCGGCGGTTTTGATGTCGGGAGCAAACACGCTGTTCCAGCGCACTGACTCCAGAACGATGAAGACCAGGTTCTTGAAGTCTGGCGTGGGGTGAGATTGAAGTTTTCGGATTTCGTTGACGCTGGTCAGCGGGTAGGCGGGTTGTTCGAATGGCAGCGATGGTCTATGCGGCGCTGCGGTCAAGGAAGTGGTGTTTCTGAGTGTTGTGACCAGCGGGCTGATGACAATGTTTTCGTTCAGGTGATAGCGCGCGTCTTTGGCATGGATGGAGCCGAAGAGCAGGGCGCCTATCACCAGCAGTGATGCCCAGAGGTGCTGTCTTTTCTTTACTGTGCGGGTGCGCTGTTCTTTATAAGCGATGCAGGTTGCCAGCCCAGCGAAAGACCAGGTCGCCAGGTAAGCCAGAAAAAGCACAAAGACAATGAACCTGAATGTGTGCCCGAAACCGGCAGCTTGCGTGAGAAATACCTCGGCCCCGGAGGTCAGGTTGCTTGCGTTTTGCAGGCTGTAGCTTATCAGTTGCCAGTCCAGAGGCTTCAGCCATAGCTCCCGAACACGCATGTCCACCAGCAGGAACAGCAGCAAGGCGCCTGAGGCGATGCTCAACAGATAGAAGTTGAATTTGTTTCTGGTAATGGTGTTGGCGGCAATCACATAGAGGGCGACCACTAACAGCACGTCTTGAAGCAAGTACAGGGCAATATCGAAAACACCGGTCTCCACCCATCGATGGGAGAAAAACTCGATCAGGATGATCTTCGGTGCCAGCAGCAGGCCTGCGGCGAGCAGGAGCGAGATGTGCAGTAATGAATTCCTGAGCCACATGGTGTCTACCTTCGCATTCACAGAGCTGGCGTCTTGTCTGACGCGATAGGCGGGCAAAAGGCCAGCACCTGCGCACCCCGTTTTTAGACTTAAGCAGCCCATCCTGAATTCGACAAGCCAGCCCCGGGGCGTTGGTTGGGTACCGAGGGGGGAGCGGGTTGCCACTGGCGATCGCGGCCGCTAACCGGTCGTGCGACAAGACTTCACTTAATATTTCGCAAATGCAGGTGTATCGTATTCGCCCTTCATCACCAGCCCCTGCTGGCAGACTGATTGCGCAGAAACGAGGTACCCGCACCGATGTCCTTTACCCGTCGACAAATGCTCAAAGGCCTTACTGGTCTGGTTGTGGTAGGCCTGGGCGCCGGGGGCGCGGCGCGCTACTGGCTGGGCAAGGTCGAGGACGAGAATGCCGGGCACGACTACGAGCTGATTGCCGCCCCACTGGAAGTGGAGCTGGTGCCGGGTTTCAAGACCGAAGCCTGGGCCTTCGGCCCATCGGCACCTGGCACCGAACTGCGGGTACGCCAAGGCACCTGGTTGCGGGTGCGTTTCATCAATCACCTGCCGGTCGAAACCACCATCCACTGGCACGGCATCCGCCTGCCGCTGGAGATGGATGGTGTGCCATACGTTTCGCAACTGCCGGTCAAGCCTGGTGAGTACTTCGATTACAAATTCCGCGTGCCGGACGCCGGCAGCTATTGGTATCACCCCCATGTCAGCAGCTCCGAGGAGCTAGGCCGCGGTCTGGTCGGGCCGCTGATCGTCGAGGAGCGTGAACCCACCGGGTTCCTGCATGAGCGTACGCTGAGCCTGAAGAACTGGCATGTGGACGAGCAGGGCGCATGGCTGCCTTTCAGCATCCCGCGCGAGGCCGCGCGCAACGGCACTGCCGGGCGGTTGATCACCATCAACGGCCAGGCCGACTCGATCACCGAGCTACCGGCCGGCCAGGTGGTGCGGGTGCGCCTGCTGAACCTGGACAACACCTGGACCTACCGCCTCAACCTCAAGGGCAACTGCGAGGCGAGAATCTATGCCCTTGACGGCAACCCGGTGACCCCGCGAGCGCTGGATGAGTACTGGCTAGGCCCGGGCATGCGTATCTGCCTCGCCATCCGCATTCCCGAGGCGGGTGAGGAAATTTCCCTGCGCGACGGTTTCGTGCGCCTGGGCACCCTGCGTTCGGTGGCCAGCAACGACGTGCCGAGTGACTGGCCGCCAGCGCTGCCGCCCAATCCGATCGCCGAGCCGGACCTGGAGAATGCCGAAAAGCTGAACTTCAATTTCGAGTGGGCGGCCAACGTCTCTGTCACCCCTGACCCTGGCAAACCGTCGAGCATGTGGCAGATCAACGGCCAGGCCTGGGATATCACCGACAAGACCTGCGCCGACCGCCCCATCGCCACGTTGCAGAAAGGCAAGAGCTACATCTTCGAGCTTAAGAACATGACCCAGTATCAGCACCCGATCCACTTGCATGGCATGAGCTTCAAGGTGATCGCCTCCAACCGTCACGACATCAAGGAACCGTGGTTCACCGACACCTACTTGCTGGGCAAGAACGAGCGCGCCCAGGTAGCACTGGTGGCGGATAACCCTGGGACCTGGATGTTTCACTGCCACGTCATCGACCACATGGAAACCGGCCTGATGGCCGCGATCGCGGTGGTCTGATGCGCCCGCAGATCATCGATCGCAGTCGCGATCAGGAATTCATGCGTCTGGCGCTGGCCTTGGCCGCCGAAGGCGCGGCGCTGGGCGAGGTACCGGTGGGGGCGGTGCTGGTGCAGCATGGCCAGGTGATCGGCCAGGGTTTCAACCGACCGATCATCGACAGTGACCCCAGCGCGCATGCCGAGATGGTGGCGATCAGGGCGGCAGCCAGGTCGGCCAGCAACTACCGGCTACCCGGCAGCACACTGTATGTGACCCTGGAGCCGTGCAGCATGTGTGCAGGGTTGATCGTGCATTCGCGGGTGATGCGCGTGGTGTTTGGCGCGCTGGAGCCCAAGGCCGGGATCGTGCAGAGCCAGGGGCAGTTCTTTGGCCAAGGCTTTCTCAACCACCGGGTGATGGTGGAGGGTGGGGTGCTGGCGCAAGAGTGCGGGCAGATCCTCAGCGACTTCTTCAAGGCCCGCCGGGCCAAGGCTTGAGCTGCACCGGGCTCTTCGCGGGCAAGTCCGCTCCTGCAGGCTCTGCGCAAATCTTGTAGGCGCGGGTTTACCCGCGAAGAGGCCTGCTGACTTACATCGGCGACGACTTATCCGCTGGCTTGTCCTTGTTGACCCCGGGCACATGCAGGTTGCCCTCGGCCACCTGGCCTTCGAGCTGCGGCTGGGTCACCCAGGTGAGGATGTCGTAGTAACGGCGGATGTTGGCCACGAAATGCACCGGTTCGCCCCCACGGGCATAGCCGTACTTGGTCTGCCGATACCACTGCTTCTGAGCCAGCCGCGGCAGCATCTTCTTCACGTCCAGCCACTTGTTCGGGTTGAGCTTTTCGCGCTTGGCCAAGGTGCGGGCGTCTTCCAGGTGGCCGCCACCGACATTGTAGGCGGCAAGGGCGAACCAGGTGCGGTCCGGCTCCTTGATGCTGTCGTCAAGCTCTTCTTTGATCTTCATGAAGTACTTGGCGCCGCCCTGGATGCTCTGCCTCGGGTCCAGTCGGTTCGACACACCCATGGCCTGGGCGGTGCGCTGGGTCAGCATCATCAGGCCGCGCACGCCGGTCTTGGAGGTGACTTCCGGCTGCCACATCGATTCCTGGTAGCCGATGGCTGCCAACAGGCGCCAGTCGACCTGCTCGACCTTGGCGTAGCTCTTGAAGTGCTTCTCGTACTTGGGCAGGCGCTGTTGCAGATGCTGGGCGAAGGTGTAGGCGCCGACATAGCCAAGTACGTCGACATGACCGTAGTAGCGGTCCTTCAAGCGTTGAAGGGTGCCGTTTTTCTGCGCCTTGTCGAGAAATTCGTTGATTTCGTTGAGCAGGCTGTTGTCTTCGCCTGCGGCCACTGCCCAGCGTTGGTCACGGGTTTCGCCCAAATCGAAGGCGACCCGCACGTTGGGGAAATACACCTGGTTCATCGCCAGTTCGTTGGAGTCCACCAGGGTCAAGTCGATCTGACCTTCATCCACCATGCGCAGCAGGTCGACCACTTCGACGGCGTCGGACTCCTCGTATTGCAAGGCCGGGTACTGCTTTTTCAGCTCGGCCAGCTGGTCAGCATGGCTGCTGCCCTTGAGTACCATGATTTTCTTGCCGACCAAACCCTTGGCGCCGGTGGGGCGCGGGCGGCCGTTGCGGTAGATGACCTGCGGGGTCACCTCCAGATAGGGATGGGAGTATCTCACCTGGGTTTTGCGCCGCTCACTGCTGACCAGGCCGGCGGCAGCCAGTACAGGGCCGGAGGGTTTGCCGAGGGCGTCGTACAGCTCGTCCAGGTTGTCGGCGGTCTCGATCTGCAGCTTTACGCCGAGATCGTCGGCGAAATGCTGGACCAGTTCGTATTCGAAGCCGGTTTCGCCGTTACGGTCCTGGAAGTAGGTTGCCGGGCTGTTGCGTGTGATCACGCGCAGCACGCCGTCCTCCTTCACGCGCTCGAGGGTGCTGGGTTTTTCAACGCAGGCACCTAGCAGCAGAAAGAGTCCGGTTGCGAGAAGCCATTTGGCGCAACGCTGGCGCAAAGCAGTGTGGGCGAACATAGGTTGCAGTATACGCAAAGGACTGGCCCAACCATATCTCGACAACTGTTAGCTTGTCTGGTAGCGGGTTGTGTGGTTGGGGGAGGGGGAGGGGGAGGGGATTGCATCAAGGCTACCAGGTGCCCGGCTTGAGATATTCAGCGCCTATGAGATCGAGCGCCGCCCGCGCGGCGCTTCGCGGGTAAACCCGCTCCTACGTTTGTTTCGGGCCAGTCCATCCTGTGCCTGGCGCGCGCGACCGCCTTGTTGGTACGACGCGATATCGAGATAGGCACCAAGGCGTTCGCGCGCAAATCCCACAGGCATCGAGATAGGCACCAAGGCGTTCGCGCGCGAATCCCACAGGCATAATTGGCCCGAAACAAACGTAGGAGCGGGTTTACCCGCGAAGCGCCGCGCGGGCGGCGCTCGATCTCATAGGCGCAGAATGTGTCGAGCCGGACACTTGGCGGCGCTCGATTTCACAGGCGCAGAATGTCTTAAGGCGGACACCTGCGGCGCTCGATCTCACAGGCGCTGAATGTCTTAATGCGGACACCCGGCGGCGCTCGATCTCACAGGCGCTGAATGTGTCGAGCCGGACACCTGGCGGCGCTCGATCTCGTCTCGAGCCGGACACCCGGCGCCGCTCGATCTCGTCTCAAGCCGGACACCTCTGAAAACTGACCCCGAAGTCCGGTTCCGCCGCCCGGCAGGCGTGGCTTAGAGCAGGTGCCGAAAGCCATCGAATTAGGCTAGAATGCACGGCCTCTAAGCACACCCCTTCCTGAGGCTGTCCCGACGATGTTGATCCTGCGCGGCGCTCCTGCCCTTTCTGCCTTTCGCCACGGTAAATTACTCGAGCAACTGAGCCAGAAAGTCCCCGCTGTTACTGGTTTGTATGCCGAATTTGCCCACTTCGCCGATGTCGACGGCGAGCTGACCGCCGACCAGCAGCAGGTGCTGGGCCGTCTGCTCAAGTACGGCCCGAGCGTGCCGGTACAGGAGCCGACCGGCCGCCTGTTCCTGGTCGTCCCGCGCCTGGGCACCATTTCGCCCTGGGCCAGCAAGGCCAGCGACATCGCCCACAACTGCGGCCTGCAGTCGATCCAGCGCCTGGAGCGCGGCATCGCCTACTACGTGGCCGGCACCCTGAGCGACGCTGACGCCGCCCTGATCGCCGCCGAACTGCACGACCGCATGACCCAGCGTGTGCTCAGCCAGCTGGAGCAGGCCGCTGACCTGTTCAGCCACGCCAAGCCCAAGCCAATGACCTCGGTCGACATCCTGGCCGGCGGCCGTGACGCCCTGGCCAAGGCCAACATCGACCTGGGCCTGGCCCTGGCCGAAGACGAGATCGACTACCTGGTCAATGCCTTCCAGGGCCTCAAACGCAACCCGAACGACATCGAACTGATGATGTTCGCCCAGGCCAACTCCGAGCACTGCCGCCACAAGATCTTCAACGCCAGTTGGGATATCGACGGCCAGGCCCAGGAAAAAAGCCTGTTCGGCATGATCAAGAACACCTACCAGATGCACAACGAAGGTGTGCTGTCGGCGTACAAGGACAACGCCTCGGTGATCGTCGGCAACGTTGCCGGCCGCTTCTTCCCGAACCCTGAAACCCGCCAGTACGGCGCGGTGCAGGAGCCGGTGCACATCCTGATGAAGGTGGAAACGCACAACCACCCGACCGCCATCGCCCCGTTCTCTGGCGCCTCCACCGGCTCCGGTGGCGAAATCCGCGACGAAGGTGCTACCGGCCGTGGCGCCAAGCCCAAGGCCGGCCTGACCGGCTTCACCGTGTCCAACCTGCGCATCCCGGGCTTCGAACAGCCTTGGGAGCAGGCCTATGGCAAGCCCGAGCGTATCGTCGACGCCCTCGACATCATGATCGAAGGCCCTCTTGGCGGCGCTGCGTTCAACAACGAATTCGGCCGCCCGGCACTGACCGGTTACTTCCGTACCTTCGAGCAAGCCATCAACACCCCGCACGGTGAAGAAGTGCGCGGCTACCACAAGCCGATCATGCTCGCCGGCGGTATGGGCAACATCCGTGAAGACCACGTGCAGAAGGGCGAAATCACTGTCGGCGCCAAGCTGATCGTGCTCGGTGGCCCGGCCATGCTGATCGGCCTGGGCGGTGGCGCTGCTTCGTCGGTGGCTACCGGTGCCAGCTCGGCTGACCTGGACTTCGCTTCGGTACAGCGCGAAAACCCTGAAATGGAGCGCCGTTGCCAGGAGGTCATCGACCGTTGCTGGCAGCTGGGCGACGAAAACCCGATCGCCTTCATCCACGACGTGGGCGCTGGCGGTATTTCCAACGCCTTCCCTGAGCTGGTCAACGACGGTGGCCGCGGTGGTCGCTTCGAGCTGCGCAACGTGCCCAACGACGAGCCGGGCATGGCCCCGCACGAAATCTGGAGCAACGAATCGCAAGAGCGTTACGTGCTGGCCGTCAGCGCGGTCGACTTCGAGCGCTTCAAGGCCATCTGCGAGCGCGAGCGTTGCCCGTTTGCCGTGGTCGGTGAAGCCACTGAAGAACCGCACCTGACCGTCAGCGACAGCCACTTCGGTAACACCCCGGTGGACATGCCACTGGACGTGCTGCTGGGCAAGCCGCCGCGCATGCACCGTTCGGTGACCCGCGAGGCCGAGCTGGGCGATGACTTCGACCCGAGCGAACTGGACCTGGACAGCGCCGTCCAGCGCGTGCTGAACCACCCGGCCGTGGCCAGCAAGAGCTTCCTGATCACCATTGGCGACCGCACCATCACCGGCCTGGTTGCCCGCGACCAGATGGTCGGCCCGTGGCAGGTTCCGGTGGCTGACTGCGCCGTTACCGCCACCAGCTTCGACGTCTACACCGGTGAAGCCATGGCCATGGGCGAGCGTACGCCGCTGGCGCTGCTGGATGCCCCGGCGTCCGGCCGCATGGCCATCGGCGAAACCCTGACCAACCTGGCGGCTTCGCGCATCGAAAAGCTGTCCGACATCAAACTGTCGGCCAACTGGATGTCCGCTGCTGGTCACCCAGGTGAAGACGCACGCCTGTACGACACCGTGAAGGCTGTCGGCATGGAGCTGTGCCCGGAGCTGGGCATCACCATTCCGGTCGGCAAAGACTCGATGTCGATGAAGACCAAGTGGAGCGACGAGGGCGTCGAGAAGAGCGTCACCTCGCCGATGTCGCTGATCATTACCGGCTTTGCCCCGGTCACCGACATCCGCAAGACCCTGACCCCGCAACTGCGCATGGACAAGGGCGAGACCGACCTGATCCTGATCGACCTGGGCCGTGGCAAGAACCGCATGGGTGCCTCGATCCTGGCCCAGACCTACGGCAAGATCGCTGCCCAGGCACCGGACGTTGACGACGCCGAAGACCTCAAGGCCTTCTTCGCCGTGATCCAGGGGCTGAACGCCGACGGCCACCTGCTGGCCTACCACGATCGTTCCGACGGCGGCCTGGTCACCACCGTGCTGGAAATGGCTTTCGCCGGCCACTGCGGCCTCGACCTGCAACTCGACCCGCTGACCGACAGCAAGGGTGAAGTGCCGGCCATCCTCTTCAACGAAGAGCTGGGTGCAGTGATCCAGGTTCGCCAGGATGCCACCCCGGACGTACTGGCACAGTTCAGCGCTGCTGGCCTGGGTGAAGAGTGCGTCGCGGTGATCGGCAAGCCAGTCAACAACGCTGAAGTGACCATCAGCCTGAACGGCGAAGTGCTGTTCGACGATGACCGTCGCATGCTGCAGCGCCAGTGGGCCGAGACCAGCTACCAGATCCAGCGCCTGCGCGACAACGCCGACTGCGCTGACCAGGAGTTCGACCTGCTGCTCGAGGAAGACAACCCGGGCCTGTCGGTGAAGCTGGGCTTCGACGTCAACGACGACATCGCCGCACCGTACATCAAGAAGGGCGTGCGCCCGCAAGTGGCTATCCTGCGCGAGCAGGGCGTCAACGGCCAGGTCGAGATGGCTGCTGCCTTCGATCGCGCCGGCTTCGCCGCCATCGACGTGCACATGAGCGACATCCTCGCTGGCCGTGTCGACTTCGAAGCCTTCAAGGGCCTGGTCGCCTGTGGCGGCTTCTCGTACGGTGACGTGCTGGGCGCTGGCGAAGGCTGGGCCAAGTCGGCGCTGTTCAACGCCCGTGCCCGTGACGCCTTCCAGGCCTTCTTCGAGCGTACCGACAGCTTCGCCCTGGGCGTGTGCAACGGTTGCCAGATGATGTCCAACCTGCACGAGCTGATCCCGGGCACCGAGTACTGGCCGCACTTCGTGCGCAACCGTTCCGAGCAGTTCGAGGCCCGCGTGGCCATGGTCGAAGTGCAGAAGTCCAACTCGATCTTCCTGCAGGGCATGGCCGGTTCGCGCATGCCGATCGCCATCGCCCACGGCGAAGGCCATGCCGAGTTCGCCAGCGAAGAAGCATTGCTGGAAGCCGATGTGTCCGGTTGCGTGGCCCTGCGCTACGTCGACAACCATGGCAAGGTCACCGAAGCCTACCCGGCCAACCCGAACGGCTCGCCGCGTGGTATCACCGGCCTGACCAGCCGCGACGGCCGCGTGACCATCATGATGCCGCACCCGGAGCGTGTGTTCCGCGCTGTGCAGAACTCCTGGCGCCCGGACGAGTGGCAGGAAGATGCCGCGCTGATGCGTATGTTCCGCAACGCGCGGGTGTGGGTGAACTAAGGCGTGTACAAGCTCGCCTTCTTCGTCCCCGTCAGCCATGTCGAAGTGGTCAAGGCCGCTGTGTTCGCTGCTGGCGGCGGGCGCATCGGTGACTATGACCACTGCGCCTGGCAAACCCTTGGCCAGGGCCAGTTCCGCCCGTTGGACGGCAGCCAGCCGTTCCTCGGGCAAACCGGCCAGGTCGAGGTGGTGGAAGAGTGGAAGGTGGAGCTGGTGGTGGCTGACGAGCTGATTGTGCAGGTCGTCGCTGCGCTCAAGCAGAGCCACCCGTACGAGACGCCAGCCTATGAAGTCTGGCGGCTCGCCGAGGTCTAGAACGCATCACGGCTATTCGCGGGCACGCCCGCTCCCACAGGGATATCACAATCTTCAGAACCTGTGATATCCCTGTGGGAGCGGGCGTGCCCGCGAAAGGGCCCTACAATCCAGCCACAATCTCCTTGCCTGGCTCCGGCCGCTTCAACATTCCACAAGCCAGCAACCCCACCTCGAACAGCACCCACATCGGCACTGCCAGCATCGTCTGCGAAAACACATCCGGCGGTGTCAGGATCATCCCCACCACAAAGCAGCCGACGACCACGTAGGGCCTGCTGCGCCGCAATGTGGCCACATCGGCCAACCCCACCCAGACCACGATGAACGTCGCCACCGGGATCTCGAAGGCCAACCCGAACGCCAGGAACAGCGCCAGGATAAAGTCCAGGTACTGGCTGATATCGGTCATCATCGCGACGCCGTCCGGGGTCACGCTGGCAAAGAAACCGAACATCATCGGGAACACGAGGAAGAACGCGAACGCCATGCCGGTATAGAACAGCACGATGCTCGATACCAGCAGCGGCAGGGCAATGCGCCGTTCACGGCGGTACAGCCCCGGCGCCAGAAAGCCCCAGGCCTGATGCAGCAGCAGCGGCATGGCCAGGAACAGGGCGCACATCGCGGTCAGCTTGAACGGTGTCAGAAAGGGCGAGGTGACGCTGGTGGCGATCATGCTCGCGCCTTCCGGCAAGAAGCGCCGTAGCGGCTCGGAGATGAGCGTGTACAGCGTCTGGGCGAAGGGGAACAGGCCGGCGAACACCAAAGCCACCAGCGCCAGGCAACGCACCAGGCGTTTGCGCAGGTCGCGCAGGTGTTCGGTCAGCGGCATGCTCGCGGCAGGGTCCATGGCAATGGTCATGAAGCATTTTCCTTGGGCAGCACGGCCGTGGCCGCATCATTGGCCGGTTCCGCGTTCAGGCTGATGCCCTGGCGGATCTCCTGTTCCAGGCGCTGCAAAGGTGCGTTGTCGAGGTTGGGCATCTCGATTTCGCGCTCCACCTGCGTGCGCAAGGCGTGCATGGCCCGGCGCGCCTGGCCCAGGCCGCGCCCGAGGGTACGGGCTGCCACCGGCAGGCGCTCGGGGCCCAGCACCAACAGCGCGACGACGCCGATCAGCAGCAACTCGCTGAAGCCTACCTCGAACATCAGGCCTGGCGGTCCGCTTGAGATTGCTGAGCAACTTGGCCGTTCAGCGGGCACTGTTGCTGCACGTGCGCCTGGTCAGCGGCGCTGGCGTCATTGTCACCACCCATGGACTTGCGAAAACCCTGGATCGCCTCGCCCACATCGCTACCCAGGCCCTTCAGGCGCTTGGTACCAAACAGCAAGAATACGATCAGCAGTACGATCACCAGTTGCCAGATTCCAATGCCACCCATAGCGACCACTCCTGTAAGGTCATGAAAAGGAAGGGCAATCCTGCCTTGCCCAGATGACGTGCACATGACGAACGGGCATTGCCATCTAGCTGAAACACCCCGCGTGTTGACTGGCGTTTTTATTCTGCGAGCGAGGCACGCACGGATGGGTGGAAGGCAACAGCAGGGTGCGGCCCTGTTGATGGTGATGGTGGTGCTGGCAATGCTGGCGGCGGGCATGGCCTGGCTGGTGGAAGATGGCCGGCGCCAGGTCGACGAAGTGCGCCTGCTGCACCAGCGGGTGCAGGTGCGGGCCATGGAGCAGGCCGGCCTGGCCTACGCCGCGCAGGCCCTGCGTGACCCCGCCTGGCGGCTTAGTCCGCTGTTCTGGCAAGCCTTGCGCGGGCAGCCGCTGAACTACGACTTTGGCGCTGGCCAGGCGCAGTTGTGGGTACGCGACCAGCACACCTGCTTCAACGTCAATGCGTTGCTGGGTGCCGATGGCGAGCGCGCCGAGCGCCAGTTGCGTTACCTGATGGGCGACGACATGGCCGCAGAACGCCTGGTCGACGCCTTGGCTGACTGGCTCGACGCCGACAGCGATGCGCGCCTGCAGGGCGCCGAAAGCGCCCAGTATCTGCGCCAGCAACCACCCCGGCTGGCGGCCAATCAGCCGATGCTCGACACCAGCGAGCTGAACCTGCTGCTGGAGCCGGACGCCAGCCGCCAGGCACGGTACCCGATGCTCTGTGCGTTGCCGCAGACCACCGGCTGGCGGCTGAATGCCAATGCCTTGGGGTTGGAGCATCTGCCGCTGCTGGAAGCGCTGTACGAAGGGCGATATCCACGTTCCTTGCTCAGCCGCATCGTCAGCGGCCGGCCTGCGTCGGGCTATGTGGATGCGACCGCATTGCGCCAGGCGCTGGGGGCGGTGGATGACGAAACGTTCGAACGGTTGAGCGAAGGGCTGCTGCTCAACAGTGGGCATTTTCTGTTGCAGCTGTCGTTCGAGGAAGAGGGGCGGGTGATGCGCAGCGAGTTCCAGGTGGAGGCGCTGGGGGTGGTGCAATGGCATGCCCGGGTGCCCGCGCAGCAAGTGCGGGTGCGTAGCCGGGAGCCAATAGCCTGGTAACGTTCACGGGCAAGCCCGCCCCTACGCCGGTTTTGAAACCCGTGAGATCCCTGTAGGAGCGGGCTTGCCCGCGAAGAGGCCGGTACAGCCAGCAAAAGGCTGGCTGACCGGTACTGGATCAAACGGTGCCGATCTCACCGCCATCGATCCGCTGGATCACCACCGTCGAAGCCCGCGGCCGTACGGTAGCCTCAGCCGGCGTCGCATCGGTCGCCTTGTCGGTATACGGCCAGTTGTCCGGGTGCTGAATGTTGACGAACAGCGTCTTGTTGTCCGGGGTAAAGGTAATACCGGTCACCTCGCAACCATTTGGCCCGACGAAGAAGCGCCGCAGGTCCACCTGGTTCTGTGCGTTCACCGGCACCTGCTTGCCGCTGGCATCCACCAGGTCGGTAGGGATCACCGCCAGCAGCTGGTCGTTGGTGTAGTCGGTCAAGGTGCTTTCGCCGTTATCGGTCTCGAACCACAGCACGCCGCGGCTATCGAAGCTCATGCCGTCGGGGCTGGCGAACTGGTTCAGTTCGGTCAGGCCGGAGCGGTTGATGTCGGCGGTACCGGCAGCGTTGGCGCCGAACACGAAGATGTCCCAGGTAAAGCTCAGCTGGTCGTCGCTTTCGTGCCAGCGAATGATGTGACCATGTCGGTTCGGGCCGCGTGGGTTCGCTGCATCGACCTTTTCCGGGGTACGTGCACTGTTGTTGGTCAGGGTCAGGTACACGTCGCCGTTCAGCGGGTTGACTGTCGTCCATTCCGGACGGTCCATCGGCGTTGCGCCCACGGCATCGCCAGCACCACGGGTGTTGAGGATGATGCCCGGCAGGTCGCCATACAGCGCACCCAGGGTGCTGCCGCCCGTGGTGGCGGTGGCCACGTCCAGCAGCAGCCATACGCCGGTGCCGTCGGCATTGAAGCGGGCTACGTAGAGCTTGCCCTGGTCGAGGTACTTGGCGCCGGTGGCCAGGCGGTCGGCCGGGGTGGCGTCGGCGGGATCCCACACGGCGGTAGACACCCACTTGTACAGGTACTCGTTGTTCGAGTCGTCACCCATGTACCACACCAGCGGCTTGCCGGCGACTGGCAGGCCGGGGGCGCAGCCCTCGTGGCGGAAACGGCCCAGTGCGGTGCGTTTGGTGGCCAGGGTGCTGCTGTTGTACGGGTCGATCTCGACAATGTAGCCGTAGGTGCTGGCTTCGTTGCGGTAGTCGTCGGTGGCGCTGGCGCCTTTGACCGTTACGTCGAAACGGGCGAATTCGTCGTCCACTTCGCTGCTGTCACCGGCAGCGGTTTCCCACTTGTACTGGCCGCTGGAGGTGCCCACGCCAATGCGGCGCTGGTCCTCGGGGCGGGTGCCCTTGTTGACGAAGATGCCCGGCCAGTTCTCTTCGCAGGTCAGGTAGGTGCCCCACGGGGTGTAGCCGTTGCCGCAGTTGTTGTTGGTGCCGCGGCAGTGGGTGCCGGCGGTGGAGTACTTGGTCTTGACGTGGTCGCTGCCACGCAGCGGGCCGGTGATTTCCATGCGCGAAGCGGTAGTGAAACGGCGGTTCAGCGGGTCGTTGTCGACAACCTGCCAGCGGCCGTTGATTTTCTGCAGGCGCACTACGCCAGCGCCATGTGCGTTGATTTCCTTGCGTACTTCTTCGACCGGGCGCTTGCCGTTGACATCGGTGGTCGGGCCGGCCGGGTGCAGGGCGGCGGTGTCGATGTACTCGAAATTGATCGCCAGCAGGCCGTCTTCCGAGCTGCCGTTGATGGGGAAGAAGTGCATGCCGTCGTGGTGCATGCCCATGGCGTTGGCCTGGTCGGTCGAGGTGTTGCTGCCGTCGGACTTCCACGGGTTGCCGTTGCTGTTCAGTGGCGTACCCCAGGGCGCCAGCACGTAGGCGCTATAGCCGGCGGCGACCACACAGGCGTCGGTGCGTGAGCCTGGGATGGACTGGAAGCCCAGTGCCAGTTTGGGCACTTCCGGCTCGGTGACTGGCGGTTCGGTCACCGGGGGCTCGGTGACCGGATCATCGTGATCGGAACCACCACCGTCGAAGCAGCCTGTCAGGCCGGTACCGGCGATCATGGCGATGGCGGCGCCCAGGCTGCCGCGCATCACGCTGCGGCGGCTCAGGTAGGCGTCCATGACGTTGGCCATCGGCAGGTTGCCGCTTTGGTTCCGGTCCAGGTTGTCGCCGGTATCTCGACTCATCAGGGTGTCCTTGTGTTCGCTGAGTTGGAGGAAACCGCGACTTTAAGGCGCAAGTGTGATGATTCCTTGGCAGAAATATTAACGAGCTTTTAAAACTGTCTGTTCTTAGATCGGTGATCTACAGATCAATTTGGAATTTCTGTCGGATTTCTGCCATCAAACTGTAATGCCAACGCCGCAACATCCGGGTCCCTGAATGGACGTGGTTAAGGATGGCGGATGCGATGGCGAGCAGTGTGCACAGGCGCGAAGTGATCGGCTGGATGGGTATCGGTGCCTTGGCACCGCTGCTCGGCGCCTGCACAGCCTTCCCAGAGCAGCAGGGCGGCAACGCCCAGCTCGACTTGCTGTACGTCGCCGATACCCTCGATGCCCGCCAGCCTGGCCAGGCGGTGGTACCGGCTACCCGGTTGGGGCCGGTCAGCCACTTGGGCCGCGCGCCATGGATGACCGGCAGCAGCGCCAGTATCGCCTACCCGCAACTGGCGCCGCTGCTCGATGCCGGCCAGGCAACGACAGCCCAGCTGGGCGGTTATGCGGTGCTCGCGGCGTTGCTGGAACAACTGCGTGGCGAGGCCGGTGGGGGCAACAGCCTGACCCTGGAAAACGGCCAGGGCTGGAATGGCAGTGGCCTGGCCTACCTGACCCAGGGCGAAAGTGGTGTGCAAGGCAGCCAACTGCTGGGCATCGAAGCGCGGGTCAGCAGCGACGAGCGTGTGCTGTGGCCACAACGCAGCACGGGCCTGTATCGCCAGGCCAGCGCCATTACCCTCGGCGCCGGGCTGGCTGACGCGCAACGCCAGGCACTTGGCCTGGAAGCCTTGCATGTTTTTGAGCGCGGCGGTGCCCGTATCGCAGTGGTTGGCGTGACCGACCCCTACGCCCAGGACCAGAAAGCCTCTCTCAAACAGTGGTACCAGTCACTGCAGCCGGTCTTCGAGCAAGCCCGGCGCGAGGCTGACCTGGTGGTGGCCATGGCCGATGCAGGCACGGGCCCCGGCCTGTGGCTGGCTGAACGGGTGCCGCAAGTCGACGTGCTGTTGTGCGCCCGTGGTCAGGACCTGTGGCCCGCGCCGGTCGAGGTCACCCAGGCCAGCGGTCGCCGTGTACCGGTGCTGTTTGCCGGCTGCCGGGGCAGCGGTGCCTTCCGCCTGCGCTGCCAGCGTGTGGCCGGCCAGTGGCAGTTCGACGGGCGTTTTTTCCCGGCCTTTGAACAACAACTGGTGCCTGCTGCGCAGCTGCGTGTCGCGCAACTGCAGGCGCAACTGCGCCAGCAACGTGCCGGCCACGCGGCCTGGCTCGACCAGCCGCTGGCCCGCGCGCCCCAGGCTTTGTGGCGCCGCGATACCCGTGGCGGCAGCTGGGACCGCCTCCTGCATCAAGCCTTGGCCGACGATAGCAGCATGCCCGTGTTGTTGCCGGGCCTGCGTTATGACTACCCGCTGTCAGCGGGGGCGTCTATTACCCGCGAACACCTGATCAGCCTCACCGGTGGCTACCCGGCGCCAGTGGTCGAAGCACCGGCCAGGCAGGTCGAGCAAGTGCTGGAAAACGCCGCTGAGCAATTGTTCGGTGACCCGCTGCTGCTGGACAACAGCCAGGACCTGCCGCGCTGGCAGGGCCAGGCCTGGAGCGTCAGCTACAGCCCGCAAGGTAAGCGCATCACGGGGCTGGAGCCGGTGCAGGGCCTGTGCCGCACCTTTGGCCTGCAATTCGAAAGCCAGGCCGGCGAGCCACTGTGGCAGCGGGTCGAAGCCTGGCTGGCCCGCCAGCCTGACAACTGGCAACTGGCGCCGCTGCAACTGCCCGAAGTGCGTTACGTGCAGGGGCACCCAGGCTGGCACCCACGGCAGTTGGCCTCGTGATGCTCACCTCGCGCCTGCTCACCGGCGCTGGCCTGACCCTGGCCGGCTGGCTGTCTGCGCAGTGTGTGCTGCAGTTGAGCCGGCAGCCACAAACGGCCACGGCGCCTGCGGCGGCCGACAGCCCGCTGCCCGGGCTGATGGTCGGTCACTGGCAAGCGCAGCCCGACGACGGCGCCATCGCCATCACCCGTCTGCCGCTGCAATACCTCGGCGGCCTCAAGGCCCAGCCATTGGCCTCCAGTGTGGTGGTGCTGCGCTACGGCGAGCACGTGCGCACCTTGGCCCGCGGTCAGCGCCTGGCGCCAGGGATCGTGCTGCAGGACATTGACAGCGATGGCCTGATTTTCAACAACCAGGGGCGGCGTGAGCGCCTGCCCTGGCCGCCACGCCCCGCCGTGACCGGCTTCAAGCGGCAAGGATGAACGATGCCTGTTAGATACTGCATGGCGGCTGCGCTGAGCCTGGCCTTGTCCATCGCCTATGCCCAAGAGCCGGTGTTCGATGACAACGGTACGCCGGTGTACGAAGTGAATTTCGTCGATACCGAACTCGGCGAGTTCATCGACAGCGTGTCGCGCATCACCGGCACCACCTTCATCGTCGACCCCCGGGTCAAGGGCAAGGTCACGGTGCGCACCGTGGACCTGCACGACGCCGACGCCATCTACGACATCTTCCTGGCCCAACTGCGCGCCCAGGGCTATGCCACCGTCGACCTGCCCAACGGCAGCGTGAAAATCGTGCCCGACCAGGCCGCGCGCCTGGAGCCGGTGCCAGTGGAGGCGGGCGGGCAGCAGGGCGAGGGCAGCGACAGCGTGGCCACCCGCGTATTCAGCGTGCGCAACGCCGCCAGCGAACAGGTACTGGGCATCCTCAAACCGCTGATCGACCCTCGGGTTGGGGTTATTACACCTTACCCGGCGGCGCACCAGTTGGTGGTGACTGACTGGCGCAGCAACCTCGAACGCATCGCCAGCCTGCTGCGCCAGCTCGACCGCCCTCAAGAGGCACCGGGCAGCGGCAGCACCCAGGTGATCTACCTGCGCCATGCCAATGCCGGTGAAGTGGTCAAGGTGCTGCGAGGGCTCAGCCAGGACGGTGCGGTGCCGGCTGAAGGCTCGGGTGAGGCAGAGGGCAAGGACAGGCCCGTGATGGCAGCCTCCGGTGGCCCGGGCATCCGCCTGGAATACGAAGAAGGCACCAATGCCGTGGTCATGGTCGGCCCCGACAGCGAGCTGGCGGCGTACCGGGCCATTGTCGAGCAACTGGACATTCGCCGTGCCCAGGTGGTGGTCGAAGCGATCATCGCCGAGGTGTCCGACAGCAGCGCCCAGGAGCTGGGCGTGCAGTGGCTGTTCGCCGACGAGAAGTTCGGCGCCGGTATTGTCAACTTCGGCAGTAACGGGGTGAATATCGCCAGCATTGCCGGGGCCGCCGCCAGTGGCGACAACGAGGCCCTGGGCGATCTGTTGTCCACCACCACCGGTGCCACGGCAGGCATCGGCCATTTCGGCGGTGGCTTCAACTTCGCCATGCTGGTCAACGCGCTGAAGGGCAAGAGCGGCTTCAACCTGCTGTCCACGCCCACCTTGCTGACCCTGGACAACGCCGAAGCGTCGATCCTGGTCGGCCAGGAGGTGCCCTTCGTCACCGGCTCCGTGACGCAGAACAACGCCAACCCGTACCAGACCATCGAGCGCAAGGAAGTCGGGGTGAAGCTGCGCATCAAGCCGCAGATCAATGTCGACAACAGCGTGCGCCTGGACATCGTTCAGGAGGTGTCGTCGATTGCCGATACCAGCTCGGCCAGCGACGTGATCACCAACAAGCGCGAGATCAAGACCAAGGTCATGGTCGAGGACAACGGCCTGGTGATACTCGGCGGCCTGATCAGCGACGAGTTGAGTACCAGCAACCAGCGTGTGCCGCTGCTCGGCGACATTCCTTATCTTGGCCGGTTGTTCCGCTCCGATGCCACCAGGAACACCAAGCAGAACCTGATGGTGTTCATCCGCCCCCGCATCCTGCGCGACGGGCCGAGCCTGGCGGGCCTCAGTGAAGACAAGTACCGTACCCTGCAGCAGACCACACCGCTGCAATTGCCGGACCTTGCAGAGGGTACGCCGCTGTTGCAGGTATTCCCCTCCAGCCGCGCACGCCTGGAAGGCGGTGACTGGTGATGCTGCCCTATCGTCAGGCACGGCAGAGCGGAGTGGCCATGGCCCCGGCAGAGCAGGGCTGGCAGCTATGGCTGCGGCCCGACGCCGACAATGCCCAGTTGCAGGAACTGCTGCGTGTGCATGGCCAGCCAAGCCTGCTCGAATACCTGGAGCCTGCGCTGTTCAACGAACGCCTTGGCCAGCTGTATCAGGCCGGCGATGCCGCCACCGAAGCGCTGATCGAAGGTATCGGCGACCAGGTCGACCTGGATAGCCTGATGAGCGAGATGCCGCGCATCGAAGACCTGCTGGAAAGCGACGACGAAGCCCCGGTAATCCGCCTGATCAACGGCCTGTTCGGCCAGGCGCTGCGGCTGCGCGCCTCGGATATCCATATCGAGACCTTCGAGCAGAGCCTGGTGGTGCGCTTGCGGGTCGATGGCCACCTGCGCGAGGTGCTGCGTCCTCCACGTGCGTTGTCGGCCATGCTGGTGTCACGGATCAAGGTCATGGCCCGCCTGGACATCGCTGAAAAGCGTCAGCCCCAGGACGGTCGCATCACCTTGCGTGCGGCGGGGCGCGAAGTGGACGTACGGGTCTCGACCTTGCCCGGCATCCACGGCGAGCGGGTGGTGATGCGCGTGCTCGACAAGCAGGCCAGCCTGCTGGCGCTGGATAACCTGGGCATGCCGGCAGCGGTCTTGCAGGGCCTGCGCAGTTGCCTGGCGCGGCCCAACGGCATCGTGTTGTCCACCGGCCCGACCGGTTCGGGCAAGACCACGACCCTGTACGCCAGCCTGAACAGCCTCAACGATGGCAGCCGCAACATCCTCACCGTCGAGGATCCGGTGGAGTACGCCATCGCCGGCATTGGCCAAACCGCCATCAACCCGCGTGCCGGGCTGACGTTTGCCAGTGGCCTGCGCGCCATCCTGCGTCAGGACCCTGACGTGATCATGCTCGGCGAAATCCGCGATCAGGAGACTGCACAGATCGCCGTGCAGGCCAGCCTCACCGGCCACCTGGTGCTGTCGACCTTGCACACCAACAGCGCGGTAGGCGCAGTGACCCGCCTGCGCGACATGGGCATCGAGCCCTTCCTGATCGCCTCGTGCCTGCGCGGCGTCCTGGCCCAGCGCCTGGTGCGGCGTTTGTGCAACTGTGCCGTGGCGCAACCGCTACAGGCTGCCGAGCGCGAGCTGTGGCCTGAGCTTGCGGCGTTGGGCAGCACTTATCACGCCGTGGGTTGCGAGCAGTGCCAGGGCAGCGGTTATATGGGGCGACTGGGGCTGTACGAATTCATCGAGCTGGACGCTGGGCTCATCGGTCTGTTGTACGACGGCGCCAGTGAGCTGGCCATGCAGGATTACCTGGCTGACCGGCGCCAAAGCCTGGTAGCGATGGCCAGCGATTGCCTGGCCCGCGGTGAGACCAGCCTGGCCGAAGTGCTGCGCGTGGTGCAGGGCTAAGGCATGCCGACCTATCGCTACCAGGCCGTTGACCTCGCCGGCAAATCGCACAAGGCCAGCCTGCAGGCTGACAGTGAACGCCACGCTCGCCAGCTGTTGCGCGAGCAGGGCCTGTTCGCCCGCCAGTTGCAGCGTCATGACGCCGGCAGCCTACAAGCCCGTCGCCAGCGCCTGAGCCGCGCCCAATTGTGTGAGCTGACCCGTCAGCTGGCCACCTTGACCGGGGCCGGCATTCCCTTGGTCGATGCCCTTGCCACCCTTGAACGGCAACTGCGTCAGCCCGCCTTGCACAGTGTGCTGGTGGCCTTGCGCGGCTCGCTGGCCGAAGGCCTGGGCCTGGCCCGCAGCCTGGCCCGGCAGGGTGCACCGTTCACTGGCTTGTACTGCGCTCTGGTCGAGGCCGGCGAACGTTCCGGGCACCTGGCCCAGGTGCTGACCCGCTTGGCCGACCACCTGGAGCAGGTGCAACGCCAGCAACACAAGGCCCGCACAGCGCTGATCTACCCCGCTGTGCTGATGGGTGTATCGCTGGCCGTGGTGATTGGCCTGATGACGTTCGTCGTGCCCAAACTCACCGAGCAATTCGCCCATGCCGGGCAAAGCCTGCCGCTGATCACCTCGTTGCTGATCGGCCTGAGCCAGGGGCTGGTGCACGCCGGGCCCTGGTTGTTAGGGGTGGCGCTGTTGCTCGGGGGGCTGGCTGGCTGGTTGTTGCGCAAACCGCACTGGTGCCTGCGTCGCGACCAGCTGCTGCTGCGCCTGCCGCGTATTGGCAGCCTGCTGCAGGTGCTGGAGAGCGCGCGCCTGGCGCGCAGCCTGGCGATTCTCTGTGGCAGTGGCGTGGCCCTGCTCGAAGCCTTGCAAGTGGCCACCGAAACCATCGGCAACCGGCGTATCCGCCTGGCCATGGAGCAGGTGCGCCAACACGTGCAGGGCGGCACCAGCCTGCACCGTGCGCTGGATGCCAGCCAGCAATTCCCGCCGCTGCTGGTGAACATGGTCGGCAGCGGCGAGGCCAGCGGCACCCTGGCCGACATGCTCGAGCGCGTGGCCGACGACCAGGAGCGCGGCTTTGCCCGCCAGGTCGATACCGCCATGGCGCTGTTCGAACCCCTGATGATCCTGGTGATGGGCGCCGTGGTGCTGTTCATCGTGCTGGCGGTGCTGCTGCCGATCATGCAACTCAACCAGGGCCTGCAATTGTGACGACGAGGAGTATTGCCATGCAGCATCGACGTAACCGCCAACGCGGCTTCACCCTCATGGAAATCATGGTGGTGATCTTCATCATCGGCCTGCTGATTGCCGTGGTAGCGCCCAGCGTGCTGGGCAACCAGGACAAGGCCATGAAGCAGAAGGTGATGGCCGACCTGGCCACCCTGGAGCAGGCGCTGGACATGTATCGCCTGGACAACTTGCGCTTCCCCAGCAACGAACAGGGCCTGGCCGCGCTGGTGAAAAAGCCGGCTCAGGAGCCGCTGCCTCGGGCCTGGCGCAGTGATGGCTATGTGCGTCGACTGCCGGAAGACCCGTGGGGCACCCCGTACCAGTACCGCATGCCCGGGGAACATGGCCGGGTCGATGTGTACTCGCTGGGCGCCGATGGCCTGCCGGGCGGCGAAGGCCAGGATGCCGACCTGGGTAACTGGGCGCTGTAACGGTGCGTCATCAGCGCGGCTTCAGCCTGATCGAACTGTTGGTGGTACTGGCCATTGCCGGGCTGATGACCGGGCTGGCGGTGGCCGGCCTTGGCAACGGCCAGGCCAGTGTCGAGCAGGCCCTGCAACGGCTGGCGGTCGAGGTCCGTGGCCAGGCCGCGCTGGCCCGGCATGCCGGGCAACTGCGCGGGCTGCGCTGGAATGGCCAGCGACCGGAGTTCGTCCGCCGCGAGGGCAATGCCTGGGTGGTCGAAGCGGTCCCGCTCGGCGACTGGCCCAAGGGCCTGCACCCGGACTGGCCGGCCAGCCCGCAACCGCGCGTGCTGTTCACGCCGCATGGCTGGGCGCAGGCGGGTAGCGTGCGCTGGCGCTGGGCCGATGGCAGTCAGCAATGGGCCTGGAGCCGCACCGATGGCATGTGGGTAGTGCCATGAAGCAAGCACAGCGTGGTTTCACTCTGCTGGAGGTGACCGTAGCCCTGGCAATCGCTGCCGTGCTGGCAGTGATCACCAGCCAGGTGCTGCGCCAGCGGCTTGCAGTGCAGGACAACCTGCAACAGCACCGTCTTGGCCTGTTGTGCGCGCGTGAGCTGCAAGCCCGCTTTGCCGTCGAGCAGTACTGGCCTGCCGAAAACCAGGTAGCCGGCGAGCTCGGCCAAGGTGGCCAACTCTGTCACTGGCAATTGCAACTGCGTCGCACCGGCGTGCGAGACCTGCGCCGTGGCGAACTGCAATTGTTCGCCGACCGCGACCAGCGCCTGCCACTGGGCCAGTACACCGTGTTTCTGGAGCGCCCATGAAACACCGCCAGGCAGGTCTGACCCTGATCGAACTGATGGTCGCCCTGGCCCTGACAGCCGTGCTCGGCATCATGCTCGCCGCGCTGGTCAATGGCTGGCTGAAGGTGCGCGAACGCCTGCAGGACACCACTCGGCAAACCTCGGTGCTGGACTTTTGCCTGGCCCTGGAGCGGCGCTTCGACAGCCCGGTGCTGCGCCGTGTCTACGACCAGCGTCTGCCGCTGGCCAGTCGTTGGCTGGACTGGCAGCCCGCCAGCAACCAGTTGCTGTGGGTCGCCAGCACCGGCCTGCCGGCAGCCGAAGGTGGCTCGCGCCTGCAACGCCAGCGCCTGCGGTTCGAGGCGCGTGAGCAACGCCTGCTGCTGGAAAGCTCGGCCGATTTGTACGCCGCCGTCGCCCCGCGCTGGGTACAGCGCGAACGACTCGACCAGGTCAGTGCCATGAACGTTCTGTATTACCAGGGCGGCCGATGGCTGGCCTGGCCTTCTGACCAACCGGTGCACCCAGGCCGTGGTGTGCGTCTGGAACTGCTGCGTGATGGAGCCCCCTATGTCTGCACCTTCGCCCTCCCATGGGGGCGCTCATGAAATTTGAATGGCGGCGGCGTACGCCGACGCAGGTGTGGCTGTTGCTGCGCCCGGGGGCTGTCTGGCACTGGGCGCTGGTTCAGGACGGTATTTTGCAAAGCGAGGGGCAGGGCGAGCCACCGGCCAACCCGCAGGCCCATGTTGCGCTGGTCCTGCCTGCCGAGGCGTGCAGCCATTTTCGCGTGCCGGCCCCGCCCGGGCTCAAGCGCGAAGAGTGGCCTTTGCTGCTTGAGGATCGCTTGCTGCAGGCCCCGCATGAGGTGGCCTGTGCTTGCCTGGCCCGTGAACCCGGGTACCTTCGTCTGTTGGTAGTGGCGCGTCAGCAGCTGGATGACTGGCGTGGCCAATGTGCCGAATGGGGCTTGCAGACGGTACGTTGCTGGGCGGAGCTGCAGCTGCTGCCATCACCCGAGCCAGGATGCGCCTGGCAATGGCAACGCACCCCCGGCATGTCGCTCTACAAAGGCTTGGCCGAAGATGGACAGGAGCACTGGCTGGCGTGGCCTGATGCCTTGGGTGGCGTGCCGCAGCCACCGTGGGCAGGGCTGCACAAAACGTCGCTGAGCGGCAATTGGCCAACCGTATTTGCGCCGCTCGACACAATGCCCGGCCTGTTCGACCGCGCCCGCAAGGTGCGCTCGTTGCCGGCGGCCTCCCGCCAGCAGCAGTGGTTGCTGGCAGCTTGCCTGGTGCTGGCCACCGTTTGGGGTGGCCTGTGGTTGAGCCAGCAATGGCGTCAGGCGCAACTCTGGCGTAGCCAGGTCGTTGCCGTGACCGGCGAGCAGGCCAGCCCTCGGCACGCGGCACAGGCCCTCAAGCGCCTGCGCGAGAGCGTACTGCAGCAGCAACTGCGTACACGTCAGCTAGACGACCTGCAGGCTCGCTTGCAGACCTGGCTGCGTGACAACCCCGGCTTGCGCCTGCGAGCGGTGCGCTTCGATGGCCAGCGTTGGCACCTGCGCCTGGAGGGCGAGGGCGGTGCGCCGCCATGGCGTGATATGGCGGCTGCCGCTGGCGCCACAGTGCAGGTTCAAGATGGCCAAGTGATCTTCGACCTGGGAGCAGCCTCATGAACCGCGACTGGCTACAGCGTCATCGCTTCACGTTCGCCTGGGGGCTGATCGCCCTGCTGCTGGCCTTCCTGGCCCTGCGCGAAGGCATTGCGCAATGGCGCGTGCTTGGCCAGTGGCGTGTGCTGGCCGAACAGGCGGCCAGCTTGCAAGGCGGGCCCGGTTTGAACCTGGAGCGGCTACGTCAGTCGGCCCAGGCCCGTGGGGTTGAACTGATCGAAGTCGATACGCAAGGCAAGACCTGGCAACTGCGTGGGCAGGTGGCCGATGAGCGCATACTGCAAGGCTGGGTGCAGAGTCTGCGTGCAGAAGGTGCATTGCCGTTGCAATGGGGGCTGGAGCAGCAGGGCAAGGCTTTGCGATTCGACCTGGTGGTGCAGCCATGAGCCGCAGTGCAGCAATGGCCTGGGTGCTATTGGTATTCGTGCTCACGCTGTTTATCGAGCTTCCGGCCAATTGGGTGGTGCGTGCGTTCGGCCTGCCGGTACGTGATGTCGGCGGAAGCCTTTGGCAAGGGCAGGCACAACAATGGGGGCCGGTCGGGCCTTTGCGCTGGACGGTGCAGCCCTGGCGCTTGCAGGCGAATGCGCAAGTGGGGTTCCAGGGCCAGGCCTGGCAGTTGCGTGCAGAAGGCTGGCCCTGGCATTGGCGGCTTGAGGCATCAGCCAAGGGGGCTTTGGCGACGGTCTCGACGGATTACCGCCTGGCCGGCCAGTGGCAGGGTGTGTTGAGGATGCAGGGGGCAGGGCGCCAATGCCAGGCCAGTGAAGGCCGCGTGATCGTAACCGACCTAGCCCTCAGCGACCCTTGGTCCCTAGGCCTTGGGCACGGATGGCTGGAAATGGATTGCCGTAGTGGCTGGCACCTGCGCGGGCAGTTGGCGCAGCAAGGGCAACATCAACTGGCCGTGGATGCCGACCTGCCAGGACGCCAGGCGCAGGTGGTGTTCCAGCTGCAGCCTGAAGCGCAGTTGACGCCATTGTTGCGTGGGGCTCAATGGCTCGGGCCGCAGGCCCTGGCGGGGCAGCGAGACCTTCGTTGGTGAGCAACTACGTGGCGCCGCCTCCTGTAGATGCTCTGTGGGCGGTAGAGCTTTTCTGAGGTGCTCGGGGCTGAAGCGCTTGGTCGTATCAATGGTGCATACCCGCGAAGCAGGCGGCGCGTTGCTTGGCACCGGCTGGGCCGGTGTTCGCGGGTGAACCCGCTCCTACAACGGCCTGTGCCCAACAATCGATTTGTGTCCAACCGCCGGTTTGTGCCCAACCACCGATTTGTGTCCAACCGCCGATTTGTGTCCATCCCCGATCAGTGTAGGAGCGGGCTTGCCCGCGAAGACGGCAGATCAGGCAATCACGTTCACTCGTCGTCGGCAGTCCCGTTGGCCCGCCAGTAGGCTGCAGCCTTTAGCGCGTCTTCCTTTACCCCTTTCTCCAGCAACAACGCCTTGGCCTGGCGAGTCAGGGCTTTTTCCAGCGCCACCCAGGCATACAGCCGGCCTTGCGGCAAGCTCAGGTTCCGCACCAGTGCCAACAAGTCTTCCTCTTGGCGACGTACCCAGATCACTTCCACCTGGGCCTTGCTTGGCAGCGGCTGGCGCTCCTGCTCGTCTTCGATCTGGATCACTGCCAGCACCTGGCGGCCCGCCGGCAACTCCTCCAGCCGACGGCCAATCGCCGGGATGGCAGTCTCATCACCGATCAGCAGGTAGTTGTCGAAAATATCCGGCACCACCAGCGAGGCCCGTGGCCCTGCGATGTCCAGGGTTTGCCCGGGCGCGGCTTGCGCGGCCCAGGTAGAGGCAGGGCCGTCGCCGTGCAGCACGAAGTCGATGTCCAGCTCATGTGTCACCAGGTCGATGCGCCGTGGTGTGTACTCGCGCATGGTGGGCCGCGCGCCACCGTCCTTGCCCAGATTACGGGCCTCGATGGCCTGTCGTTGCTCCGGCGTTTCGGCGAACAGCAGCTTGATATGGTCGTCGCTGCCCATGCTGGTAAAGCCTTGCAGCTCGGCACCCCCCAGGGTGATCCGGCGCATGCGCGGGGTCAGCTCGGTGACCCGCAGCACCTGCAGACGGCGCTGGCGGATCTCGTGGTTTACGCGGTGAATGGTGTCACTCATGGGGCGTCTCCCTGAAAGGTTCGGTGGGCCCGGAGGCGATGGCCTTGGCGGTATGGTTGAGCAGGTCACGGACCCGTTCGATTTCTTCCACTGTCCAGCGGCCGCTGTGCATGTGCAGTGCATGGCGCAGGTTGCCGACCGCTTCATGAATCTCTGGTGGGCGGTCGTGGCCGCGCAGGGCGCGTTTGCTGACCTCGATGCGCATGCGCACGCCATCCAGGGCCACTGCCTGATCCGCCAAGGCGCTGCGGCCGGCATCGGTGATGGCATACAAGCGTTTGCTGCCTTGTACCTGGCCGCTGATCAGTTCGGCCTCTTCAAGGAAGTTCAGTGTGGGGTAGATCACCCCTGGGCTTGGGCTGTAGCCGCCGTCGAACAGATTTTCGATCTGGCGGATCAGGTCGTAACCGTGGCCGGGTTGCTCGGCCAGCAAGTCCAGCATCAGCAGCTTGAGGTCACCCGGGGCGAAAACACGCGGGCCGCGCTCGCCACGGGCGGGGCGCCGCTCGAAGGGATCATGAGAGGGATGTTCGCGCATAAGGATAGGGCTCCGTCGTTTGCGATATATCGTAAGATATTACTCAAGATATATCTAAAGACAAGCCCTTCAATGCTGATGATTATCATCTACTGCGTCGATGTGTTCCCTGCCGGTGGCGGTGTGTGCAGGGCAACCTGTGGCGGCTTGCACTCATTCGGATTGCCCGGCTGCAGGTAAGGCATGAGGATCGGTGCCATGCCCTTGAGCACCTGCACCGGCAGCGCCGAGGTAAATTTGAACGCTTCTGCCGTGCGACCCGGCACGAAGGCGGTCAGCGTGCCGAAATGGTTGTCGCCAAGGAAGAACACGAAGGTGGCGGTGCGGTTCAGCGAGCGCGAGCCGATCAGCCGGCCGCCGGCGCCGAAACTCTCGATTCGGTTGTCGCCGGTACCGGTCTTGCCGCCCATCACCAGCGGCGTGCCGTCCTGCAGCTTGAAACTGCCGGAAATACGCCGCGCGGTACCTGCATCGACCACTTGCGACATGGCGCCTTTGAGGGCACGCGCCACTTCGACTGGCAGAATTCGCACGCCCCGGTCAGGGTCTGTGATCAACTTGGTCTCGTAGGGTGTATTGGCTGCAAAGTGCAGGGTGTCGATGCGCAGGGTAGGCAGGCGAACACCGTCGTTCTGGATGATCCCGACCAGTTCGGAGAGGGCAGCGGGGCGGTCGCCGGAGCTGCCGATGGCGGTGGCCAATGAGGGCACCAGGTGGTCGAATGGATAGCCCACGCGTTTCCAGCGTTGGTGGATATCGAGGAAGGCTTCGATTTCGACCATGGTGCGGATGCGGCTGTCACGAGCGCCCTGGTGGCGGCTCTTGAACAGCCAGCCGTATACCTCCTGGCGTTCGAAACGACTGGCGTTGATCATCTCGGTCAGTGTCGAGCTTGGGTTCTTCAGCAGATAGCCAAGCAGCCACAGGTCCAGCGGGTGGACCTTGGCGATGTAACCCTGGTCAGGCAGGTCGTACTTGCCGGGGCCGTAAGCTACGTACATCTCGGACAGACGGCCATCGGTCAGTTTGCCCAGCACGACCTTGTCACCCTTGAGGTGGGCACGCACGAACGCGTTGAAGGTTTCCTGGCTTGCCTCGGGGAACAGGTAGCGGTGTACCGCCGCCAACCGCTGTGGGGTCACGCGCATGCTGTCGAGGAAGGTGTCCAGGCGTTGTTGCGAGGTTTTGCGCTGGTACTTCTTCCAGAAGCGCATCAGGTAGTTGGTGCCTTCCTTGTCGGCAAAGCGCGCAAGGTACTCCTGGCGGCGCGGGTCGGCATCGTCCTTGAGCAGCGGCACGCGATTGTACGGCTGCTGGTAAGTCACGTAGCGCACCAGGTCGCGCATCAGGCGGATGAACGGCAGGTTGATCGACTCGCGCAGTGCATCCTTGAGTGTCGGGTTGCGGTTGTTGTCTTCCTTGCGGAAGTTGTTGAACACATGCATCCCGCCACCGGTGAAAAACGCTTCGCCGGTGTTGGCCGAGTACTTGCGCTCCAGGGCGGCGTCGAGCATGGCGTCCAGGCTCTGGTTCTTGCTGTTCTGCGCCAGCCATTCCAGCGACCATTGCGTGATGCGGTCGAGTTCGGCCACTTCGACCTTCTTCAGCTCGGCGGCAGGTTTGCCAGCGTACTTGTCGTGCAGCTCGGCGATAATTTCCAGGTAGGTGGTCAGTACCCGCAGCTTGGCGGTTGAGCCCAGCTCCAGCTTGCTGCCTTCATTGATGTCGAAGGGCTGGTTGGTGCTGTCGGTCTGCACCCGTACCCGCGAGCCATCGGCGGTGCGCTCGAACAAGGTGAAGCTGTAGTTCACCTGGTCGGTGGTCTTGGCGGTGAGCAGCCGCTCGCCGATCAGGCCGATCTGTGCGGCAAACTCCGGGTCGGCAAGGTTTTTCAGGTACTGGCTGACCTGTAACTGCAGGTCGGCCTGCAAGGTACTGGTGGCTGACACGTCGAGGCGGTCGAGGTCGTACAGCGGGCGGTTGAGCATGGCCGACAGGCGGTTGCGCGCCAGGCTGATGCCCTTGTTGGTGATGATCGGTACGATGGTCGGCTGCGCTACCCAGTCACGGTACACCGCCTTGCTGGCCAGCGCGGCATCGGCCAATGGCTGCTCGATGACCCTGTTGGCGGCAAGCACGCGAATGTGCGAGTCGGTGAGTTCGGCCAGCTCGACCCGGCCCTTGGACAAGTAATGCGAGGGGCGGCGCTGGGCAATCATCAGCGACAGCACCTGGCGCATAGCCAGGCCACGCGCAGCCATGCTCTCGGGGTCGGTGGCGGTGGCGTTCAGGGCCTGGTTGACCTGGTCGAAGTCGGCGCCGTACCACACCCGCAGGCCCTCGGCCATGCCATGTACCTCACCATGCCCAGGCACGGCCGACAGCGGTACGCTGTTGAGGTAGTCGCGCACGATGCGCTGGCGTGCCTCGGTGGTGTCGGGGCCGCCCTGGTAGGCACGCACGCTGGCAGAAATCATCTGCCGGATCTTCTCCGCGCCCGACACCGTCAGGCCGTCGGGTGAGTGGCGATATTTCTCCAGTTGTGTGGCCAGGGTGCTGCCGCCGGCAGACTGGCCGGGCAGGGCCAGGTACTTGGCGACCTGGCTGTAGGCGGCCTTGGCAAAGCGTGGCCAGTCCACTGCCGGGTTGTTACGTGGGTCCTTGGTATCCAGCAGGTCGCGGTTTTCGATGAACAGCAAGCTGTTGACCATCACTGGAGGGATCGCTGCAAAGTCCGGGTACAGGTGCTGGGGGTAGTTGTACTGGTACAGCGTGTCGCCGCGGCAGTCGGTGATCGACAGGCCGGCCTGGATCTTCTCTATATAGGGAGCGAACAGCCCATGTTCGACGTAGTTCATCAATGCGGGTGAGAACTTCACCTGTTCGCTGATGAGGTAGTCGCGCTTGAGCAGGCGTGGCAGGAATTCACCCAGTGCGCTATAGCCCAGGCGTTTGTCGAACGGCCCGTCACCGGGGTAGATGATGGCATCGCTGGGACCGGGTTGCAGCGAATAGGTCAGTGTACTGGCCAGTTTGCTGAACTCGCGCGATTGCAGTTCGGAGGTACGGAATTCGTCATACGCGGCAACACCGATGGCTACCAGTGCCACCAGCAGGATGAGGATGATCAGCCGCCACCATAACCGACGCTGACGGGGGGACTTGGGTTGTGGCGTCTCGGCCGGAGGTATCTCGGGTGCTTCCGTTCTGCTTGGTTCCGATTGCCACAGTGCGCCCATAATCTTCTATCCGGCCAAGTATTTTCGTCTTGCTTGTCTGAAGCTTAGACGTTGAGTGGATAGGGTGAAAAATTTGTAAGAAGAAGGAAAAAGTCATGTGGGGCTATGCGGCTTTGGTGTGGGTTCCTTCAACGGACGATGTTGCTATGGTGCCTTGGCGATTCGTGGGGCACGTTGAGGCCCCAGAGTTCTAGCCAAATTTCAGCACATATACAGTGAAAACACCTACAACGGTCTTCCTATACTGCTCGCCCCCTTCGCCCTGCCGGGCGCTCTAGTCCGGCACATGGGCCGGCCCACAAGGCCAGCCTGGCAAGCCAACGCCACGCCTATCGGCATGGTCGCGGCTGCACGAAGGTCAAATCCAATAACAAAATGAGGTTGTATTGCTATGCCAGTCGGCAACCACTCTGCCCACGGCCAGGCCACTGAAGGCGGCCCGCTCAAGCGTGAACTGGGCGAACGGCACATCCGCCTGATGGCGCTGGGCGCCTGTATCGGTGTCGGTCTTTTCCTCGGTTCGGCCAAGGCGATCGAAATGGCCGGTCCGGCCATCATGTTGTCCTACATCATCGGCGGCCTGGCCATCCTGGTGATCATGCGCGCCCTTGGTGAAATGGCCGTGCACAACCCTGTCGCCGGCTCGTTCAGCCGTTATGCCCAGGATTACCTCGGCCCATTGGCGGGCTTCCTGACCGGCTGGAACTACTGGTTCCTGTGGCTGGTGACCTGTGTTGCCGAAATCACGGCAGTGGCCATCTACATGGGCATCTGGTTCCCCGACGTTCCGCGCTGGATCTGGGCCCTGGCGGCGCTGGGCAGCATGGGCGCGGTCAACCTGGTGGCGGTGAAGGCTTTTGGTGAATTCGAGTTCTGGTTCGCGCTGATCAAGATCGTCACCATCATCGCCATGGTGCTTGGCGGCATCGGCATCATTGCCTTCGGCTTTGGCAATGACGGTGTGGCAGTGGGGATCTCCAACCTGTGGAGCAACGGCGGCTTCATGCCCAATGGTGTGACCGGCGTGCTGATGTCGCTGCAGATGGTGATGTTCGCCTATCTGGGTGTGGAAATGATCGGTCTCACCGCCGGTGAAGCACGCAACCCGCAAAAGACCATTCCCCAGGCCATCGGCTCGGTGTTCTGGCGCATCCTGCTGTTCTACGTCGGCGCGTTGTTCGTGATCCTGTCGATTTACCCGTGGAACGAAATCGGTAGCCAGGGCAGCCCGTTCGTCATGACCTTCGAGCGCCTCGGCATCAAGACCGCCGCCGGCATCATCAACTTCGTGGTCATCACAGCGGCGCTTTCGTCGTGCAACGGCGGCATCTTCAGCACCGGGCGCATGCTCTATAGCCTGGCACAGAACGGCCAGGCCCCGGCGGCCTTCGCCCGCACCTCGAAGAACGGCGTGCCACGCAATGCGCTGCTGCTGTCGATCGGCGCGTTGCTGCTGGGCGTGCTGGCCAACTACCTGGTGCCAGAAAAAGTCTTCGTCTGGGTGACCTCGATCGCCACCTTCGGTGCGATCTGGACCTGGGTGATGATCTTGCTGGCGCAGTTGAAGTTCCGTGCCGGCCTTACCACTGCCGAGCGCAAGGCACTGAAGTACCGCATGTGGCTGTGGCCGCTGAGCTCGTATCTGGCACTGGCCTTCCTGGTGCTGGTGGTGGGGCTGATGGCGTACTTCGAGGATACGCGTGTGGCCCTGTACATCGGCCCGGCGTTCCTGGTGTTGCTGACAGTGCTGTATTACACGTTCCGCCTGGCGCCGAAAGACGCACAAGGTGTGACCAGTACAGCCTCCTGACCTGACGTGGGGCCGCTTTGCGGCCCCAGCGTTCTCTCAGGCCGCCACTTCGCTGTGCGGCTCGAAACTGTCCGCCCGGGCCAGTTGCCACATCCGCGAATAGAACTGCCCGTTCACCTCGCCGGTCAGCAGCTCACCTGGCTTCAAGAACACATGCATCTGCGAGAACAGCTTGATTTCGGTGGCCGAAATGCGCCGCACCAGGTGCTTGGCCTCCAGTTGTGCCGGATGCTCCAGGCCTGCCGCCGCCAGCATTTCTGCCAAGGCACGCAACGTGTTGTGATGGAAGTTCAGCACCCGCTGGGCTTTGTCGGGCACCACCAGCGCGCGCTGGCGCAGCGGATCTTGCGTGGCCACGCCGGTCGGGCACTTGTTGGTGTGGCAGCTTTGCGACTGGATGCAGCCGATGGCGAACATGAAGCCGCGTGCCGAGTTGGCCCAGTCGGCGCCAATGGCCAGCACGCTGGCGATGTCGAAGGCGCTGACAATCTTGCCGCTGGCGCCCAGCTTGATCTTGTCGCGCAGGTTCAAGCCGACCAGGGTGTTGTGCACGAACAGCAGGCCTTCACGCAGTGGCACGCCGATATGGTCGGTGAACTCCACGGGCGCTGCGCCGGTGCCGCCTTCCTTGCCATCGACGACGATGAAGTCGGGCAGGATGCCGGTTTCCAGCATGGCCTTGGCGATGCCCATGAATTCCCACGGGTGGCCCAGGCAGAACTTGAACCCCACTGGCTTGCCACCGGACAGCTCACGCAACTGGGCGATGAACTGCATCATTTCGATCGGTGTCGAGAAGGCGCTGTGGCGCGACGGTGAGATGCAATCCTCGCCCATCAGCACGCCACGGGTTTCGGCAATTTCCTGGGTGACCTTGTGTTTGGGCAATATGCCGCCATGGCCGGGCTTGGCGCCCTGGCTCATCTTGATCTCGATCATGCGCACCTGAGGGCTGCGCGCCTGGGCGGCAAAACGTTCGGGATCGAAGCGCCCATCTGGCGTGCGGCACCCGAAGTAGCCGCTGCCCAGTTCCCACACCAGGTCACCACCGTGCTCGCGATGGTAGGGGCTGATGCTGCCCTCGCCGGTGTCATGGTGGAAATTGCCCAGTTTGGCGCCCTGGTTGAGCGCACGGATGGCATTGGCACTGAGTGAGCCGAAACTCATGGCCGAAATGTTGAAGATCGACGCGGAATACGGCTGGCTGCACTGCGGCCCACCGACGATGACGCGGAAGCTGGCCGGGTCGGCCAGCGGTGCCGGGCGCATGGAGTGGCCGATGAACTCGAAACCGGATTCATATACGTCGATCAGGGTGCCGAAAGGTTTGTCCGAGGCTTCGTTCTTCGCCCGGGCATACACCAGCGAGCGCTGGGCGCGGGAGAAGGGCAGGGCATCGCTGTCGGACTCCAGCAGGTATTGGCGGATTTCCGGGCGAATGGCCTCGACCAGATAGCGGATGTTGCCAAGAACCGGGTAGTTGCGGCGGACGGCGTGGCGCTGCTGCAGCAGGTCGAACAGGCCGATCAGGCTGAGAATGCCTGTGGTCAGGGTGAACGGCCACAACCATTCGTGGTGGCTGAAGGGGAGGCTCGCCAGGGTGAACAGCACACAGGCGGCGAAGAAGGCATAACGACTGAGAAGTGACAGGCTCATACAGGGTCCTTGCGATGGCGCGGTCAGGCTCAGGGCCTGGGGGCAAACCCCGACCATAGCCAAGTTGCCGGGCCCTGCAAAATAAAATCGGGGTAGCGAAAATCATTCTCGACCCGAGCCAAATTGCCTGGTCGCAACGCATACCGCTGTAGGAGCGGGTTTACCCGCGAAAGGGCCGGCCCTGCTGGCCAATTTCACCCGCCGTTCACCGTTGCCGCCGCCACCGTATTCGCGGGTAAACCCGCTCCTACAGGGTGTCGCGCAGCAGTTTTTGCCGCCAGCTTTCCTGCTCCTGTGCGGACGCCTCGACCAGATACGCGTAACGCCCGGCCATCCGCACCGCCACCGGTATCCCGTCGCGATACAGAAGCCGGTTGCCAATCACTGCCGGCACTTTCGCCCCGGGCAGCAACGAGCCGATCAGGTTCAGCGGGTCACCGGCGCTCACCACCTGTAGCGTTCCGTCCGGTTCACGTCGTCTCACTTGCCGCAGCAATACTACCGCCTCAGGCAAGGCGAACTGTTCACCGGCCAGCCCGGCAATGAAGCGCCCGCCCCGGATCTCGCCACGCGCTTCCAATCGGTGATAGCAGCGCAGCAGCTCACGCCAGGGCGGCAGTACATCACTCTCGCGCGCCAACAGCCGCCAGCAGATCACGCCATAGCGGCGCAGCAGCGTGCGGGCAATGTGCTCCAGGCGCTGGTCGTGATCCGGTGGCGCATCGCTGCGGCGCAGCAGGGCCCAACGTCCGGCATGCGCCATGCTGCTGGAAAGCGGCGGGTGGCCTCGGCGGCTGTTACGTGAGCTGCGCTTGGTTGCAGGCGTGATCAGGCTGCGCAAGCCAGTGAAACTGTCCGCCCCGGCCAGGCCCGAGCCCACCAGCTCCTGCAGTGCAGTCTCCAGTTCACTGGGCAGCAGGTGTGCCTCATGTGCCAGTTCATCGAAGAACAGCGCACCCTGGGTTTTCAGCGCTTCGTGCACACGTTGCGCACGTAGGCCAAGGGCGTCGACAGCAGGTGCGGGCGCCAGGCTGCGCCACGTGTTCAACTGGTCCCGCGGCAGCAACACCAGTGGGGTACTGGTCAACGTGCTGCTCGCCACTGTTGCCGCCAGCCGGCTCCAGGCAAACTGGCCGCTTCGGCAGGCTTCGTCGAGCCAGTGCGGACTGTAGTCTTTGATACGCGCCGGCAGCAGTTCCGCCTCCCAGGCCGCTGCGGCGCTGGGGAACCCTTGTAACTGGCCCAGCACTTCGGCCACCGCCTGCGGACCACGCAGGCGCTCGTCTGGCGCCAGGTGCTGCCAATCGAACAGAAAGCGCATGAAGTCTTGCAGGCTGACCGGTTCGATCTCGCGGCGCAGGCGTTTGACCGTGTAGCGGTGGATGCGTGCCAGCAAGTGGCGTTCGCACCATTGCAGGTCAGTTGCACCTGGGCTGAAATGCCCGCGCAGCACATAGCCTTCGGCTTCCAGGCGGGCCAGAGCCTGCTCGATATCGGTTACCGGTTTGCCCAATGGTGCAGCGATTTGCGCCAGGGTCTGTGGGCCATGGCCGCTCAGGCGGGCGCGCAGCAGTTCGCTCAGTGCGTGGTCGGGCTCAATGGGCTGGTCAAAGCCAGCGAGCCGTTCGAGCGGTGGCTCCCTGTGCGCTGTGGGGTACAGTGCCAGCAGCAGGTTCAGGCGTTCGCGGGCCAACCAGAGCTTGTCATCAGGCAGGCGCAAGGCACGCCCGGCCTTGGCCAGCTGCCTTAGCAGCACATCCCAGCAGGGGTTGGCATCTATCTCGACCTGAGCGATGGCACCCAGGCTCATCAATGCTTCGTGCATTTCGTCGGGATTGGCCGGCTGTGGCCAGACCTCGGCCGCGACGGCAGCAATGGCATCAGCGTCCAGCGCGCCCAGGTCGTCGCTACTGTGCACGTCGTTCCAGCGCCGGTTGAGTACCGCCTGGGTACGTCGTTCTTCCAGTGGCGCATCGTCCAGAAAGGCATAAGGCCGGGCGTTGAGAATCGCTGAAGCCAGCGGCGAGGGGGCGGGCAAGTCTCGGCACAGCAAGCGCACTGCACCGCTTTCCATGCGCCGCAGCAGGGCCAGCCAGCCTTCGCTGTCCATCGCCTCGTGCAGGCAGTCGTCGAGGGTTTGCTCGACCAGCGGGTGGTCGGGAATCTGCCGCTCGCCGACGATGTTCTCCAGGCAGGCGATCTGGTCGGGGAACACGGCAGCAACCAGGTCCTCACTCTTCATGCGCTGGATTTGTGGCGCCACCTTGCGTCCGCCCACAAAGCGCGGCAGTGCCATGGCCACGCCTGCATTCCAGCGCCAGCGCACGCCAAACAGCGGTGCATCGAGCAGGGCCTGGATGAGAATCGGCTCGGCGCTGTGGCTGTTCAGGTAACGCCACACTTCGTCCAGCTCGAAACTGTGGCTGGTCGATAGTGACAACACGATGGCGTCCTCGCTGGCGGCAGCCTGCAATTCGAAGTTGAAGGTGCGGCAGAACCGCTTGCGCAGGGCCAGGCCCCAGGCGCGGTTGATGCGGCTACCGTAGGGTGAATGAATGATCAGTTGGGTCCCGCCGGACTCATCGAAAAAACGTTCCATCACCAGCGTATCCTGCGAGGGCAGGGCGCCAAGCACTTCACGGGTGCGGGCCAGGTAGTCGAGCAACTGGCTCGCACAAGCTTCGTCCAGTTCGAAGGTCGCCTGCAACCAGGCCAGTACCTCCACCGTGTCGCCGCCTGCCTGCGCCAGTTGCTGGTCGATTCGCGCCTGCAGCCGGGCCACGGCGGCAGACAGCTCGTCACTGCGCCCCGGCGCTTCACCCAGCCAGAACGGAATGGTCGGTGGCAGGCCATGAGCATCCTCTACGCGCACCCTGCCCGGCTCGACGCGCAGAATGCGATAGGAGGCGTTGCCCAGCTGGAAAATATCGCCGGCAATGCTTTCCACGGCAAAGTCTTCATTGACGCTGCCGATGTTCAGCGCCTGCGGTTCCAGCAACACGGCGTAGTCGGCGTTGTCGGGGATGGTGCCGCCGCTGGTCAGCGCGGTCAGCTGGCTGCCACGTCGGCCACGCAGCGTGCCGCTCACTGCGTCACGGTGCAAGTAGGCACTGCGCACACCCTGGCGGCCGTTGTAGCCCTCGGCGAGCATGCGCAGCAGGGCCTGGTAATGATGCTGGTCAAGCTCGACGTAAGGTGTTGCCCGGCGTAGGCAATCCAGCAGATCCTGTTCGTGCCAGACCTGGTTGCTGGCTTCTGCGACGATCTGCTGGGCCAGTACATCCAGCGGTGCCCGGGGGATGTGCAGTGCGTCCAGTTCGCCCTGTCGAACGCAGTCAAGCAAGGCAACGCATTCGATCAGGTCATCGCGTGAAGTGGGGAACAGGCGCCCCTTCGGCACACCATCGACCTGGTGCCCAGCGCGGCCAACCCGTTGCAGGAAGGCGGCAATCGAGCCTGGCGAAGCTATCTGGCAGACCAGGTCGATATCGCCGATATCAATGCCAAGCTCCAGCGATGCGGTCGCGACCAGCACCTGGAGCTGGCCGCTCTTGAGCCGCTGCTCCGCATCCAGGCGCAGCGCTTTGGACAGGCTGCCATGGTGTGCGGCAACCGCCTCCTTGCCCAGCCGGTCGCTGAGGTGGCGGGTGATACGTTCGGCCAGGCGCCGGGTGTTGACGAATACCAGCGTTGTGCGGTGCTCACGGGCAAGGGTGGCCAAGCGATCATACAACAGGCCCCAGACATCGGTGGCCATCACCGCCCCCAGCGGTACCGGCGGCACTTCGATGGCCAAGTCACGCTTGCGGGCATGGCCGATATCGACAATGGCGCAGGGGCGCCCGCTACCCATCAGAAACTGTGCCACCCGTTCGACCGGGCGTTGTGTAGCGGACAGGCCGATCCGCCGCAGTGGCTTTTTGCACAAGGCTTGCAGGCGCTCCAAGGTCAGGGCCAGATGGGCGCCACGCTTGTTACCGGCCAAGGCATGGATTTCGTCGACGATTACCGTGTGCACATGGGCCAGGCCTTCACGGCCAGAAGCCGAGCCCATCAGCACATAAAGCGATTCGGGGGTTGTCACCAGAATGTGCGGGGCCAGCTTGCGCATGGCGGCGCGTTCCTTCTGCGGAGTATCGCCGGTGCGTACCGCCGTGGTGATGCGTGGGGCGTTCAGGCCTTGCTCTGCAATGGCTTGGCTGATGCCTTCGAGCGGGGCCTGCAGGTTCAGACGAATGTCATTGGACAGGGCCTTCAGAGGTGAAACGTAGATCACCAGGGTCCGTGCGGGCAGTTCGCCCTGGTGCTTCATGCCTTCACGCAGCAGCTCATCAAGCACGGCCAGAAAAGCGCTCAGGGTCTTGCCTGAGCCGGTTGGCGCGGCCAGCAGCATGGATTGCCCGGCGTGGATCAACGGCCAGGCCTGAGCCTGGGCATCGGTGACCGTGGCGAAGTGGCGGCGGAACCAGATGCTGACGGCAGGGTGGAACAGCTCGAGCACTGGGTGGTGTTTGGCGGGCAGGTTCATGTGTTGTTTATGGAGGGTGTGCAACAGGTTGGCAAGGGGCCGCTCGTCTGCCAGGCCGATACAGGAATGACCGGCCTTGTCAGGCCAATGACCCCATGGGATCCTCGCGGGTCATTTTATTCAGCGAGCCCACTTCATGCCCAACATCATCCGCATCGCCGCCGCCCTGCTGATCGACCCTCAGGGCCGCACGCTGCTGGTGCGCAAGCGTGGCACCGAGGCTTTCATGCAGCCAGGCGGCAAGATCGATGCCGGTGAAACGCCGGTGCAGGCGCTGGTGCGCGAGTTGCAGGAGGAACTGGGCCTGCGCATCGACCCGGCTCAGGCCATGCACCTGGGCCAGTTCAGTGCCCCCGCCGCCAACGAACCAGGCTTCGAAGTGCAAGCTGAATTGTTCCGTGTCGACAGCGCCGCTGCCGTGGTGCCGGCCGCAGAGATCGAGGAGGTGGTCTGGCTGGCTGCAGATCAGGTGCCCGGCATGCGACTGGCTCCCCTGACCCGCGACCTGATCCTGCCGCTGTATCGCCAGGCGCTCAACGCACCGCGCTGACACCGTCGAGAGTGGCGAACGAGGTGTCCTTGGCCGTCAGCAAAAAATCGCGCATGTACGGGGCATCGAGCATGTCGGTGCGTACGGCGGCATAAAGCGTGGCAAACAGGCCTTTCTCGCCCAAGCGTTTGCCCTTCACATAGCCACGCGAGCTGTACTCGTGCAGTGCCCAATGCGGCATGCCGCATACGCCACGGCCACTGGCCACCAGCTGCATCATCATCACCGTCAGCTCTGAGGTACGCACGGCGGCTGGCTCGATGTCGGCCGGCTCCAGGAAGCGCGTGAAGATGTCCAGGCGATCGCGCTCCACCGGGTAGGTGATCAGCGTCTGGTCGAGCAAGTCTTGCGGCACGATGTAAGGCTTGCTGGCCAGCGGGTGCTGGTTGGCCACTGCCAGCATCGCCTCGTAGGTGAACAGCGGCACATAAGTGATGCCTGCCAGGTCTACCGGGTCGGAGGTCACCACCAGGTCAAGGTCGCCGCGGGCCAGGGCTGGCAGCGGGGCGAAGGCAAAGCCCGAGGCCAGGTCCAGTTCCACTTCCGGCCAGGCATCACGGAACTGGTCGATGGTCGGCATCAGCCACTGGAAGCAACTGTGGCATTCGATAGCCATGTGCAGGCGTCCGGCAGTGCCTCCGGCCAGACGTGCGATGTCACGTTCGGCACTGCGCAGCAACGGCAGGGTGGCATCAGCCAGTTGCAGCAGACGCAGCCCGGCACTGGTGAAGCGGATCGGCTTGGTCTTGCGCACGAAAATCGGGAGGCCCAGGCGCTCTTCCAGCTCCTTGAACTGGTGCGACAACGCCGACTGGGTCAAGTGCAGGCGTTCGGCGGCCTCCACCAGGCTGTCGGCTTCGCGCAAGGCATGAAGGGTTTTCAGGTGACGGATCTCCAGCACAGATGACTCCGGGGTGTGGAATTGAAGAAACAGGGAATGAATTGAGTTTCTCTCATGATGCGGCATCTGTCGACTGGGCGATCGTCGCACCGCCTGGCGGGAGTCATGAAACTGTCACCGAACTGTGGCAGCGCGCCCGAACAGAATTCATCAGACTCGCGCTCTACTGGGGATCTGCATTCTGGTGTTTCTTTCATGCGGGCTTTTTGGTTTTTTCTTTTCTTTCTGTTCAGCGCACCGGCGAGTTTCGCCGAACAGCACTGTGACGCCCGGGTGCCGGTGCAACGTGCCGAACTTGGTGCCGTCAGCCTGGTATACCAAAGCGTGGGTGCGCCACGCGACCCGGCCTTGCTGCTGGTCATGGGCTTGGGCGGGCAGCTGATTCATTGGCCAGATGATGTGGTCGAGGCATTGTGCCGCCAAGGTTTTCGGGTGATCCGCTATGACAACCGCGATGTCGGCCTGTCACGCTGGAACCAGATGCCACCGCACGCCAACCTGACGCTCGAACTGTTGCGTTACAAGTTGGGCCTGCCCGTGTCGGCGCCCTATACGCTGACTGATATGGCCGATGACGGCTTGCGCCTGATGGACGCGTTGGGCGTGCGCCAGTTTCATGTATTGGGGGTAAGCATGGGTGGCATGATTGCGCAGCACCTGGCGGCGATGGCGCCCGAGCGAGTGCGCAGCCTGACGCTGGTCATGTCCAGTTCAGGGGCGGCGGGGCTGCCGGCGCCGGACCCGGCGCTGGTGCAGTTGCTGGCCCGGCGCAGCGCACCGAACCGAGAAGTGGCAATCGAGCAGCAGGCCGACCTGCTGGCGGCCTTGGGCAGCCCTGAGGTACGGGACGACCGCGAAGTGTTGCTGCACCAGGCGGCGCAGGCCTACGACCGGGCGTTCAACCCTGACGGGGCCAAGCGCCAGATCATGGCGATACTGGCCGAGCCGAGCCGCGTCGAGTTGCTCAACCAGTTGCGAGTGCCGACCCTGGTGGTACACGGCACGGCTGATCCGTTATTGCCGGTCATGCATGGCGTGCACCTGGCGGCGCATATCCAGGGCAGCCAGTTACGCTTGATCCCGGGGTTGGCGCACCGTTTTCAGGAGCCGTTCAAGGCGCCGTTACTGGGGGCGGTGTTGCCTTATTTGCAGGCGCATAGGCAAGCGGTCACGCACATCGCAGGGCTCTGAATCCGCGCAGGCTGCTTCGCGGGCTTGCCCGCTCCCACAGGTGCTGCACCGATCTCAGACATTGTGGAGACCCTATGGGAGCGGGCGAGCCCGCGAAGCAGCCAGTGCCGATTTCGATCAGTGCATCCGCACCCACACAGTCACCAGCACAGTCGCGGCGATCAGCCAGGCCAGCGTGGCCAGCGCCATCGAAGGCTCGAGGCGCAAGCGGTCGACCAGTACATACAGGGTTGCCAGGTACACGAAATACGGAATGATCGACCACATGCCAAACAGGATGGTGGTCTTCAGGTCGGCAATGCTGCGCCCCTTGCCGACGATGTAGTGCGCAATCAGGGCAAAGGTGGGGAACAGCGGCACCAGTCCTGCGATGTAGTAGTTGCGCGTTTTCGACAGCACCGCCAGCAACAGCACCACGCCTGCGCCCAGGGCCGCTTTGAATACCAGGTCCAAGTTGTTTTCCAGTTTGGGTTCGAGTCAGGCGAGGCCGTATTTTTTCACTTTGTCGAACAGCGTGGTCTTGGCCATGCCCAGCTCCTGGCTGGCCTGGCTCAGGTTGCCACCCGTGCGTTGCAGGGCATCAGTGAGCAGGTTGCGTTCGAATGCTTCCACCGCCTCGGCAAAAAGCAGGCCTTGGTTGGCACCACCGCTGGGGCCTTTCTTGAACGCTGGCAGGCCGAGGGCATAGCGCTCGGCCACGTTACGCAACTCGCGCACGTTACCCGGCCAGTCATGGGCCATCAGGCGCGACAGGGTCTGGCTGTCCAGTGTCGGTGTTTCGCGGTCGAAGCGCAGGGCCGACTGCTGCAGAAAATGTTCGAACAACTGCAGGATGTCTTCACGGCGCTCACGCAGCGGCGGCAGCTCCAGGGTGACCACGTTCAGCCGGTAATACAGGTCGCTGCGGAACTGGCCGCTCTGGCCCAAGGCATCGAGGTCGGCCTTTGTCGCGGCGATCACCCGGCAATCCACCGGGATGCTCTGGTTCGAGCCCAATCGCTCCAAGGTGCGCTCCTGCAGCACACGCAGCAGCTTGATCTGCAGGTTGATCGGCATGCTCTCCACTTCATCGAGGAACAGCGTGCCGCCATTGGCGTGTTCGATCTTGCCGATGCGGCGTTTGCCGGCACCGGTGAAGGCGTTGGCTTCGTGGCCGAATATCTCGCTTTCAAACAGGTTTTCCGGCAGGCCGCCACAGTTCAGCGCCACGAACGGATGGCTCTGGCGTCGGCTGAAGTCGTGCAGGCACCGTGCGACCAGCTCTTTGCCGGTGCCGGTCTCGCCTTCGATCAGCACGTTGGCTGAGGTGTCGGCGACGTTGGCGATCAGTTCGCGCAAGTGCTCCATGGCCGGTGAGCGACCAATGATGCGTCCCTCCAGGCTGCTCTGTTCGGCCAGCTGGCGGCGCAGGGCCACCACTTCGCGTGACAGCCCGCGCTGTTCCAGCGCGCGGCGTACCACATCGACCAGGCGCTCGGGGGAGAACGGTTTTTCCATGAAGTCGTAGGCGCCGTTACGCATGGCGCCAACGGCCATGTCGATATCGCCATGGCCAGTGATCAGTACCACCGGCAGGCTGCGGTCACGGGCCTTGAGGCGATTGAGCAGCTCCAGGCCATCAATACCCGGCAAGCGGATATCGCTGACGACAATGCCGGCGAAATCGTCGCCGATGCGTTCCAGCGCCTGTTCGGCGCTGCCTACGCCCTCGCAGGCGATATCCTCCAGGGCCAGCGCCTGCTGGCAGCCGAGCAGCACATGCGGGTCGTCTTCGACGATCAGGACGGTAAGAGGCGCTTGGTTCATGGATGCTCTGCCGATTCGCTAGGGGGTGAAACCAGAGGCAGGGCCAGGACAAAGGCCGTGCCGCCGGTGACGGGATGCTCGACGTTTAGGCTTCCCTTGGCGGCGGCGGCAAGGCTCGCCGACAGGGTCAGGCCCAGGCCCAGGCCATGCTCGCCCGGTTTGGTGGTAAAGAAGGGTTCGAACAGGTGCTTGCGCGCTTCGGGGTCGATACCGTGGCCATTGTCGCGCACCTGCAAACGGTACTTGTCACCCTGCAACTCGCCTTCCAGCCATAGCTCAGGCTGCGGTTGCGCGGCCATGGCGTCAAGGGCATTCCCGATCAGGTTGACCAGAATCTGCTCCAGGCGGGTCTGGTCGATGGCCAGTTGCTGGTCCTCGAACTGGTGGTGCAATTGCAAATGACAGGCACTGATGCGGTTGGCCAGCACCTGCAGGGTGGCCTCTACTGCCTTGGCCAGTGAAGCCTGGCCGCTGTCATCGCCGCGCCGGGCGAACGAGCGCAGGCTGGCGGTGATGCGGCCCATGCGGTCGATCAGGTCATTCATGGTGCGCAGGTTGGTGCTGGCAGTTTCCAGCGCCCCGCGCTCAAGGAAGCGCACCGTATTGCCAGACAAGGTGCGCAGCGCAGCCAAGGGTTGGTTCAGCTCGTGGGCAATGCTGGTAGACATTTGCCCGATGGCGGCCAGCTTACCTGCTTGCACCAGCTCATCCTGGGCGTGGCGCAAGGTCTGCTCGGCATGCCGGCGCTCGCGAATCTGGCCCTTGAGGCGTTCGTTGCTGGCGCGCAGGTCGGCGGTGCGTTCGGCAATCCGTCGCTCCAGCTGGCTGTTGGCCTCTTCAAGGGCTTCGCGGGCCGCCAGGCGGGTGGCGATCACTTTGCGCCGCTCGTTCCAGGCAATGCCGAGGATCGCCAGCAAGGCAAAGGCCACGCCCACCAGAATGCCCTGCACCATGGATTCGCGACGCAGGTCCTGCAGTGGGGTCAGCAGGGTGAAATGCCAGGGTGTGTCGACCAGGCGCCTGGTTTGCGCCAGGTAGGCCACTTCGTGCGGTTTGCCATGAGCGGTTTCGGTGTTGGCCGGGAAGGTCAGTTTTTCCACACCATCGGCCAGGGTTTCCCGGGCCAGGGGCTGCAATTCGTTCAGCGGCCACCAGTAGTACTGCAGGCTTCGCGCCAGGCGCTCCTTGATTTGCGGGGTCAACGGGCGCACCGACTTAAGGCGCCGGGCCGGGTCGCTGGAGAGAATGATGATGCCATTCTCGTCGCTGACGAACGCCTCCAGGCGGGCACGCTGCCAGCGCTCCTCGAGGGTGTCCAGGCGCACCTTGATCACCGCAACGCCTATGATCTTGCCGTGCTCCTCAAGGCCATGGGCCAGGTAATAGCCAGCCTCGCCAGTGGTACTGCCGATGCCGTAGAAACGCCCGGGCTCGCCGCGCACGGCAGTCTGGAAGTAGGCGCGGAACGACAGGTCTTCACCCAGGAACGAGTCGGCATCGCGCCAGTTGCTGGTGGCCTGTACCCGGCCATTGGTGTCCAGGACGAAGATGGCCCGACTGCGACTGCGACGGTTCAGGCCTTCAAGGTATTCGTTGACCGTCTGGCGTGAGGCGCCGTCCGGGTCGGTGAGCAGGTGCGAGACGCTGTCTTCCAGCTCCAGCAGGCTCGGCAGGTAGGTGTACTTGCTGATTTCGCTTTCGACCGTGCGTGCATGCAGCTCCAGCTGGCGTTCGCCGTTTTCGCTGAGGGTGCGGATACCATTGCTCTCGCTGATCAGGTAGCCAGCCATTCCCAGGCCGACCATCAGCAGGATGATCAGTGGTGGTAACAGCAATTGACGGATCAGGCGGGAATTCACGGCAGGCTTGGCAGGGCGAAGTAGCGAGGGATCGCATTTCATCACAGTGGCCTTGTTACGACCAGCTTCCGCTGCCTGGTGGGTCCCTGGCAGCGGAAGCTGTGGCCGGGTCAGTGCTGCAGGATCTTGCTGAGGAAGTGCTGGGTGCGCTGGTCGCGGGCGCTCTGGTCACCGAAGAACGCTTCCTTGGTGCAGTCTTCGATGATGCTGCCCTTGTCCATGAAGATGACCCGGTTGGCGACTTTGCGGGCAAAGCCCATCTCGTGGGTTACGCACATCATGGTCATGCCTTCGTGGGCCAGTTGCACCATCACGTCCAGTACCTCGCTGACCATTTCCGGGTCCAGTGCGGAGGTGGGTTCGTCGAACAGCATGACGATCGGGTCCATCGCCAGGGCGCGGGCGATTGCCACGCGCTGCTGCTGGCCACCGGAGAGCTGGCCGGGGTGTTTCTTGGCATGGGCACTGAGGCCTACACGCTCGAGCAGCGCCAGGCCCTTCTTGGTGGCTTCCGCCTCGCTGCGGCCCAGTACCTTGCGCTGGGCAATGGTCAGGTTCTCGGTGATGGTCAGGTGCGGGAACAGCTCGAAGTGCTGGAACACCATGCCCACCCGCGAGCGCAGCTTGGGCAGGTTGGTCTTAGGGTCGGCAATCGAAGTGCCATCGACCACGATGTCGCCCTTCTGGAACGGCTCCAGCGCGTTGACGCACTTGATCAGGGTGGACTTGCCCGAGCCCGACGGGCCACAGACCACCACTACCTCACCTTTCTTGACCTCGGTGCTGCAGTCGGTCAGTACCTGGAAGTCGCCGTACCACTTGTTGACGTTCTTGATGGAAATCATACGGTGATCCTTTTTTGCAGGCGCTTGACCAGCCACGAAGCGGAGAAGCTGATGAGGAAGTAGACGACGCCGGCGAAGATCAGGAACTCATGGGAGCGCCCGATGATGTCGCCGTTGGAGCGTGCCGAGTTGAGGAAGTCGACCAGGCCCACGGTGTACACCAGCGAGGTGTCCTGGAACAGGATGATGCTCTGCTGCAGCAGCAGCGGGGTCATCTTGCGGAAGGCCTGGGGCAGGATGATCAGGCGCATGGTCTGCGCGTAGTTCATGCCCAGCGCTTGTGCGGCGCCCATCTGGCCCTTGGAGATCGACTGCACACCGGCGCGTACGATTTCGCAGAAATACGCGGCCTCGAACATCATGAAGGCGACCACGCAGGAGGTGAAGGCACCCACCGGGGTATCTTCGCCGGTGATCCAGCGCAGCACGAACGGTACCGCCAGGTAGAACCAGGTGATCACCAGCAGCAGCGGGATCGAGCGGAAGTAGTTGACGTAGGCGCCGGCCACGTTCGACAGCAGTTTGCTCGACGACAGGCGCATCAGGGCCAGGATGGTGCCCAGCACGATACCGCCGATGACGCCCATGACCATCAGTTTGAGGGTCATGACCATGCCCTCCCAGAGGGCAGGCAGGGCGGGGATGATTTCGCTGAAATCCATTTCCATTTACTTGCCCCCCACGGAAATCAGGCCAGGCACGGCGACTTTCTTCTCGACCATGCGCATGAGCAGCATCAGGCCCATGTTCAGGGTGAAGTAGATCAGCGTGGCCAGGGTGAACGCCTCGAACAGGTTGGCGGAAAACTCTGCGGTCTGTTTGGTCTGCGCGAGCAGCTCCATCAGGCCAATCAGCGACGCCACCGAGGAGTTCTTGAATACGTTGAGGAACTCGGAGGTGAGCGGCGGAATGATGATCCGGTAGGCCTGCGGCAGCAGCACATTGTTGTAGATCTGCGGGAGGCTGAAGCCCATGGCGCGAGCGGCAGCTTCCTGGCCTTTGGGCAGCGCCTGGATACCGGTACGCACTTGCTCACAGACGCGCGCGGCGGTGAACAGGCCCAGGCAGATGACCACGCTGATCAGCGCCGAAGTGGTCGGGTTGAGGTCCTGCTTGAACCATTCCTGCAAGCCTTCTGGCAGCAGGTCCGGCACCAGGAAGTACCAGATGAACAGTTGCACCAGCAGTGGCACGTTGCGGAACAGTTCCACGTAGGCGGTGGCGATACCCGATACCAGGCGGTTCGGTACGGTACGCATGACACCGAGGAGCGACCCCAGCAGCAGCGCGATGATCCAGGCGGTGATGGCGATGGCGATGGTCCAGCCCAGGCCGGTGATGTACCAGTCCAGATAGGTTTCGCTGCCCACGCCGGTGGACTTGAAGAACACGCCCCAGTCCCAGTTGTAATTCATCGGGATTTCCCCTCAGACGGTTGTTTCACGGGCACCTTCGAGCATCCGGGGGCGCTTGGCGCCCTCGGATGAAAGGTTAGACACTAATGAGTGGCCTGCAGAATTGATTCGTGCTTGTGAGCACCAGGCCACTATTTGCTGAGGATCAGGACTTCTTCTCGTCCGCAGCCTTGTCGGTCGGCTCGGCGATCAGTTTCTTCAACTCGTCGCTCATCGGGAACTGGAGGTTCAGGCCTTTTGGTGGAATCGGCTGCTGGAACCACTTGTCGTAACTTTTGTTGACTTCGCCCGACTTGAAGTAGGCAACGATGGCGTCGTCGACCGCTTTCTTGAACGCAGCGTCATCCTTGCGCACCATGCAGCCGTAGATTTCGTACGACTGAGGGGTACCGGTGATGACCCAGTCCGCTGGCTTGCGCGCCTTGGCCATTTCACCGGCGAGCAGGGCGTCGTCCATCATGAAGGCCACAGCGCGGCCGCTTTCGAGCATGTTGAAGGCTTCACCGTGGTCCTTGGCGGAAATCACGTTCATCTTCATCTGCTTGTCAGCGTTCATCGCCTTGAGGATGCGCTCGGAGGTGGTGCCGGCGGTGGTCACCACGTTCTTGCCGGCCAGGTCCGGGAAGTCTTTGTATGCCGGCTGACCGTCCTTGACCTTGGTCAACAGGCGGGTACCGACTTCGAAGATGCCGACCGAGAAGCCAACCTGTTGCTGGCGCTCGACGTTGTTGGTGGTGGAGCCGCACTCCAGGTCGACGGTGCCGTTCTGCACCAGCGGAATACGGGTTTGCGAGGTGACCAGGTTGTAACGGACCTTGATGTCCGTGCCCAGTTGCTTTTTCAGCGCGTCGACGACGGCCAGCTGGATGTCATGCGAGTAACCGACGGGCTCGGATTTGCCGGCCAGGTAGGAAAATGGAATGGAGGAGTCGCGGTGCCCCAGGGTGATGGTGCCCGATTCCTTGATCTTCTTCAGGGTGCCGGTGATCTCCTCGGCCATGGCCGGCGAAGCGATGACTGCAGCCGCGATGGCTGCGCCCAGCAATTGACGAACGATACGCATCAAATTTTCCTCGACGTGTTTGTTTTTTTTATGGAGCCGTTGGCGGACTCTTCGTTCAACGAATACAGCAAGAAGCGGGTGCATTCGGCTACCAAGTGTAGAGCATGACTCGTGCCAAGCCCTGCTGTCGACCTTAAACCACTGGTATTGCTCGTGCTTGACAGTCTCGACCTCTCTCCAGGGTTCGCCAGGCCGAATAAACAGCGATTGCTCGTTCGGTTATCCGAACGCATGGGCAGCCACCTATCCCGGTATCGCTTGCGGTAACTATGCAGTGCGCGGCAAGGGCTCAGACGTAGTGAGCTTTGCTCTTTGCCTGGAGAGTTCCACAGATGTCACCGCACCTGCTCCCGAACGATTCCATCGATAGCCTGATCGCCCAGAATTTGCCTGGATGGCTAGTCGACCACGCCCAACCGGAAAGGCTCGATGCGTTACGTAATGCCCTGAGTCGCCAGGCGCACTGCAATGCGCGGCTTGGCCCGATCCTCCAGGCCATCCCTTCTTTGCAGGCCTACGCAGCAACGTTGCTCAAAACGAAACTGCGCAAGAGCGGCATCAGCAACCCGGACGTGACGGGTTGGAGTGTACGGGTCTCGCAGCGGTTGTTGCTGCCCAGCGCTTCGCCTGTTCTGCTGCGGCCAACCTATGTTCGCCGCTCCGGGCGATCTCTGCTGGCGGCGGCGCTGCATAATTATCATCGCAAGGAGACGCGCCCCGGGCACATGCTCAAGGGTGAACTCGTCGATGGCGACGGCAAACGCCTGCCAATGAGCTTCCATGCGTTTGCCTCGGCGTGTCGTGAAATAGATGCCGGTGGTAAGTATCAGGCGTTGCTCACCCACCACCTGCAGCCTGAGGATGGCCCCCAGGATGAGCCGGGCCAGGCCATCGCTCGCTTGCACGGGCAGTTCGAGGGGAGTTTCAGGGCCAATTTCGAGGTGGCGATGCGGATCGCTGCGTTCAAAGGCGAAATTGACGAGCGCACGTATTGGTTGCTGTTGCCGCTTATCGCCGAAAAACCGGTGGTGCCTGTGCTGGTTGGCACTGTTGTACCCCGACAGCTGTACCTGCTGGGCCGCCCCATTCAAGGTGTACTGACGCTGGAAGTACGCCCTTCGGCGGATGGCGCAGTAGAGTCGGTGGTGCTTTGGATACCCGGTGACCCATTTGAGCCTGTCTCCCAACACGTCAGCTGGGACGCACTCGACACCTACCTCGGAAAACGTTTTCGGAAGCCGGCATATCGGCGCTTTTTCGCACGCTTCATTACCGAGCGAGAGCGGGTCAATTTCTATCGCGTATTGAACGAACGGGTCGCACAGGCGCAGGCGGCGGGGGTTGAACTTGACGCTCGTTCTGCAAAGATCACTGATGCGCCGTTCGCACACCTGCGCCGGCAATTCATCGCCAAGGTCAGGGACGACGCCAAAGTGCTCGCCGTGCCCACCGATGTCGAGGATGATGAAGACCGCGAAGCGCGCATGCGGGGCTACAAAGAACTGGGTATGGACTTGCTGAACGTGGCGGGGTTCTTCGTGCCAGTGCTGGGTGAAGTGTTGCTGGTGGCCAATGCGGTACAGCTGGCTGATGAAGTGTATGAAGGGTACCAAGATTGGCGCATCGGGGATCGCGAAGGGGCGTTGAACCACCTGTTCAACGTTGCCGAAAACGTTGTGGTAGGCGGGATGATCGCCGCCGGCAGCCACATCGCCCAGCGCGCCCTGGAGCGTGTGGCCTTCGTGGATGACTTGGCTCCGGTGTGCCACGCTGCTGGCAAGGTCAAGCTCATGGCCACGGATCTGTCAGGTTACGATGCCCAACCATTGCGTGGCGTCGGCGCGCAGGAATGGCTCTGGCACCTTGATGAGAGGGGTTACAGGGTGATGGAGGATCCGCACGATGGCCGCTCCAGGATCCTGCACCCTCGCCGTCCCAGTGCCTACCGGCCGGTGATCGAACCGAACGGAGCCGGCGGCTGGCGTCATGAACTCGAAGCTCCCCAGAGCTGGGAAGGGCGGGCCAATCTGGTCCGCCGCTTGAGTACACCGCTGGCAGAGCTACCGGCGCAGGCTTGTGATTACCTGCTGCAGGTGACAGGGCTGAGTGAAGCACAGGTTCGCCGTTTGCACGTGGAGCACATGGGCGCACCTGCACGGTTGCTGGATGCCCTGGAGCTTTACCAGGCCCATGAATTACATCCGGATTTCAGCGCGCCGCAATTGGCGCAGCACGTTGCTGCTCGGCAAGTGCTGCCCAATGGCCTCGAGCGGATAGTGCAGCGCGCTTACCCAGGCCTGTCGGCCCGCTGCACGCGTGAAGTGCTTCAGCAATGCACCGCTGCGCAACTCGATACACTCAGCACCGCACAGAGGATCCCTTTGGCAGTGGCCGAGCGCGCACGATGGTCACTGAGAGAAAGCCGTCTGGACAGGGCGTGCGCCGGTTTACGTCTGCCGCGTTGCGTCAATCCCGACACCGAACGCCTGGCTTTGGGCTTGCTCAAGCGTCAGCTGAAATGGCCGGACACCCTACGCATCGAACTGCGCGAAGGTAGCCCGGGTGGCCGATATCTGGCCGGTATCGGCGCCGAGTCTGCAGAGGATGTACGGTGTATCGTGCGCCGCGGCGACGGCTACCGCTACGCCGGTCAAGGCACATCCGGCCCCTACCTGGCGGCACTGCTGTCTGCGTTGGACGAGACGCAGACTGCCGATCTCGGCGATGCTGCTGTCAGTCCAGGCGCCCTGGGCTCGTTGTTGATCGAGGCCGCTGCCGGTGATCGTACCCAAGCGGCGGAGCTCTGTGGCATGCCCCGTCTGGGCGTTGGCCTGCGACCCCCGACCCGTTTGGGGGATGGGCGTATTGGTTATGTCTTGAGTGGGCGAGGTGAGAGCAGCCGACGTGCCATAGGTCGTGGTATTCACCAAGTGTTTCCGACAATGACTGACGGGGAAGTCCAAGCCTATCTGCTCGACCTCATGGAGCGGCGAGTAGGGTTGTGGGAGCATTACAGCCAGCTCACGGATCAGCTGGCGCGTATGCGTCTGAGCCTGCGCCAGTGGCGCCGGGACGCCAGTAATCCGCTCGATGCGCTACGCCGCCGTCAGGTCGCTAGAGCTATACGGCGCAGTTGGCGGCGTAAGATCACCGACCAGGCCGGGGATTACGCGTTGATTATCAACGGCGAGCGTGTCGGTAGCCTGCCCGATTTACCTGAGGGGGTAAGCTTTGATCACGTGCAACGGCTGATCCTCAGAGACCTGCGCCTTGGTGAAATCAGTTGGGACTTCCTGCGGCGTTTTCCCAATCTGGTGGAACTCGACCTGTCCGATAATCGCCTGACTGCGATTCCTCAGGGCATTGAACGGTTGCCCCGCCTGCGGCAGCTTCATCTGGGCAACAACAGGATAGTGATGGATGAGGCCGGTGAGTTGCGTCTTGCCGGGGCGAGGGCGCTGCAGCGCCTGGACCTCAACGACAACCCGCTGGGAAGGGCGCCGGTATTGACACGCCTGGGCAATCTGCGTGAAGTCAACCTGCGCTCTGCGGCTCTGGAGGCGTTGCCTGAGCGCATTTCGTTTCGTGCCCACGTTGACTTGCGTGACAACAACATCCGCACGCTGCGCCGAGATTTGCACCGGTTGCGCTTGCAGGTGCGCCAGTTGTCCTTGCATGACAATCCACTGAGCGAAGCTGACGCATTATTGCTCGACGAGGCGCGAGGAGTGACGCCAGGGCAGTGGGGATCAGCATCCGCACGCCATCGTGCAATTGACAGCGATCTGTTAAATCGTTGGGCCAGCAGTACATCCGGAGCTGAGCGTGATCGCCAGCAGGCGATATGGACAGCGCTACGGGAGGAGCCGCAATCGGACGGATTGTTCAGCTTTCTCGCGGACTTCGTCATTACCCCGGACTTCAATGAGCACCCTGGGCATTACCGCAGTCGTGTCTGGCGGATTCTGGAAGCATGCGAACAGCACGAGCAGTTGCGTCAACAGTTGTTTATCGAGGCATCTGGCCAACGCCGCTGTGTAGACCGGTTGCTGATGCTGCTGGAGCAGATGGAACTTGGGGTTTTGGTACTGCGTGCCGTCGAAGATGCCCATGGCAACCAGATGGAAGCCCGGTTGCTGAACTTGGGGCGTGGCTTGTTCAGGCTGGACGAGGTCGACCGCCTCGCTACCCTGCACGTGCAACGCTTGCATGCCGAGCACGCCCCTATTATCGATGAAATTGAGACCAGGCTCTTCTACAGGCAGCGGCTTGCGCGTCCGTTGGGCTTGCCTGTCGAGATCGACGAAATGCATTTCCCGAGTTTTGCGAACGTAACCACCAGTGATCTGCTGCGGGCCCAGGACACGGTCTTGCAGCACGAGTCGGCGGATGCTCTGATTGCCTCGTTGGCACAGCGGCCTTTCTGGGAGCGATACGCGCGGGACTTTCATGCCCAGCGATTTGAAGAGCTGGTGCAACCACTGCACCAGCGCATGGAGGCCCTACAGGCTCAGGTAGATGAGCAAGTGATCAACGAAAGCGAGTTTCTGCAACGCTGTGAAGCACTGAAGACTGATTACGATCGCAGCGAGCGGGCATTGCTGGCGCGTTTGGCGCGTGAAGCCTATGAGCGCTGGGCTAATACGCCCCCTTGACGAATCAAAAAGGCTTCACCGTCGGTATCAGGCTGCGCGGCTATTCGCGCGCACCTTGCGGGCTTGCTGCAGATACGCCTCCAGGGCCATCTGCTCCTGCGCGGTCAGCGACAGGCCCAGCTTGGTGCGACGCCAGATAATGTCAGCGGTTTGCTCTGCCCATTCCTCTTCCAGCAGGTAGTCCACCTCGCGGGTGAACAGCCCGGCACCGATAGCCTGCCCGAGGTCTTCGGGGCCGTGAACGCCATCGAGCAGTCGCCACACACGGCTACCATAGGTGAGCACCCAGCGTTTGGCCAGGTCGACAGGCAACCAGCCGCAACGTGCCAGTACGGCATCGATCAGCGCCTGTACCGTTGTCATGCCCTCTGCGCCCGGCAGTGGCGCACTGGCGGTCCAGGGGGCGCGCATCTGGGTGAAGAAGGGCTTGAGTTCAGCCATGGCCGATTCGGCCAGTTTGCGGTAGGTGGTGAGCTTGCCGCCGAATACCGACAGCAGCGGTGCCTGGCCGGCCTCTGCCGAAAGGGCGAGTGTGTAGTCCCGGGTCACCGCCGAAGGGTTGTCCGACTCGTCGTTGCACAGCGGCCGAACGCCGGAGTAGGTATGCAGGATGTCGGCTTGGCTCAGTTGATGATTGAAGTGCTCGTTGACGACCTTCAACAGGTAATGTGTTTCCTGCTCGGTAATGGCGACCGCGGCCGGGTCGCCGCTGTATTCCCTATCAGTGGTGCCGATCAGGGTAAAGCGGTCCAGGTACGGGATGCAGAAGACAATGCGCTGGTCTTCATTCTGCAGAATGTAGGCATGTTCACCTTCATACAGGCGCGGCACGATAATGTGGCTGCCCTGGATCAGGCGGATGCCGTAAGGCGCATCGAGCTTGAGGTCGTCCTTGATGAAGCTGGCCACCCACGGGCCCGCGGCGTTGACCAGCGCGCGGGCATGGATCGTCTGGAGGCTGCCGTCGGCGTGCTGCAGTTCTACCTGCCACAAGCTCTCTACACGCTCGGCGCGCAAGCAGCGGGTGCGGGTGTGGATATGTGCGCCAAGCTCACGGGCCGCCATGGCGTTGAGTACTACCAGGCGGGCGTCATCGACAGCGCAGTCGGCGTATTCGAAGCCGCGGGTGATTGCCGGCTTCAGCGGGTAGCCCGGACCGAAGCGCAGGCTACGCGAGGCGCCCAGGCGCTTGCGCTTGCCCAGGTGGTCGTAGAGGAACAGGCCGGCGCGGATCATCCATGCAGGGCGCAGGTGCGGGCGGTGCGGCAGCACGAAGCGCATCGGCTTTACGATGTGCGGCGCCTTGGCCAGCAGCACTTCGCGTTCAGCCAGGGCCTCGCGTACAAGACGAAATTCGTAGTGCTCCAGGTAGCGCAGGCCACCGTGAATCAGTTTGCTGCTGGCTGACGACGTGTGTTGGGCCAAGTCGTCTTTTTCGCAAAGGAAGACCTTCAAGCCGCGACCAGCGGCGTCGGCAGCGATGCCCACGCCATTGATGCCACCGCCGATCACGGCAAGGTCATAGCAGTCGGCTGTTGGGAGCTGGGACGAAACTGGCTGGGACACGGGCAAGGCCTCCTGGGGCTGTTCACATCGAATATGAACATTGATGTTCGTTTGCGAAAATATTAGCGCAACGGAAAGCCGGTCGCCAGTCAGTCTCTATAGAAAAAACTGATCAAATGACAATGAAGTGAACATTTACGAAAATTTAGCGGGTACCGCTTGGGTGAGGGGCGCTTGCTCCGCAGACACCAAAAATCTGGCGGCATGCACCCACCAGCCCTCAAACCACCTCAAGCCTGATCTTGTTCTGGTTCAACAATTGGGTAAGGGTTGGGGTCGGTGTCTGGTCGGTCACCAGGCAGTCGACCAGGTCGATCGAGCCCAGGCGCACCATGGCATTGCGCCCGAACTTGCTGGAATCGGCCGCGAGGATCACTTGCCGGGCATTGGCGATGATGGCTTGCGACACCCGCACTTCCTGATAGTCGAAATCGAGCAGGCTGCCATCCTCGTCGATACCGCTGATGCCCACCAGGGCGAAGTCGACCTTGAACTGGTTGATGAAATCGACACTGGCCTGGCCGACTACACCACCATCACGGCGTACCGTGCCACCCGCCACCAGCACTTCGAAATCGTCCTTGGCGGCCAGGATCGCCGCCACGTGCAAGTTGTTGGTGATGACTTTCAGGTGGTTGTGGTTGAGCAGCGCCCGTGCGATCGATTCGGTGGTGGTGCCGATGTTGATGAACAGCGACGCATGGTCAGGAATCTGCCGGGCTACGGCGTCGGCAATGCGCTGCTTTTCGTCACGCATCTGGTCTGCACGCATGGCGTAGGCGGTGTTCTCGATGCTCGAGTCGTAAGCCGCGCCGCCGTGGTAACGGCGCAGCAGGTTGAGCTCGGCAAGCTGGTTGATGTCGCGTCGGATGGTCTGGGGAGTGACAACGAACAGCTGCGCCATTTCCTCGATACTGACATAGCCGCGTTCGCGTACCAGTTCGAGGATTTGTTGTTGGCGGGGGGGCAGATTCATGGGCGGTCCTTTGGGGCTGCCGGACAAATTCTGCAATGATGCCGTAGGAAGGGGATGACGGCCAATAGACGATTGGGGCCGCATGGCGGCCCCAACAGCTATCATGCCTCGTGATCTTCCCAGTCACGGGTACGCTCGACCGCCTTCTTCCAGCCGGCATACAGCTTTTCTTTCTGCGTTTCGTCCAGTTGCGGGCTGAACTCACGCTCGATGATCGCCTTGTCGCGCAGCTCGTCCAGGCCACTCCAGAAGCCACAGGCCAGGCCTGCCAGATAGGCGGCGCCCAGCGCCGTGGTTTCGCGCATCTGCGGCCGCTCCACGCAGGTGCCGAGGATGTCGGCCTGGAACTGCATGAGGAAATTGTTGGCCACGGCACCACCGTCCACGCGCAGTTCGGACAAGCGCTGGCCACAGTCCTGCTGCATGGCGTCGAGGACATCGCGGGTCTGGTAGGCGATGGACTCCAGTGCGGCGCGGATGATGTGGTCCACCTTCACGCCACGTGTCAGGCCGAACAACGCACCACGGGCATACGGGTCCCAGTACGGGGCACCCAGGCCGGTAAAGGCGGGCACCAGGTAAACGCCATTGCTGTCCTTGACCTTGCTGGCGAAATACTCGGTATCCAGGGCGTCGTTGACGATCTTCAGTTCGTCACGCAGCCATTGCACGGTAGAGCCACCATTGAATACCGCGCCTTCCAGTGCATAGGCCACCTCTCCACGCGGGCCGCAGGCAATGGTCGTGAGCAGGCCGTGGGACGACTTCACCGCCTGGTCGCCCGTGTTCATCAACAGGAAGCAGCCGGTGCCGTAGGTATTCTTGGCCTGGCCCGGCTCCACGCACATCTGGCCGAACAGTGCCGATTGCTGGTCGCCGGCGATACCGGCGATGGCTATGCCGCTCTTGGTGTGGCCGTACACTTCCGAGGATGGGCGCACCTCAGGCAGCATCTGCCGCGGGATGCCCAGGATTTCCAGCAGCTTGTCGTCCCACTGCAGGCTGTGGATGTTGAACATCAGTGTGCGCGAGGCGTTGGTGTAGTCGGTGACGTGCACCTTGCCGCCGGTAAATTTCCAGATCAGCCAGGTGTCGATGGTGCCGAACAGCAGTTCGCCACGCTCGGCGCGCTCACGGGCGCCGTCGACATTGTCGAGGATCCACTTCAGCTTGGTGCCGGAGAAATACGGGTCGGTGACCAGGCCGGTGGTTTCACGAATGTAGTTTTCATGGCCGTCACGCTTGAGCTGAGCACAGATCTCGGTGCTGCGGCGGCACTGCCAGACAATGGCGTTGTATACCGGGCGCCCGGTTTCCTTGTCCCACACCACAGTGGTTTCGCGCTGGTTGGTAATGCCCAGCGCGGCAACCTGGGCGTGGCTGATACCCGCCTGGGCCAGGGCCTCGACCATGGTCGCGCTTTGTGTGGCGAAAATCTCCATCGGGTCATGCTCGACCCAGCCCGCCTGCGGGTAATGCTGTGCGAACTCGCGCTGGGAGGTACCCACAACATTGGCGTCACGGTCGAAAATGATCGCTCGCGAACTGGTGGTACCCTGGTCCAGGGCGATGATGTAGTTCTTATCCTGGGTGTCTGTCATGGTCGTAGGCCTTGCAAGAATAGGGGGTCAGGGCTGTGCGTGATGGTGGCATCAATTGGCTTGAGTATCGCCCTGGCGAATGTCATTTGTCTCAGGGGTCGCGGCGGGCGCCATTGGCAGGTTGCGTGCAATCAGGCCGCGGTAGCTCGCTGCTCCCAAGCAGGCGCCAAGGATCGGTGCAAATACCGGAACCAGGAAATAGGGAATATCCCGCCCGCCAGTGAAGGCGATTTCGCCCCAACCGGCCAGGAAGGTCATGAGTTTTGGCCCAAAATCGCGGGCCGGGTTCATCGCAAAGCCAGTCAATGGGCCCATGGCGCTGCCAATCACTGCAATCAGCAGGCCGATCAACAGCGGGGCCATGGCGCCGCGCGGCAGGCCGTTGTTGTCGTCGGTCAGGGCCATGATCACGGCCATCAGAATGGCAGTGATCACCACTTCGACCAGAAACGCCTGGCTGGTAGACAGCGACGGGTGTGGATAGGTGGAGAACACCGAGGCCAGCTCAAGGCTGCCTTCGCTACCGCGCAGCATGGCGTGGGTTTGTTCGAAATCGAAGAACAGGTTGCTGTACAACGTGTAGACCAGTGCTGCGCCACAGAATGCGCCGCATACCTGGGCCAGCATGTAGAAGGGCAGTTTGCGCTTGTCGAACCCTGCGAACAGTGTGAGAGCGATACTCACGGCTGGGTTCAGGTGCGCACCGGAAATACCGGCGGTGAGGTAGATGGCCATGCTGACGCCCACGCCCCAGATGATACTGATTTCCCAAAGCCCGAAGCTGGCCCCGGCAACCTTGAGCGCGGCGACGCAGCCGGTACCGAAGAAGATGAGCAGGGCGGTGCCGAGAAACTCGGCCAGGCATTGGCTGGACAGTGTGGGTTGGCGCAGAGCAGTCGTCATGTATGACCTCGTTTTTTTTGTTGTGAGGCGCGTGGCGCTCGACAGCAAAACCCGGTGTCTATCCCCATTGACCCCGGGTGATGTAGGAAATGCACCTTAAAAGGGCATCGTTTATTCAGAAACGAAAAAATATAGACAAGAAACGCTGATGTCAAAGGTCGAAAGTGAACGGTCAGTCACGATAAGGTCGCTAGAATCAGCTGCTGATCCCTGTACTAGACGCGCTCGATTGCGGTGCGGTGGCTGGGATGTGGGAATTGTCCTAAAGTAGCCGCCGAGTCGTCCCTGACTGGAGCCCTTGCATGACCCCCGCCCTAGACCTGTTGAAGAAGCACCGTGCCGAGCATCGTGTGCACAGTTATGAACATGACCCGAAGTCGGCGTCGTATGGCCTGGAGGCGGCAGAAAAGCTCGGGCTCGACCCGCAACAGGTGTTCAAGACGTTGCTGGCAAGCAGCGAGAAAGGGGAATTGCTGGTAGCGGTGGTGCCCGTGGTGGGGACCTTGGACCTTAAGGCCCTGGCCCATGCTGCTGGGGTGAAGAAGTGCGAGATGGCCGACCCGGCGGCGGCGCAGCGGGCGACCGGTTACCTGGTGGGCGGCATCAGCCCGCTGGGGCAGAAGAAGCGCCTGCGGACCTTTATTGATGACTCGGCGCAGAATTTTGCAACTATCCATGTCAGCGCCGGCAGGCGTGGCCTGGAAGTGGAGCTGGCCGCGGCGGTGCTGGCGGAGTATACGCAGGGCACGTTTGCCGGGATTGGTCGAGGCTGAGAACAGGGGGCCGCCAAGCGGCCCCCTGGCGCTGAAGTCAAGTCGCCGAACTGTATCGACGCACGCCATTCTCCTGGCGTGGCAACTGTGCTGCAACGCTACCCGGTACCGGGAATAGCACGAGGTGATCGGCCTTCACTGCAATCTCCACATTCTCACCGATCTCGTGGTCGTTATGGCTAGGGAAGATCGCTTCGAGCTGGCTGCCGGTGGGCAACTGCAGGCGGTAGAGCGTGGATGCCCCAAGGAAACTCTTGCCCACGATGTTCGCCAGGAGCGCGCTGCCAGGTGCATGCACGATATCATCCGGGCGCAGCAGTACATCCACCGAACTGCCCGGCGCCATGATGTAGGCGCGGTTACCGCGCAGCTCACCCACTTCGGTATTGACTGCCTCGTGGCTGCTCATTTGCCCACGGATGAAGTATCCCTGGCCGATGAAACTCGCCACGAATGGCGTCTGCGGTTCGTGGTAAAGGTTATAGGGCGTATCCCATTGTTCCAGGCGGCCTTCCTTGAAGACGCCAACCTGGTCGCTGACGGCAAAGGCTTCTTCCTGGTCGTGGGTGACCAGAATGGCGCTGGTACCGCGGCTTTTGAGAATGTCGCGAACCTCATGGCTCAGGCGCCGGCGCAGCTCCACGTCGAGGTTGGAGAACGGCTCGTCAAGCAGCAGCAGCTGCGGCTCGGGCGCCAGCGCCCGGGCCAGGGCGACACGTTGCTGCTGGCCGCCAGACAGCTCATGCGGGTAACGTCCGCCCAGCCCGCCGAGTTTGACCAGCTCCAGCATCTCTTCGATGACGGCGGCCTGGCGTGGGTGTTTGGCGATACCAAAGGCAATGTTCTGCGCCACGGTCAGGTGCGGGAACAGCGCGTAGTCCTGAAATACCATGCCGATGCGGCGCTTTTCCGGAGCCAGGGTGAAGCCAGCCCGGGAAATGACCTCACCGGCCAGGTGGATTTCACCTTCGTGCACCGGCTCGAAACCGGCGATGGCGCGCAGGGTGGTGGTCTTGCCACAACCGGATGAGCCCAGCAGGCAACCGATGTCGCCTGCGTTCAGGTGCAGGTTGAGGTTCTGGACGATGCGCTGGTCGCCATAACCGCAGGCGAGGTTGCGCAGGTTGAGCAGTAGGGGTTGACTCATGCGTGGTGGTAAGCCGGTTCTACAAGGAATTCGAGAAGCGCCTTCTGTGCATGCAGGCGGTTTTCAGCCTCGTCCCAGGCGACCGAACGTGGGTCGTCGAGCAGGTCCTGGCTGATTTCCTCGCCACGATGGGCGGGCAGGCAGTGCATGAAGAGGACATCGGGTGCAGCCAGGTCGAGCAGTTCGCGGGTGACCTGGTAAGGCGCGAAATGCGCCAGGCGCCGTGCAGTTTCCTCCTCCTGACCCATGGAAGTCCAGACATCGGTGACCACCAGGTGTGCATCACGCACAGCTTCCCTGGCATCCCGGATGATCTGCACGCGGTCACCGCCCAGTGCCATGAAGCGTTGATCCGGCTCATAGCCTTCGGGGCAGGCGATGCGCAGCTGGAAATCGAACTGCCTGGCGGCTTCGATATAGGAGTTGCACATGTTGAAGCCATCGCCGATCCAGGTCACGGTCTTGCCCTGAATCGAGCCGCGGTGTTCAACGAAGGTCTGCATGTCGGCCAGCAGTTGGCACGGGTGCGATTCGTCGGACAGGCCGTTGATCACGGGTACGCGCGACTTGGCGGCGAACTCGGTCAGGGTGCTGTGGGCGTGGGTACGGATCATCACCGCATCAACCATGCTCGACAGCACAATGGCGCTGTCACCAATCGGCTCGCCGCGGCCCAGCTGGGTGTCGCGGGGCGACAGGAAGATGGCCTGGCCACCGAGCTGGATCATGCCGGCCTCGAACGACACACGGGTACGGGTCGAGGACTTTTCGAAGATCATGCCCAGTACACGGTTCTTCAGCGGTTCGAACAGCACGCCTCGCTTACGCAGGTCCTTCAGCTCGATGCCGCGGCGGATCACCCCGAGCAATTCGTCGGTGGTGAAGTCCAGCAGGGAGAGAAAGTGCCTAGCGCTCATGAGTGACTACCTTATCTGCAACGGTATGCAGGTCGACCGTATGGTTTTTTTGACAACGGGGGTGACCTGCGGCGTAAGCCGCACGGGGCGGACGAAATAGGGAAAGGCGCAATACTATAAGTAAATGTCGCCTGAAGCCAAGGGGGGAAAAGCGGCGTGATTGCAAAGGGTATTGCAAAGGGTGTCTTTACCCGTTGGCCCGTGCTGTTCTTTATTTGCTACAGACGGTTGTACACGGCTTGCTGGCAATTTGGCAAATGGCTGTCGTGAATCGTGCGCCTGATGTCGGTGGATTCACGCGGCGAAGCGCACTGGCCGCGGGGCGGGGTCGGGCGCATAGTCACTGTTCGACAACAACAAGGCAGAGGCGGCCATGACCAAGACCCTGCATCACCGTGCCTGTCACCTGTGCGAAGCGATCTGCGGGCTCAACATCGAAGTCAGTCATGAGGAGGACGGGCGGGCCCTGATCAGCTCGATCAAGGGCGACCCCCAGGACCCGTTCAGCCGTGGCCATGTCTGCCCCAAGGCCGTGGCGTTGCAGGACATCCAGAACGACCCGGATCGCCTGCGCCAGCCCCACAAGCGAGTCGGTGAGCAATGGCAGGCCATTGGCTGGGATGAGGCTTTCGCACTGGCTGCCGAAAAATTGTGGGCGGTCCAGCAAGCCCATGGGCGCAATGCCGTGGCGGTCTACCAAGGCAACCCGAGTGTGCACAATTACGGCTTGATGACCCACAGCAACTATTTCCTGGGCCTGCTCAAGACCCGTAACCGTTTCTCTGCCACGTCCGTGGACCAGTTGCCCCAACACCTGGTCAGCCACTTGATGTATGGGCATGGGCTGCTGCTGCCGATTCCGGATATCGATCACACGGAGTTCATGCTGATTCTTGGCGGCAACCCGCTGGCCTCCAACGGCAGCATCATGACCGTTCCAGACGTGGAGAAGCGCCTGAAGGCCCTGCGGGCGCGTGGTGGGCGCCTGGTGGTGGTTGACCCGCGGCGTAGCGAAACGGCTGCAATGGCTGACAGCCATTTGTTCATACGCCCTGGTGGTGATGCAGCCCTGTTGTGCGGCTTGCTCAACACATTGTTCGAAGAAGGCCTGGCACGGGGCTCGCACTTGCCGGTTAGCGGCCTGCAGCAGGTGCGCGAGGCCATTGCGCCGTTCAGTGCCGAGGCCGTTAGCGCCCAATGTGGTATTGCTGCAGCGGATATTCGCCAGCTGGCACGCGACTTCGCCGCTGCCGGGCAGGCCGTGTGCTACGGCCGCATGGGTGTCTCGACCCAGGCATTCGGTACCCTTTGCCACTGGCTGGTGCAGCTTGTGAACCTGGTGACCGGCAACCTCGACCGTACAGGCGGCGCGTTGTGCACGGAGCCTGCCGTCGACCTGGTGGCAACCACCTCGGGCGGCCACTTCAACGCCTGGCAGAGCCGTGTGTCGGGCTTGCCCGAGTACGGCGGCGAGCTGCCGGTGGCTGCCCTGGCCGAGGAAATGCAAACACTGGGCGAAGGGCAGGTGCGCGCCCTGGTGACAGTTGCCGGCAACCCTGTGTTGTCCACGCCTAACGGCCGCCAGCTGGATACGGCGCTGGAGGGGTTGGAGTTCATGCTCAGTATCGACCTCTACATCAACGAAACCACCCGCCATGCCGACCTGATCCTGCCCTCCACCTCAGCGCTGGAGAACGACCATTACGACAGCACCTTCAACCTGCTGGCAGTGCGCAATGTCACGCGCTTCAACCGGGCAATCCTGCCCAAGCCGGAGGGGGCATTGCATGACTGGGAAATCTTCGTCGGCCTGGCCCAGGCTTTTGCCAAGCGTGCCGAGTTGGAGTTGAAGCAGACCTGGTCGCCTGCGCAGATGATTGATCAAGCCCTGCGCAAAGGGCGCTATGGTGAAGCTACGCCTTGGCGGCTCTCCCTGGCAACCCTGGACGATCACCCGCACGGGCTTGACCTGGGGCCGTTACGCAGCAACCTCGCTGGGCGCCTGGCGACTGCCAGCAAGGCTGTCGAAGCCGCCCCCCAGGTTTTACTGGACGACCTGCACCGCCTGGCGCAAATGACGCCCCCGGTGCCGGGCGAACTGCTGCTGATCGGGCGCCGCCATGTGCGCAGCAACAACTCGTGGATGCACAACTTCCATCGCCTGGTGAAAGGCAAGCCACGGCATCAGTTGTTGATGCACCCGCAAGACTTGCAGCAGCGGCAACTGCAGGATGGCCAGCGCGTGCGCATACGTTCGCGTACCGGCTCACTGGAGGTCGAGGTGCAGGCCTGCGAGGACATGATGCCCGGTGTGGTCAGCTTGCCCCATGGTTATGGTCATGGTCGTCAGGGCGTGCACATGCAGATCGCCCAGGCGCAACCCGGCGTGAGTGCCAATGACCTGACCGATGAGCGCTTTCGGGACCAGGTTTCCGGAAACGCTGCACTCAATGGCGTACCCGTGCAGGTCGAGGCCGCTTGAGGAACGGCAAGGCCGAGCACTGCGCTCGGCTTTCCGATACAATGCGACACCGTGCCGACGACTGTGTCGGATAGTTCAGCCGAGGTGCTACATGGATATCATCGAAACGATCAAAGAGCAGATTGCCAACAACACCATTCTGCTTTACATGAAAGGCTCGCCGAATGCTCCGCAGTGCGGCTTCTCTGCGCGTGCATCGCAGGCCGTGATGGGTTGTGGCGAAAAGTTCGCCTACGTCGACATCCTGCAGAACCCGGAAATTCGCGCCAACCTGCCAAAATACGCCAACTGGCCGACCTTCCCGCAACTGTGGGTAGCCGGTGAGCTGGTTGGCGGCAGCGACATCATGCTGGAAATGTTCGAGAAGGGTGAGCTGCAAACCCTGATCAAGGAAGCGGCTGCCAAGGCCAAGGCTTCTGAAGCCTGATCTTCCGGCAAGCATGAAAAAACCCGCTGATCGCGGGTTTTTTCATGGGGCGAATATTTACTCTTCGCCCATCTGCGACTGCAGGTAGTTCTCGATACCGATCTTGTCGATCAGCCCCAGTTGGGTTTCCAGCCAGTCGATGTGTTCTTCCTCGGACTCGAGGATATCTTCGAGCACGTCACGCGAGCCGAAGTCGCCAGCGGTTTCACAGTGGGCGATGGCGGCCTTCAGGTCGACCAGGCCTTGCTGTTCAATCTTCAGGTCGCACTCGAGCATTTCCTTGGTGTGCTCGCCGATCAGCAGTTTGCCCAGGTCCTGAACGTTAGGAATACCCTCGAGGAACAAAATACGCTTGATCAGCTTGTCAGCGTGCTTCATTTCATCGATGGATTCTTTGTACTCATGCTTGCCGAGTTTGTTCAGCCCCCAATCTTCGTACATGCGTGCGTGCAGGAAGTACTGGTTGATCGCGACCAGCTCGTTTCCGAGGATCTTGTTGAGATGCTGGATGACGCTTACGTCGCCTTTCATGTCGGGTTCCTGCCCTGTAGAAGTGTGTCAATCCACTGAAGTTTGAGCCCGATACTTAGGTGTGTCAAACCTAAGTTCTTGAATAATAAGTGAAAATTAATAGGAATAAGAATGTTTGTGAACCGCGTTGCAACGCTAACTTGTTGAATTTCGGGCATAAAAAAACCGGACACCAGGTCCGGTTCTTGAAATTCTGCGTTCAGGCAGCGGTAAATTCGACGGGGTAGGGCAGGGCTGCCTGACTGACCTGAAGCTCGGTCAGGGTCTCGCGGACCACTTGCTTGGCCACGCAGGCGCATTTCCCACACTGGCTGGCGACATTGGTGGCGGCTCGCACTTCCTTGTAACTGCAGCATCCTTCATAGATCGCATCGCGGATCTGTCCGTCGGTAACGCCGACACAAAGACACACATACATAAGGGCTGACCATCGCTTGTTGGGTCGATGGGTTGGAGCTTAATGGTAATGAGAATGCTTGTCAAAGATCTTTCTGAGAGGGCTGTGCTTGAGTGACCGGTGGTCGCTTTGTCGACGGAGTCGGCCTGTCATGAGAAGCCGTGTATGATGGTCGGCCTTTGTTGGATGTCGGGCAAGCCCGTCTGGCCCGGCAAACGGTTTTTCACCCTCATCAGGAGATTACAATGAGCGTACTCGTTGGTAAGAAAGCCCCCGATTTCACCGTTCCGGCCGTGCTGGGCAATGGCGAGATCGTCGATAGCTTCAACCTGGCCTCGGCCATCAAGGGCAAGTACGGCCTGGTGTTCTTCTACCCGCTGGACTTCACCTTCGTCTGCCCGTCCGAGCTGATCGCCCTGGACAACCGCATCCCTGACTTCCAGGCGCGCAACGTGGAAGTGATCGGTGTATCGATCGACTCGCACTTCACCCACAACGCCTGGCGTAACACCCCGGTCAACAACGGCGGCATCGGTCAGGTGAAGTACACCCTGGCTGCCGACATGACCCACGAAATCTGCAAAGCCTACGACGTTGAGTCCGAAGGCGGCGTGGCCTTCCGTGGTGCCTTCCTGATCGATACCAACGGTGTTGTCCGTTCGCAGATCGTCAACGACCTGCCACTGGGCCGTAACATGGACGAGCTGCTGCGTCTGGTTGACGCTCTGCAGTTCCACGAAGAGCACGGCGAAGTCTGCCCTGCCAACTGGAAAAAAGGCGACAAGGGCATGAACGCTTCGCCTGAAGGCGTTGCTGCCTACCTGAGCGAGAACGCTGGCAAGCTGTAATTGCTGCGTGCATGAAAAAACCGGCCTTCGTGGCCGGTTTTTTATGCCTTTCTGTGCCGGGCTCTTCGCGGGCGCGCCCGCTCCCACCGATTCTCTGCATGCCTGAAGGCAAAGGTGAACCTGTGGAAGCGGGCGTGCCCGCGAATGCCTTTGGCAGATCAATCGTTGAAATCGCGCCAGCCGCCCATTTCTTTCCAGCGGTTGACGATGCCGCAGAACAGCTCAGCGGTTTTCTCGGTGTCATAACGTGCCGAGTGCGCCTCACGCCCGTCGAAGTCGATGTCAGCGCTCTGGCAGGCCCGCGCCAGCACGGTCTGGCCATACGCCAGGCCCGCCAGGGTGGCGGTGTCGAAGCTGGAGAACGGGTGGAACGGATTGCGCTTCAGGTCATTGCGCGCCACTGCTGCATTGAGGAAACCCAGGTCGAAACTGCTGTTGTGGCCGACCAGAATCGCCCGCTTGCAGCCGTTGGCCTTGAGTGCCTTGCGCACGCCACGGAAGATGTCGGTCATCGCGCTTTCCTCGCTGACCGCCATGCGCAGCGGGTGGTCCAGCTTGATCCCGGTGAACTCAAGCGCGGCCGGCTCGATGTTGGCGCCCTCGAACGGCTCCACTCGGTGGAAGTAGGTGTGTTCGGGGAACAGGAAGCCTTTCTCGTCCATGCCGATGGTGACGGCGGCAATTTCCAGCAATGCATCGGTAGCGCTGTTGAAACCACCGGTTTCAACATCCACCACGACCGGCAGATAGCCGCGGAAGCGCTCGGCCATCGGGTGGCGAGGACCGCTGCTGCCTTGGGTGTCCAGGTCGTCTTCGTAAAGGTCTTCGCTCACGCGTTTTTCTCCAGCAGGCGCCAGCGCAGTTTTTCGCCAGCGCGCAGCGGGACTACGGTTTGCTCGCCAAATGGCAGGCTTTCCGGAGCGGTCCATTCTTCGCGGACCAGGGTAATGGTTTCGGTGTTCGCCGGCAGGCCATAGAAGGCCGGGCCGTGCAGGCTGGCGAAGCCTTCCAGCTTGTCCAGCGCGTTACGCTGCTCGAACGCTTCGGCGTACATCTCGATGGCCGCATAAGCGGTGTAGCAACCCGCGCAACCGCAGGCTGCTTCCTTGGCGTGACGGGCATGAGGTGCCGAGTCGGTGCCGAGGAAGAACTTCGGATTGCCGCTGGTGGCTGCATCCAGCAAGGCCACCTGGTGGGTGTTGCGCTTGAGGATCGGCAGGCAGTAGAAGTGCGGGCGAATGCCGCCAACCAGCATGTGGTTGCGGTTGTACAGCAGGTGCTGGGCGGTGATGGTCGCACCCACGTTGGCCGGGGCCTCGGTGACGAACTGCGCGGCGTCGCTGGTGGTGATGTGTTCGAACACCACTTTCAGCGTCGGGAAGCGCTCGACCACACGGCGCATGTGCTCGTCGATGAAGCGCTTCTCGCGGTCGAACACGTCGATCTCGCTGCGGGTCACTTCGCCATGCACCAACAGCGGCATGCCAACTTCCGCCAGCGCCTCTATGGCCGGGAAGATGTTGTCGATGCTGGTCACGCCCGAATCGGAGTTGGTGGTGGCGCCGGCCGGGTACATTTTGGCGGCGTACACGAAACCGCTGGCCTTGGCCGCGCGGATGTCCTCGGGGCTGGTGCGGTCGGTGAGGTACAGCACCATCAGCGGCTCGAAGCGACTGCCGGCCGGGCGGGCAGCCAGAATGCGCTCACGGTAGGCACCAGCCTGCTCGGCATTACGCACCGGAGGATTCAGGTTGGGCATGATGATGGCACGGGCGAAGGTACGCGCCACGTCGCCAACGGTGTGGGGCAGGACGGCACCATCGCGCAGATGGATGTGCCAGTCGTCGGGGCGCAGGAGGGTCAGGCGATCGGACATTGGGGATTCCAGGCGGGTCGAACTCAAGCCCCAATCCTACCGGAAAACCCCGGGGCGAGCACGGCTATCAAGTTTTCAGGACAGCGTCCGATAGCCTGCAGGTAAGCCGTCAGAATTTGTGGAGCCGCCCGTGCGCCAGCGTTACCTAGCCCTGTTGACCCTGTTCGCCAGCCTGCCGGCCGGCGCACTGACTTTCCAGACGCGCATGGAGAACATTGCCTGGAAGGTCGAGGGTGACCAGTTCGAGTGCCGTCTGAGCCAGCCGATCGAAGGTTTCGGCAGCGGTACGTTCGTGCGTCGGGCAGGCGAGCAGCCGGTGTTCCAGCTGCGGTCGGACAGCAACGTACTGGGTGCAGGCACCGCCAGCCTGTTGGCCGCGGCAGCGCCGTGGCAACCAGGGCGTGGCGATATCAACCTGGGCAATGTGCGTATGGCCCGCAGTGGCGTGCTGTTCAGCTCTTCTCAGGGGCAGGCCAGCCGGCTGATCAACGGCTTGCTCGACGGGCGTAGCACCGTCGTGCGCAACTACACCGGTGAGGCGGGCAGGCCGATGGAAGTGCGTGTGCTGCCGGTCAGCTTCGCCAAAGCCTACAGTGACTATCAGGTCTGTGCTGGCAAGCTGTTGCCGATGAACTACGACCAGGTGCGCCAGACACAGGTGGGTTTCCCCGGGGGAGGTATCGAGCTGGATGCAGCAGCCAAGGCGCGGCTGGACGTGATCCTCGATTACATGAAAGCCGACCCGACGGTGAACCATGTCGAGCTCAATGGGCATTCCGACAACAGTGGCAACCGCCTGGCCAACCGCGACCTGTCACGCCGCCGCGCATTGGCCGTGGCCGATTATTTCAAGGCTAATGGTGTGCCGGACGAGCAGATCACTGTGCGCTTCCATGGCGAGCGTTATCCGCTCGCGAAGAACAACAGTGCGTCGAATCGAGCGCGTAATCGGCGGGTGAATATCGAGCTTGATAGGCTGGCGGTGGTTGAGAAACCGGTGGAAAAGCCGGTTGAGCAAGCGGCGCCGGGTGTTGCACCGGTATCAGGGCCTGTTCCAGCGGGTCCGGCTGCTGCACCTGCCTCGGGCGTCCCGGGGGCGAAGGCGCCCTGAGATCTGGTCGGTGCATGTCATGGGCTCGCATCAAGGCGGACACCTGGCGGCGCTCGGTCTCACAGGCGCAGAATGTGTCGAGGCGGACACCTGGCGGCGCTCGATCTCACAGGCGCTGAACTCCTCAAGGCATGCACGCTGCGGCTCGACGCCCCTCCATGGTCCTCATGCCACATCCTGCAACCGACCGCCCGTCGCCCCTACGAAAGTTCCTGTCGCTTTGTCGTCAGAAGCTGTCGCCCCACTGTAAATTTATCCGCAACGCCGGTAGAATCGGTCCCTTTCCGTACAACCCCGTGGAGTGATGGCATGGCGGACGTAAAAAAGGTCGTACTGGCGTATTCCGGCGGCCTTGATACTTCGGTGATTCTCAAGTGGCTGCAGGATACCTACAACTGCGAAGTGGTGACCTTCACCGCTGACCTGGGGCAGGGCGAAGAGGTCGAACCGGCCCGTGCCAAGGCCCAGGCAATGGGCGTTAAAGAGATCTACATCGACGACCTGCGCGAAGAATTCGTGCGTGATTTCGTGTTCCCGATGTTCCGCGCCAACACCGTCTACGAAGGCGAGTACCTGCTGGGTACTTCCATCGCCCGTCCGCTGATCGCCAAGCGTCTGATCGAAATCGCCAACGAAACCGGCGCTGACGCCATTTCCCATGGCGCCACCGGCAAGGGTAACGACCAGGTGCGCTTCGAGCTCGGTGCTTATGCCCTGAAGCCAGGCGTCAAGGTCATCGCCCCATGGCGCGAGTGGGACCTGCTGTCCCGCGAAAAGCTGATGGACTACGCCGAGAAGCACGGCATCCCGATCGAGCGCCACGGCAAGAAGAAGTCGCCGTACTCGATGGACGCCAACCTGCTGCACATCTCCTACGAGGGCGGTGTCCTGGAAGATACCTGGACCGAGCACGAAGAAGACATGTGGCGCTGGAGTGTCTCGCCTGAGAACGCCCCGGATCAGGCTACCTACATCGAACTGACCTACCGCAATGGTGACATCGTTGCCATCGACGGCGTCGAGAAATCCCCGGCCACCGTCCTGGCAGACCTGAACCGTATCGGTGGTGCCAACGGCATCGGCCGTCTGGACATCGTCGAAAACCGTTACGTCGGCATGAAGTCGCGCGGTTGCTACGAAACGCCTGGCGGTACCATCATGCTCAAGGCACACCGTGCCATCGAGTCGATCACCCTGGACCGCGAAGTCGCTCACCTGAAAGATGAGCTGATGCCAAAGTATGCCAGCCTGATCTACACCGGCTACTGGTGGAGCCCGGAACGTCTGATGCTGCAACAGATGATCGATGCTTCGCAGGTCAACGTGAATGGTGTGGTGCGCCTGAAACTGTACAAGGGCAATGTGACCGTGGTTGGCCGCAAGTCGGACGATTCGCTGTTCGATGCCAACATCGCCACCTTTGAAGAAGATGGTGGTGCGTACAACCAGGCAGATGCTGCGGGCTTCATCAAGCTCAACGCACTGCGTATGCGCATTGCCGCCAACAAGGGCCGTTCGCTGCTCTGATTGCTGGCGTGTGCGAAAACCCCGGCTCAGTCCGGGGTTTTTTTATGCCCGCGCAAAGGCGGGTCGTTCAACTTCGATGGCTCACATCATCGCCCTCAAGTGTGCTGATCGAAAGCTGCGCACATTGACGTCTGTCCAGATTACAAAAGCGCCAGACTCGTGTTGGCTCGGGCGGTTGGGCAAGTGCGTGCAAGAGTTGTTGCTCCATCATGCGATAGGCGTCGGGGCCAGAGAACATGAATGTGACAGGCTCGCCCTGTACCGCCTCTTGGGCATCATTGGAAATAGCGGGTGTGACCACACTGTTCAGTGCTGGCGTGTTGGGCTGTGCTGTGCTGTCGGGTAGCGGGTTGTAGAACGACTTGTAATTGAAGTTGAGCGTCAGAAAGAACAGTGCCGTCAGAAAGAATGGAAAGCCTACCAGGAACCAGGTGTAGAGCTTTTGGCTGGACTCGCCGAGAAATGGCAGTGTGGCAAGGGCGGAGGCTTCGATGATCCCCGCGAAGATGGCAATGATCGTCAGCGGGGCGACAGGTTGTGCTTGGGTCATATAGGCCGTCTCCAGCGGTTTTGTCCATCTTTACCTTACTGCTGTACTCAACTAAAGGCTGGATTGTTTCCCGGGGGAGGAATGTCGTCAGAGAACCTCGTTGTGTTGCTTTTTCGACGTGCTTGAGTCGGAAGTTTTCCTTTGCTGAAGATCAGTCTTCAACTGGTACGTTTATGTCAGTGGGTGGTACCGTTTCTTTCGGTAATAAGTAATTTGTTTGTTACAACCATAGTCATTGTGTGTAGGAAGTTTCTGTAAGTTCTGTAGGCTTTGTCTGTCCATGGCTTTCGCTGGTAAATCGCCGCGCCAGCAAGCGTCCTGTCGGTTATCTTGGCGTGCCAAAGCAACAACAATGTATGGATATCGCATGAATAAAGTGCTTATCGTGGATGATCATCCGGTCATACGCCTGGCCGTACGCATGCTGATGGAGCGGCATGGGTATGACGTTGTGGCGGAGACTGACAATGGGGTGGCTGCGTTGCAGCTGACACGGCAACACCTGCCGGATATCGTGGTGCTGGATATCGGTATCCCGAAACTGGATGGCCTGGAGGTGATCGCCCGCATGGCGACGTTCAGCCCGGGTAGCAAAGTACTGGTGCTGACGTCACAGGCCCCCGGCAACTTTTCGATGCGCTGCATGCAGGCAGGGGCGGCGGGTTACGTGTGCAAGCAACAGGAGCTTACCGAACTGCTCAGCGCTATCAAGGCTGTGTTGTCGGGTTACAGCTACTTCCCCAACCAGGCCTTGCATGCGTCACGTGGCAGGGGGGCGGGCAGCGAGACGGATATGGTGAATCGCCTTTCTGCGCGAGAAATGACGGTGCTGCAACAACTGGCGCGAGGGCGTTCGAACAAGGAGATTGCCGACAGCATGTACCTCAGCAACAAGACGGTCAGTACCTACAAGTCGCGGCTCTTGCTCAAGCTCAATGCACGGTCGCTGGTTGACCTGATCGAGCTGGCGCAACGGCAAGGTCTGAACTGATCGCCAAGCCTTGAAGCCTCCAGACGGAGGCTTTGCCAAGGCTATGGGGCCATGACTACGGGACCCGCACTACAGGTCGTAATCAAAATCGGCCAACTGCTTTTGCAGGCGCCGTTCTTCCAGCATGTTGTCGATGGTGCGGCGTTTGCTCAGGTTGGTCTTTGCGATTTCAACCTGTGGCTCCGCGTCGTCGTCTGCGGCAACAAAATCATCATCGATCGACAGGTCGTCTTTATCGGTACTCATGAGTCGCTCCAAGCCAAGGGGCCATTGGCCGTCCTTATAACCAGAAAGCAGACGCTGGTAAAAAAGATTTTTTCAATCGATGTGAGTGGTTTTTGGCTATCGGCTCAATCGTCGGAGGTTTTGTGCTTGTACTCGCACAAATCTTCGATCCTGCAGCTTCCGCACCTTGGCTTGCGCGCCTGGCATACGTAGCGCCCGTGCAGGATCAGCCAGTGGTGGGCGTCGAGCAGATAGTCCTTGGGTACAAACTTGACCAGTTTCTTTTCCACTTCCAGCACCGTTTTGCCTGGCGCGATGCCCGTTCGGTTACTCACCCGGAAGATATGGGTATCCACGGCCATGGCCGGTTGGCGAAACGCCGTGTTAAGCACCACATTGGCGGTTTTTCGGCCGACACCGGGTAGCGCCTCCAACGCTTCGCGGGTTTGCGGTACCTGGCTGTCGTGGCGCTCGATCAGCAGCCGGCACGTTTCTATGACATTCTTGGCCTTGCTGTTGTAAAGCCCGATGGTCTTGATGTATTCGCTGAGGCCTTCAACGCCCAGGGCATGGATGGCCTCGGGGGTGTTGGCGACGGGGAACAGGCGGGCAGTGGCCTTGTTGACGCCGACGTCGGTGGATTGCGCGGACAGTGTCACGGCGACCAGCAGTTCAAACGGGGTCGTGTAGGCCAGTTCGGTCTTGGGGTCGGGGTTGTCTTCGTGCAGCCTGCGAAAAATCTCCAGGCGTTTGGCGGCATTCATGAAATCAGGGCTTTCCTTGACAATGTGGGTGGGCTGGGCCCGGAAGCAGGCGATTGTACAAGGCCAACAGCAGACCCAGCAGCAGTAGCGCACCGGGGGCGAGGCTGGCCAGGTGCAGCTCGGCATGGTCAGCCAGCCATTGGCGACTGGCGCCCAGCAGCAGGCAAATGGCAAAGACAGCGCCGAGGTGCCTTGCGAGCAGGCGCCAGCGGTGTTGGTCAGGCAACAGGTGGTCACTGGCCAGGCATTGCAGGCACAACAATGCGGGATAGTGGCCCAAAGCAATGGCCAGTGGTAGCAGCCAGGCCCGCATGGCCAACTGCAGGCAACTGGCCAACGCAGCCAGCAGCAGCAGGCTAGCCATTACATAGGCCCAGCTGGCCATGTGTTTACGCAGTGGCGCCAGCAACAGTTGGTGCAGGCACCCCATCAGTACTGCGCACAGGCCGATGGCCGCGCCTTCAGCCAGCGTTCGGGTGGCACCCAGCAGTGGCGCCAGGCTCATGGCCAGCAGGCAGAACCTATTCATGGGTGGCGCCCTCCAGCAATACACTACGCTGCTCGTCGAAATAGCTCAGCGCATCCTGCAATGCGGCGATCACCGCGCGCGAGGTCACGGTTGCGCCGGCCAATTGGTCAAAGTCACCCTGGTCCCGCTTCAGCGCCCAGTGATCGCCCTGATCGCGGTTGTTGAACTGACTCAGCCAGTGCAATCGCGGATCCCCCAGGCGATCGCCCAGCCCGGGGCTTTCCTGTTGTTCGACAACCTGGCTGCCGATCAGCCGGCCGTCCGTGGTGATGGCGACGCTCAGCACGATCGGCCCGGCATACCCCTGGGCCTGTGTTATCAGGATAATGGCGCTTGGCTTACCTGCCACAGTGGCACGGTAAGCTGCCAGGATACGGCTGTTGGGCCTCTGTGCGGCGGGCCTTGGCAGTGGGCTTTCCAGGGGCTGGTTGTCATAGCTACCGTCGGGCAGCACGGCCAGTCGCAGGCGGCTTTGCAGCTGCTTTTCAGCGCCGGCGATGGCCGGGCCGGTCCACTGCCGCCAGGCCAGGGTGGCAGACACTGCCAATACTCCCGTCAGCAGCAACAGGCCCACATCCCGAACCCCGCGCTTCATCGGGCTGCCTGCTGACGCTGCGCAGCCATGCGCTCGAGTGCCGGTGCGAAAAGGTTCATCAGCAGGACGGCGAACGCGGTGCCATCCGGATAGCTGCCCCACGTACGAATCAGGTAGATGAGCACCCCTGTTCCTACGCCGAAGTACAGTTTGGCCCAGTCGTCTCTGGGGCCGGACACTGGCTCGGTCGCAATGAAGAATGCTGCCAGCATGGTCGAGCCGGAAAACAGGTGCAGCAAAGGCGAGCCATTGGAGTCCGACCCCGAACCGTTCCAGCCCAACAGGCTGAATACCAACAGCCCTGCCAGCAAACCTGCCGGTGCATGCCAACTGATCACCTTGCGCTGCAGCAAGAACAGGCCGCCAAGCAGGAATGCCAGGTTGACCCATTCGCTGCCTGCCCCGCCAATGTTGCCAAAGCCCGGATGGCTGGCAAACAGCTCGTCGATGGTCAGGCTGCGGTTGTGGCGCAAGCCGTCGAGCAATGTCGGCCGGGCCCAGGCATCGATCTGTTCGCCCCCAGCGAACACCTGCTGCACGCTGTCGAGCAGGCCTGGGGCCTGCCCAGGCCAATGGTTCATCTGCAACGGGAAGCTGAGCAGCACGAAGGCATAGCCCACCATGGCTGGATTGAACAGATTTCGCCCCACCCCACCGTAGGCCTGCTTGCCGATACCGATCGCGACACTTGCCGCGATGACCGGCAGCCACCATGGCGCCAAGGTGGGCAGGGCGGCCGCCAGCAGCACGGCGGTCACCAGTGCGCTGCCGTCGTTTAGCGCCTGGCTCAGTGATTGGCTGCGCAGTGCCAGCAGCAATGCCTCGCACAGCAGCGCGGCACTGGCGCACAGCAACAGGTTCAGCATCATGCCCCAGCCATGCAGCCACAACAGCGCCAGCAGTCCAGGCGTGCAGGCTAGCAAGACCAGGCCCATGCTGGTGCGTAGGCGCGGATCGGGACTGCTCATTGGCCAAACATTCCGTTGAAACCGGAAAATGCCATGGCCATCACCCCGGCACCGATCAATTCGATGGGCAGGCCGCGCAGTACGTTGGGGATATCGGCGTGGGCGCTGCGCTGGCGCAGGTCGGCGAACACCATCAGCGCCAGCCAGAAGCCGCCACCCGTCAGCAAGCCTTGGAGCAGCATGGTTGGCCAGGTGCTGTTGTCGCTTGTCTGCTGCAGCGCCAGCCCAAGCGCTGCTGCATTGCTTAACAGCAGCGCTGGCAGCCCCACTACAGGCCAGGCCGGGCGCCACTTGGCCAAAAGCCAGGGCAGGCCCCAGGCGAGCAAAGCCAGCCAGGGCAATAGCAGAAACAGGGCAAGATCGTGGATGTGCAACGGGGCAAGTACCGCGTGCACCAGCAGCTGCGCGCCGATTACGCCCAGGGCGATGCACAGGGCGCAGGCCAGGCCGTGCACCTGCAGTTGCAGCCCGGGGAGTGGCTGTCGAAGCAGGCACAGGTGATTGATCAGTGCGGCGCTGATCAGGACCAGGATGTAGTCATTCATGAGATGACGATAGCCGGGAATCGGGGCGATTGTCCGGGTTTGACATGAAGGGGCCTGCGTAATTGTGGGAGCGGGCAGGCCGCTCCCACAATGGCCCGCAGGGCGGTTACTTGATGCGCTGGCCTGGCTTGGCGCCGCTGTCCGGGCTCAGCAGGTAGATTTCTTCACCGCCAGGGCCGGCAGCCATGACCATGCCTTCGGACACGCCAAAGCGCATCTTCCGGGGTTTGAGGTTGGCTACCATCATGGTCAGGCGGCCTTCCAGCTTGGACGGGTCTGGGTAGGCCGACTTGATGCCGGAGAACACGTTGCGTCGCTCGTCACCAATGTCCAGGGTCAGTTGCAGCAACTTGTCGGCACCCGCCACGGCTTCAGCCTTGACGATCAGCGCCACACGCAGGTCGACGGCAGCGAAGGTATCGAACTCGATCTCTGCCGATAGCGGGTCCTTGGCCAGTTCGCCATTGCCCGCCGGGGCCTTGGCTTCGGCAGCCAGCAGGTCTTCCTTGCTGGCAGCGACCATGGCTTCGACCTTGGCCGGTTCGATACGGCTCATCAGGGCCTTGAACGGGTTAAGCGGGTGGTTTTCCAGGCGTGTCAGGTGGTCGTTCCAGGTCAGCGGGGCCACGTTGAGGAAAGCCTCGGCGTCAGCGGCCAGCACCGGCAGTACCGGTTTGAGGAAGATCACCAGCTGGCGGAACAGGTTGATGCCTTGGGCGCAGATGGCCTGGACTTCATCCTGCTTGCCTTCCTGCTTGGCCAGTGACCACGGTGCCTTGTCGGCGATCCAGGCGTTGGCGCGGTCGGCCAGTGCCATGATTTCGCGCATGGCGCGGCCAAAATCACGGGCCTCATAGGCTTCGGCGATGGAAGGTGCGGCAGCCAGGAAGGCTTCGGTCAGCTCAGGCGCGGCATCACCGCTTACCATCACACCTTCGTTGCCCTTGTGGATGAAACCGGCGCAGCGGCTGGCAATGTTGACGACCTTGCCGACCAGGTCGGAGTTGACCTTCTGTACGAAGTCTTCCAGGTTCAGGTCCAGGTCGTCGACGCCACGGCCCAGCTTGGCCGCATAGTAGTAACGCAGGTATTCCGGCTGCAGGTGGTCCAGGTAGGTGCGGGCCTTGATGAAGGTGCCGCGTGACTTGGACATCTTGGCGCCGTTGACCGTCAGGTAGCCGTGCACATTGACCGCGGTCGGCTTGCGGAAGCCGGCGCCTTCGAGCATGGCTGGCCAGAACAGGGCGTGGAAGTTGACGATGTCCTTGCCGATGAAGTGGTACAGCTCGGCCTTGGAGCCTTCGTTCCAGAAGGCGTCGAAGTCCAGCTCCGGGCGGCGCGCGCAGAGGTTCTTGAAGCTGGCCATGTAGCCGATTGGTGCATCCAGCCATACGTAGAAGTATTTGCCAGGCTCACCCGGGATCTCGAAGCCGAAGTATGGCGCGTCGCGGGAGATATCCCACTCCTGCAGGCCGGAGTCCAGCCATTCCGCCAGCTTGTTGGCTACCGCGTCCTGCAGGGTGCCGCTTCGGGTCCACTGCTGCAGCATGGCCTGGAAGTCTGGCAGCTTGAAGAAGAAATGCTGGGAATCACGCAATACCGGGGTGGCACCGGAGATCGCTGACTTGGGGTTCTTCAGCTCGGTGGGTGCGTAGGTGGCACCGCATTTTTCGCAGTTGTCGCCGTACTGGTCTTCGGCCGCGCACTTCGGGCAGGTGCCCTTGATGAAGCGGTCGGCGAGGAACATGCCTTTTTCCGGGTCGAAGTACTGGGTCACCGACCGGGTGGCGATGTGCCCGGCTTCGCGCAGGCGCGAGTAGATCAGGCTCGACAGCTCGCGGTTCTCTTCGCTGTGGGTGGAGTGGAAATTGTCGAAGTCCACCAGGAAGTCGGCGAAATCGCTGCTGTGCTCGGCCTGGACGTTGGCGATCAGCTGTTCCGGGGTGATACCTTCCTTTTCGGCGCGCAGCATGATGGCCGAACCGTGGGCGTCGTCGGCGCAGACATAGATGCATTGGTTGCCGCGCAGCTTCTGGAAGCGCACCCACATGTCCGTCTGGATGTACTCCAGCATATGGCCGAGATGGATCGATCCATTGGCATAGGGCAGGGCGCTGGTGACGAGAATCTGGCGTGGCTCGGACATGGTGGCTCGGCTACTTATCTGGCTACGGGGTGAAAATGAGGGTGATCGGCCACTATAAAGGGCTGGCGAAGATATTTCACCCCGCAAGCGCATCTGCTGACGATTGACGGGTTAGGATAGGCGGCTGTTTTACATTCAGTTTGCCAATGGGAGTCTCCATGAGTGCCGTCACCCGTGCCGCCGTTGAAGGCGTGCTTCGCCAGTACACCGACCCCTACCTGAACCAGGACCCGGTCAGCGCCGGCTGCGTGCGCGCCATCGATATCCAGGGCGGGCAGGTCAGCGTGCAGTTGCAGTTGGGTTATGCCGCAGGGCTGTTCAAGAACGGCTGGGCCCAGGTGCTGCAGACCGCCATTGGCAGCCTCGAGGGGGTCACTGGCGCCCAGGTTTCGATCGATTGCGTGGTGGCCGCGCACAAGGCCCAGGCCCAGGTACCAGCCATGGCCAACGTCAAGAACATCATCGCCGTGGCCTCGGGCAAGGGCGGTGTGGGCAAGTCGACCACCGCTGCCAACCTGGCCTTGGCCCTCGCACGCGAAGGCGCACGGGTAGGTATTCTCGATGCCGACATCTACGGTCCCAGTCAGGGGGTGATGTTCGGCATCGCCGAGGGTACCCGTCCACAGATTCGCGAGCAGAAGTGGTTCGTGCCGATCAAGGCCCACGGCGTGGAAGTCATGTCCATGGCCTTCCTCACCGACGACAACACGCCGATGGTATGGCGTGGCCCGATGGTGTCTGGCGCGCTGCTGCAGCTAGTCACCCAGACCGCTTGGGATGACCTGGATTACCTGGTGATCGATATGCCACCGGGTACCGGTGACATCCAGCTGACCCTGGCACAAAAAGTACCGGTGGTCGGTTCGGTGATCGTCACCACGCCGCAGGACCTGGCGCTGCTGGATGCCAAGAAGGGCGTGGAAATGTTCCGCAAGGTCAACATTCCGGTGCTGGGCGTGGTCGAGAACATGGCCGTGCATATCTGCTCGAATTGCGGCCATGCCGAACACCTGTTCGGTGAAGGTGGCGGCGAGAAGCTGGCCAGCCAGTATGGCGTCGACCTGCTGGCGTCGCTGCCGTTGTCGATGCTGATACGTGAGCAGGCCGACAGCGGCAAGCCGACGGCGATCGCCGAGCCGGAAAGCCAGATTGCCATGGTTTACCAGGAGCTGGCCCGCCAGGTAGGCGCGCGGATCGTGCTGCAGGAAGCTGCGGCGCCGGCAATGCCCAGCATTACCATCAGCGAAGACTGACGCATTCCCTGTGGGGGCAACTGTCTTGCTCAATTTCTAAAAGCTGGCGCGATCCCTGTGGGAGCGGCCTGGCGTCGCGAAAGGGCCGCGCAGCGGCCCCAGGATCTCGGCATAATGCATAGATTACTGGGGCCGCTTTGCGGCCCTTTCGCGACACAAGGCTCCACACATCCACACACTTGCAATGCATGGCCTTCAGACAGGCATAAAAAAACCCGCCAGAAGGCGGGTTTTTTTGAAAGCTAGGAAGCTAGATCGACTTAGGCGATCTGAACTTCTTCAGCCTGCATGCCTTTCTGGCCGCGGGTAGCGACGAAAGTAACAGCCTGGCCTTCTTTCAGGGTTTTGAAGCCGTCAGCTTGGATGGCTTTGAAGTGCACGAACAGGTCGTCGCCCGACTGAGGGGTGATGAAGCCGTAGCCTTTCTCATCGTTGAACCACTTAACAACACCGGATTGACGGTTGGACATTTTTCTGTCTCCTTGGACAATTTGATAACGGTCAGGAAAAACCCTGCCCGGGACTGAGCGCAAAGAGAGCAGAAAATTCAGCGATGGGCCGATCAGGATCGTGCATCAAACTAGAGATTCTCGGTGTCACGTGCAGCACAGTGGCAACACCTTACCCCACTTTCCGCAACCTGCCAATGGTCAGAAGACGCTTTAGGCAAATTCGGATCGGCGGCGGCTGCAGCCCCCACCCGGCGCGGGATGAGGGATGGAACTTTAACCTGGGCGCCGGGACCGGTAATATGCGCGTCACGATTTTCACCTCGCAACTCTTCAGGACACCCCGCCATGAGCATCAAATCGGACAAGTGGATTCGCCGCATGGCGCAGGAACACGGCATGATCGAGCCGTTCGTCGAGCGCCAGGTGCGCGGCGAGCAGGACAACCGCGTGATCTCCTTCGGCGTCTCCAGCTATGGGTACGACGTACGCTGCGCCGACGAATTCAAGGTGTTCACCAACATCAACTCGGCCACCGTCGACCCGAAAAATTTCGATGCTGGCAGCTTCGTCGATATCAAGAGCGACGTGTGCATCATCCCGCCAAACTCTTTCGCCCTGGCGCGCACTGTCGAATATTTCCGCATTCCCCGTGACGTGCTGACCATTTGCCTGGGCAAGAGCACCTACGCCCGTTGCGGCATCATCGTAAACGTCACGCCGCTCGAGCCCGAGTGGGAGGGCCACGTGACGTTGGAGTTCTCCAACACCACCACGCTGCCGGCAAAGATCTACGCCAACGAAGGCGTGGCGCAGATGCTGTTCTTGCAGTCCGACGAAGAGTGCGAAGTGTCGTACAAGGACCGTGGCGGCAAATACCAGGGCCAGCGCGGCGTCACGCTGCCGCGTACCTGAGCCGACAAGCGCGGGGAATTACCCGCGCCTTTGGCACTCCAACGAAGTAACGCCGGTGTGCATGATGTACATCGGCTTTCGTCAGGAGCAGCCAATGAAACTCCATCCCGCAATCAGTGCCAAGCTGGCAGGCCTGCAGCCCAATCACGTAGGGTTGTTGCCCTGGTCACTGCTGGCGCACCCGCTGCCCATGCAGGCGGGGGGCGTGCCCCATCAGCCTGACCCCGATACCCCGCAACCGCCGGAACCCGGTGAGACGCCTCCCATGGAGCCGGGTGAGCCGACCTTGCCGGACGAGCCGCCTCCCGCCCCTGTGGCCTGAGCGTCGCTAAAGCGGCCAGACGCGTTCAGCGCCAGCCAGGTACAGCCGGCTGGCGCTGGCGGGGGTGACTTCCCACCCTCCGGTGAACTCACCGAATGCAGGTAGCAGGCTGACTTGCTCATCGATCACGAAGCAAGGCAGGCGCAAGCGCTGACGGGCCTTGCCGCGCAGGACGAAGACTGGGTGTACGTGGCCCGCCAGTACCGGGTGTGTGTGGTGGGGCTGCGGCTCGTGCTGCAGGGCAAAGGGCTCCAGAACCCAAGGCTCGTCCACGACCTGGATATCGAGCGAGGCAGGTGGATCGCCGGCGTTGCGGTCATGATTGCCGCGTATAAGCACTATTTTCAGTTCTTTGTGCCGCTTGCGCCAATCATCCACCTTGGCCAGCGTTGCCGGTGCACGGGCCGTGCGGGCATGCAGAAAGTCGCCCAGGATGATCAGTTGCTCACAGTCATGTGCGGCCAGCAGGCGATCGAGCCTGGCGAGTGTCGCCTCAGTCGTTCCACGTGGCACCGGTTGATGCAGGGCGCGGTAGCTGGCGGCCTTTCCGATGTGCACGTCGGCCACCAGCAAGGCGCGACGGGCGGGCCAGTAGATGGCTTTGTCGGCAAGCAGCCAGAGCGCCTGCCCCCAGTGTTCGATGGGTTGGTAATTCATCCCGCGTCCGCCGCTTGTTCCAGTTCCGCTACCATCCGCGCAATGCGGTCTGCCAGCTTCTCGGTGCTCAATGTCTCGCGCATGCCTTCCACCAACAAGGCAAACGCCAGGGGCCCTGGCCGCTTCAAAGCCCGCAGGTCAAGTTGCAAATCACTCATTTTCAGCAGTTGCCGATGCAACCGTTCGATTTCCAGCTCTTCGCTCAAAACTTCATCCCGCGCCTGGCCAAGCAGCAAATTCCCCGCGTCGTGCTTGCGAAACACCTCATAGAACAGCCCGCTGGAGGCCTGGATTTGCCGCGTGCTCTTCTGCGCGGCGGGATAGCCACCAAACACCAGCCCGGCAATCTGGGCAATTTCGCGAAAGCGCCGCAGTGCCATTTCCCCGGCATTCAGGCTGGCCAGCACATCTTCCAGCAGGTCCGCGGTGCCGAGCGCTTGTGGCAAGTGCCTGGCCCAGTCCACCTGGGCAGGGCTGAGGAGTTCGAATCCGTAGTCATTGACAGCAATCGACACCGACAGCGGTTGTGCGCGGCTGACCCGCCAGGCAATCAGATTGGCCAAGCCCAGGTTGGCCATGCGCCCGGCAAAGGGATACAGGAACAGGTGCCAGCCTTGGCGTGACTTGAAGGTTTCGGCCAGCAGCGTGCCTGTGGTGGGTAAGGCTGACCACTGCGCCTGAAGCGCAAGCAGCGGGCGTACTGCCCGCATTTCCGGCCCGTCAAAGCGTTCATGGGCTGCAGCGTCGAGCTGCTCGACCAGCGCCTCGGCCAGTTCGCTCGAGAGCGGCATGCGCCCGCCATTCCAGCGCGCTACCGCAGCCTTTCGCGCCGTGCTGCGACGCACATAGGCCGTCATGTTTTCCACGCGTACCAGCTCCAGTACCCGCCCGGCAAATACCAGCGTATCGCCGGGGCGCAGGCGGGCGATGAACGCTTCTTCAACACTGCCCAGCGTTTTCCCGCCGCCGCCCTTGCTCCAGTATTTCAGTTGCAGGTTGGCATCGCTGACGATAGTGCCGATGCCCATGCGGTGGCGCCGCGCCAGGCGTTCGCTGGTAACCCGATAAACACCGTCGGCCTGGCGCTCGACGCGCTGGTAGTCCGGATAGGCGGTCAGTGAGCTGCCGCCGTGGCAGACGAAGTCCAGCGCCCATTGCCATTGGCTGTCGCGCAACTGGCGAAAGGCCCAGGTGCTGCGCACTTCGGCGAGCAGTTGCTCCGGGTGAAAGCCACTGCCCAAGGCCATGCTGACCAGATGCTGTACCAGCACGTCCATGCACAGGCGCGGTGAAAAGCGGGCTTCGATGTGGCCGGCTATCAGCGCCTGCCGGGCCGCCGCCGCTTCCACCAGTTCCAGGCTATGGGTGGGCACCAGGGTGATCCTGGAGCGCCGCCCAGGCGCGTGTCCTGAGCGACCCGCCCGCTGCATCAGGCGGGCGATGCCCTTGGCCGAGCCAATTTGCAGCACCCGTTCCACGGGCAGAAAGTCCACGCCCAGGTCCAGGCTGGACGTGCAGATCACCGCCTTGAGGCTGCCTTGCTTGAGGCTGCGCTCGACCCAGTCGCGCGTATCACGGGCCAGCGAGGCGTGGTGCAGGGCGATCAGCCCGGCCCAGTCTGGCCTTGCCTCAAGCAGGGCCTGATACCAGATTTCTGCCTGGGCGCGGGTGTTGGTGAACACCAGGCTACTGGCACTGGTATCGATCTCGTGACAGACCTGGTCGAGCATCTTCAGGCCCATGTGTCCAGCCCAGGGGAAGCGCTCGATTGCTGCTGGCAGCAGGGTGTCGACTTGCAGCGCCTTGTCTTGCCGGCCTTGCACCAGCAGGCCGCCCTGGGGCAGCAAGACATCCCGTGCGTGTTGCAGATTGCCGAGCGTTGCCGACAAGCCCCAGGTCGGTAGGCCTGGGTGCCAATGCCGCAGGCGCGCCAGGGCCAGCTGCAGTTGTACCCCGCGCTTGTTGCCAAGCAGCTCATGCCATTCATCCACTACCACCAGTTGCAGCGTGGCGAAATCCTCATGTGCCTGTGCCCGGGTCAGCAGCAGGGTCAGGCTTTCGGGGGTGGTGATCAGCACACTGGGTAGCCGCCGTGCCTGTCGGGCGCGCTCGGCACTGTTGGTGTCGCCGCTGCGCACCCCTACGCTCCAAGGCAGTTGGAGCTCATCAAGCGGCGCTTGCAACGCACGTGCGGTGTCGGCGGCCAGGGCACGCATGGGCGTCACCCACACCACCTGTATGGGGGCCAAGTGGCGGCCCTGGGGCCTGGGCTTGAACGCACGCAGCGCAGCGAGCCAGACCGCATAGGTCTTGCCGGCACCGGTACTGGCATGCAGCAGGCCGGACTCGCCCCGTTCGACGGCGGCCCATACGCGCCGTTGGAAAGCGAAGGGCTTCCAGCCGCGCTTGGCAAACCAGGCATTGGCGAGGTCGGTAGCAGCAGGCATGAGGCAGGCGGTCCTTCGAAGGCTGTGCTTCTACAGACCACTTGCCGGCTGCAATGGTTTTACCGGATCAATTGGCCAACAGGTAGCCGCTGCGGCATACCTGTTCGCCGGCCACATGGGCGATGACCATGCCAGCCGTGGCCATGCGCCGTACGCTACGCGCATACAGCAGGCCCGGCTGGCTGTTGCGCAGGGCGGTGACTCGGTCACTGAGTGGGTCGATGACTTCGGCAATCAGTTGGCCGGCCTCCAGGTGCTGGCCCGGTTTGGCGTGGTAAACCAGCAACCCACCCAGTGGCGTTGCCACGGGTTCCACCGCGGCCAACGGCGTGGCGTGGCGTAACAGCGCGGGCAGGGCGGCACTGGTGCCTTCGATGACACCTGCGTAGGTCAGGAAGTCGAGGATCGCCTGGCAGTCCTTGCTGGCCAGATCATGGCTGACATCCGCCTGGCCACGCAGCTCGACGGTGACCGAGCAGCAGCCCAGCGGAATCGGGAAGCGTTTGCCGAAACGCTGCTGCAATTGCCACCAGACCAGGCTGAAACATTCATCGAACGACTGCCCGCCCGAGTCAGTTGCCAGCAGGCTGGCCTGGGCGCCCAGGTAACGGGCCAAGGGTTCGATCTGGGGCCAGGCATCGGGGGTGGTGTACAGGTGCTCGACTGCTTCGAAGTCGCAGTGCAGGTCCAGCACCATATCGGCATCGCAGGCCAGGCGCTGCAGTATCAGGCGCTGGGCCTGCAAGGGGGTGCGGGCCGGGTGTGCATCCAGGCCGCGGCGCAGGTATTCGCGGATCAGTGCAAGGTTGTGCGTCGGGTCCTGGGTGAGGTGTTCTTCGATCAGGTCGCCGATGCTGTCCGACAGGTCGACGAAGTTGCGATTGAAGTTCTCGCCGCTTTGCAGTTCAAAACGCCCCAATGGTGCATCCAGCAGCACTTGCTCCAGACCCACCGGGTTGGCCACCGGCACCAGTATGATCTCGCGCTGCAGTCGGCCTTGCTGTTCCAGTTCGGCCAGGCGGCGCTTGAGATGCCAGGCTACCAGCATGCCCGGCAGCTCGTCGGCGTGCAGTGAGGCTTGTATATAGACTTTGCCACCACTGCGGGGGCCGAAGTGGAAGCTGTGCAGTTGGCGGGTGATGCCCGGTACGGGGGAGAGCAGGTCGTGGGTTGAATGGTGCATGTTGGTCCTGGCTGCGTGGCGAAAACGGTCTGCGACACGGGTCGGCTCAAAAATAGAAGCATAGTTTCAGCGAATGCGCCTCATCCTGCAGCAGTCGGGCATCGCAAACTTTTTCAGGCCAGTAGCGCCTGCAGGGTGGCCAAGTCATCTGCTTCTTCCACCGGCTTGTCCAGTCGCCAGCGCAGCATGCGCGGAAAGCGCACGGCAATACCGCTTTTGTGGCGCCGGGACAGGGCGATGCCTTCGAAGCCCAGCTCGAACACCAACGTTGGAGTGACACTGCGCACCGGGCCGAACGTTTCCACCGTGGTCTTGCGGATGATGGCGTCGACTTTGCGCATTTCTTCGTCACTGAGCCCTGAATAGGCCTTGGCAAAGGGCACCAACGCCCGACCAGGGGTACCTGCCGGTGCATCCCATACGGCAAAGGTGTAGTCGCTGTACAGACTGGCCCTGCGGCCGTGGCCGCGTTGGGCATAGATCAGCACCGCATCGACGCTGAAAGGGTCGATCTTCCACTTCCACCAGATGCCCATGTCCTTGGTGCGCCCCACGCCGTACAGGGCCTCGCGCTGCTTCAGCATCAGCCCTTCCACGCCCAGGCTGCGTGACTGTTCGCGCTGGCGGGCAAGGTCGGCCCAGTCCGGGCCTTGCAGCATAGGCGACAACAGCACGGGGGCAAGTGGGTGTTCATCCACCAGGCGCTCCAGCTGGCTTCGGCGTTCGTGCTGCGGTCGGCTGCGCCAGTCCTCGCCCTGCCACTCCAGCAGGTCGTAGGCCTGCAGCACCACCGGCGCATCGTTCAACAGTTTTTTGCCCAGCGTTTTGCGACCGATACGCTGTTGCAGCAAGGCAAAAGGCTGCACGGCCAGTTCACCCTCGGTTTCACCGGGTTTCCAGACCAGGATCTCGCCGTCGAGCACCACGCCATCGGGCAACGTCTGTGCCAGACCATGCAGTTCGGGGAAACGCTCGGTAACCAGTTCTTCGCCGCGTGACCACACCCACAGCTGGCCATCGCGCTTCACCACTTGCGCCCGAATACCGTCCCACTTCCATTCGATTTGCCAATCGCTTGGTGGACCGAGCAGGGTATGGAATTGATCGCTGGAGACTTGCAGCGGATGGGCCAGAAAGAAGGGGTAGGGCTGGCCGCCACGCTGGTTGTGTTCATCGGCGGACTCTGGGGCGATCAGCCTCTGGTAACTGGCTGCAGTCGGGCGATGGCCTATATCGGTGTAGCCGACCAGGCGCTGGGCCACGCGTTTGGCGTCCAGCCCGGCCAGTTGCGCCAGGGCGCGGGTGACCAACAGCTTTGACACGCCCACGCGAAAGCTGCCAGTGATCAGCTTCAGGCATAGCATCAGGCTGGCGCGGTCCAACCGGGCCCAGAGCAGCGGCAGGCGCTGGCGGACTTGCTCAGGCGCCAACCCGCGCAGGGGCAGCAAATGCTGTTCCACCCAGGTGGCCAGGCCTTCCTCGTTGCCATCGGCGTGCAGCGGCAGCAGCAGCGAAATGGTCTCGGCCAGGTCGCCCACGGCCTGATAGCTTTCTTCGAAAAGCCAGTCCGGCAGGCCAGCCAGCGTCGTTGCCAGTTCACGTAGGAGGCGGGTGGGCACCAGCTGGCGTGGGCGCCCGCCGGCCAGGAAATACACCGCCCAGGCAGCATCGTCGGCAGGCGCCATGTCGAAATAGTCCCGCAGTGCCTCGAGCTTGGCATTGCTGGAGGTGGTCGCGTCCAGGCGCAGGAACAGCGTAGCGAAGGCTTTCATGGCGAGGGGGCGGTGTTGGGCACATCGTCTTCGTCGCCATACTCGGTGACAAAGGCGCGGGCATCCAGGCCTTGTTCGGTGAGGTAGCGCACCAGTACCTCGACCGAGCCGTGGGTGACCATCACCCGTTGGGCACCGGTCTGGCCAATGGCCCAGAGCAGGCCAGGCCAGTCGGCGTGGTCGGACAGCACAAAGCCCCGGTCCACGCCGCGCCGCCGGCGGGCGCCGCGTAGCAGCATCCAGCCGCTGGCGAAGGCATCACTGTAATCGCCAAAACGGCGCATCCAGCTACTCCCGCCGGCTGACGGGGGTGCCAGGACCAGTGCCTGGCGCAGCAGTGGATCGTTGCGCGGAATATCGCCTGCGTAGCGGGTTTCCGGCAGGTGGATGCCGGCATCCCGGTACACCCGGTTGAGCGGCTCCATGGCGCCATGCACGAGGATCGGGCCGATGCTCGCATCCAGCCCATGCAGAATCCGCTGGGCCTTTCCGAAGGCATAGCAGAACAGCACGCTGGCCTTGCCCTGTTCACGGTTGGCCCGCCACCAGGCATTGATGCTGGCGAAGATCTCGCTTTGGCTTGGCCAGCGGTAGATCGGCAGGCCGAAGGTCGATTCGGTGATGAAGGTGTGGCACGCCACCGGTTCGAAGGGCGTACAGGTGCCATCGGGTTCTACCTTGTAGTCACCGGATGCAACCCAGACTTCACCTCGGTACTCCAGGCGCACCTGTGCCGAACCCAGCACGTGCCCGGCCGGGTGCAGGCTCAACGTCACGCCGTTGTGCAGCAGGCGCTCACCGTAGGGCAGGGTCTGCAGATTGATGTCCTGGCCCAGGCGGCTGCGAAGAATGCCAGCACCAGGGCTGGCGGTCAGATAATGGCCATTGCCGGTGCGTGCGTGGTCGCCGTGGCCATGGGTAATGACAGCCCGGTCCACGGGCCGCCAGGGGTCGATGTAGAAATCTCCGGGTGGGCAGTACAGGCCTTCGGGGCGGGCGATGACGAGGTCCATGGCACGGGCACTGGTTCTGGGGTTACCCGTTAAGAGGCATGGTGCTGGACGTTAGTTCGGATGGATTTGGGAGGGAGCTGCTGAAAAAGTTAATCAAGCCCCCTCATGCGCCCCTGAAGAACGCCCTTACCGCCCCGGCACCAACGTAAGCCGCTGGTTGCCATATGCCCTGCTGAAGTTCTGCTGTTGCAGTGGCAGGCTCATGAAGCGCCCTTTGAACCAGGCATCCAGCCCATCGCGGTAATGCGCGCTGGCCGGGTTGCCGGACTGGCCGCTGCTGGTCAGTATCTGCAACGGCTCGGCCTGGCCGAAGTCGACGATCATCCGTGCCGAGGCTGGCAGACGCGTGTCGAAGTCGCTGCCCCAGGCGAATGGTGTGAGGGCCAGGGTAGTGAAGTCGCCGCCTGCGGCAAGCGGCGAACGGCTGATCGCATCACCCAGGCCATGGTAGGCCGGTGCCGGCCAGCGGTACTGGTGCAGCTTGCCCCACTGCCAGCTGCGTCGGTCGGCACCCAGTTGTGCGATACCGGCCTCCATTGCGCCCGCCAGGCTGCGGGCGAGGATGGCGGGCTTGTCTTCTTTTTGCGGCGTGTTGCGGTCATCCCAGAAGGGGCTGTCATCGCGGCCCAGCAGATGATCGGCCTGCGCCGAGAACGACAAACGTGCATTGCTGACGAATGCCTGCCAGGCCGGGCCGGACGCCGGGCCCAGGTCATCGAGGAAGGTCTGGCGAGCGACCTCCTGCAAGAACAACTCGTACAGCGCGGCATCTGCCGACACCGGGCTCAGGCGGCCATCGAAGGCCTTGAGCCGGGCCAGCGTGTCGCGGGCCTTTTCGCGCTGCCCGGCCGGGAGGGCGTCGATCGCCTGCTTCAGTGGCTGGGCCATGCCGGGGGCGTCGAACATCTGCTTGAGCTTGTTGGCCAGCAAGGTCACCTGGTCGTTCTGCAGGGCCATCAGGCTGCGACTGTCGTGGCGACCGTTGCCGGCCAGCTGTGCCAGGCGTTCGGCACGCTCGGGGTAGTACCAGGTGCTGGACAGCTGCATGCCATAGCCGCGCGGCAGGCTGCGCTGGTTGGCGTGGCCGATCCAGCCCGCGGGTGGGTCCTGGTCGTACGGGTGCAGCATCGGGTCGGCATAGCCGTCCCAGTCGTAACGCCCGTCCCAGCCCGGCGAGGGCAGCAGGCCCTGGCCTTCGCGGCGATTGGGGTAGCGGCCACTGACTTGCCAGCCGATATGCTCAGGCTCGGCGAAAACGAAGTTGACGGCAGCAGCCGTCACTTCACGTGTGCTGTCGAAGGCCCGCTCTACGTTCTTGGCCCGCGTCAGGTCGAACAGGGCATCCAGGCTGCGATCACCTTTGAACTGTGGCAGGTTCAGCGCCAGGCCCAGGCTGGCGTTTTCTGGCTGGGCCAGCAGGGTGCCGTGGCGGGTGTCGTACATCACTTCGCGCACGGGGCGCTGGCCACGTACAAAGTAGGTTTCGCTACGGGCGCGGGCCGGCAGCCATTTACCATCGGCCAGGTAGCTCAGCTGATTGCCTTGGCGGCGCAGCTGCTCGAGGAACAGGTCCTGATTGTCGGCCATGACCGCGCTGCTGCTCCAAGCCAGCTTGCCATTGTAGCCGGCCAGCACAATTGGCAGGCCCGGCAAGGACAGGCCGGCAACCTGGTACTTGCTGGTATTGATTTGTACCGGGCTCAAGGCCCAGGCGGCGCGGCTGTCGCTGGCCAGCAGGCTCTTGCCACTGCGGCTGCGCTGCGGACCCAGGGCCAGGTTGGCCGACCCCGGGCTACCGAGCAGGTCGAGGTCGGCGAGCTTCTGGCTGGCAGCTGCCAGGGCTGGCAGCCCCGGCAACTGGCTGGCCAGGTTCAGGCCTTTGAGCTTGTCCACCTCCATTTCGGCCAACGGCTCGTCCGGGGCCCCGGGCAGCAACCAGGCCAGCTTGTCGCTACCGGCTTTCTGCGCCAGGGTCAGGGCGCTGAGTTCCTCTTGCAGGTTGACCGACTGGCTGAACGCGTACAGGCAGAAGATCAGCGCCGAATCTTCAGGCTTCCAGTATTCGGGGCGATAGCCACTACTGGCCAGGCCTGCTGGCAGCTTGTCGCGGTAGCGGAACAGGTAGGCGTTGACCCCGCGCGCGTACACTTCGAAGAAGCGCTTGAGGCGTGGCGATGCGTCGGCGTATTGCTGGGCGGCACTCTGCTTGAGGTTGGCGGCGCGCATGAGGCGGTCGATATCCAGCGCCTCGCTGCCGGCCAGTTCGGCCAGGCGGCCTTGGGCGAGCAGGCGCATGGCGACCATCTGTTCGATGCGGTCGCCGGCGTGCACATAGCCCAGGCTGAACAGCGCATCATGGAAGCTGCTGCTTTCGATCAGCGGCGCGCCCATGGCATTGCGCCGTACCGAAACATTCTGTGCCAGGCCTTTGAGCGGCTGCACGCCGCTGGTCGGTGGCACGCTGTCCTGGTAGCCGCCCGTCTGGCAGCCGGCCAGCCCGAGCACGCCGAGCAGGGTGGCAGCGGTTGCGAACCGCAGGCGGAAGGGAGGAAAGGCGGGGGCGGCCATGGCAAGGGCTCCTGCAAGGCGAGGCTGGTTTGGAAAGGCGCTAAGGTAGTAAGCGCGCAGGCGCCATGCAAGGTCCCAGGTCGGTTTATTTGATCGCGCCGGGTCAAACCTCGAAGTGCTCGGCCAAGGCGTCGGAAAAATGCGTGCAATTGATGCGCGTGTAGCGTTGGTAGTCACGGCTCACCGCGAATGCAGAGCCCGGCATCAGCAGGATCTTGTGTTGCTCCAGTTTCCGCATGAAAGGTTGCAGGTCGGGCAGGTCCGGGTGGTAGACCCAAAGGAACATACCCCCTTGCGGCGCAATATCGAACTGCCAGCCGCGCTCGAGCAGCAAGCGTTGGGTTTGCACTTGCTGGCGGATCAGGCGCTGCTGCACGTCTTTCATGTGCCGGGCATACGTGCCATCCGACAATATGGTGTTGACGAAGCGTTCGCAAAACGCGGGGACGGCGACGCAGGTCAGCAGTTTAAGGCGTGTGAGCGGTTCGATCAGGTCTTGCGAGCAGGCAATGAACCCCACGCGCAGCGAGGCCGACAGGCATTTGGAGAAGCTGCCGATGTAGATAACCCGGTCAAGGTTGTCCAGCTCGGCGAAGGTCTGGCGCACAGCAGGGCTGAAGTCCCCATAGACATCGTCCTCGACCACGAAGAACTCGTGCTCCACCGCCAGGCGCAGGACGCTGAAGGCGTTGTGCGGGCTGATGTTGCTGCCGGTCGGGTTGTGAAAGGTGCTGTTGCAGAAAAACGCCTTGACCTTGTGCCTGGCCAGGTGGCTTCTCATTTCTTCCACGTCCGGCCCGTCCTGGGTCCGCCGAATGCCCACGACGTGCCCGCCAGCCAGTTGGATCAGCTTGATCAGGTTGCCGTTGCCCGGCTCGTCGACGAAAACGTGGTCGCCTGGTTTGATCAGCAACCGTGCAACCAGGTCCAGGCCTTGTGTGGCACCCAGTGTGGTCAGCAACTGGTTGGGCCGGGCTTCGACACGGGTCAGCCGTTTCATGTGCACGCACAGCTGTTTGCGCATGGGCAGGTACCCCTGGATGTCGCCGTACTCTGCCAGCGAGCTCTGCTCAAGCCGCGCTGTGCGACGAATTGCCTTGGCCAGCAGTTCGGTGTCGCGCCACGCTGGGGGCAGCCAGCCGCTGCCCAGCTTGGTGAAGTGCTGGCCGCCCTGCAGCAGCCGGAACAGCGGGTCGCCGGCCATGCATTCGGGTTCGTGGATCACGCTGGTTTGCCGGGCGCGGTTTGCCACGAAGTAGCCTCGCCCGGGTGATGCCGTCAACACCCCTTCGCTGACCAGCTGGGCATAGGCCGACACGACGTCGTGGTAACTGAAGTCCACTGCAGCGGTCAGCTTGCGGATGGAGGGCATGCGTTGCCCAGGCAACCACTCGCCTGCATCCAGGCGTTGTTTCAAAAGGTGATGAAGGCTGCAGGGGATCATGGCAGGTCCGAACCGTTAGAAAAAAAAGCCTAACAGTTAACGGAAATGCTTGTCGACTGTTCGTTTGCAAATGGCCAGCACATGCCAATATCCCCGTGTCGGAACTTTCGGCTGCCAACAAAGGCGGCACTTTTAGCGTCTGTGCAGACCAGACAACTGGATATCAAGCCCATGCACCCTATGGACATGCAATCAGCCGTCATTGCCAGGCTTCCTGTCCCTGACGAACTGGAGTCATTCAAAGTTGTAAAGAATCTTGTGACCTCGGCGTTATTGGAGTGTTGTTCAATCGTCGAGTTCGAAGCACTGAAGGAAACAACAGTCATAGAACATGTGACTGAACAGGCACATGCCGATTTACAGGCATTTGCCATGAAAGATCCGGCTGCCGGCCGCGACCTGGTATTCGTTGCAAAAACCTACACCTCTTATTCTGCGGTTTTGCATTATCGGCTTGCCCATTGGATCTACAACAATAGCGCCGCGACCTACGGCGCCGGCGGTCAATGCCTGGCCGCCATGATCTCCAGGCGCGGAAAAATGCTTTCGGGGGCGGAGATCCATTTCCGCAGCCGCATTGGTGCGCGCTTCATCATCGATCACGGCATGGGCACCGTCATTGGTGAAACGTCGACCATTGGTGACGATTGTTACGTGCTTGGCGGCGTAACCCTGGGCGCCCGCGGTATCAGTGACAACCCCTCCAGCCCCAGGCATCCGACGTTGGGTAACCGGGTGCAGATCGGCGCTTTCGCCAGTGTGCTGGGCGCAATTCATGTCGGTGACGGTGCGTTTATCGGGCCGGGCTGCATTGTGACCAAAGACGTCCCGGCCGCTGCCCGGGTACAGGTTAAAACATCATTGCAGGTGGTATTGGAATCATGAACGCTCTGAACTATGAAGTTTTAAGAAATACCGAAAAACTGTATTACAAAGACCAGTACCTGGCGGGCGCGAATACGCAAGTAGCGCGGGTGCACAGTGACGGCATCGAGTTGCTGAGTACGGTGGCCTATCCGGAAGGAGGCGGCCAGGAAGCGGACTTCGGCACCATTGAATTACCGGTGGGTACCGTGCGATTTGTCTGGGTTAAAAAACTCTACGGTAGCCCTATTCGCCTGGACGGTTTCAAAGGCGGAAAACTGGGCGGCATTATTATTCACAGCCTGCACCCGGATGATTTACACCTGTTGGATGAAGTCACCGTAGGCATGCCGGCCCGCGTCACCATCGATATTGAACGGCGCGAACGGCTGACGTTGTCTCACAGTGCCAGCCACTTCCTGTACGCCGCCGCCATCGGGCTGCGTGAAGAACTGAAGCAATGGACTATCGGCTGCCATATCAAGGAGGACACGGCACGTTTCGACTTCCTGGTCGAGGACGCGTTCACGGCTGAAGACGTACTTGAAATAGAACGACGGGCGAATGAACTGATTGGCTGCGATGCGCCCATCGAGCACTACGCGGTTCAAGGCCTGGAAGACGCGCGTTTGTGGACCTACAACGGCATCGAAATCCCGTGCGGTGGCACGCACCTCGATTCGCCTCGGCGCATCGGGCGCCTTGGCGTCAAGCGCAAACGCCTGGGTAAAGGCAAGGAACGGCTGATCTGCGTGTTCCCCGAGGCCGAAATCGACCTGTCCACTTATCACGAGCACGCACTATGAACAGCACGTTACCGCGGCGCACGTACCTGTACTTCACTGCACAGTCGATCAACCTGACGACTGCCGTGATGTCGGTGACGATGGCCGCCATTGTCGGGGCTGCGCTGGCGCCTGATGCCGCATGGTCCACGGTGCCGTACGGGTTCCAGTTTCTGTGCCTGATGCTGGCAACTTATCCGGTCTCCAGGCTGATGAGCCGTATCGGCCGTAAAAAGGCGTTCATGCTGGGCGCGATTCCCCTGGCGCTGTCTGGCGTCAGCGGCTTTCTGGCGGTGGAGCACCAGCATTTTCCAACGCTGGTCCTCAGCCACTCTGCATTGGGTGTGTACATCGCGTTCGCCAACTTCAACCGGTTCGCCGCAACCGACAATCTTTCCCAGGCCTTGAAGCCCAAGGCGCTTTCGCTGGTCGTGGCGGGCGGGGTCATCGCGGCTGTCGTCGGGCCGACGCTTACCGAATGGCTGCGTGACGTGGGTGGCTACCCACTGTTTTCGCTGTGTTATGCCGCGTTTGTCGGCCTGGCGTTGCTTTCATTGTTGATTGCGCTTTGCCTGCCCAACGATGCCGGTATGGCCAGCGCGGTCAACAGCGCAGCAAAGCCGGCCAGTGTCCGTGCCGAGCCGGCAGGCCCGAGCGTGGTTGTGGCAATGGCTGTCGCTGCGCTGGGCTACGGGATCATGAACCTGCTGATGATCCAGGCCTCGATGCACATGAAACACATGCACGAGGATTTCACTGACGTCCGCCTGGCGATCCAGTGGCATGTGATTGCCATGTTTGCCCCGTCGTTCTTCACCGGCGCCATCATCCAGCGGCTGGGTATCAAGACCACCATTTGCGCGGGCCTGGCCCTGTTGATCGGTTGCTCGGCGATGAATATCTGGTCGCACAGCTACGCCATGATGACCCTGGCACTGATTGCCCTCGGGCTGGGCTGGAACCTCACTTATGTAGGCGGAGGTGCCTTGCTGGCCCAGTCACTGCAGAACAGCCCGGCAGCGATGCAGATGCAGGGCAAGAACGACTTGGCCATCGCCATTTTTGCCACCCTCGGCGCATTCAGCCCTTCGCTGTTGCTCAGCTCGGTCGGCTGGGACGGTACCAACGCCATCTGCATGGTCCTCTGCCTGGGGCTGCTGGTTGCCACTGCCGGCCTGCTGCAGAACAAGGTCGGCCTGCAAACTTCAATGGAAGGTAGCCGCAAATGAGCGAGCTCATCAGTGTCAGCGATCGTATCTACACCAAGCTGGAAATGAACAACCCGGGCGGAAGCCACAAATACCGGGCGGCGCGGCGGATCGTCGAACATGCCGTGCGCAAGGGTGAGATCATTCCCGGGGTGACGACCGTCATCGAAAAAACCGGTGGCAGCTTCGGCTTTGGCTTGCTGGCGGCCTGCCACAAGTACCAGGTCGCCGTAGAGCTGGCGGTCGGGCTGAGCTTCAGTCAGACCAAGCGGGATCTGCTGGAGTGTTTCGGTGCCCGACTGATCGGCAAGGAAATGCTGATGGCCGGTGCCACACCCAAGGACGTGGTGATGCATCACCTGGATAACCAGGCCGCGCTGGGCAAGTCATACTTCTATACCGACCAGTTCAACAACCCGGTGGGCATCGAAGCCCATCGTTATCAGACCGCCAGTGAACTGGCCGTGCAACTGACCAACGCCGGTGCTGGGCGGCAGATCCTGTTCGTGGGCTGTGCGGGTACTGGCGCCAGTTTCACGGGTATCACCCTGGGGCTGAAAGACCATGGCTTCGAGGTGTCGACGGTGTTGGTCGACCCCAATGGCTGTGATTCGAGGGCTGGCGTGTTCGCCGATCATCGTTTTGAAGGCATGGCCGTGGGCGTTTGCCCGCCGTTCATGGACTGGTCGCTGGTGGACGAGCGGGCCCAGGTGCAGCACGCAGAGATGCTGGCTGCTCAGCGCTGGTTCTACATGCAGAGTGGCATTTTCGTCGGTAATACAGCCGCTGCCTGCCTGGCGGTTGCCCAGCGCATGGCCCAGCACCCGCGGTATGTCGAGACCACCCTGGTGACCATCGCCTATGATGCCGGCCTCTGGTATCAGGATTTGCTGGGGGCTAACCGGCGAAAGGCCGCGTAGCCACCTGTGTCAGGCCCATGGTCCAGAGGCTGGCACGGTACCTGTGGGAGCGGGCAAGCCCGCGAAGCAGGCGACGCGGTGGATGGCACGGGCTTCGCCCGTGTTCCCGGGCGAAGCCCGCTCCCACAGTGCCATCTCTCAGATTTTTATCGCGTCAGTCGATCAGGCACCGTGGCACTTCTTGTACTTCTTCTCGCTACCGCACGGGCACGGGTCGTTACGGCCAACGTCCTTCAGGGCGTTGCGTACCGGCTCCTGGTGGCCGTGGTTGCAGTGCGGGCCGTGTACATGGCCGTGGTCGTGGTGGTGATCATGGTCATGGTTGCAGTCAGGGCCATGAACGTGGGGTTGTTGGGACATTGCAGGGTTACTCCGGTAGGTAATCGTCGGGGATTATCTCACCACTGCGCGAGATGTGCAGGTCCCGATGGATGAGCAACCCGGTCGCCAGTTCGCCCTGCAGGGTGTAATGCAGGGGCTGCTTGCTTCTGAGCAGCTTGGCCAGTGGCTTCAGGTGCTGCCACAGGTTGGTTCGTGCGGTGATCTTGAAAGTGCGCCCTGCATGCCCGCCCACGCTGCGCCATACGCTGGCTTCATCCTGCACCAGTAGCAGGTCATTGAGGCGTATTGCATACGACACGTTGCGAATGAACAGGCGGCTGTCATTGGGGTTGTCGACCCGCAGGTGCAACACGAACTCCTGTTCCAGCAACCTGGCCTTGACCGTTTCGACCTCGACCAGATGCACTTCGGGTTCGCGCCAGTCCTCGCCCCAACTCGCACAGCCCGTCAGCCATGCCAGCAGCGCACCGAGCAGTAGCAGACGGGTGCGCTTGATCATGTTCAGCTCCCTACGTAGCTGGCGCAGCATTTCTTGAATTTGTGCCCGCTGGCGCAGGGGCAGGGGTCGTTGCGCCCGGCCTTCAGCCCGACCATTGGGTCGATGAAATACCAGCGGCCGGCATGCTGGACGAACGCCGAGCGTTCGCGGTGCTGATGATCGCCGTCTTGGTCGTGCCAGCGTGCGGTGAAGGTGACGAAACTGTGCTCGGGTTGGCCGCCCAGCACTTCTGCGCTTTCCACCTCCAGGCCCAGCCAGGTGCTCTGTGCACTCCAGTCGGCCATGGCAGCACGGTCCAGGCCGGCTTGCTGGGCCGGTAGGGTGGTGGCTACCAGGTAGTCAATAAGGCCCAGCACGTAGGCACTGTAGCGTGAGCGCATCAGGGCCTGGGCATCCGGTGCCGGGGTACCGGCATGGTAATGCCCGCAGCAGGCTTCAAGCAGGTTGCCACTGCCACAAGGGCAGACCGAGACACTCATCATCACCACCAGTACTTGCCGAAGTTTTCAGGGTTGGCCCAGAACCTGGCATTGAGCCAGTCCGGGACCTGCTTATAGTCATGTAGATCATAGGTGAACAGGCTCAAAACCTGTTGGTCACGGCAGAATTTCTCGCTGGCCGACATGGCCAGGGCGAAAAAGTCGGTGTCCTGCCAGCCGCAGGCAGCCAAGTCGGCCAGCACTGCAACCCGGCTGGCATTGAGGTTGCGAATGCCGCCGAGCAGCTCCAGGCCCGTGCGCTTGGGCAGGTGTTCCAGGCAGTCCACCAGTACCGCCAGGTCAAAGCGCTTGGCGGCCAGTTCGGCCGGCAGCGGGCCAGGGGCGGCGGTGTCGATGGTGACCTGGGGGTGTGCCTGGGCGAAGGCGTCCAGCGCCGGAAAGCGCGTACCTACCAGCAGTAGCCGATGTGGAGTGAAGCGTTCGAGCAGGGCTGCCAGGGCCTGTTGCGGGGTGCGTGTGGAGAAACCTTCGGTCATTGCCATTCCTCGTTCAAGTCATCCAAGACTAGCGGGCTGCGGCGTGCGGGCAAAGAGGCATGTGACCGTGTCGTAGCTTATTGCTGGCAGGGTTGGAATGCGCGGTCTTTACTCCCAGAGATCGGCCTTATGCCGATTCCCCCTAGGAGAAGCAATGAAATGAGCATAGTACGCACAGCGTTACCCCTGGTACTGCTCACCAGTGTGTTGACTGGTTGTGCAGGTTTGCAAAAAACCGACTGGCCGAAATGTGCCGCCGTCGGGGGTGTAGGCGGCGCCGCCCTGGGCGCCATCGAAAGCTCCAGCTGGGCTGGCTGGGGTGCGTTGCTGGGCGGTGGCCTGGCGGCGGGCTATTGCTGGGCCCATGGCGATGGCGACGAGGATGGCGACGGCGTGCCAGACAGCCGTGACAAGTGCCCTGGCACCCCGCGTGGTGTGCAGGTCGATGCCAACGGATGCCCGCCTGAGCCGGTTGCGGTGGTCGAAGAAGTGGTGGTGCAGAAGGAAGAAGTCATTGTCATCCGCGATGTGCACTTCGAGTTCGATTCTGCGCGCCTGACTGCCAGTGACAAAGAGCGCCTCAATACCATTGCCACGCGCCTGAAGCAGGAAGCGCCCTCTGCCCGCCTTAGCGTCAGCGGCCATACCGACAGCGTCGGTTCCGACAGCTACAACCAGAAACTGTCCGAGCGACGTGCCCATTCGGTGACCGATTACCTGGTCGAGAGCGGCGTACCGCGCAGCAGCTTCGTTTCGGTGGTCGGCGCGGGTGAAACCCAGCCGGTGGCAGACAACGCCACGGCCGAAGGGCGTGCCATGAACCGTCGTACCGAGATCAAGATCCAGCGGTAAGACGGCGGGCGCCCGTGCCTCGAGCAGTGGCACGGGCGCGTCTCATGCCGGCCAGCCGTTTGTGGCCAATGACACAGGAGCATTCAGCATGAGTGTGACGTCGAAGGCGGCATTGCCGCTGTTGGTGGCTGCCAGCCTGCTCGCGGGCTGCGCTACGCACAGCGATGGCAGCGCGCCCCTCAATCAAAGGACCTGGCCCATCTGTAGCCTGCTGGGCGGCTTGGTCGGTGGTGGCCTTGGTGCCATCGAGAGTTCTTCCTGGGCTGCCGGTGGCGGCGCCCTGGGTGCCATCGCCGGCGGGCTGATTTGTTACGCCCAGGACGGTGACGAAGATGGTGACGGCATTTTCGACCGGCGCGATCACTGCCCCGAGACCCCTGCCAACACGGCGGTCGACCACATGGGTTGCCCACTGAAGCAGTACCCGGCCGCGCCACCTGCCAGTGCACCCGAACCCTCGCCAGAGGTGATCACCCTCGATGACAACGGCGCGGTGATGTTCGCCTTCGACTCCGCCGAGCTGACGCCGGCGGCCCAGCAACGCCTGCAAGGCCTGGTGGCGAAGCTCAATTCACCGACAGTGGCCAAGGTCCGTGTGATCGGGCACACCGACAGTGTGGGCTCCGACAGCTACAACCAGGCACTTTCCGAACGCCGCGCCAGCAGCGTTGCCGAGTACCTGATCGGCCAGGGCCTGGAGATGGGCAAGGTCACCAGCCAGGGCCGTGGGGAAAGCGAGCCGGTTACCGACAACGAAACCGAGGAGGGCCGCGCGCGCAACCGACGGGTGGAACTGCACCTCAACTGAGTGGTGCTGGCGCCTGTCTTGGCCTTGCCGTTAATGTTGCTCGCACGGTTTGCTCGATCAGGCCACCTCGACATGACAACTATCTATAGGGGCGTGGTATGAAGTTCATCCTGGGCCTGGGCAAGGTCCTGACGGTCGCTTTCTGGGGGGTGGTGCTGTTCAATCAGCTGATGCCACAACCCTTGCCCTTCAATCTGCTGATCAATGCCGCAGGCATCGTCTTGTTTGGCCTGCACCTGCTTGAAGTGCTGTTTTTCAATCGCAGCCTGCGCGGGCGCAGTCACCGCTGGTTCGACCGTTTGCAAATCCTGTTGACGGGTATTTTCCATGTCATGTCCATTCCCCGTCCGCGGGAGGCGCCGCGGGTGAGCTGATCTTGCAGCGTCTCTCGCTGCGATCCCTTGCAGGAGCGGGCATGCCGACGAACACTGGTAACGCCGGTGCCATCCATCGTGGCACCTGCTTCACTGCTGTTTGCACGCAGCGCCTGTCAGATCACCAGTCGCGAACTGGCCACCGCAACGACGGCCAGTCCCAGCAGCAGATTGACCCCCACCATCCGCCGAATGCGCCCGAGAACCGCCGCCCCCGTCGGCCAGTCCTCGGCCTGCACCGCTACCTTCAATTCCGGCAGCAGCAACGCCTGAATGCGCATGAACAAGGCAAACATGGCGATCCCGCCACCGATCATCACGTGCACGTACCGGGGCGCCGTCTCGAAACCGCTGAAGCGCATGTGCAACATGCCGATACCACTTATCGCCAAAATCGCCACCGCCAGCCAGACCCAGCCGAAGAAGCGTCGGAAAACTTCCACCCACAAGCGCAGGCGGGCAGGCCCTTCAAGGGCTGCAACCGTTGCCGGGCGCAGCACCAGCCAGGCGAAGAACATACCGCCGACCCATACGAGCGCGGCCAGAACATGCAGTGTGTAGGGCAGGGCAAAGGCAAGCATTCGGATCTCCATGCGGCAGAAAGGTCAATAGCGGGGTATGATAGCCGCCCCATGCGAAACACTGAAAATATATCCAGCCCTCCGGGCGCCTGCAGACCATGATCAGCAACGAACTCAAAGCCACTATCCAGGGCGCCTATTCGCGTTTTCTCGAAGCCAAGAGCCTCAAGCCGCGCTATGGCCAGCGCCTGATGATTGCCGAAGTGGCCAAGGTGCTTGGCGACATTGCCTGCGACGATGAAGGCCGCCGCGCTGGCGAGCCTGCCGTGGTGGCCGTGGAAGCGGGCACCGGCACCGGCAAGACGGTAGCCTACAGCCTGGCTGCCATCCCGGCGGCCAAGGCTGCCGGTAAACGCCTGGTGATCGCCACGGCCACCGTGGCCCTGCAGGAACAGATCGTCTTCAAGGACCTGCCCGACCTGATGCGCAGCAGCGGCCTCAACTTCAGCTTCGCCCTGGCCAAGGGCCGTGGCCGCTATCTGTGCCTGTCCAAGCTCGACATCCTGTTGCAGGAAGGCCACGCCCAGTCAGCCACGGCTCAGTTGTTCGAGGAAGAAGGCTTCCGCATCGAAGTCGACGAGCGCAGTCAGAAGCTGTTCAACAGCATGATCGAGAAGCTTGCCGGCAACCGCTGGGACGGTGACCGTGACAGCTGGCCAGAGGCCCTGGAAGATCAGGACTGGGCACGGCTGACCACCGACCACAGCCAGTGCACCGGCCGCCACTGCCCCAACTTCCAGCAGTGCGTGTTCTACAAGGCCCGCGAAGGCATGGGCAAGGTCGATGTGATCGTCACCAACCACGACATGGTCCTGGCCGACCTGGCCCTGGGTGGCGGTGCGGTGTTACCCGACCCGCGCGATACCATGTACGTGTTCGACGAAGGCCATCATCTGCCAGACAAGGCCATCGGCCATTTCGCCCACTATTCGCGGCTGCGTTCCACCGCCGACTGGCTGGAGCAGACCGCCAAGAACCTGACCAAATTGCTGGCCCAGCATCCGCTGCCCGGCGACCTGGGCAAGTACATCGAGCAGGTGCCGGAGCTGGCGCGAGAAGTACGCACCCAGCAGCAGTTCATGTTCACCCTTTGTGAACAGGTGGCTGACTTCCGTCCCAGCGAGGACACCGAAGGCCGTGAGCGCCCGCGTTACCGTTTCGAGGGTGGGGTGGTGCCGGAGCAGATTCGTGAAGTGGGCATCGAACTGAAAAAGGGCTTTGCACGCCTCAACGATTTGTTCACCCGCCTGGCTGACCTGCTCAAGGAAGGCATGGACGGCGAGGTTAATATCGGCATCGCCAGCCATCAGGCTGAAGAGTGGTATCCGCTGTTCGGCAGCCTGGTCACCCGTGCCCAAGGTAACTGGGAGCTGTGGACGGCCTTTACCGCCGAAGACCCGGAAGACAGCCCGCCCATGGCGCGCTGGCTGACCTTGGCCGAAAGTGGCGCGCTGTTCGACATCGAAGTCAACGCCAGCCCCATCCTCGCCGCCGACATGCTGCGGCGCAGCCTGTGGAGCGTCGCCCACGGCGCGCTGGTGACCTCGGCGACATTGACCGCGCTGGGCAAGTTCGACCGTTTCCGCATGCGTTCGGGGTTGCCGCGCGACGCAGTCACCTGCGTGGTGCCCAGCCCGTTCGTGCATGGCGATGCCGGCCTGTTGCGGGTCCCCGACCTGCAGGCCGACCCACGCGATGCAGCAGCGCACACCGCGGCGATCATCCGCGAGCTGCCGAACATCGTCGAAGATGCCCGTGGCGCGCTGGTGTTGTTCTCGTCACGCAAGCAGATGCAGGATGTGTTTGACGGTCTGGACCGTGACTGGCGCAAGCTGGTGCTCATCCAGGGCAACCTTTCAAAGCAGGAAACACTGAACAAGCACAAGGCGCGGGTCGACGATGGCCAGCACAGCGTGCTGTTCGGCCTGGCCAGCTTTGCCGAAGGTGTCGACCTGCCGGGTGCGTATTGCGAGCACGTCGTCATTGCCAAGATTCCCTTTGCTGTGCCCGACGACCCGGTCGAAGCTGCGCTGGCCGAGTGGATCGAGGCCCGTGGCGGCAACCCGTTCATGGAAATTGCCGTACCTGACGCCTCGTTGAAGCTGATCCAGGCCTGCGGCCGCCTTCTGCGTACCGAGCAGGATCGCGGCGTTATCACCTTGCTTGACCGGCGCTTGGTCACGCAGCGCTACGGCAAGGCTATTCTCAATGCGCTGCCGCCGTTCCGGCGGGAAATTTCCTGACCGCCGGAGCACTTGCGCCGGCGCATTGTCCATTACTCGTCTTGGGCCCATCAGGGTCCTGAAGGAGAGCCTCAGCCTTATGATCCGCCGTACCCTGCCCGCCGTATTCGCCTTGTTGTGCAGTTCGCCCTTGCTGGCCGGGCAGCAAACGCTGTTCAGCTTCGTGCGCCCGGCTTCGGTGGTCAATGTGGCGACGGTGGATGCCGGCATGCCGCAGTACAACGCGGAACAAACGGCCGAGGGCGAGGTGTTGCGGCGTGTGGTGTTCAACCCGGCCCAGCAGCCGACCCTGCGCCTGAGCCCGCAGAGCGGGCTGTGGGACTGGTCCGCCGGGCAGTTCCTGACCTTGCGCCTGCAAAGTGCCATGGATTGGGCATTGACCGTGGATATCACAGTGCAAAGCAGCGATGGCCGCGCCTTGACCAGCCGTATCGACCTGCCCGCTGGCCCCGCGCAAACCGTGATGGTGCCCCTGACGGCCAGTTCGCCGCTGGACCAGGGCATGCGCGCCGGCCCGCCGATGCCCTGGAGCCATGGTGGCCAGCGCCTTCTTTTGACCAGCAGTGCCGGTGGAGTCGACCTCAAGCAGGTGACCTCGGTCAGCCTGAGCATCCCCAGCCCCAAGGTGGCGCAGAGCCTGCTGATCGAGCGTGTCGGTATCCAGGATGACGACCAGGCGTACAGGGCGGCCTACCACGAGCTGATTGATGTTTATGGCCAGTCGACTCGCGGTAACTGGCCCGAGAAGGTATCCAGTGACGAGCAACTCAAGGCGGCCGATTCCCGTGAACAGCAACAGCTCAAGGGCTGGTTGGCAGAGCGCGGCAAGCAGCAGCTGGACGCCTACGGTGGCCTGGTGGGCGGGCCGGCCTTTGCAGCCAAGGGTTTCTTCCGCACTGAAAAGCGTGATGGCCGCTGGTACCTGATAACGCCGGATGGGCACCCGTTCTATTCCCTGGGGGTAAACGCCGTGGCGGCAGACGGCGGGCGTACGTATGTCGCCGGGCGCGAAGGCATGTTCAAGGCCTTGCCCGCTGAGGGCGATGCACTGGCCGCGTTCTATGGCGAAAGCAACAACGACGATGGCAATGCCTCGTCGCAAGGGCGCAATTTCAAGCAGGGGCGCTGGTTCGACTTCTACGCCGCCAACCTGCAGCGAACCTATGGCAAACCCTGTCCGCCCGCAGTGGAGGGCGAGCCAGCCAACTGCGCGCCGTCGGTGCTGGATGCCGACCGCTGGCAGGCGCATGCGCTTGATCGCCTTCAGGCCTGGGGGTTCAACACCGTTGGCAACTGGAGCGAGCCGGCGCTTGGCCAAGCCAGACGCATGCCGTATACCTTGCCGCTGTCGATCGTAGGCGACTACGCCAGCATCAGTACTGGCATGGACTGGTGGGGCCGCATGCCCGACCCGTTCGACCCGCGCTTTGCCATGGCCACCGAGCGTGCCGTGGCCATCGCCGCGCGTGATCACCGTGACGACCCTTGGCTCATCGGCTACTTCGCCGATAACGAACTGGCCTGGGCAGCCCCTGGAAGCGACCCCAAGAGCCGTTATGGCCTGGCCTACGGCACCTTGCGCCTGACCACCGACGTGCCAGCCAAACGCGCGTTCCTCAAGCAGTTACGCGACAAGTATCGCAACCAGGAAGGGTTGTCCAAGGCCTGGGGCATCGAACTGACCGCCTGGGAACTCATGGAAGATCCTGGCTTCGAGGCGCCGTTGCCTGACCCGGAGCACCCGGAAATCGAACGTGACTACCAGCATTTCCAGCGGGTATTTGCCGAGACCTACTTCAAGACCATTTCCGATTCGTTGAAGTGGCATGCGCCCAATCACATGCTCCTGGGGGGCCGCTATGCGGTCAGTACACCGGAGGCGGTCAAGGCCTGTGCCGAGTTCTGCGATGTACTGAGCTTCAACTTTTATACCCTCAAGCCACAGGACGGCTACGACTTTGCCCGCCTGGCAGAGCTGGACAAGCCGGTGCTGGTGTCCGAGTTCCAGTTCGGCTCGCGTGATCGCGGGCCGTTCTGGCCGGGGCCATTGGAGCTGGCGCGGGAAGAGGATCGCGGCCCGGCCTATGCAAACTTCCTCAAGGCAGCCATGGCGCAGCCGATGATCGTTGGCGCGCACTGGTTCCAATACCTCGACCAACCGGCCAGCGGTCGTCTGCTCGATGGTGAGAACGGCCACCTCGGGCTGGTGGCGATTACCGATATGCCCTATCCAGGGTTTGTCGATGCCGTGCGCAAAAGCAATCTGCAAACCATGAACCAACTGCGTGCCGAGCTGGAAAAACCGGCCCCCTGAGATCAGGTGGATGCAGTCAACTCAAGTGAGAGCGGCCTGGTGTCGCGACCACTTGGCCCAAGCCAGTTTGCAAAACACCCAACTACTGAAACAATGCACACCTTTTTGGATATGGTCGTACGGAGAGCAGCGGGTGCAGATCCAGGGTCACTATGAGCTGAAGTTCGAAGCTGTGCGCGAAGCTTTTGCCGCGCTGTTCGATGATCCCCAGGAGCGTGGCGCCGCGCTGTGCATCCAGGTGGGTGGCGAAACCGTTGTTGACCTGTGGGCCGGCAGTGCCGACAAGGACGGCCAGCAGGCCTGGCACAGCGATACCATCGCCAACTTGTTCTCCTGCACCAAAACCTTCGCGGCCGTTACCGCCCTGCAGCTGGTCGGCGAGGGCAAGCTGGCCCTCGATGCCCCGGTGGCCAACTACTGGCCCGAGTTCGCCCAGGCGGGTAAGCAGTCGATCACCTTGCGTCAGCTACTCAGCCACCGTGCCGGCTTGCCGGCCATACGCAAGCTGTTGCCGGCTGAAGCCTTGTATGACTGGCAGTTCATGGTCGATGCCCTGGCAGCCGAGACACCGTGGTGGACGCCAGGCACAGAACACGGCTATGCCGCCATCACCTATGGCTGGCTGATCGGCGAGCTGATTCGCCGTGCCGACGGCCGTGGCCCTGGCGACTCGATCGTGGCCCGCACCGCCCGCCCATTGGGGCTGGATTTCCATGTTGGCCTGGTCGACGAAGAGTTCCACCGTGTAGCGCATATCGCCCGTGGCAAGGGCAATGTTGGAGACAGTGCAGCGCAACGCTTGCTGCAGGTGACCATGCGCGAGCCTGAGGCGCTGTCGACCCGTGCTTTTACCAACCCGCCCGCGATACTGACCAGCACCAACAAACCGGAATGGCGGCGCATGCAGCAGCCAGCGGCCAATGGCCATGGCAACGCACGCAGCCTGGCGGGGTTCTATGCCGGCCTGCTGGACGGCAGCCTGCTTGAATCCGAGCTGCTCGATGAGCTGACCCGCGAGCATAGCCTTGGCCAGGATCGTACCTTGCTCACCCAGACCCGTTTCGGCCTGGGCTGCATGCTCGACCAGCCCGATGTGGCCAATGCCACCTTTGGTCTCGGCGCCCGCGCCTTTGGCCACCCCGGTGCCGGTGGTTCGGTCGGTTTTGCCGACCCGGAGTACGATGTGGCCTTCGGTTTTGTGGTCAATACCCTCGGCCCTTATGTGCTGATGGACCCACGCGCCCAGAAACTGGTACGCGTCCTTGCCGGTTGCCTTTGATCGGGTAATGCGGGTATTGCCACACCCCTTTGACTATCCTCAATGCCAACGCCTGAAGTTCGTAGGCAAAATATCTTTCTATTTCATGGTGTATCGCTGATGTCTTCACATAAAACCTTAGCACTCGCCCTGTGCCTGACCGCCGTTACCGGCTGCGCCAGCCACTCCCCGGACGGCTCCAAGGAAGGTGGCTCCAGCTGGTGGCCTTTCGGTTCGGACAAGGTTGCCGAGCAGGAAGTGAAGTCAGCCGTCACTGAAAACGTGGCCAAAGCCGATGCCAAATCCGAAAGCTCCAGCCGCTGGTGGTGGCCGTTTGGCGGTGACGACAAGCAAGCCAAGGGGCCGGTGGTGCCGAAGATCGATCAGAAGGCCACACAGGCCTGGCTAGACGAATACGAGCCCAAGCTGCGCGAAGCGATCAAGGACAGCAAGCTGGAGCTGGAGCGTCGTGACAACGTGCTGGCGGTAACCCTGCCGGTGGACAGCTCGTACAATCCTGATCGCCCGAACATGTTGCTGCCCATGTCCCTGGGCCCGATTACCCGTGTTGCCAAGACGGTCGAAGGCGACCCCAAGACTGCCGTGCTGGTACTGGGCCATGCCGACAGCAGCGGTGCCGCCGTTGCCAACCAGAAGCTCAGCCTGGAGCGCGCCGCTTCGGTATCGGCCATCTTCCGCCTCAGCGGCCTGCAGCGTGACCGCCTGACCCTCAAGGGCATGGGGTCGGTGATGCCGCGCGCTGCCAACGACAGCGCCGAGGGACGCGCTCTGAACCGCCGCGTGGAGATGTTGCTGACTCCGCAAAACACCATGGTCGCGCTGCTGGCCAAATACCAGCAGGCCGCCCCGGCACCGGCCCCGGCCTCGATGGTGGCGGTGCAGGATGCCAAGGCGCCAGCCGCCAAGGCCGCTGGCAGCAAGCCGGCCGTCAAGGCTGCGGCGAAGAAACCGGTAGCCAAGGCCAAAACACCTGCGAAGACTGCAGCCAAGAAAAAAGCTGCGCCGGCCAAGCCTGCAGTCAAGAAAGCTGCCGTTGACAAGAAAGTAGCTGCCAACAGCCCTGCGAAGACCAACTGATCGTCAAGGAACCGCAGTAATGACCCAATCCCTGGCCGATATGCGCCGCGATTACACCCGTGATGGCCTGGCCGAAGCCCAGGCACCAGGGGAGCCGTTCGCCCTGTTCCACCAGTGGTTCGCCGATGCGGTGAAAACCGAGCAGGTGCCGGTGGAAGCCAACGCCATGACCTTGGCCACCGTGGACGGTGAAGGTCGCCCGCATTGCCGTGTATTGCTGTTGAAGGGGCTCGACGAGCAGGGTTTCACCTTCTTCACCAACTACGACAGCGCCAAGGGCCAGCAACTGCAAGTCAACCCCTTTGCGGCAATGACCTTCTTCTGGCCTGCGCTGGAGCGTCAGGTGCGCATTGAGGGCCGGGTGCAGAAGGTCACGGCGCAGGAGTCGGATGCCTACTATCAGGTACGCCCGCTGGGCAGTCGCCTGGGGGCCTGGGCTTCGCCACAGAGCCGCGTGATTGCCGGGCGTGAAGAGCTGGAGAGCCTGGTAAAGGCCACCGAAACGCGTTTCTCCGACACCCAGCCGCACTGCCCTGAGCATTGGGGGGGATACCGTTTGTTGCCCGAGCGCATCGAGTTCTGGCAGGGGCGGGCAAGCCGCCTGCATGACCGGTTGAACTACCGACTGGTGGATGGGCAGTGGCTGCGAGAGCGGCTGGCGCCCTGAGCAACCGGGGCCGCCAAGCGGCCCCAGCCATCGATCAAAGCTACCCCGGATAACCCGCCGCCTCGCGCGCCAACCACCCTGCCAGTTGCTTACGCCCCACCTTCTCCTGCCGCGCCTGCGCCAACCTTTCCAGCATGAACGCGCGTTTTTCAGGATCGGCTCCTGCCAGCGACAACGCCAGGTCGCGGTCCATCCAGCGACGCATGCGCACATACAGCCACCAGTGGAAATACAGTCCCGTAACGGTGGTGACCACGACGATGAAGTAATCCATGGCTATTCTTGGTCTCACTTGAAAGGCCTTCGACACAGCCCGGCAGGCTGTACCCCGGCTGAATGAAAACAATTTTATTACGTTTGTACCGTGACAGCCGTCAATGTGCAGCGTCTAATGAGCACCTGACTTATGGAGACTTTACCCATGCGTAAATCCGCTTTGCTGGTGGCGACCTTTACCACCATGTCGCTGCTGCTGGGGGGCTGTGCCTCGAGCCTGACCGGTGACAGCTACTCTCGTGACGAAGCCCGCCGCGTGCAAACCGTGCGTATGGGTACCATCGAATCCCTGCGTCCGGTCAAGATCGAGGGCACCAAGACCCCGATTGGCGGCGGTGCCGGTGCCATCGTGGGTGGCGTAGCCGGCAGCGCCGTGGGCGGTGGCCGTGGCAGCATCGTGGCTGCCGTGATCGGTGCCGTGGCCGGTGGCTTGGCGGGTTCCGCAGCAGAAGAAGGCCTGACCCGTACCCAAGGTGTCGAAATTACCGTTCGTGAAGATGATGGCAGCATGCGCGCCTATGTACAGGCCGTGCAGGAGAACGAAGTCTTCCGCGTTGGCGAACGCGTGCGCATCATGACAGTTGACGGTACCAGCCGCGTTTCGCACTGACCGTAGCGCAGTCAAACAAAACCCCGACATGGCTGCTGCCGGTCGGGGTTTTTTCATGCCTCAGCCAAGTCAGACAACGCTGGTTTTGCGGCTGGCCATTGCGGTGACGGCGTAGCCGATCACCGCGGCAAAGAACGAACCAGTAAGAATGCCCATGCGGTCCATGCCGGCGTACTCGCTGCTACCCGGGGCGAAGGCGAGCGAGCCTACGAACAGGCTCATGGTGAAGCCAATGCCGCAGAGTATCGCCACCCCCAGAATTTGCCCCCAACCAGCACCCGCAGGCAGCGCGGCCAGGCGCAGCTTGACCGCCACCCAGGTCAGGCCGAAAACCCCCACGGTCTTGCCCAGCAACAGGCCGACCGTGATGCCCATCGGCACGGGGTGGGTGAAGCTGTCTAAGGTCATGCCTGCCAGCGAAACGCCGGCATTGGCGAAGGCGAAAATTGGCAGGATGGCATAGGCCACCCAGGGGTGCAGGGCGTGTTCCAGCGCCAGCAGCGGCGACGATTCAGCATTGCGTGTACGCAGCGGGATGCAAAAGGCCAGGGCGACACCGGCCAAGGTGGCATGCACGCCACTCTTGAGCACGCAGACCCACAGGATCAGGCCAACGATCATGTAGGGGCCAAGCTTGATCACGCCAAGCCGGTTCATCGCCACCAGTACCAGCAGACAGGCCGCAGCCAGCAGCAGCGATACACTCGACAGGGTGCCGGAGTAGAACAGGGCGATGACAATGATCGCACCCAGGTCGTCGATGATCGCCAGGGTCATCAGGAACAACTTCAGTGACACCGGTACGCGTTTGCCGAGCAAGGCCAGGACACCGAGGGCGAAGGCGATGTCGGTGGCGGTAGGGATCGCCCAGCCGGCCACGGCCGCAGGGTTGTCCCGGTTGATGAACCAGTAGATCAGCGCTGGCACCACCATGCCGCCCACGGCTGCGGTGGCAGGCAGGATCACTTGTGAGGGCTTGGACAGGTGACCGTCGACCACCTCGCGTTTGACCTCCAGGCCGATGAGCAGGAAGAACAGCGCCATCAGGCCGTCGTTGATCCACAGTAGCAATGGCTTGGCGATGTTCAGCGCGCCGACCTGGATGGCGACGGGTACCTCGAGCAAGCCGCCGTACAGGTAGGACAGTGGCGAGTTGTTGATGATCAGGGCCAGAACGGCGGCGGCGATCAGCAGCAGGCCACTGGCGGCTTCGAGCTGGAAGAAACGGGCAAACAGGCTACGCACGGGCTGTAGGCCCTCCATGAGCAGTTTACGAAGGGTACGGGCGTACACCCTAGCCTGTGACGATGTTCCTTAAAAAAGAAAACATATTCGTTTTTGTTATATGTTGTTACTGACAGGCCTGGGGCAAGCCTAGATGGATTTGGGGAAGGATGGGGGAGGGTAGTCTGGAGTAGGTGCTGGAATATTCTGATGCCGGACCGGGCCCTTTCGCGGGTAAACCCGCTCCTACAGGGGACCATTGTTCCGTGTAGGAGCGGGTTTACCCGCGAAGAGGCCCTGTCAGTCGATAAAGCATCAAAGGCCGAGCATATCCCGCGCCACTGCCTCGGCGATGCGAATGCCATCCACACCGGCTGACAGGATCCCGCCCGCGTACCCGGCCCCTTCACCCGCCGGGAACAGCCCTTTGAGGTTCAGGCTCTGGTAATCCTCACCCCGGGTAATCCGCAGTGGCGACGAGGTACGCGTCTCGATACCGGTCAACACCGCATCATGCAGGTTATAGCCCTTGATCTGCCGGTCGAAAGCCGGCAGTGCCTCACGGATCGCCTCGATGGCGAAGTCCGGCAGGCTCGGCGCCAGGTCACCCAAGGTCACGCCCGGCTTGTAGGACGGCTCGACACTGCCCAGTGCGGTCGAGGGCCGGCCGGCGACAAAATCACCCACCAGCTGTGCCGGAGCCTGGTAGTTGCTGCCGCCCATCACATAGGCGTGTGCCTCCAGGCGTTCCTGCAGTTCGATACCGGCCAACGGGCCACCCGGGTAGTCGCGCTCGGGGTCGATGCCGACGACGATGCCGGAGTTGGCGTTGCGCTCGTTACGCGAATACTGGCTCATGCCGTTGGTGACGACTCGCCCTGGCTCGCTGGTGGCCGCGACCACGGTGCCACCCGGACACATGCAGAAGCTGTATACCGAGCGGCCATTCTTGGCGTGGTAAACCAGCTTGTAGTCGGCGGCACCCAGTTTCGGGTGGCCGGCGTACTTGCCCAGGCGTGCCTTGTCGATCAGCGTTTGCGGGTGCTCGATACGGAAGCCCACCGAGAACGGCTTGGCTTCCATGTAGACACCTTTGGCGTGCAGCATGCGGAAGGTGTCGCGGGCGCTGTGGCCCAGGGCCAATACCACATGGCGAGAGTGCAACTGCTCGCCGCTTTCAAGCACTACACCGGTCAGTTGGCCATCTTCGATCAACAGGTCGGTGACCTTCTCCTGGAAGCGCACGTCGGCCCCCAGGGCGATCATGTCCTGGCGCATCTGTTCGACCATGCCGGTGAGGCGGAAGGTGCCAATGTGCGGCTTGTTGATGTACAGGATTTCGTCCGGCGCACCGGCCTTGACGAATTCTTCCAGCACTTTGCGGCCGTGGTGTTGCGGGTCCTTGATCTGGCTATACAGCTTGCCGTCCGAGAAGGTACCGGCGCCGCCTTCACCGAACTGCACGTTGGACTCGGGGTTGAGCACGCTTTTACGCCACAGGCCCCAGGTGTCCTTGGTGCGCTGGCGCACTTCCTTGCCACGTTCGAGGATGATCGGCTTGAAGCCCATTTGTGCCAGCAACAGACCGGCAAAGATGCCGCACGGGCCGAAACCGACCACGATCGGGCGCTCCTGCAGGCCTGCCGGGGCCTGGCCGACAAACTTGTAGGTGACGTCTGGGGCTGGGCCGATGTTGCGATCATCGGCGAACTTGCTGAGCAGCTCGGCTTCGTTGCTGGCTTCCAGGTCGATGGTGTAGATGAACAGCAGTTCGCTGTTCTTCTTGCGCGCATCGTAGCTGCGCTTGAACAGGTTGAAGCTGAGCAGTTGCTCGTCGCGAATGCCCAGGCGCTGGACGATGGCTTCGCGCAGCGCTTCGTCGGGATGGTCCAGGGGCAGCTTCAGTTCGGTGATTCGTAGCATGGCAGGGTCCAGTATCCCGGCCATGGGCGGCCGGCGGCTTTACACAAACCGCCAAGTATAAGCTGTTAGCCGCCCCGACTGGCAGGATTAAAGCGCCCGGCGATCAGTTGTCGCGCGCACCACCGTAGTAACCGCAACCGCGAAGGGTCTGGCCGTCGATGCGCAGTTCGGCGCGCAAGTGGCGCACGGCGCCGGTGGCGCTGTCGACGCAGCGTTGCGGGGCGACCCACAGTTCCACGTGCTGGCCGTTGGCTTCGCTGGTCAGGGTCAGGCCGCCGCCGGGCACTTCTTCTTCGAGGAATGGCAGAGGCAGCGGGTCTTTGCCGATGCGGTTGAGCACCATGCCCTTGCCGCTGGCCTTGATGTCCCAGTCCGGTTCATGGCCATTGGCGCGCAGGGCCAGCTGCTTGAAGTTGGGGTCGTCGCAAGCGCGGGTGGAGGGTTCCAGGCGGTACAGGCGGCTGACTTCCAGCTGGCCGTCGTTGTCGGCCTGCTTGGCGCCAGTGAGGCGACCGCGCACGTCGGCGAACAACTTGGCGTTGGCGTCCTTGGCCAGGTTGGCGGACTCTTGCAGGATGCCGGTGCCGGCGACGTCGTTGATCACGAAGCGGCGTGCTTCGCTGCAGGGCTTGAACAACAGGCGGCCGCCGTTGGCGCTCAGTTCGCCCTGCATGCGCGTGGTGCCGATGTTCGGGTCACGGGGCTGCTCGGCCAGTAACTGGCAGCCAGCGAACAGGGGCAGCAGGGCACTGAGCAGCAGGGTAGGGGTGAGGCGCATGGGCGGGCTCCGGGGAATCTTTGCCAAAGAGCTGGCCACGATACACGTCCTGCGGGCAGAAAAAAGGGCCCGAAGGCCCTTTTTCATTCAACCCCCGAGGTAGGCATCGCGCACCTTCGGGTCGGTCAGCAGTGCCTCACCGGTGCCCTGCATCACCACCCGACCGTTCTCCAGCACATACGCCCGGTCAGCGATCTTCAGCGCCTGGTTGGCGTTCTGCTCCACCAGAAACACCGTCACGCCATCGCGGCGCAGCTGTTCGATGATGTCGAAGATCTGCTGGATGATGATCGGCGCCAGGCCCAGCGAAGGCTCGTCGAGCAGCAGCAGCTTGGGCTTGCTCATCAGCGCCCGGCCGATGGCCAGCATCTGCTGCTCGCCACCGGACATGGTGCCGCCGCGCTGGATGTAACGCTCTTTCAGGCGCGGGAACAGTTGCAGGACCTTGTCCAGTTGCTCCTGATAGTCGCCCTTGTCGGTGAAGAAACCGCCCATGGCCAGGTTTTCCTCGACGGTCAGGCGAGCGAACACGCGGCGGCCTTCCGGCACTACCGCGATACTTTTGCGCATGATGTGCGAGGACGGCTGGCCGACCAGCTCTTCACCCAGGTACTTGATGCTACCGCTGTGCGCCTGCGGCGAACCGCACAGGGTCATCAGCAAGGTCGACTTGCCGGCACCGTTGGCGCCGATCAGGGTGACGATCTCGCCCTGATTGATCTCCACGTTGACGCTGTGCAGCGCCTGGATCTTGCCGTAGAAAGTGGAAACGTTTTCGAACTTCAGCATTTACGCTTCCCCCAGGTAGGCTTTGATCACGTCAGGGTTGTCGCGGATTTCCTCCGGCGTGCCATGGGCCAGGGGGGTACCCTGGTTGATCACCACGATATGGTCGGAAATGCTCATCACCAGCTTCATGTCGTGCTCGATCAACAGCACGGTGACGTTGTGCGACTCACGCAGGTAGGCGATCAGAGCCTTGAGGTCTTCGGTTTCCTTCGGGTTCAGGCCGGCTGCCGGTTCATCGAGCATGATGATGCGTGGCTGGGTCATCATGCAGCGGGCGATTTCCAGGCGGCGTTGCTGCCCGTAGGCGAGGGTGCCCGCGGTACGGTTGGCGAACTCGGTCAGGTTGACCTTCTCCAGCCAGTACTGCGCACGCTCCAAGGCTTCCTTCTCGCTGCGGCGGAAACTCGGGGTCTTGAACAGGCCGGCGAAGAAGTTGGTGTTGAGGTGGCGGTGCTGGGCAATCAGCAGGTTTTCCAGCGCTGTCATTTCCTTGAACAGGCGCACGTTCTGGAAGGTCCGCACCACGCCCTTGCGGGCGATCTGGTGGCCGGCCAGGCCCTGGATCGGCTGGCCATCGAGCAGGATGGTGCCGTCGCTGGGCTTGTAGAAGCCGGTCAGGCAGTTGAACACGGTGGTCTTGCCGGCGCCGTTCGGGCCGATCAATGCCACCACCTGTTTTTCCTTGACGGTCAGGGCCACGCCGTTGACCGCCAACAAGCCGCCGAAGCGCATGCTCAGGCCGCTGACTTGCAGAATTTCGCGGCTCATCGACGCAGCTCCATATGTGGACGTTGCATAGGCAGCAGGCCTTGCGGACGCCAGATCATCATCAACACCATCAGCGCACCGAACATCAGCATGCGGTATTCGCTGAACTCACGCATCAGCTCAGGCAGCAGGATCATCACGATGGCCGCGAGAATCACGCCCAGTTGTGAGCCCATGCCACCCAGCACGACGATGGCGAGGATGATCGCCGACTCGATGAAGGTGAACGACTCCGGCGTCACCAGGCCTTGGCGCGCGGCGAAGAAGCTGCCGGCGAAACCGGCGAAGCAGGCACCCAGGGTGAATGCCGATAGCTTGATCACGGTCGGGTTCAGGCCCAGAGCACGGCAGGCGATCTCGTCTTCACGCAGGGCTTCCCAGGCACGGCCGATCGGCATGCGCAGCAGGCGGTTGATCACGAACAACGCCAGCAGGGCCAGCAGCAGGGCCACCAGGTACAGGAAGATGACCTTGTTGATCGAGTTGTATTGCAGCCCGAAGAACTCGTGGAAGGTCTGCATGCCCTCGGCCGCACGGCGTTCGAAGGTCAGGCCGAAGAACTCCGGCTTGGGGATGTTGCTGATGCCGTTGGGGCCGCCGGTCCAATCGGTGAGGTTACGCAGGAACAGGCGGATGATCTCACCGAAACCGAGGGTCACGATCGCCAGGTAGTCTCCACGCAGGCGCAGCACCGGGAAGCCGAGCAGGAAGCCGAACGTGGCAGCCATCAGGCCGGCAATCGGCAGGCACACCCAGAAGCTCCAGCCCAGGTAATGCGAGAGCATGGCGTAGCTGTAGGCACCGACGGCATAGAAGCCCACGTAGCCGAGGTCGAGCAGGCCCGCCAGGCCGACCACGATGTTCAGGCCCAGGCCCAGCAACACGTAGATCAGGATCAGCGTGGCGATGTCGACCGCACCGCGAGAGCCAAAGAACGGCCATACCAGTGCCATCACGATCAACCCGATGATGACATAGCGCTGGGTCTTGGGCAGGGTGAGGTAGTTGCTGACTGCCGGGGGGATCAGCTTGCGATCCGATCGGCGGCCCATCACCGAGCTCCACTGCTTGTCGAACAGCACGCGCAGGAACATCAGCACGGAACACACGGCGATGATGCTGATGGTGAACGAGCCCTGACTGTGCACGACGAGGCTGATGCCGTCGATGCTCAGTTTCAGGCCCAGTACCGGGAAGGCCACGGCCCAGACCAGCAAGGCGCTGAAGAACGCCTGTTTGAGATTTCTGTTCATACTTTTTCAACCTCCGGGCGGCCCAGGATGCCGGTCGGCCGGAATAGCAGGACAAGAACCAACAAGCCGAATGCCACCACGTCCTTGTACTGGTCGCCGAAGATATCGGCACCGAACGCTTCGGCCACACCCAGCACCAGCCCGCCGAGCATGGCGCCCGGGATGCTGCCGATGCCGCCCAGCACCGCCGCGGTGAAAGCCTTCAGGCCCACCAGGAAACCGGCGTTGGGGTTGATCACCCCGTACTGCATGCTCAGCAGCACGGCCGCCACGGCAGCCAGGGCGGCACCGATGACGAAGGTGAGGGCGATGATGTTGTTGGTGTTGATGCCCAGCAGGTTGGCCATCTTGATGTCCTCGGCACAGGCGCGGCAGGCGCGGCCCAGGCGGGAACGAGAGATGAACAGGGTGAGCAGGGTCATGGCCACCAGGGTGACGACGAACACCAGGATTTGCATGTAGCTGATCAGTACTTCTTCAGCACCGCCTGGCCCGAAGGAGAAACTCCCGGGGATCAGGTTGGGGATGGACTTGTCCTTGGAGTCCTGCGAAAGCAAGACCGTGTTCTGCAGGAAGATCGACATGCCGATGGCAGAAATCAGCGGGATCAGACGGTTGCTGTTGCGCAGGGGGCGGTAGGCAACCCGTTCGATGCTGTAGCCATAGGCACTGGTGACGAAGATCGTCGCGACGAAGGCGACGGTCATCAGGATCGGCAGCGAATGGATACCCATCATGGCCAGGCCCGCAAGGGCGATGAAGGCCACGTAGGAACCGATCATGTACACCTCGCCGTGGGCGAAGTTGATCATGCCAATGATGCCGTACACCATCGTGTAGCCGATGGCGATCAAGGCATAGGTGCTGCCGATGGTCAATCCATTAACCAGTTGTTGGAAGAAATGGTAGATCTCAGGCATTACAGCGCTCCTAAAAACCTGATTTGCATTTCACTGGCAGGGGTACGGCCAGGAAACCGCGGGTGACGGTTTTAAGATTTTCAGGTGAACCTGCCCCCGGATCGCGGGGATCGGGCCCATGAACCTCATAAAACGAAGCCCACTGCTCGCACAGTGGGCTCGTAGGTCAGCTATTAGTCACGCAGTTACTGAGGGGAGACTTCGGTCTTCGGCTTGCCGAAGTGCCATTCGTAGACCACGAACTTGAAGTCTTTCAGGTCGCCTTTGTCGTCGAACGACAGGTCGCCGGTCGGGGTCTTGAAGGTGCCTTTGTGGATGGCCTCGGCCACCTTGTCGGTATCATCGGAACCGGCTTTCTTGATGCCTTGAGCGATCAGCTCGACAGCCGAGTAGGCAGGGAATACGAACGGGCCACTTGGGTCCTTGCCGTCAGCCTTGATGGCGTCGACGATCTTCTTGTTTGCCGGGTCTGCGTCGAACGATTTCGGCAGGGTGACCAGCAGGCCTTCGGAAGCGTTCTGAGCGATCTGCGAAATGGAGTCGTTACCCACGCCTTCCGGACCCATGAACTTGGCTTTCAGACCTTTTTCCTGAGCCTGGCGCAGGATCAGACCCAGCTCTGGGTGGTAGCCGCCGTAGTAGACGAAGTCGACATTGTTCTGCTTGAGCTTCTGGATGATCGAGGAGAAGTCCTTGTCACCCGCGTTCAGGCCTTCGAACACGGCAACCTTGGTGCCTTTGCTTTCCAGGGTCTGCTTGACGGCGGTGGCGATGCCTTCACCGTACTGCTGCTTGTCGTGCAGGACGGCAACGACCTTCGGCTTGACGTGGTCGGCGATGTAGTTGCCGGCGGCCGGGCCCTGGGCGCTGTCCAGGCCGATGGTGCGGAAGATCAGCTTGTAACCACGGGCGGTGATTTCCGGCGAGGTGGCGGCCGGGGTGATCATGATCACGCCTTCGTCTTCGTAGATGTCGGACGCTGGCTGGGTGGAGCTGGAGCACAGGTGGCCGACTACGAACTTGACGCCGTCGTTGACCACTTTGTTGGCGACTGCCACGGCCTGTTTAGGGTCGCAGGCGTCGTCGTATTCCTTGGCTTCGAGCATCTTGCCATCCACGCCGCCCGCGGCGTTGATATCCTTGATGGCTTGCTTGGCGCCGATGAACTGCATGTCGCCGTACTGGGTCACGGGACCCGTCTTGGGACCGGCGATGCCGATCTTGATGGTATCGGCGGCAAACGAATGGCTGGCTACCCCGGCCAGTACCATTGCGGCGAACAGCTTGGAAATCTTGATCATAGTGCTCCACTCATTCTGTTGTAATTCTTATAGTCCTGGCGGCCAGGGCTACAGACCGGGCGGGATTTGCGGCGTGGCCATGCCAACGCGCTAGCCCACCTTCCCCCGGAACATGTCCCGGAACTGTACCGGTACAGTGTAGAGCGCTGTTCGAGCGCTTGAAAAGCGGTCGAAAAGTGCGTCTTTCCTGCGTTGTCGCTTGATCGACAGAAAGATACAGAAAGGCGCCATCAAACTGCCTGCATCTGCGACCCCGTCCCACAACTTCGGGGCCAATCGACCAAATTACATATTTGAAACCGGGTTTTTCTGCAAAAATGCCGGCCTTTTTATTGACCGATTTTTTGCGGATACCACCCATGACTGATCAAACAAGCACCCTCTATGCCAAATTGCTTGGCGAGACGGCAATCATCGAGTGGAAAGCGTTGGAGCGTTTTTGGGCCAAGGGTGACCTGATTTGGGTCGACCCCAGCCTTGACCTGATCGCCGTTGCCGAGGCGATGGCCGAGAATCGCAGCGAGATCTTCGCCAAGTGGCGTAGTGATGGCACTGTTGGGCCGGTGTCGGCCGAGCAGGCATTGGACCTGCAAAGCCGCGACCCAGAGATCTGGGCGGTGGTGGTTTCACCGTTCATCGTGATTCAGGTGAAGGGCCAGGAGGAGGCGTGATCTTTTTTAGTGCGCAAAAATACGCATCAGCGCCGTTTTGGTGCTTGAAAGCAATCAAGACGGGTAGAGGGAAGTAACAATTCGGCGTGGCGGTAACAGTTTACGGGATGCGTAATGTGGCCATCGTTCTGCCAGGCGCCACCGGGACCGTCGCCAGCCTGGGAAATGTTCGAATCAGTCAGGAGTTTATCGATGAGCACTGCACTACCTTCGCTTGGATTCGCCGGCATCGGCCTGATGGGCCTGCCCATGTGCCGCCGCCTGCTGGCAGCGGGTTATCCGCTGACGGTATGGAACCGCAGCCCGGACAAGTGCGCCGCACTGGTCGCTGCTGGCGCGCGCCTGGCCAGCAGCCCGGCTGAATTGTGCCGTGACAGCGACATGGTGCTACTGTGCCTCGCCGACACGGCGGTGGTGCGTGAAGTGGTGTTCGGCGAGCAAGGCATTGCCCAAGGCGGGCGCAGCGGCCAGTTGTTGATCGATTTCTCTAGCCTGGAACCCACCGCCACCCGTGAAATGGCTGCCGAACTGGCAGCAGTGTGCGGCATGGCCTGGCTGGATGCACCTGTCTCTGGCGGTACCCCCGGTGCCGAAGCGGGCACGCTGGCGATCATGGTGGGCGGTGAAGCGGCCGATCTGCAGCGTGCACGCCCGGTGCTGCAGGTGCTTGGTCAGCGCGTGACGCATATGGGCGCGGTAGGCACGGGGCAGGTGACCAAGGCTTGCAACCAGATGATCGTAGCGTGCAATGCCCTGGTAATTGCAGAGGTGGTGGCATTGGCTGAACAGTCGGGCGTGGACGCGACGCTGATCGCTGAAGCGCTGGCGGGTGGCTTTGCCGATTCCAAGCCATTGCAGATTCTTGCGCCGCAAATGGCCGAGAGCCGCTTCGAGCCAATCAAGTGGCACGTACGCACGCTGCTCAAGGACCTAGATGGTGCGGTCAAGTTTTCCCGCGAGCAAGGCTCGGCGACGCCGCTCAGTGGCCTTGCCGCGCAACTGATGCGCTTGCACGGTAGCCAGGGTTACCTGCAAAAAGATCCGGCGACCCTGGTAGAGCTGTACCGCAACAAGGTGTGATCCGGCCGTTCTGGCGCTGCAACCGCTCCAGCAGTGGGCGCAACTCGGGCAGCGGTACGGGGCGCCCCAACAGGTAGCCCTGCAGGTAGTCGCAGCCATGGCTTTCGAGGAATGCCTGCTGTTCGGCGGTTTCCACGCCCTCGCTGACTACCCGTAGGTGCAGGGTATGCGCCATGGCGATGATCGCCTGGACAATTTCCCTGTCTTTCTGGCTGCCCGGTACATCCTGCAGAAAGGTGCGGTCGATCTTCAGCACATCCAGCGGCAGGCGCTTGAGGTAGGCCAGTGACGAATAGCCGGTACCAAAATCATCGATCGAAAGTGCCACCCCCAAAGCCCTGACGCGTTTGAGCAGGCTGACCGTGCGCTGGATATCGCCCACCAGGGCGTTCTCGGTCACTTCCAGCTCCAGGTGGCGCGGCGCAAGGCCTGCGTGGAACAGCGCCTTTTCTACTTCGTTAGGCAGTTCGTCGTGGCTGAGGGTGACTGCCGAGCAATTGACCGTGACCTTGACCTCGCCGTAGCCGTGGCGCTGCAAGTGGGCCAGGTCGGCACAGGCATGGCGCAGCATCCACAGATCAAGGTCGATGATCAGGCCGTTGGCTTCGGCAATGCCGACAAAACGGTCGGGCCCGAGCAGGCCGTGTTGAGGATGCTGCCAGCGTACCAGCGCTTCCAGTTTGGCCACTTGCCCGCTGCGCAGGTCGAAGATCGGCTGGTAGTGCACACACAGCCCGCGCTCCTCGAGCAGGGCCAGGCGCAGCTCTTCTTCCAGTTGCAAGGCGATCGACGCGCGAGCCTTCAGGCTGTCATTGAAGAAATTCAGGCTGTTGCGCCCGTTGTCCTTGGATTGGTAGAGGGCCAGGTCGGCATGCTTTAGCAGCTCTTCGGCTGTGCTGCCATCGTCCGGGAAGATACTTATACCAATGCTGGTGGTCATGACCATGCGCCGCCCGCCCAGGTCGATGGGCTCTTTCATCCGATGCATGATGCGCTGTGCCAGGTGGCGGGCTTCGTCGCGGCTGTTCAGACTGGTGACCACACAGAACTCGTCGCCACCAAAGCGCGCAACCAGGTCGTGGTTGCGGGTAGCGGCCTTGATGTGGTTGGCGATCACCTTGAGCAGCTCGTCACCGGCATCGTGGCCAAGGCTGTCATTGATACGCTTGAAATGGTCGATGTCGAGGAACATGACGGCCAGGCGGTTTTCGCTGGCCTGATGTTCGACCAGGCGCTCGGCGAATACCTGGTTGAATCCGCGGCGGTTGAGCAGGTTGGTCAGGGCATCATAGTGCGCCGCTTGCTGCAGCGAAGCGCGGGCCTGGTCCAGTTGGCTGAGCAGTACGCTGACCCGGCGCAGGTCGTGCTCCTTGCTTTGCAGCTTCTTGTCGGCCAGTGCGGCGCTGATGCTGGCGCCACTGATCAGCAGGGTGATGAAGCCGATGCCCAGTCCCAGCTGCAGGCTGTTGTCGCCAGACGGCAGGCGCAGTGCGGTATCGGCAGGGATGACCAAGGTCATGGCCGACATCGCGGTGAAATGAGTGGCGACGATGCCGCCCGCCATCAGCAGGCTGGCGCCGTACTTCATGGCTTGGTACAGGGTGCCGCTGCCATTGCGCAAGTAGCGGGCCAGGTACAGCGAGGTCAGGGCGGTGAGCAGGGCAATGGCGGCAGAGGCAAGTAGCAAGCCGGTTTGGTAGTACTGGCGGGCACCCGTTTCCATCGCGGCCATGCCGACAAAATGCATGAGGATGATGCCCAGGCCGATCAGCCCAGCGCTCGGCACGAAATGGTGCGCGCGCATGTTGCTGCGTTCGAGGCTGTGCATGGCCAACCAGGCCACGCCCAGTGCGATGAGCAGCGAAAGAATGGTCAGGGATACGTCGTAGTGCACATCCACCGGGGCCCGAAAGGCCAGCATGCTGATGAAGTGCATGGCCCATATGCCGCCTGCCAGGCAGCAGGCTCCGAGCATGTTCCATTGCCGGTGGGCGGTGGGGTCGTCGCTGTGGGACTGACGTTCGGCCATGTCGAGCGTGGCGAAACAGGCCGCGCAAGCAACGAAATAGGCGAGCAGAACCAAGAGCGGTTCATGACGGCAGTCGATGACGATGCGCCCGGTTGCGGGAAGATCGGCGAACAGTTGCAGCCCCAGCCATTCCATGGAATGCCTCTTGATCGAGTCTTCACTCGTCTGCGCTACAACCCTGTGCAGACTGTCCAGAGGCAGTATAGGAAGGAGTACTTAAGCCTTCCTGACTAATGGCACAATGATTTCTACGATTTGGTTATAACTCCAATCGCAGTGAGGAATAAATTTGGGGCCCTAATGCCTTCCTGTGGGAGCGGGCGAGCCCGCGAAGCATCCACTGCGGTGGATGCCACCGGCTTCGCCGGTGTTCGCGGGCGTGCCCGCTCCCACAAGGGGCGCGGGGCCTGCGTTAGCCAGCCACCAGCACGCGAATGGCTTCCAGGCGCAGGGCGGCCTTTTCCAGCATTGCCAGGCCATCTTCGCGCCGCTTGCGCAGGGCGTCGATTTCGCTGTCGCGCACACTTGGGTTGACCGCTTGCAATGCCACCAGGCGCGCCAGCTCTTCGTCGGCCTCGGCTGCCAGGCGGCGCTGGGCTTCGGCCACGCGCTCGTTGTGGGCCGGCAGGATCTTCTCCTCGCCGCCACTGATACGCTTGGCCAGCACATCGCGCTGGGCCTGGACGAACTTGTTGGCGCTGGCGCGCGGTACGCTCTCGAGCTGGTCGTTGAGGGTTTCGAAGGCCACGCGTGACGCCAGGTCGTTGCCATTGGCATCGAGCAGGCAGCGCAGTGCCGCCGGCGGCAGGTAGCGGCCCAGTTGCAGGCTGCGGGGTGCCACCACCTCGCTGACGAACAGCAGTTCAAGCAGTACGGTGCCTGGTTTGAGCGCTTTGTTCTTGATCAACGCCACGGCGGTATTGCCCATCGAGCCTGACAGCACCAGATCCATGCCACCCTGCACCATCGGGTGCTCCCAGGTGAGGAACTGCATGTCCTCGCGTGACAGCGCTTGGCCACGGTCGTAGGTGATGGTCACGCCTTCATCGTCGCCCAGCGGGAAGCTGGCATCGAGCATCTTCTCGCTCGGCTTGAGGATCAGTGCGTTCTCTGAATGGTCTTCGCTGTCGATACCGAAGGCGTCGAACAGGGTTTCCATGTAGATAGGCAGGGCGAACTGGTCGTCTTGTTCGAGAATGGCCTCGACCAGCGCCTGACCTTCGCCGGCGCCGCCGGAATTGAGTTCCAGCAGGCGGTCACGGCCAGTGTGCAGTTCGGCTTCCAGGCGCTCGCGTTCGCTGCGGGCGTCGGCCACCAGGGTATTCCAGGCCTTGTTTTCGCCGCCTTCGAGCAGCGGCAGCAGGCGTGGGCCGAACTGGTGCTGCAGGGCATTGCCGGTGGGGCAGGTATTGAGGAAGGCGTTGAGGCCTTCGTGATACCACTGGAACAGACGCTCTTGCGGGCTGTCCTGCAGGTACGGGATGTGCAGCTCGATAGTGTGCTTCTGGCCGATCCGGTCAAGGCGGCCGATGCGCTGTTCGAGCAGGTCGGGGTGCGCCGGCAGGTCGAACATCACCAGGTGATGAGCGAACTGGAAGTTGCGGCCTTCGCTGCCGATTTCCGAGCAGATCAGCACCTGGGCGCCAAACTCTTCATCGGCAAAGTAGGCAGCGGCACGGTCGCGCTCGAGGATGCTCATGCCTTCATGGAACACCGAGGCCGGAATGCCGGAGCGCACGCGCAGGGCGTCCTCCAGGTCCATGGCGGTTTCGGCGTGGGCGCAGATCACCAGTACTTTGGTGCGCTTGAGCATCTTCAGGGTGTCGATCAGCCAGTCGACGCGTGGGTCGAAACGCCACCAGCGCTCGTCATCGGCCACTTCACCCTGGGCCTGGAAGGCAACTTCCGGGTACAGCTCGGCGTGCTCACCGGCTGGCAGGTTGCGGTATTGCTCGGGCGTGGGCAGCGGGTAGGGGTGCAACTGACGCTCGGGGAAGCCCTGGATCGCCGCACGGGTGTTACGGAACAGCACGCGGCCGGTGCCGTGGCGATCCAGCAGCTCGCGAATCAGCCGCGCGCTGGCCTGGGTGTCGCCGTCGCTGACTGCCGCCAGCAGGGCTTCGCCTTCGGCACCCAGGAAGCCCAGGATGGTGGCGTGGGCCTTGGGCGACAGGCGGCCTTCGTCGAGCAGTTCCTGCACCGCCTCGGCTACCGGGCGGTAGTGCTCGCTCTCGGCGCGGAAAGCGGCCAGGTCGTGAAAACGGTTGGGGTCGAGCAGGCGCAGGCGGGCGAAGTGGCTGTCCTGGCCAAGCTGCTCGGGGGTGGCGGTCAGCAGCAGTACGCCCGGAATCACTTGGGCCAGTTGCTCGACCAGGCCGTATTCGGCGCTGACCTGGTCTTCGTGCCAGACCAGGTGGTGGGCTTCGTCGACTACCATAAGGTCCCAGCCAGCGGCAAAGAGCGCGTCCTGGGCCTTTTCGTCGTCGACCAGCCACTCCAGGGCAACCAACGCCAGCTGGGCATCCTCGAACGGGTTGCTGGCGTCGCTTTCGATGAAGCGCTCGGCGTCGAACAGCGCCACTTGCAGATTGAAACGCCGGCGCATTTCCACCAGCCACTGGTGCTGGAGGTTTTCCGGCACCAGGATCAGTACGCGGCTGGCGCGACCCGACAGCAGCTGGCGGTGAATGACCAGGCCGGCTTCGATGGTTTTGCCCAGGCCCACTTCGTCGGCCAGCAGAACGCGTGGGGCGCTGCGGTCGGCGACTTCGCGGGCAATGTGCAATTGGTGGGCGATGGGCTGTGCGCGGCAACCGCCCAACCCCCACAGTGCCGACTGCATTTGCTTGCTGGTGTGCTGCAGGGTGTTGTAGCGCAGGCTGAACCACGACAGTGGGTCTATCTGCCCGGCGAACAGGCGGTCGCTGGCCAGGCGGAACTGAATGAAGTTCGACAACTGGGTTTCAGGCAGGGTGCGAGGCTGGTTCTGCCCGTCCAGGCCGTGGTAGACCATCAGCCCGTCGATGTCCTCGACCTCGCGAACGGTCAGCTTCCAGCCCTCGAAGTGGGTGATCTGGTCACCTGGCGAGAAGCGCACGCGGGTCAGCGGCGCGTTGCGCAGGGAATACTGGCGGGTGTCGCCAGTGGCCGGGTAGAGCACGGTCAACAGGCGGCCATCCTGCGCCAGGATGGTACCCAGGCCGAGCTCTGCTTCGCTGTCGCTGATCCAGCGTTGCCCCGGTTGATACTGCTGCGCCATACTGCCTGAACTCCCGCGATGAAAAAGCCGATTATGTTAACGGATCGGCCGGTCAGACCAAAGTGCCGAGAGCACCGAAAGGTATCGAAAGGCACAGTCTAGTCGTTTCATCGCCCTGCACAGCGCCGCCGACGAGGGCCCCGGATCAACATGTCTGCCAAGCACCGCTGGATCAGCGCTTCGATGGTCGTGGGCAGCCTGGTGCTGCTGAGCGCCTGCGAGCAGAAAAACTTTGAGACATTGCCCCCCATTCCGATGGAGCAGCTTGAGGTACTGGGCGTGCAGACGCCGATAAAGAGCGTGCACTTTCGTGACAGTGACGGCGAAGGGCTGCTGGTTCTGAGCCGCAGCGATGGCCAGGCCAGCGACCTGGAAAGCGAACAGGAAGTGGACAAGGTGGTGCTCAAGGCCACCTTGTACGGGCGCACGGCCGAGAGCGACGCCTTCAAGGCGCGTTGGCAGGTCGAGCAGGAAACGACCTGCCCGGGGCTGGACCTGGACGTGGACTTCTATAATGACGTCAGTGATGTCAGCGACCTGAACAAGAATGGGGTGGCCGAGATAACGGTGGCCAGCCATGCATTCTGCGGCGGCGGTATCGACCCGCATGACATCGCCATCGAAATGCGTGAAGGGCAGGCCAGTTACACCATTACCGGCCAGTCGCTGATCACCCCGGCGGGCGAGGAACCGATCGGTGGTGAGCGCGAGGACAGCGCTTCGCTGAAATCCGCGCCGCAGGTATTGCGCGATCATATGGATGCGGTTTGGCAGCAGGTGTACAAGCGGCCCTGGAGCGAGGCCAGCCCGCCAGTCGACGACGAGCCGGGTGACGAAGCCGAGTAAATGTTGTCCATGACATCAAGGTAAAGCTGCGCCTGCCGATACAGTGGGCATAGGAGAACGCCCATGCTGCCGCCGATCATTCCGCTCAGTGCCGCCCCGGTCACCTCGCAACAGGACCCGGTCAAGCCGACCCCTGACATCAAGCCGGTGGTGCCGACGCAGCCTGCGTCCGGCGAAAGTGCCATTGACCTCAAGCGCCAGCGCGACCCGCAGGAGCAGGTATTGTTGCTGCGCGATGAACAGCGCCGCCAGCAGCAACGCCGGAACAAGGGCGAGCAGGAACGCTACGATGCCGTCCCGGGTGACGAGGTCAATGCCGACAATACCGTGCCGGTAGCGCCATTGATGGGCGAGCATGTACGCCAAGGACTGCTGGTGGACATCGAAGTCTGATACGGGGCTGGTCAGCGCCTGCGCCTGGCTTCATCATGCAATTCTCTGTTGATCGTCGAGCCCACCCCATGAGCCAAGACAACCTCATCGATTTCGATGCCGAACGTGCCAAGCGCGCCCACGACCTCAAGGAAAAGCGGCTGAACGAAATGCGCAATGCTTTCGAGCAGGCCCTGCCATTGAGTACCAGCAAGAAAAAGAAGCCCAAGGGCAAACCTAAGAAGCGTTGAAACTTGACGCAGGTCAACCCTGCGCCCCCCTCGCGTGCCCGGCCTCGGGCACCATTGACACTGATCAATTTTCCCCGCCGCCACATTGGTTAACGTGTACCCATCGGACAACGGCAAACGAATGGGGAGGCCAGCATGTTCTTCGACAACGTGGTTATCGCCGGTGTGGTAACGGTCGGGCTGATGGTCGCCTTCTTTGCCGGTCTGGGCATTTTCATCTGGAAGGACTCGAACAAGCGCAAGCCGCGCTGACCTTCCGGGTACACGAGCACGCAAGGCATTTAGGGCGACTTCGGTCGCCCATTTTTTTTGCCTGCATTTTTTATTGTCTGAGCTGTCCCTTTCAGTGCAGGCTAATCGAATATACATGATTAGCTAGCTAATTAATCGTTTCCGCTTTATCCTGCTCATCATTGTCTATCTTTTCAGCAAGACTTTTCCCCGCAAGGTCCGCCTCGTGCCCATCACCTTTCAGGCCCTGTTCACGCCCAGCAGCCTCGCCCTCAAGTTTGCCATCAAGACCCTGCTCGGGGGCGGCCTGGCGTTGTGGCTGGCGATGCGCTGGGGGCTGGAGCAACCCTCCTGGGCATTGATGACCGCTTTCATCGTCGCCCAGCCGCTATCGGGCATGGTGGTGCAGAAAGGCTTGGCGCGGTTGGCCGGCACGTTGGTCGGCACAGTCATGTCGGTGCTGTTCATCGGCCTGTTCGCTCAGACCCCCGGCCTGTTTCTGCTTACCTTGGCGCTTTGGCTTGCGTTGTGTACCGCCGCGTCCACCCAGTTGCGCAGCGCCTGGGCCTATGCCTTCGTGCTGGCCGGCTACACCGCGGCAATCATTGCCTTGCCGGCCATTGACCACCCCCTGCAGGTATTCGACCAGGCCGTGGCTCGCTGTACCGAGATCTGCCTGGGGATTTTCTGTGCAACAGCCAGCAGTGCCTTGCTCTGGCCCATGCGGGTCGAGCAGCAACTGGGCGGGCAGGCGCGGCAGGCCTGGCAGAACGGCCTGCAGGCCGCCGGTGCCATGCTGGGCGGAGAGGACGAGGCGCGCAAAGGCCTGCTGGAAAGCCTGGGGCGCATCGTTGCCATCGACAGCCAGCGTGAACATGCCTGGTTCGAGGGCAATCGCGGGCGCCAACGTGCCCGTGCCATTCGTGGCCTTAGCCAGAAACTGATGGTGCTGTTGCGTATTTCCCGTTCGGTGCGCCGCCAGTGGCGGCAACTGGATGAGGGCGAGATCGAGCACCTGACGCCTTGGTTGCAGGAAGTGCGCACGCTGCTGGCCCAACCCGATCAGCCCAGCCTTTTGGTGTTGCGTCAGCGTATCTGGGATGCCGCCCACGATGAGCAGATCAGTTCGGCGGAGCACTTCTGCCTGGCGCGCATGGCCCTGCTATTGGACTATGCCATGGCCGCCAGCCAGGCACTTGAGGATGTGGAGGCGGGCAGGGCGCCCAAGGACGTGTCCCAGGGGCTGGCCGCGCACCGAGACTGGTCGCTGGCCTTGCTGTTCGGCTCGCGCAGCGCGCTGGCCTTCCTGGTAATGAGTGGTTTCTGGCTGGCCACGGCCTGGCCTTCGGCCCCGGGTGGCCTGGTGCTGACCTGCGTGGTCTGCAGCCTGTTCGCCAGTCGCGAGAACGGCGCACAGATTGGCCTGAGTTTCCTGCGCGGGATATTCCTGGCGATACCGGCGGCGTTTGTGGTCGGGCAGATCATGCTGCCGCAATGGAGCAGCTTCGCCATGCTCTGCCTGGGCATGGGCGTGCCACTGTTTCTTGGTGCACTGGGCATGGCCCATCCTCGTACCGGGGCTACGGCCACTTCCTATTGCCTGCACTTCATTGTGCTGGTGTCGCCGCTCAACGCCATGCAGTTCGGCGTGGCGACCATGCTGAACAGTGCCCTGGCCATGCTGGTGGGGGTGTCGGCAGCGGTCATGGCCTTCCGCTTGCTGGTGTTCCGCCACCCGGCCTGGCTGGGCCGGCGCTTGCGTGCGGCCACGCAGAACGACCTGGTGCGCCTGACTCGGCGCGACCTGCGAGGGGCTGACAGCTGGTTTGGCGGGCGCATGGCCGACCGGCTGATGCAACTGGCGCGGCATGCCAGTGAATTGCCGGAAGGCGAACGCAAACGCTGGGATGACGGCCTGCACGGGCTGGATATCGGCGACGAACTGGTACACCTGCGCATGTGCCTGGCGGTCGCCCAGGCCCCTTTGGGGCGGGCCGAGCGCGAGTACCTGCAACAAGTGGAAGCAGTGCTGGCCAATGGGCCTGCTGCCGGGCGTGGGCAGCGGCTGGATGCTGCCAGTGAGCAGTTCATCGCTGCCTTGCGTCGGCAGCCAGCCAGCGACCCGCTTCGGCTGGCCGAGGGGGCGGTGCTGCAATTGCAGAAAAGCTGGGGCAAATGGTGCCGCTGGCAGGAGGACACCCATGGGTTTGCGTGAGTGGGAAGTGGGCGGTGTGCTGCTCAGCCCGTTTCTGCTTTATGTGTTGTTGGCGCTGCTGCTCACCGGCCTGCTGCGCCTGGTGGTGCATGCCACACCGCTGGGGCGCTGGATCTGGCATGAAGCGCTGTTCGACGCAGCGCTGTTCGTCTGTGTGCTGTTCCTGGTGGTACGCCTGTCTGGGACTTTATAAAGGAGTGTTTCGATGCGTGCGGCCGTACGTATTCTGGTGACCCTGTGTGTGGTGGCCCTGGCCGTGTTGGCCGGCTACCAGCTGTGGCATTACTACATGCTCACCCCATGGACGCGCGATGCCCGTGTACGCGCCGATGTGGTGGTGATTGCGCCTGACGTGTCTGGCTGGGTTCGCGAACTCAAAGTCCATGACAACCAGCAGGTCAAGGCTGGCGACTTGTTGATGAGTATTGACCGCGAGCGCTTCCAGGCCGCGTTCGATCAGGCCAGCGCGGTGACCGAGACTCGCGCCCAGCAACTGCGCTTGCGCGAGCGTGAAGCAGCGCGGCGTACTGCCTTGGGGCCAGAGGCGATCAGTGCCGAGTTGCGTGAAAACGCCCAGATCAATGCCGCCATCGCGCGTGGCGAGCTGCATGAAGCCGAGGCGCAGTTGCAGGTGGCCAGGATCAACCTGGCGCGCAGTGAGGTGCGGGCACCGCGCAGCGGGCATATCACCAATCTGCGTCTGGCCGAAGGCAATTATGTGAACACCGGGGAATCGGTGATGGCACTGGTGGATGATTCGACGTTCTACATCCAGGCCTATTTCGAGGAAACCAAGCTGCCGCGCATTCGCGTTGGGGACACTGTGAAGGTGTGGCTGATGGGCACGGGTGAACCGATGCAGGGACACGTGGAGAGCATCAGCCGCGGCATCACCGACCGCAACAGCAACCCGGACAGCCAGTTGCTGCCGGAGGTAGAGCCGACTTTCAACTGGGTGCGACTGGCCCAACGCATACCCGTGAGGATTCGCCTGGATCAGGTGCCGGAAGGGCTGACCTTGAGTGCGGGGATGACGGCGAGTGTGCAAGTGCACGAGGACCGCGACCCGCAGTGATGGTGCTGCCTCATTAGACAGAAATGAAATGTTCGAAGCGGTAAAGCCGGGTCGTGTGGTGAAGGCCGTACAGCTCGAGTTCGCCGACGACGTCGGTCAAACACGAAAAAACTTGGCGAGCGGCCGGCCAGTTGCGTTAGGCTGCCGTTGTGAGTTGCCCGACAGAGGTAACCCTTTTCCCGCCTGGCGTGCGTATCTTCCGATTTCATTGCGAGGTTACGTCATGGCCATCACTTCCCAGGATATCTGCAACGCCGCCGATCAGCTAAAAGGCTTTGTCGGTTTTCACGGCAAGCGCGGTGTTCATATCGTGCGTTTCTCCGAGGACGCGTTCGGCATGGACGTGGCCGACGCCAGTATCACCCCCTGCAGCGAGTTTGTCTGGCGGCCCGAGCAAGGGCAGCGCATGGTGTTGTGCCGCGAACGGCTGTCGCTGTTGTTGGATCAGCACGTGGATGACCGCTTGAACATTGGTGAACCGCTGCGCGCCTACCTGCGCCGCTGTGATCTGCCCGAAATCGTGGCGCAGCGCAGCCTGCAGCAGCACTCCCAGCCTTTTTAGGAGCAAGGCCACGTCTACAAGGGCTGTGCAGTGCTTTGGGAGGTTTGGTGCAATAACGCCGCCAACCCTGCGCTGTCCAGGGGCATGCTCAGGTAATAGCCCTGTACTTCATGGCAGCGGTCCTTTTCCAGCGCCTTGAGTTGATGTTCGCTTTCCACGCCTTCGGCTGTCACTGTCAGCCCCATCGCCTCGCCCAGGTTGATAATGGCCTGGACCACAGCGCGGTCGCTGCCGCCGTTGTTGTTCAGGCCGCTGATGAAGCGCTTGTCGATCTTGATGCTGTCGAACGGGTAAGTACGCAGGTAGCCCAACGACGAATAGCCGGTGCCGAAATCATCCATGTTCAGGCGCACCCCTAACTCCTTGAGCGACAGCATGGTGCCTAGCGCGCCCTCGATGTCGTTGAGCATCACATTCTCGGTAATCTCCAGTTCCAACCGCTGGGCGGGGAAGGCTGTGTCGAGCAAAATTTCGCGCACGTCGGCTACCACATCGCTGCGCAAGAACTGCGCAGGCGACAGGTTGACCGAAACCAGCACGTCGGCTGGCCAGTCATGGGCAGTGCGGCAAGCTTCGCGAAGCACCCAGCGGCCCAGCGCAACAATGATGTCGCTCTGCTCGGCCAATGGAATGAAGGTGTCCGGCCCCAGTAACCCTTCCTGTGGGTGCCGCCAGCGCACCAAGGCCTCGACCGCGACGATACGCAGGTCGTCGAGGCGGTAGCGCGGCTGGTAATGCAACTCGAACTCCTCATTGCGCAGGGCCCGGCGCAGGTCATTCTCCAGCTGGCGGCGGTACTGGATCTGCTGGTTCATTTCGGCAACGAAGTAGCGCCATGTGTTCTTTCCATCGGCCTTGGCCTGGTACAGGGCGATGTCGGCGCAGCGGATCAGCTCACCTGCATCGAAGCCCTGATTACGCGTCTGGGCAACGCCAATGCTGGCACCGATGTGCAGCGGCTGGCTTTCGAAGACGATGGGTTGCTGCAGCAGGCCGATCAGGCGCGCACAGAAGCGGTCGATCTCGCTGCTGTTGTCCATGCCGCTGAGTACCAGGATGAACTCGTCGCCGCCCAGGCGCGCGACCAGGTCGCCATCGCGGGTGGTGTCGCGCAGGCGCGTTGCCACTTCTTGCAGAACGGCATCTCCGGCAGCATGACCGAGCGAGTCGTTGATCGGCTTGAAGTTGTCCAGGTCGAGCAACAACAAGGTCAGCGGCGGTGAATCACTGCCGCGCAACAAGGCCTGCTCCAGGTGCCGGGCGAGCTTGTTGCGGTTGGCCAGCCCGGTCAGTGGGTCGTGCAGCGAAAGGTGCTGGATGCGCGCGTGGGCGTCGACTTCGTCAGTGATATCGCTGGCGGTACCCCGAAAACCGATGACCTTGCCATCGCGCCAGATAGCGCGGGCGGATATCCGGCAGTAGCGGTTCTGGCCATTCTGGTCGCGGTAAGTGCAGCGCAGGTTGGCCAATTGCTGCGGGTCAGCGGTAGCCAGGGCGTCGAGCCAAGGTGACAACGGCGTGGTGTCGCAGGCCAGCAACTGGTTGAGCGGGTGGCCCAGCCAGCCGTCCACCGGGTAGCCGGTGACGTTGGCGAAGCGTTGCGACAGGTAGGTCACCCGTTGGTGCCGGTCGGTTTCCCAGATCCAGTCGGATGCCGACTCGGCCACCGCGCGGAAACGCTGCTCGCTGGCCTCCAGGGCCTGGTTGCTTTGTTGCAGATGCACGAGCGTGAGGCCGATTGCCCGGGAGCTGCGCAAGGCATGACGGAACAGGTACAGCATCACCAGGCCAAGTATCAGTAGTGCGCACAACAGTGCTGGCAACACTGCCCGCAGCATCTGTTGCCCCGGCAGCGGGCTGTTCCAGGTCAGATGGTAGCCGGTGTCGCCCAGGTCGATGCGCAGGTGGTTGTGATCCTGCCTATCCTCCTTTTCCACGTGCATGCCGGTCAGGCCGGCGCCTTTGCCCAACTGCGCCAGTTTGCTTTCGGTGAGCTGGTCAATGAACAGCATTACCGGCGCCTGGCTCACCTCGCTGTCGGTAACCTCCCGGTCCGGGCGCACGGCTGCTGCACTGAGTGCGGCCGGCCAGCCATTGAACAGCACGAAACGGGTGACCTGCTCGCGTGAAATCGCCGCCGCGCGGGCCTGTTCGATGATCGGCTGCAGTGGTGTGTCTATATAGGTGTCGGCGCCTGCCTGGCTGAGCTGTCCTTTGAACAAGGCATAGGTGGTGCGGTCGTTTTCCACTACGAACACCCCTTCGTAGCCGCTGGCGCTGTACAGCGACTCGCCTATGTTTTTTTCCTCGTAGGCCCATTGCCAGTCGGCTTCGCCCGACAAGTGCTCGAAGGCTGCATCCCATACGGCATAGCTGGACAGAAACTGGCGCGAGGCGAGCAGCCGTTGTTCCAGCGCCTGGTTCGCATGGAAGGCGCTACGCTGGCGCTCCTGTTGGTCGAGCGTGCGGGCGATATTGAACAGAGCGCCGAGAATGATCAGGCAAGCCAGGCCGAACACTGCGCTGAAACCGGCAATGAGGTGGCGCACCTGAAAGCGCGGTGTGGGGCTAGCGGGTGGAAGCTTGGCGGTCCTGGCCATGCGCGAGCGGCTCCTTCAGGCAACCTCCCGCCAGGCAGTCAGGAAGGAGGTTCAATCAGGATAGGCCAGCCTGAGCGCGGCAGCTTCACCACGGGCAAAATTGACCTGATCGCGGCCAGCGTGCTTGGCGATGTACAGCGCCTTGTCCGCCTGTTCGAGCCAGTGCTCGGGGGACTCGAGGTTGGCCTCGAAGGGTGACAGGCCGATACTCAGGCTGATGCGCAGGTGCGGTAACTGTGGGTTGCGGTAGCTGGAAACCCGCTCGCGCAGACGCTCCATGGCTTGGCAGGCCTGGGCTTCGCTGGTTTCGGGCAGGATTACGCAGAACTCGTCGCCGCCGTAACGTCCGGCCTGGTCGCCCTCGCGCAAACTGCGCCGCAGCTCAGCACTGAGCTGGCGCAGTACACAGTCGCCGACCACATGGCCAAAGGTGTCGTTGATGGTCTTGAAGTGATCGATGTCGATCAGGGCAATCACCGCGTGCCCCTGTTGTTGCTTGCACGCCTGGAACTTGAGCTGCAGCAGGTCCTTCCAGGCACCGTGGTTGAACAGCCCGGTCAGGCTGTCGGTCAGGCTCAGGGCGCTCAGCCGGCGCTTGTGGTCGCCCAGCTTGATCGCAAGCTGGTAGCACACCCAGCCCAAGGCCAGCGGGTACAGCGCCAGCATGGGCAGGCACGCATAGACCTGCAGGGGCGTGGCGGTCAATTGCAAGCCAGGGCCGAGCAGCAGGATGGCGGCGAGCATGCCAGCCAGTTGCGCGAGCACCCCGCGAAAGACCATGCGCTTGCCACCGGCGGCGACGTTGTTCATCGTCATCATCGCCAGCACGGTCACGCTGGGCAGCGGGTTGAAGTGCATGGCGGCGGTCCAGAACCCGCCCATCAGGGAGTCCAGCAGGAGGTTGCGCTGTTCCGCCTGGTAAGGCGTTGTCGAGCGGGCAGCCCACAGGTAGGCCACGTGCGGCCACAGTAGACCATTGAACAGTACCAGCAGCCATGCCCAGGAGGGGGGCGACAGCGGCGCAATGGCCGCCATGACAGTGAACAGGCCGATTCCCAGGCCAATGACCCGCGGCAGGTAGATGCGCTTGACGAATGAAAGTCCTTTGCCGTTGCGGTTATCCATAGTGCTCACAGTTTTCTGTCGGTGTACCGTTCATCGCATAACACGCATGAATATTGTTGAACAGTGTGTCATCGGCGAGAAATGACCTTGCAAGCCAATTCACGGTTGATTCGATCACTGTGGTGGGCAGCCGATTACCAGGCTCAGGTGCGACTGAGCGCGCCGCGGACGGGGGCGGGGCAACCTGGAGTCACCGCATGGCGGGCAGAACGGATGTGTAGCCCTGGCCCGTGAGTAAGCAGGGCCAGGGGCATGAGCTCACTGTAGCAGCACGCTGAGTATCATTTTGGCTCATGTCTGCTGCGCGCGGACTGGGGCTGGTCGTCGTTAAGAAGCCGCGAGGGTGGTTTGCCACTGTCACTGCGCACTTGTGCATGGCTGATCAAGGCGAAGATGAAACTGCCACCGATGATGTTGCCCGCCAGCGTCGGTAGTGCAAATTCCAGCCAGAAGCGGTTCCAGGTTTCGTCGCCAGCCCACACCAGGTAGGACACTTCGACTGACCCCACCACTATATGAGTGAAATCGCCAAGGGCCATCAGGTAGGTGATCATCAGAATGATCCAGATCTTGGCGTGCTCCATTGAAGGGATCATCCAGACCATGGTGGCAATCATCCAGCCTGAGACTATGCCCTTGGCGAACATCTGGCTGATGTCGTTCTTCATTACCTTGCGACCGACCTCCAGAAATGCAACATCGGTCTTGCTGTCGAAGATCGGCAGTTCCAGCATCACCCAGGCTACCAGCAGGGTGCCTGCCAGGTTGCCAAGCAACACCACGCTCCAGAGGCGTAGCAGTCGTCCGAAGTTGGCCAGCGTAGGGGCGGTCATGACGGGCAGCACGGCGGTGAGCGTATTTTCGGTGAACAGTTGCTGGCGTGCCAAAATCACGGCAAGGAAGCCCGCACTGTAGCCAATGCTGGCGACCACCTGGGCACCATCGCCTTCCGGCAGGCGGGCGTAGAATAGCCCCATGGCCATCAACGACAGCCCCATGGACAGGCCGGCGGCAAGTGCCGACCACCACAACGCGGCAAGTGTACGTTCCAGCTCCTGGTCGCCCTGGTAGCGAATGATTTCGTGCAGCACAGCCGCCCGCGGCGGTTGGCTGTGGCTGACTTCCTGCTCTTCATCTGCAGAGAGGCCGGGGGTTTTCTCGCTTTGCCCATTGCTCATGGCCGCTACGCTCCGTGGTGTGTTTCTTTACAGATCCACGGCGCTTTCATTAGTTGCCGGTTAGCGGCAAAACGGTGATGGAAAAGTTTTTCAGAACAAGGTGTTGACTCTGATTTCAAAGCGCGTATTATTCGCCTCCTCGCAGCGATGAACGCTTCGGGGCAAGCGGTAAGTTGTTGAAGTTGTTAGCTTTCGAAAGAAAGTGGTGGTAAAAAACTTCAAAATAAACGCTTGACAGGTTCTGAGGAAAGCGTAGAATGCGCGCCTCGGTTGAGACGAAAAGCTCTTAACCAAACGCTCTTTAACAAATCGAATCAAGCAATTCGTGTGGGTGCTTGTGAGTACGGACTGATAGTCAA
>NZ_OLKJ01000011.1:0-817 GCF_900291005.1 Pseudomonas sp. Kh14
ACAGAATTTCTTGACGACCATAGAGCATTGGAACCACCTGATCCCATCCCGAACTCAGTAGTGAAACGATGCATCGCCGATGGTAGTGTGGGGTTTCCCCATGTGAGAGTAGGTCATCGTCAAGATTCATTTCGCAAAACCCCTATCTGCGTATGCAGGTAGGGGTTTTGTCTTTGTGGGCAATAAAGGAGATGGCACCGGCTTCGCCGGTGTTCGCGGGTAAACCCGCTCCTACAGGGTTCGCGGGTAAACCCGCTCCTACAATGGCCTGTGTCCAACCCCCGATGTGTGTCCACCACCAATCTGTGTAGGAGCGGGTTTACCCGCGAATACGGTAGCGGTGGCGACGGTGAGCGGCGGGTGGAAATTGGCCAGCAGGGCCGGCCTCTTCGCGGGTAAACCCGCTCCTACGACGGCCTGTGTCCACCCTCGATACGTGTCCACCACCAATCTGTGTATGCGCGGGTTTACCCGCGAATACGGTGGCGGCGGCAATGGTGAACGGCAGGTGGGGATTGGCCAGCAGGGCCGGCCTCTTCGCGGGTAAACCCGCTCCTACAGAGGATGGTGCGACGCCAGGCTAGAATGGCCTCCACGAAGCATTAACGTGACTTTCCCGCCCCCCCCCTACGTCAAGACTTTGGTTCGGGGCACTTTTGCTCCTGGACCTGGCGATGCCAGCGTACCGTGCTGCGCATTTCTGGACTTCCACCGTCCCATCACTTGAGGTAGCAAGCAAGATGGCCAAGGCCGCCGATGTCGTTGTGCAATGCCTGGAAAACGAAGGTGTCGAGTATGTATTCGGCATTCCCGGTGA